>JAFSCU010000037.1 GCA_017436575.1 Oscillospiraceae bacterium
AAGATACTGATGTCTGGTATGAGTATTTCAACACTTTTGCATCATTGCTTAATCATCCAAAGTCATATGTAAGAAATCGTGTATTGAATATTCTTGCAGTCAATGCACAATGGGACAAGGAAAATTATTTTGATGCGATTCTTGATGATTATCTTGCCCATGTTACAGATGAAAAACCGATTACAGCCAGGCAGTGCATAAAGTCATTGGTGCAGGTTGGAGAGGCAAAGCCACAATATATACCCAAAATAATAGAATGTTTTAACAGGGCTGATTTATCAAAATATAAGGATAGTATGCGACCGCTGATTGAACAGGATATAGCTGAAACCCAAAAAGCATTGACAGAATAAATCTCAATTCATCAAACACCATATATGATATAAAATCAAAACTGCTTTCTTCTACAGAGAGCAGTTTTTTATTGACTAATTTATATTATAAGAGTACAATATTGTTATTAAATTAACAAATCAAGAGGTACGCTATGAATAAAGCACTTGAATGGTCACTTGAAATACAGAATGAAATTTCAATGTGGCGCAGAGAACTGCACAAAATACCTGAACTGGGCCTTAACCTGCCACAGACAACAGCATTTATCACTGCAAAATTGGATGAATGGGGTGTAAACTACACAGTGTGCAAAAACTGCACAGGTGTGGTGGCACTGCTGGGCAAAGCCGGCGGCAAATGTATTGCTCTGCGCGCTGATATGGATGCACTGCCAATTAAAGAAGAAACAGGCCTTGAATATGCATCAACCAATGAAAATATGCACGCCTGCGGTCACGATTGCCACGCTGCTATGCTGTTGGGTGTTGCCAAAGTTCTTAAAGAGCACGAAGACCAGCTGAACGGCTATGTAAAACTGTTCTTCCAGCCTGGCGAAGAAGGCCCTGGCGGTGCGCCTGTAATGATTGAAGAAGGCTGTATGGAAAACCCACACGTTGATGCCATTTATGCCATCCATGTTACAGAAGTGGAAGAAGGTATGAAACCGGGTGACATCCGCCTGATGTACGGCGATGTTTCCGCCGCAGATGACCAGTTTGACCTGTATGTAAAAGGTCGTGGTGGTCACGGTGCCGCACCGCACATGTGTGTTGACCCTGTGGTTGTTGCCACCACAATTATCCAGACTTTCCAGACTATAGTCAGCCGTGAAATTTCACCGCTGGAACCTTGTGTTATCACAGTTGCCACACTGCAGGCCGGACGCGGTGCTGAAAACATTATCAGCGACACCTGTTATATGCGCGGCACGGTGAGAAACAAAAACATGAAAAACCGCGAATATGTTCTGCGCAGAATGGAAGAAGTGGTAAAAGGCATCTGTTTTGCAATGCGTGCCGACTATGACTTTAAACTGGACTATGGCTATCTGCCGGTTGTAAACGAAGAAAAAATGACCGATGCACTTATAGCATCTGCCTCCAAAGTTTTGGGTGAAGATGGTGTGCACGTTTGGGGCACACAGCAGATGGGCGGCGAAGATGCCGGTTTCTACTATCAGCTGGTACCTGGTTGTTTCTTTAACCTGTGCTGTCAGGACGCTCATTCTGATGGCAAAATCTACCCAGGTCACAATTCCAGATTTGTGGTTGACGACAGCCTGCTTTACCGCGGTACAGCAGTTTTCGTACAGGGTGCAATAGATTATCTTAATAATTAAAAACAAAAATCCGTGCAGTATAAGCTGTACGGATTGTTTTGTCAGTATGAAAGATAAGTTGCTGGTAAATGGAATTATTGTATAGTACTGTTAGAAAAATTTGAATTTGTCGAACAGTTGTTGATATGTAAAAACGCGTAGGGGCGGGGTTTCCCCGCCTGTTTTACAACAAACAAACTGCTATTATGTCATTCTGAACGCAGTGAAGAATTTTTGCAGTAATAGTCCCGCAAAAGTTTATATTTTACACACACCCCGTAGGGGCGGATATTATCCGCCCGCCTTAATTCAATCAAACTACAGCTTTAATCTTTTTATAAATCACATTTAATGTGATTTATCGTTCTTTTCTTGAGAAAAGAACCAAAAGCATGGGGCGTTGCGATACGCCCCATACCCCTAACGCTGCACAAGTGAGGAATGCTCTGTCTACTACAAATCGGGAAAAATTACAAACCTCATTCACTTCGTTTCTTCGCACTGTAATTTTTCCTCGATTTACACAAGCATATCGCCACCTGCCAGCCTCATATATTCGGCTGACCCTGGCTCTCTGCTTGCTATCCGCAGACTGCGCGATTGTTATTCGGGGAAAGTATTTCCCCGAACCCCTTTCAATCCGTCAAATTCCAATTTGTCGAACATAACAAAAGCCTCCCTTTTGCAGGGAGGCTTTGTTGATATACCGTTTTCTATCTAAAAAACATTTTTCTGAATTTTCTTATATATATTATCAATACCGACTGCACAGCCTTGTCATACATAAAAAACACCAGATTAAACAGTGCAAACAGCAGTATTACAAAACCTTTTGTATACCCTGCAAACTCGTTAACCAGCGCCGCCACAGGGAAGATAAACAGCAGTACACCGTATGCTGCGACCAAAGACAGGTTGATAAAAATAAACTTGATTATCAGTTTTACAGGTCTGGATTTGATTTTGCGGTCTATGGGCAGTTTTGCCACTGTATACAGTCCAAAAACAAATATGTACATAAATACCAGTTCCTGGTCAGGTACCATCATCAGCCCCAGTATGCTTACTGCGGCATACAGTGTCAGCCCGGTTTTAACACCGTATTCATATACTATTATCATCAGCAGGCTGGCAGCCAGTGCAGGGCAGGCATAGGTTGCAAACGGGAACATAAATCCCATTAAAAGAAAGGTTACTGATAAGGCACCAAGCACCCCGCACAGTGCAATTTTCATTGTGTTTTTATTCATCGGTATCTCCGCAATATTATTTGTTTACATCATATCACATACAAGTGAACAATTTATGTAAATAATATTCTCTTTTATTATTATAAAAAATATGATACAATAAAATTTAATAAAAGCCAATAATTTTTTGGGTATATGAATGAATTTGGAGGAAAATATGAGCAAAATTCCTGTAGTAATCGACTGCGACCCTGGCATAGATGATTCTATTGCAATTATTATGCTGGTAGGTTCTGACAAAGTGGATATCAAAGCAATTACCACAACCCATGGCAATGTAGGTCTGGAGGGCACTACAAAAAATGCCCTGGGTCTGCGTGAATATCTGGGTATGGATTGCCTGGTGGCAAAGGGTGCAGCAAAACCTATGATTGTCCCATTGAAAAATGCCAGTGAAATACACGGTGCGAATGGCCTGGCAGGTTTTGAACTGCCACAGCCACAGGGCACTTTTGAAAAAGATGCCGCCTGGGATGTAATGTATGACTTGGCTAAAAAAGAAAATGGCGAAATGGTGCTGGTTGTTCTTGGCCCAATGACCAATGTGGCACTGACAATACTGAAATATCCTGATTTCAAAAATTATGTAAAGCGCATTTATATGATGGGGGGCAGCCGTTTGTACGGCAACCATTCACCAACAGCAGAGTTTAACATCTGGGGTGACCCACACGCCTGCCAGGTTGTGCTGAAAAGCGGTATTCCTGTAACAATGGCTGATTTGTACTTTACATATTCAAATTCTGTTACAGGTGCAGAAATGAAAGAGATGTACAGCCACGCCAAAAAGCTGAAACCTATGATGGATGCATTTATTGCTCACGATATGAAATTCACAGAGGCTGTTGGTGCTGATTTTGATAACCATAAAATTACCATCTGCGATTCCTCTGCGGCGGCAGCACTGCTGTTGGATGGCGATTGTCTGGTGACAGAAGACTATTATGTGGTTTGCGAAACACAGTCCGGTGAAAACGAAGGTCAGACAGTGTTTGATTACAAAGGCCATCTGAAAGGTGAGCCAAATGTTCAGCTGTGTATCAGTATAGACAAAGAAAAATATCAGGGCCTTATCCGTGACGCTTTGGCTCATTTTGAATAGGGGGTACGGTTATGGAAAAAATCAAAATTATTATGGACGTTGATGTTGGCATAGATGATGCCATCGCTATGTGTCTTGCCCTCGGCAATGAAAAATTTGAAGTTCTGGGCTTTACCACTACCTTCGGCAACCGCCGCTGTGAAGTTACCACACAGAATACACTGAAAATACTGGAACTGGTTGGCCGTACAGATATTCCTGTTGCGCCTGGTGCAGTACGTCCGCTGGTAAAAGAGTACAACCCACCGGAATTCAGCATTGTTCACGGCTATGATGGCTTGGGTGACATGGCAGACCCACTGCCACAGCCAACTATCACAACCTGTGGCAAAAGTGCTGTTCAGTTTATGGCAGACACTCTCCGTGAAAGCGATGAACCTGTCACTCTGGTGCCTGTTGGCCCTATGACCAATGTGGCAACACTTATTATGACACATCCTGAACTGATGCCAAAAATCAAAGAAGTTGTGCTTATGGGCGGCTCTACCATCAAGGGCAACGCTTCACCTGTTGCCGAAGCAAACATTATCCAGGACCCGGAAGCAGCATACATCCTGTTCAAATCAGGCCTGAAAATCAAAATGGCCGGTCTGGATGCCACTTGGGACGGCTATATTGCTTTTGACGAACTGGAAGAATTCGGCAAAGCAAACTGGCTGTCTGAAAAAATCTATTCAATGTGCGGTATTTATGCAGAACATTACCGCGAAAGAATGAAAAATCCTGGTCTTGCTATGCACGACAGCCTGACACTTGCATGGCTGGTAAATCCTGAACTGGTACAGGCAGAGGATTATTATGTAACAGTTGACATCAACGGCCGTTATACATACGGTATGACAGTTACAGATGTTGACAATGTAATGAAATACAAACCAAATGCCACTGTTGCAATGGGTGTGGACAGAGTTCCATTTATAAATATGATTAAAGAAGCCATTGCCAATCTGGCAGCACAGAAAAAATAAAATTACAACACAGCCGCTTCTGAAGGGCGGCTGTGTATTTGTGGAGAATAAATGAATTATTTTGACTATATTGTTGTGGCATTGCTGGCTGTGCTGGTGGTGCTGAACATTGTAATATTGCTTGGAAATTCTAAAAATAAAAACCTTACAGAAAAGTTTGACGACCTGGAACATGATGTAAAAGATTATATGGACCGTACCCAGCGTGACACTGTGGATGCTGTTCTGCGTCAGCTGGAACTGTCTTCAAAAGCTAACCGTGAAACACAGATAGCACTGTCCACTGCTGATTCAGAACGCTTTTCTCTGTTTTCCCACGCCACAAACGACAGCCTGGACACACTGCGCAAAACAGTTTCCGAAATGACAAACAGCCTTGACGGCAGAATGACTGCGTTTCAGAAGCAGACCACTGCCCAGATGGAAACAATCCGTCAGTCCACCGAAAAGCGAATGGCGGATATGCAGGCGTCCAACGAAAAGAAACTGGAAGAAATGCGCCGGACAGTTGATGAAAAACTGCAGAAGACTCTGGAAGAACGCATCAGCCAGAGTTTTAATCTGGTTAATGAGCGACTGGAACGGGTTTACAAATCCCTGGGCGAAATGCAGAAAGTAGGCGCAGGGGTTGAAGATTTGAAAAAGGTTCTTTCAAATGTGAAAACCCGCGGCATACTTGGTGAAGTTCAGTTGGGGGCAATTCTGGAAGAAATACTCAGTCCTGAACAGTACGAAACAAACATTGCTACTAAAAAAGGTTCGTCAGACAGGGTAGAGTTTGCAGTAAAACTGCCCGGTGATGGTGAAATGCCGGTTTATCTGCCTATAGATGCCAAATTTCCACTGGATGCCTATAGCAATCTTATGGATGCTTATGACAGTGGTGATGCAATGGCTGTGCAAGCAGCAGCAAAAGAGCTGAAAAACCGCATAAAAGTTTTTGCCAAAGATATACGTACAAAATATATTGATGTGCCAAATACTACTGATTTTGCCATCATGTTCCTGCCTACCGAAGGGCTTTATGCCGAAGTGGTTCGCTATGGTCTGGTGGAAGAACTGCAGAAAGAAAAAATCAACATTGCAGGCCCAACTACTATGGCTGCATTGCTGAACAGTCTGCAGATGGGCTTCCGCACACTGGCTATCCAGCAGCGTTCTTCACAGGTGTGGAAAGTGCTGGAAGAAGTTAAAACAGAATTTTCCAAATTTGAAACGGTACTGGCTAAAACACAGGACAGAATGCGCCAGGCCAGTGATGAACTGGATAAACTGGTGGGTACACGCACAAATGCAATCAATCGCAAACTTCGCGATGTTTCAGACTTCGCAGCCCTGGAAGAATCATCAGATAATTAAAAAAATTAAAATTTGTCAAAAAAACTGTTGACAATCCATTATTTCTGTGGTATCATTTATCTTGCGTTAAGGAAACGCTCGATTCGCGGATGTGGTGGAATCGGCAGACACGCCAGCTTGAGGGGCTGGTGGTAGCAATATCGTGCAAGTTCAAGTCTTGTCATCCGCACCAAAGACCAGTCAGAAATGACTGGTCTTTTTTGTTCTTATAAAAAAGAAAATTCCGAAATGGGAATTTAGTTGACAAAAAACAAGTTTATTCCGATTTCGGCATAAACTTTTAAAGTTATGTTACAAAACGGGCAAAAATACTACAAAAAAGGTTATAAATAATAATGAATTATCAAAAAGACAATATAAGTATTCCAAAACCGGTATCTATAAACTCAATGACTGAAGCAGAGTTTGATGCAGAATTGGAAAAAGGCTATCATGATATCATCAGTGGTGATGTTATATCTGCAAAGTGTGCATTCAAGGCTATTAGAGAAGAATATAATTTGTAGATAAGCGTTATTGCAATTGGCAGAGGATATAGAAACCCTCCAAATAATTTTCGGAGGGTTATCTTATAATAACTATAATTGAAGTTTAAAGATTAGTAAAATTCTTGTTTCGATGAGAATATTATCTGCTAAAAAACAATAAATCTTTTAGTGATTTAAATTACATGCATATACACATTTATAATAAAGTTTTTTCGTTGCAGCTATTAGCATTAAAAAACATAATATAGTAAATTGGAATATAGTTTATTTTCCCTTTTGTGGTAACTGTTCTCTCGTTAGACACCACAAATGCCTTTTGAATGTGATAATCATCGTTTTGGACAAACTTATTGAGTGCGCTGTGAACAGTGTAATCCTTGCCGGATTTAACTTCGATAGGAACAACGGAAAGACTTTCATAATCGTCAATCAGATAATCAACTTCACCTTTGGTGCGATTGTCGTAATAGAATAGTTTATGTCCGTGAGCGATAAGTTCGCTGGCAACCACGGTTTCGTAAACAGAACCAAGATTTATACTCCTTACGTCGTCAAGCACAGCACGGATATTATTGCCATAAAGAATGCCTGTAAGGATACCTACATCGTTGAGGTATAACTTGAGAAGATTTTTGCCACTAAACTCTATCAATGGAAATACAGGATTAGAGATAGCCTGTACATCAAGAGCAATACCTGCGCTGATAAGATATTCAAACTCATCAGCATAATCGTTAAAGGTTTTGCCTTTTTTATTTTCAATCTCTTTAGCGACTACACGCTTTTTCTTGTTTTCCATATTTGATGGAATCAGGTCATAGATTCTTCGTATTTTCAGTTTATTATCTTTATCGTATTTAGAGGCATCTGCTGCGTAGTAATCATGGATTTCCTTCTGTATTTCACGAACTGACTGAATATTTTTTTTCTCAAGATAAGAGTTGACAGCGTCTGGAAGACCGCCAACAAGCAGAAATTTACGGAATAAATCCATCATTTTGTTATGCATAGCTTCATCAAGCGATTCAAGACGTTCAAACTTTTTTTGCATTGAAGATATAACTATATTACTCATACCATTGGCATAAAGAAATTCTTCAAAATCAAGTGGAAACATTCGCATCTTTCTGATGCTGCCCATAGGTATAGAAGGTGTATCTGCTAAAGTTACACCCAGTAATGAACCACTGGCGATATATGTGAATTTATTGTCCTGTGATAAGAATTTAAGCAATGTCAACAGATGCGGATAAGCCTGAATTTCATCAATGAAAATCAAGGTGTTTTCTTTTTCTTTCATTTTATTACCTTCAAGCATACTAACCTGAAGATAAAAATCTTCCACAGTTTTTGTGTTGGCAAAAAGACGATCACCTAATGAGTCCTCTACCATATTTATTTCAATAAAATTTTCAAACAGTTTATTACCGACATGACGGATGATATATGTTTTTCCCACCTGACGAGCACCATCAACTAGTAATATTTTCTTCGAATCAGATATTAAATGTTCTTCGATAGCAGATTCTATTTTACGGTAAAGCATAAAACACCTCATAAAATTATTTTTCAATATAAATATATCATTAAAAATATGACTTTTCAATTATATTTTGCAACTAAAATATGATTTTTCAATAATATTTTGAAAGTAAAATATCAACTTTTCAAATATTGGATGAAAAGCACTTAATTTTCACCATTTACTGCAATAATATTGTATTAAGTGGTGAAAATTTAATGAAAATAACTGTTATGTGAAGAATGGACGAAAGGAATCTTTTAATCAGAACTTAAGAATATGTCGTATGGTTGCTGATGATAATAAGAAAGAAAACTGTCGGTTTAAATTAAAGTTTTATAAAAAGTTTTGATTTTAGACTATCCGCACCAAAGCTCACTGGAAACAGTGGGCTTTTTTATTTTGCGTTTTATTGTCAATGTAGTATAATTAAAGCATAATCACCTGGAGGTTTTGTTATGACAATGCGAGACAGAATGAAAAATGGGCTGCTGTTTACCGATATGTGTGAAGGTTTGCCGCAGCGGCGCAGTGAGGCCAAAAATCTGATGAATGCTTTTAACAGGGCAGACCATACAGATGTTCAGGCCAAGATAAAACTTATAAAACTTATGGTTGATGCTGAAAAAGATGTGTGGATAGAATCGCCGTTTTATTTTATATATGGCAAAAACATTCATCTGGGGCAGGGTAGCTTCATAAATATGAACTGCAATTTCATTGACGACGGCCAGATTGTTGTGGGCAAAAATGTGTTGTTTGGTCCTGCTGTCACAGTGGTTACAGTGGGCCACCCGGTGAATCCGCTTATGCGCGAATATATGTATACTGACCCGGTGGTTATAAAAGACAATGTGTGGATTGGTGCCAATGTTACTGTATGTCCGGGTGTTACAATCGGGGAGAATTCTGTTATAGGTGCAGGCAGCGTGGTAGTAAAGGATATACCGGCTGATTGTGTTGCTGTGGGCAACCCCTGCCGTGTTATCCGACAGATTGGTGACAGGGATAAAGAATATTATTACAAAGACAGAAAGATAGACCCAGAAGACCTGAAAAAAGAATATCGGTTAAGAAAAACAGATAAATAAAAATTACCGCTTATGATAATTCATAGGCGGTTTTTTCATTATATCTCAATTTTACTGCATTGTTTATTTCAAAGTTTCTTTTTTGTCAGTTCGTTCAAGTATGTAGTCCACAGAAACCTGATGGAAATCAGCCAGTTTTATCAGTATCTCTGTTGGTATATCCAGTTCACCGCGTTCATAATTGCTGTACACTCTCTGACTGCAGGACAGTATTATTCCCATTTCTCGCTGGGTTAAATCCCTGTCTTCACGCAAATCTCTTATTCTTTTGTAAATCATAGTATCTCCTATAATAAATATATGATGATATTATAGGTTAGCGCAATTTACACTATTGATTTTTAGCGGAAAATCCGCTAAAATGTATAGAAAAGGGAGTGTAATTATGAACAGCAATATATCAAACAGTACGTTAAAAAAATATGCAAAAATGGCCAGTGAAGTTTTTATGGAAGACCCGGTGTATAAATCTGTATGCAAAAATAAGTGGTTGAGAAAGAAACTTATCTACCATGGAGTGCTTATCAGACTTTATGATTCTGCCAAAAAGGATATTTTTTACTTTGACCGGCAGGGCAGAGGTATGCTGGTGCTGAAAGATGTGAAAAGACAATATCAGATTTCAGAACTTATGAAATGTCCGAACGCTATGGCGTTGATTTTTTTGGCACCTTATGTGGTAAAACTGTTTGGTATTCTTGGTCAGTTCAATAACAGGTCAGTTCTGGGGGAAGATGTGTATACAATTTCACCTGTTTTTGTAGGTAAGGAATATCAGAGACAGGGCGTAGCTGCCAGTCTTGTGAAAAGAGCAGTTGCAGATATGAAAGAGAAAGGCCTGAAAGTTGGTCTGGACACACAAAACCCTGTGAACAAAGAAATTTATGAAAGAATCGGTTTCACTTTGGTGAAACAGGAATTTCTGGAAAAAGAACAGATTGACAATTACTATATGCTGTTTGAATAAACAGTTTATATATAGCAGAGGAGAAAGGTTATGAACAATCATATCACCAACGAAACACTGAAAAAATATGCAAAAATGGCCAGTGACGCATTTATGACAAACCCTGGTTATGTGCTGTCCTGTCCTGATGAAAACAAAAGAAAAAACTTTATTTACAATGTGGTGCTTATGCGCCTTTACATATCCCGCAAAACAGACTTTTTCTATTTTGACGAGGAAGAAAGAGGAATGCTGGTACTGCGCAAGGCAGGCATGGACTACCCTGCAGGCGAAGTTTTGAAAGTGCCGAATATCCTTGGGCTTCTGAAAAATATATCCTATGTGTCAAAACTCCTTTCTGTTACAGGTGCATACAGCAGTAAAGGTCTGTATGACGAAGAAAAAACATATATTGTTTCACCTGTATTTGTTGATGTAAACCACCAGGGAAAAGGCGTGGGCACAGCACTGCTGAAAAAAGCCATTGAAGATATGGCGGCAAAAGGCTGTAAAGTAGGTCTTGATACAATGGAACCATCAAATGTACCATATTATGAAAAACTGGGTTTTGAACTTATTGACAAACAGTACAACAAGGATGCTGACGCTTACAGCTGGTACATGATTCACGAATAAGAACAACCGCTTGGACAAGATAGCCCAAGCGGTTTTCTTTATTCTTTTGTCTTCAATGACAAATCTTCATCAGACACTTTCTTTGCTATAATAATATATCTGCCGTCATCATACTGATATTCACAGGTGGACAGCAACAGCAATTTATCACCGTATTCCAGGCTTACACCGGTGTCATAACCGGCGTGAGCCTTTGCTTTTGCCATATAATCATCAAATTCCTGTTTGTTTGCAAAATTTACAGTGTCAGTGTAATAAAAATCTGTATTCTGCAGGTCAATCCTTGCACAGATGGCCACCTGATATGTGCCGAAACCGTTCATTGTATCAAAGCCTACATAAGGGTGGGCTTCCCAATAAGATTTTTTTGCATAACTTTCCACTGCGCTGAACATAGTTTTATTCAGCATATTGTGACCATAAATGATTATATTGTCACTTTTGTCCACAGTGCATTTGAAATCCATAAACGGCACGCCATAATCGCTGTATTTTTTGTCAAAATCACGGCGCAGGTAATATTCCGGTTCATCTTTTGTCTGCACCACAGGGTAATTCAGCGGTGTGTCTGGAATATATACCCAGCCAACAAAATCACTGTTCATATCATAAACAGACTGATATTTTTCTGCAGCAGTTGCAAATGTTTCTGCCTGCCGGTCATCGCTTTGAATAATCTGTTCCAGCTTTTCATACTGGTCGGCATTGGTGTCTGCATCCTGTTTTATGCCAAACAGCTTCCATCCGGAAAATGCCATCACCGCCAGCAAAAATATTATAAGTATGTTTAATATTATATTGCTTTTTTTCTTCATTACACGCCCTCCAGGTCAAATGGGGGAATAAAACTTTCACTTGCGCTTTCGCCTTCCTGCAAAAAACCGTTTTCCACACCGATTTCCACAGCAAAGTCTACCACTTCGTCATATTCTTCGGTCGTGATTTTGCGGTTGATTTCAGGATAGTTATTCAAATCTGTACAAGGGGTATACTGGCTCATTATACTGATAAAGATATTGTCGCCATATCGGCTGTACAGGTATTCTATGGCATCTTTCGCCCCCTGTATCTGACCGGGCAGTACCAGATGGCGCACAATAACGCCTTTCTGTATAATACCATTTTCATCAAAAATACACTGTGGCTGCTGACGTACCATTTCATCTATGGCAGCTTTCGCATTTTCTACATAATCAGCTGCTTTGGAATAACGCTGTGCAACTGTGTTGTCGGTATATTTGAAATCAGGCAGCCATATATCCACCACATCAGCCAGCATTTTTATGGTGTCCACCTTTTCATAACTGCTGGTGTTGTATACAATTGGCAGTTTCAGCCCTTTGCTTTTTGCCAGTTTTACTGCATCTATAATCTGCAGAGTATAGTGGGTAGGTGTAACCAGGTTTATATTCAGCGCACCTTTATCCTGTAATTCCAGAAAAATCTGTGCCAGTCTTTCCACTGTTATTTCCTTGCCGAAGCCGCCTGTGGAAATATCCTTGTTCTGACAGAACACACATTTCATATTGCAACCGCTGAAAAACACTGTTCCGCTGCCTTTTTCACCGCTTATACAGGGTTCTTCCCACATGTGCAGTGCAGCGCGGGAAATTTTCACAGTATCTGTCATAGAGCAGAAGCCTGTTTTCACAGCTCTGTCCACATTGCAGTTTCTTGGGCAGATGTTACAAATGCTCATTATATATCCAGCTCCAGTACAACAGGGCAGTGGTCACTGCCGAAAATATCGCTGCGGATTTTTGCATCTTTAATCTGGTCTTTCAGACTGTCAGACACCACAAAATAGTCAATACGCCACCCTGCGTTCTTTTCTCTTGCTTTGAAACGGTAGCTCCACCAGCTGTATGCACCCTCTAAATCAGGATACAGATGGCGGAAAGTATCTGTGTGGCCTGCATCCAGCAACATACCGAATTTTTCTCTTTCCTGGTCGGAAAAACCGGGATTCATACGGTTTGTTTTTGGGTTTTTAAGGTCAATTTCATTGTGTGCAACATTAAGGTCGCCACACAGGATTACTGGCTTGGTCTGTGCCAGCTTCAGCATATATGTACGCAGTTTGTCCTCAAAATCCATACGGTAGTCTATTCTTGCCAGGCCTTCCTTGCTGTTTGGAGAATAGGAAGTAATCAGATAGAATTTTTCAAATTCCAGGGTAATCAGTCTGCCTTCATCATCCACATAGTCGTCCATACCATAAGAAACAGACAGCGGTTGGTATTTGGTAAATATGGCAGTGCCTGAATAGCCTTTTCTCTGGGCACTGTGCCAGAACTGCTGATAACCGGGCAGTTCCAGATTTATCTGGTCAGGCTGAAGCTTTGTTTCCTGCAGACAGAAAAAATCAGCATCTTCAGCGTTGAAAAAGTCCATAAAGCCTTTGCCCATACAGGCACGCAGACCGTTGACATTCCATGATATAAATTTCATAGTTGTCTCCTTTAATAAAGATATTTTACTTATTATACAATATACTCCCTGTTTTTTTCAACATTACCATTATTGAATAAACCCTGTTTATGTGGTAAAATATTTTTTAGTTTTAAAAATATTGTTTTATGGAGTGTATCAAAATGAGCGTACCAAGTGAAAAAAGAGCCGGCGTAGCCGAAATTCTTACCTATATCCCATTTTTTGAAGAAGTTGAAGAAGACCAGATTTCCCGTGTTGTAACAGAAGAACTGGCAGAAGACGGCACAATGCCAGTGGAAACACTGATGTACCGGTCACCACTGCTGGGCTTTGTGGAAGATGCTTATGTGGCAAATATCCTGGAACCAAAATATCTGGAAATCATCAACGACCAGGCAATGGGTGAAATCGAACTGGAAGTTCTGGTTTATGGTATTGAACAGGCTGACTATATGCTGACAATGGCTGTGCTTACCTGTATCATCGTTCAGGAAAAAGTTGCACCTGGTATCTGGGGCATGGCTACAAAAGAAGGCTGGTTCCTTAAAATCCTCAATCATCTGCAGGATCTTTATGACGAAGAATAACAGTAATATTGAAAGGGCAAGACTTTGGTCTTGTCCTTTTTTGTTGTGAAAAATCTGTGATATTTAGATGACAATCTAAATAATTCTTGACAGGTTGATATACTGGTGTTATATTGTAATTAGATAAATATCTAAATACTGACAAAGGAGAATATATATGTTACAAGATACCATCAAAGCCTTGTCAGACCCAACCCGACGTAAAATACTGGAACTGTTGAAAAAAGGGCCTATGCCTGCAGGGGAACTGGGCAAAGAATTTGATATGACTGGGGCAACACTGTCGCACCACCTGTCAATACTGAAAAAGGCCGGCCTTGTTCACGATGAGAAAAAAGGCACATTTATTTATTACGAAATCAACACATCCGTTATGGAAGATCTGCTTTCATGGGTTGTTTCATTTATGGGGGAGAAAGATGAACAGTAAGAAAAAATCAAATATTATAATAACAATAATTTTATTGCTTACAGTGGTGGTTACACTTTTTTACTACCCACAGATGCCGGATATTATTCCGACACACTGGGGTCCGGACGGCCAGATTGACGGCACAGGCCCTAAATATATGCTGTTTGTGTTTACAGGTATTGCAGTCGGTGTAAACCTGCTTATGCTGTTTGCGGAAAAGATAGAGCCAAAACAGGGCAGTTATGACAAGTTCAGAAAAGTATTTGACATACTGCGTATATTTATCACGGCACTGCTGTGTGGCCTGGTACTGCTGACAATTGCATTTTCTTTTAATCCGGAATTTGCCAATATGAACAGTATTATGTATCCTGTAATGGGGCTTATGTTTGTACTGCTGGGCAACTATATGCCAAAGGTGAAACACAACTATACTTTCGGCATCAAAACACCGTGGACTTTTGCCAGTGAAAATGTATGGAACAAAACCCATCGTATGGCTGGTCCGCTGTGGGTAATTGGTGGCGTTATAATGGTAGCGTTGGTATTTGTAAAAAATACTTCGCTGGCTGCTGTGATTCTGTTTGTTGTTATGATAATACTTGTAATCATACCGATGGTATATTCCTATCTTGAATATCAGAAGGAGATTAAAACAAATGAAAAAGACAATTAGATTTTTATCACTTGTGCTGTGTGTTGTAATGCTGTTTACAGCCTGCGGTGCAAAGACAGCTCTGTCAAAAGAACAGGCTGTAAAGCTGGCCGACCAGGACGTACAGTGTCTTGTAAACAGGAATTTTGAGGCAGTTGCTGGTAGATTCAGCGAAAAAATAGCTAAACAGGTTGATGCTGCTGCACTGCGGCAGGCCTGGGACTCTGTGGCTGCCACAGTAGGTGATTTTATCAGCGCCACAGGTATAAACTATGAATCAAAAGATGGCATTGCTGTCGTCACTACCACAGCAGAGTTTGAAAACCTGGGGATAATAATCACTTTAAGCTATGATAACAATGGTAAAATCGCAGGTATCTGGTTTAATTTTGCCCCACAGGACAGTATCTATCAGCCTGTGGATACAGAACTATTTACCGAGCAGTCTGTGTTGATTGGTGAATATGAAATTAAAGGTGTAGTTACAACACCTGACAATATTACAGATTATCCTGTGGTTGTTCTGGTACAGGGCAGCGGCCAGTCTGATTTTGATGAAACAATAGGTGCCAACAAACCTTTTAAGGAACTGGCACACGGTCTTGCTGAAAAAGGCATTGCCAGCATCAGAATAAACAAACGTCTGTATCAGAAACCTGTTCTTTCCCATGACAAACTGACAATATGGGACGAATATATGGACGATATATATGCCGCCATTGATTATGCAAAGACAAATGTCAGCGAAAATGTGTATGTTATCGGCCACAGCCAGGGGGCTATGTCAGCACCTAAAATTGCCCTGGACAATGACCTTAAAGGCGTTGTTATGATGGCAGGCACAATCCGTGGTCTGGAAGATGTTGTTCTGGACCAGAATGCCGCAGCACTGGAAGCAATGGACCAGTATTCAGACAAAGAAAAGAAACAGATTATGAAAGCCACACAGGACGGAGTTGACGCTGTAAAGGCACTGACAGAAGAATCCACAGAGCCTGTACTGGGTATACCGGCAGAATATTGGCTGTCACTGCGTGAACTTGACGGTGAAAATATCCTTAAAAATAAACTGGACGTTCCAGTGCTTGTTCTTCAGGGTACAGCAGATTTCCAGGTGTATATGGACAAAGATTATGAATATATGAAATCTGTTCTGGGTGATAAGGAAAACATCACTTTCAAAGCCTATGACGGCCTGAACCACCTGTTTATGCCACAGTCCCTGCCGGGTGTGGCTGACGTGGCAGAATACGCGGCTGAAAACCATATCCCACAGTATGTTATCAGTGATATTGCAGATTTTATAAACAGATAAAATAAAGGTGAGTGCATCGCACTCACCTTTTACTGTATCCAGTTATCAGTTATTTCTTTTACTGCATAATTGTATGCTGCTTCATTGCCGAATTCTATTTTCAATATGTTTTCGTATACATATGCAGCCTGTGTCAGGCTTATATATGCACTGAAAGGAAGAAAAATTACGGTGGCAATTATGACATTGAAAGAATTGCTTGCAATTGCCCATATAATTGCAGGAACAGAGTTAGTTGTAAGGGTAAACCACAGCCATGATGTCCAATAGTTTGCCACATATCTGAATGCTCTTCTCAATATGCTGAAAGCGCTGTATTCAGGTTTTAATGCCCAGATATACCAGGCCATTTTCACAACTGCAAATATATACAATATCAGAATAAAAGAAATTAAAACCAAAGCAGCTGCAATTTTAGGATTGATTATAGCGTATTCGGAATTTACAACCAGACTTAACAGCCAGATGATAAATAAAACCAACCGAAGAATAACAGGAATTATGTGCATACAGGCTGACAAAAAAATCAGTGGTATAAAGCTCTTTGCAGGCATTTTGCCTTTCAGTGGCCTTATAATATATGACAGCCTGGCTTTACCGAATATCCAGCTGTATATATGAAAATATCCGGAAAATACGGAAATTGCTATTGGCACAGCAATTATGAGAAATATAATTACTGCGGCTGTTATTCCATAAAACTGTTTGCTGCCTGTAAGGCTGTTTATAATTAACGCAATATACACATAAAATGAATTGAATGCGGAAAATATAAGCAACGGAACGAAAGAGGTTCTGAGTATGTAACCTGAAGTTTTTCTTATATCTCTGTTAAGCAAATTATCACTCCTTTTTCATTATGTTATAATAAAATATGATATAAAGCAAATAAAATGTGAGTGATATCACTCACATTTTTTCTGTTCACATCAACTTCTTTTAGTTGTCTGTTTCAACTTTTTCTGGATGTTCAACCGGCAAGGTTTCAGGCGGTAGTGTTTCCGGTGTGTTTTCTTCTGTTGTTTCTATGGCGGATTCAGTCAGCATCTCTGCCAGATTTTCTCTTGCCTGTTCCACCAGAATAATTCTTTCATACACAAAGCCTGTAATTGCAAGAGAGATATATGCCTGTACCGGTACCAACAGCAGCGAAAGCACAGACGGGTCTATTATGTCAATCATAATTGCGGTGATAATTGCCGGAATGAAGGTAATAGTAATTGAAAACCACAATTCTTCACCCCAATGTCTTGACATATACACAGCAGATTTTTTTAATATTTCGCCTGTTTTCAGGTCAGGCTTTACTATGTAGATATACCACATCCGTCCCACTGCGACAGCTGCTACAATAATCAGCAAGAACAACAGCAAAATCATTACGCCATTCATCATAAAGAAAAACGGGTCGTCCATATTGAGAAGGATAAACCGTAACAACGGTACTGCAGACAGCAGAATCACACTATTCTGCACCAGTAAAACAGGCAGAAGCCTTTTTCTATATGCAGGCTGTGTCAGCGGAATATTGAGCTGATTCCATTTTGCACTGCCATCAACCCATGCCCTGAAGTTGATGTAATAAATCCCCACCTGCAACACAGTGGTTATTACTGCCATTATCAGACTGAGAGCAGAATTGTTCAGTCTATCACCGCCGACGTTTAAAAGTGTGATTATAAATGTTGCGCCAATCAGCAGTATAAGATTGCCTTTGTAAATCTGCCACGCCCTGCTTCTTATTTCTGAATTACTCATAAAACCCCTCCTTTTTTACTATTATATCATATTGTTGAAATCTGTTGCATAAGAGTTCTGTCACTTTTAAAACTGCCTAAATGACAAAAAGGGGACAAAAAATGGGGATTTATTTCAAATCCCCACAAAGTCGTTAAAATATTTCTGTGCCGTTGAACCAGGCATCAGGAATAATTGAAGATACAAAACCTGCGATAGCCAGTGAAATATATGCATCAAAAGGAATACACAGAATACCTGCCAGTGCATTGCCTACAAACATTGAAACAACTATTTCAATCAGCACTGGTACAAATGCTACGCTGATTGCAAAGCCTATGTAAGACAGCAGGTGGTTGCTCATATATCTTACAGAACCTTTCAGATAGTATTCGGTAGAGTATTCAGGGTTTGCCACAAACAGATACCAAACTATCATCAGCATATATGTAACCAGCAATACGCCAATAAGTACAATTATTACACCAATAAAAGGAATTATTGCAAATACAGCGCTTACAATGCCTATCAATGTGTTTATAACCCACATTGCCAGCCCCAGTGTCAGCACTTTTGAAAAATGTACGCTGTCTGTCAGTATTGCATATGTATCATAAATATCGGCTTTACCTCTGTTGAATGCCCTGAAATAGAAACAGGCAGAACATGCAGAGGCAAGTGTGCTTATCAGTCCTGAAACAACACTGCCTATAACACCGCCATCAATGTAAGATGACACAATGGACACTACTGAAAAAATAGCCGCACCAATCAGCATATTTGTAAGGTCAGCTTTCATTATATCCTTTGCTCGCTGTTTTATATCAAATGTCATATTCATCTCTCCTTTAAATATCTCATTAAGTATCTTTATTCTATCATATCCGCATAAAAATATCAAATAATAGTATAAGTCACAGAAAATTTACAATTTATACATTTAAAACAGCAAGAAAAAGATAATTATAGTTGATAAAATAATATAAAAATTGTATAATATAATTTGAATTAATATGTTTATTTGTTGGTGACTCAATGAAAGACTATAAAACAAGCGGCAGTATTGTAGTTTATAATAAACCCGATGATGCTTATCAGACTGTGAAAAGTGTTCTGGAAAATACAGATGAAGACTTTTCCCTGTATATCATAGATAATGCCAGCCCAGAAAAGGTAAGTGCAATGCTGAAGCAGCATTTTGATGCGAATTTCATAGACCTTGAAGAAAATGTAGGCTTTGGCCGTGGGCACAACCAGGTACTGGATATTATCGATTCAAAATATCATTTTATTATCAATCCGGATATACTGATAAACGAAAACACCATTTCAAATCTCTGTGATTTTATGGACAGTCATCCGGAAGTGGCTATTGCCTGCCCGAAGGTTTTACACCCTGATGGCAGCATACAGTATATCGCCAAGCGCAAACCGTCTCTTTTGGCTTTGGTAGGGCGCCGTATTCCATTGCCTTTTCTGAAAGGCTTTGAAAATAAATATCTTGCAATGGAAATGAATCAGGATACAGATTTTGAAGTGGATTTCTGCACAGGCTGTTTTACTGTAATCCGAACAGATGTGTTTAAAGAAATAGGCGGCTTTGATCCTGATTATTTCCTGTATTTTGAAGATGCTGATATTACAATGAGGGCGAAACAAAAAGGCAAAGCTTGGTATGTGCCATCAGCAGATGTGGTTCATCTGTGGCACAGGGAAACCGCTACCAGCGGCAAACGGTTTATGACCCAGGTGAAATCAATGTTTATTTATTTTAAAAAATGGGGCTTTAAGCTCTTTTAGGAGGATTAGTTATGAAAGGTATTATTCTGGCAGGCGGCGCAGGCACACGACTGTACCCACTTACAATGGTTACATCCAAACAGCTTCTTCCTGTTTATGACAAACCAATGATATATTATCCGCTGTCCACTTTGATGCTGGCAGGTATTCAGGATATCCTGATTATATCCACACCCCAGGACACGCCAAGATTTGAAGCCCTGCTGGGCGACGGCAGCCAGTTTGGCGTGCATCTGTCTTATAAAGTTCAGCCAAGTCCTGACGGTCTGGCACAGGCTTTCCTGCTGGGTGAAGAATTTATCGGTGATGAACCTTGTGCAATGGTACTGGGCGATAATATTTTCTATGGCAACGGATTTGGCAGAATTCTCCGTGATGCAGCACAGAATGCAGAAAACGGCAGAGCAACAGTTTTCGGTTATTATGTAGAAGACCCTGAAAGATTCGGTATCGTTGAATTTGATGAAAACGGCAAAGTTCTTTCAGTAGAGGAAAAACCTGCAAATCCAAAATCAAACTATGCAATTACAGGTCTGTATTTCTACAACAAAGATGTTGTTGAATATGCAAAAACAGTAAAGCCATCAGCAAGAGGCGAGCTGGAAATCACAACTCTTAATGATATCTATCTGAAAAAAGACCTGCTGGATGTAAAACTTTTGGGCCGTGGCTTTGCATGGCTGGATACAGGCACAATGGACAGTCTGGTGGAAGCAGCAGACTTTGTGCGTATGGTTGAAAAACGCCAGGGTATCAAAATTTCTGCCCCTGAAGAAATCGGCTACAAAAATGGCTGGATTACTAAAGAACAGCTGCTGGAAAGTGCTGAAAAATACGGCAAGAGCCCATATGGTGCACATCTGCACAAAGTAGCTGAAGGCAAATTTGCTTATTAAGAGGTATATATGAAAATTCTTATTACAGGTGCCAAAGGTATGCTTGGCACACAGGTGGCTCTTGACCTTAAAAGAGGATATACAGAACTGGGCAGCATTCCGCAGTCCTTTGTGGGTGCAGATGTAGTTCTGGCTGACGTGGACACTCTGGATATTACAGACAAAGCAGCCACAGAAAAATTTATCGGTGAATGTAAACCGGATGTTGTTATCAACTGTGCAGCTTACACAAATGTTGACGGTTGTGAATCACATCAGGACGATGCATTTAAAGTAAACGCAATCGGCAGCCGCAATCTGGCTATTGCCTGTGAAAATGTGGGTGCCAAACTGGTTCATGTTTCCACAGACTATGTGTTTAAAGGTGATGAACCGACTCCTCGCAGGGAATATGATGTAACAAACCCTATTTCCGTTTATGGCAAAACAAAAAATGCAGGTGAAGAATTTGTGCGTCAGTTCTGCAAAAAATCCTTTATCGTGCGCACAGCCTGGCTGTATGGCTATTTCGGTAAAAACTTTGTAAAAACAATGGTGCGCCTGTGTAACGAACGTGGTGGCGCCACAGTTGTAAACGACCAGCACGGCAACCCTACAAATGCCGCTGACCTGTCACACCATCTGCTGAAAATCGCAGCCAGCGAAGAATACGGCACATACCATTGTACCAACAACGGTGAATGTACCTGGTACGAATTTGCTGCAGAAATCGCCCGTCTGGCCGGTTTTGAAGGCGCTATGAAACCTTGCACCAGCGACGAATATCCTACACCTACAAAACGCCCTGCTTACTCATCACTTGACAATATGATGCTGAGAGTAACCGTAGGCGATGAAATGCGCACATGGCAGGATGCTATTGCCGCATATTTTGAAAACGAAAAGAAAATGGAGATATAATATTATGACAATTATCGTAACAGGCGGCGCCGGCTTTATCGGTTCCAACTTTGTGTTCCATATGCTGGGCAAATATCCTGACTACAGAATTATCTGCCTTGACAAACTGACATATGCAGGCAATCTGTCCACACTGGCACCAGTAATGGACAACCCTAATTTCCGTTTTGTAAAGGCTGACATCTGCGACAGAGAAGCTGTTTACAAACTGTTTGAAGAAGAAAAACCGGATATGGTGGTTAACTTTGCGGCAGAAAGCCACGTTGACCGTTCCATCGAAGATCCGGGCATCTTCCTGAAAACAAACATCGAAGGTACAGCTGTTCTTATGGATGCTTGTCGCAAATATGGCATCCAGCGTTATCACCAGGTTTCCACAGACGAAGTTTACGGCGACCTGCCACTGGACAGACCAGACCTGTTCTTCACAGAAGAAACACCTATCCACACATCTTCACCATATTCATCATCAAAAGCCGGTGCAGACCTGCTGGTTATGGCTTATCACAGAACATACGGCCTGCCTGTAACAATCAGCCGTTGTTCCAACAACTATGGTCCATACCACTTCCCAGAAAAACTGATTCCGCTGATGATTGCCAACGCCCTGGCAGACAAACCACTGCCTGTTTACGGCGAAGGTATCAATGTGCGTGACTGGCTGTATGTTGAAGACCACTGCAAAGCCATCGATTTGATTATCCACAAAGGCAGAGTGGGCGAAGTTTACAACATCGGTGGCCACAACGAAATGAGAAACATCGATATTGTTAAAATCATCTGTAAAGAACTGGGCAAACCAGAAAGCCTGATTACATATGTAACAGACAGAAAAGGCCACGATATGCGCTATGCAATCGACCCAACAAAGATTCATAACGAACTGGGCTGGCTGCCGGAAACAATGTTCAAAGACGGCATCAAAAAGACAATCCAGTGGTATCTGGATAACAGAGAATGGTGGGAAACTATCATTAGCGGCGAATACCAGAACTATTACGAAAAAATGTACGGTAACAGATAAAAACAAAGGACAGTCGAAAGACTGTCCTTTTTGTTGTTTTATTACTGTTGGGAAATATGTTCATTTACAGCATCGATTTTATCGCCTAAAAACACGCCGCAGTTAGGGCAACGCGCAGGATATGTTTTGAATCTGTCAAAGGTGTGTGGGTAATTTTTGCCGCATACAGGGCATTTAAGTAATTGAACCTGCATTGCGCAACCAAAACAGAATATGATGACAGGCACAGTCATTAGTGCATAAATTGTGTTTACTTTCACATTGAAATATTCTTTTACAAGAACCATAATCCCCAAAAGCAAAATTGCTGATATCTCTATAGCAATAGCTGTGTTGAATCTTTTTTTATATTCTTTCACGATTTCCTGCTTTTCGCTTTCAGTCAATTTTGTGTATTCAGTCATACCCAGCTCTCCTTTTATAAATATTCTAAAACTTAAATATGTTTATTATGTGTTAATCGCGTAGGGGACGGTGTCCTCAACATCCCGAAAAAACGGGCAGTCAGCCGACCAATGTCATTTAGTTAAAGATTTTTCAAAAAATCCCCGTCCACATTTTGAAAAGTGGACGGGGTCTTTTTTGTATTACATTATTAACTAGAAAAATTAGAATTTGACTCTCCATGAAACTGAAAGTTGCGCTCTCTTATTTGCAATATATCTCAATTGCTTTTGCTGTAAACAGAGCAGTTCCTTCTCCACCATAGTTATCAATGTTTTCGGTAAATTCTCCGCCACTTGCATACATCTTTCCCAGACCTGATAAAATTTCTTTTGTACAGGTGTAATAATTCTCTGTGATGAAATCCTGCAATTTTTTCACCTGTAATTGAACCGTATCACAGGATG
>JAFSCU010000038.1 GCA_017436575.1 Oscillospiraceae bacterium
TGCCAGTTGCACTGACCCTGGCGGTCTATTTGCTTTCCGCAGTCTGCGCTATTTATATTCGGGGATAAATCCCCGAACCCCTTTGCCTCCCTCTGACGAGGGAGGTGGCACGGCAAAGCCGTGACGAAGGGAGAGAATTACGCACATAAACAATAATTTACAAACAAATATATTATTGTTATAATTAAATATTATACATCTTTTACGGAGACGATTTTGAAACGACAGATTACCTTTTTTGATGGTGCTTTCGGCACTTATTACTTTGAAAAAACCAGAGATTACAAACCTTGCGAACTGGCAAACCTTCATTCGGCAGACATTGTAACTGACATACATAAACATTATATTTCTGCCGGTGCACAGGCTATAAAAACCAATACCTATTCTGTAAACAGTGTGGTGTTCGGCGATGAAAGCCAGCGCAAAGCAATTATTAAAACTGCTATGATAAATGCCAAAAATGCTGCACTGGACACAGATGTGGAAATTTTCTGTGATATCGGCTATATCAACAGTGACAGGCCAGAAACTGCATACGAATATATGTACATCGCCAATGACTTTATCAGAAACGGCGGCGAATGTTTCCTGTTTGAAACTCTGCCGGAGTTTACCCCTGTTAAAAAAGCACTGCAGTTTATAAAGGAAAAACTGCCACAGTCTACTGTTGTGGTTTCTTTTGCCGTGTCTCAGGACGGTTATTCCAAAAAGGGTATCTATTATAAAAATCTTTTACAGCAGGCTGCGGACAATCCTTACGTTGATATAGTGGGGCTTAACTGCCAGTGTTCACCGTCACATATGCGCAACCTTATCCGCAACCTTGACAAACTGCCAAAGCCTCTGCTTGCTATGCCAAACAGTTCATATCCGTCAGCTTTCAACGGTCATATGACTTTTGATGATAACAGCCGGTATTTTGGTGAAAAAATGGCTGAAATATTCACAGCTGGTGCAGATATTATAGGTGGCTGCTGTGGCACCACTCCAGCACATATTGAAATGGCTGTGAAAAACGTGGAAAAACTGGGCGGAAAAAAAGAAGAAAAGCAGAAAGTTACCACCGCTGTCCAGCCTAAAAATACACAGAATACAATCCCTTTTATATGTAAGAATAAAAAAATAATTGCGGTGGAAATCGACCCGCCAATGGATACAGATACGTCATTTGTTATATCTGCAGGTTTCAAACTGAAAGAGGCAGGTGTGGATATCATAACGGTTACAGACAGCCCGCTGGCCCGTGCCCGTGCAGACAGCATTATGGTTGCCGCCAAACTGAAAAGAGAAGTAGGCGTTGAAGTTCTGCCACATCTGTCCTGCCGAGACAAAAATCAGATTTCACTGAAAGCAGGTCTTATCGGCGCATCCTTTGAAAATATAAACAATATTCTGGCGGTTACCGGCGACCCTGTTATGCAGGATATTTTCACGGGTAAGGCTGGGGTGTTTGCTTTCAATTCCTTTGGGCTTATTTCATTTATAAATGATCTTAACGGACAGCTTTTCCGGCAGGCACCTTTTGCTGTAGGCGGAGCCTTGAATGTAAATGTAAAGAATTTTGAAAAGGAACTGGAACGAGCTATAAAAAAAGTTCAGTGCGGTGCACAGTATTTTTTGACACAGCCTATTTACAATCAGCAGGCAGTTGAAAATTTTATTCTGGCTGCACAGACTTTGCCAGTGCCTGTACTGGCCGGCTTTATGCCACCGGCAGGTTATAAAAATGCGGTTTTCCTTAACAATGAAGTAAGTGGCATTACAATAGATGAAAAGTTTATTGGAAGCCTGAAGGATAAGACCAGGGAAGAAGTGGTGGAAATTTCTACTGATTATTGTTTTGAACTGGCAAAAAAAGTGGCAAAGTACCGGGGTGGATATTATCTTATGACACCTATGAAAAGGGTGGACCTGACAGTGCGACTGACCGAAAAAATCAGAGGTTATCTTGATGAAAATAAACTTTGATATTGATAAAAATGAAATTTTGCGTTATTGTGGCCAAAAGGACGGAGAGGTTTCTCTGCAGATTGAACAGCTGGCTGAACAGTATGCCGAAAAAATAAAAAGCAATATATCCCCACGCCATATTTCTGCAAGATTCTCTGTTTCACAGACAGAGGACGGGGTGATGCTTTCAAATGGCATACTGCTGAAAGGCAATGATATAAAATATCATCTTTCAGGGTGTGATGAATGTTATGTAATCTGTGCCACGGTAGGGGTGCAGGCAGACAGTTTTATCCGTTCCAGCCTTGCTATGGGCAGTTTATATGGGCTTATGGCTGATGCTGCTGCCACCGCTGCAGTGGAAAGTTACTGCGACAGTGTGGAAAACAGTCTGCGCCGGCAATTGAAAAACGAAAAACTATACCTGACCTGGCGTTACAGTCCGGGTTATGGTGATTTTCCTTTTACACAACAACCGGAAATACTTTCTATGCTGAAAGCTGACAAACTGGTGGGGGTTACCTGCAATGACAGCTGCATTATGATTCCGTCAAAATCTGTTACTGCGGTTATGGGCATAGCAAAAAATAAGCCTGCCCACAGGGAAAGATCCTGCGACACCTGCCCAAATAAAGACAACTGTAATTTTTTCTGTATCCAGAGGTAAAATATGAAAATACTTGATTATATAAAAGACAATCTGCTGTTTCTGGACGGTGCTATGGGTACTGTACTGCAAAACAGCGGTGTAGACCCTGGCAAATATCCCGAAGCTATGAATATACTTCATCCTGACGTGGTGTACGGTGTTCACGATGCTTATTTTTCTGCCGGTTCAAAACTGGTGCTGACAAACACTTTTGGTGCCTCTGCCCATAAAATGGCAGGCTGTGAATACACTCCACAGCAGGTTATCACTGCCGGTGTTGAAATTGCACGCAAAGCTGCAGAAAAATATGACGGTTATGTGGCACTGGACATCGGCCCTTTGGGGCAGCTGCTGGAACCTATGGGCACGCTCACTTTCGAACAGGCATACGAAGATTTTGCCATGCAGGTAAAGGCAGGTGTGGCTGCAGGTGCTGATCTGGTGTTTGTTGAAACAATGACAGACCTGTATGAAGTAAAGGCTGCTGTGCTGGCAGTAAAAGAAAACTGCGATCTGCCGGTTTTCACTACAATGAGTTTTGAGCAGAATATGCACACCTTTGCAGGCACATCACTGTCCTCAATGGCAATCACACTGGATGGCCTGGGCGTTGATGCCTTGGGTATCAACTGTTCACTGGGCCCTGTTGAGATGTTGCCAATGGCAAAAGAATTGAAAAAATGGACAGACAAACCGCTGATTATCAAACCGAATGCCGGTCTGCCTTGCCTTGTAAATGACAAAACTGTTTACAACATTACAAATGAAGAGTTTACTTCTGCTATGGAAGAAATTATGGCACTGGGGGTAAATATTGTGGGTGGCTGCTGTGGCACAAACCCTGATATGCTGCGCCATTTCTTCAATGTGGCAAAAACCAGACATAAAACAGATGTTTCTGCCAGACAGCCTGTAAGTGCTGTGTGTTCATCAGGTAAAACAGTGGTAATTGACGGAGTAAAAGTAATAGGAGAAAGAATAAACCCCACAGGGAAAGCGCTGTTTAAAAAAGCTCTGGAAACCGGAGACCTGGATTATATCGCCCGCCAGGCAGTGGAACAGATGAATGCAGGTGCAGATATACTGGACATCAATGTAGGTCATCTGGGTATAGATGAAAAAGAAATGATGGTAAGGGTCGTGAAAAAAGTGCAGTCAGTGTGCAATCTGCCATTGCAGATAGATTCATCAAATGTAGATGTAATAGAGGCAGGTCTGCGTGTGTGTAACGGCAAAGCCATTGTAAACAGTGTAAATGGTGAAGATGAAAAACTGGCTGCTATTCTGCCTGTGGTAAAAAAATACGGCGGTGCAGTGCTGGGGTTGACCCTTGATGAAAACGGCATTCCGGAAAATGCTGAAACCCGTGTAAAAATAGCAGAAAAAATACTTTCTGCCGCGTTGTCACATGGTATCAGTAAGGAAGATGTGTTTATTGATTGCCTTACAATGGCTTCTTCAGCTCAGCCACAGGGTGCAATGGAAACACTGAAAGCGGTAAAAGCGGTTTCCGCCAATCTGGGGCTGAAAACCACTCTGGGTGTTTCAAATATTTCCTTTGGCATGCCAAACAGACCGCTTTTAAACTCCAGCTTTATGACAATGGCTATGAACAATGGTTTGAATATGCCTATCATCAACCCTAATGACGATATGATGATGGACGCTGTTTTTGCATACAATCAGCTTTCCTGTGCAGATGCCGGCGGTGCCCGGTATATCAGCCGTTTTGCCCACAGAACACAGCTTTCCAGACAGACAGAAGGCGATTACACTGTGAAAAAATTGATTGCATTGGGGCTGGCCGCAGAAACAAAACAGGCTGTGAAAAAGCTGCTGGAAACAACTCCAGCCCTGGAAATAGTACAAAACTATTTGATTCCGGCCCTTGATGTGGTAGGCAAGGATTATGAGAGTGGCAAAATATTCCTGCCACAGCTGATGCAGTCTGCAGAAGCCGCCAAAATGGGTTTTGAAGCCATAAACCGGTATATAGCTGCCACAGGCAATACGGACTATGAGAAAAAAGGTCCGGTTGTTATTGCCACTGTAAAAGGCGATGTTCACGATATAGGAAAAAATATTGTTAAAACAGTAATGGAAAACTATGGTTATGAAGTGATTGACCTGGGCAAAGACGTGTCTCCACAGACTATTGTGACAAAGGCGGTGGAAACAGGTGCCAGGCTGGTGGGGCTTTCTGCACTTATGACAACCACCATAAAGGCAATGGAAGAAACTATAGTTTTATTGAAAGAATCAGGCTGCAATGCACCTGTAATGGTAGGCGGTGCAGTGCTGACAGAAGAATTTTCAGCGCAAATTGGTGCGGATTTCTATGCCAAGGATGCTCAGGCAGCAGTGGAAATAGCCAGAAAAGTTATTGGTTAACTGTTGATAGGGAAATGTTTATATGATAAAATATTAACAAATACATATAAGAAGGTATAACTGATTATGGCAAAACTTACTATTGAATCTACAATCAAAGAACTGCTGGCAAACAAGGAAGTAAAAGAAAAAATTGAAGAACTTGTACCGGGTCTTACAAAAAATCCATTGCTGAAACTGGCACAGAATCAGAAACTGAAAGATGTTGTGGACAAACTGGATGACCTGCTTACAGATGAAACAATTGATAAACTTATCGACTTTCTGAAAGACCTGAAAGATGATAATTAAAAAGAGAACGACCTGTCATTTCTGACAGGCCGTTTTATTTATGAAAAATTATGGCTTTGTAAATTATTTGTTTGAGTAAGAATCAGCAGCAAGTCTGATAAGTTTAAGAACTCTCATTTTGTTTCTCCTTCTGTTATTTTATATATTATTATTATTTGTTTGCAAAAGATTTTGCAGCTGTTTTCATAAATTTTGTAAATGTCATTTTAAAATCCTCTTTAATAAAATCTTGGTTTTTTGTCGGCTGCCACTTTGGCATTATCCAGACATGTTGTCGGGTTATAAATAATTACCAATTTTTGCACCGTCCTTAAAATTGTTTTCAGCTCGTGGACATCTGTCCTTTGCTGTGATTATAATATATCATGAACTTTCGACTTTGTCAACAAATAATTTAATAATTTTTTGTGCAAAATGCATGATATAAAATAATAAAATTATGCTAAACATCAAAATAACTATATTAAATTTAGTGAAAATATATAAAATAACAGATAAAAATTTATCTATTTAATTATTACTTTATTTCTTTCGTATTTTTTTTGAAAGATAAATAATTTGAAAATTAAAAACAGAGGCAATGGACGCCTCTGTTTTTAGCTTATATTACATGCCGTGAGTCATTGTTGTTCTTTCGTAATAGTGTTCAGCTACTGTGTATGGGTCATCGTGAGGGTCAGTGCTGTCATGTCGCTGGTGATAAATGTCAATCCTGCCGTTTTTCTTCCAGTCAGATGTTTCCATCTGCGGGTCTTTTTTGCTGTCTTCTGGCAGCATATTGTCAAAATACATATCTTCCACATACTGATTGTATTCTGTGTTGTTGCTGTTTGTGGCACGCCTTGGAAAATTATATCTGTTCTTTTTCATATTTGCACCTATTTTTCCTGATTTGCCAGGTCTTCATAATCCAGCAAGTCGGGAAATGTTTCTGCATACACTGTAGCTGCCAATGTTTCTTTCATTTCTTCCAGTACTCTTTCGTCATAAGTGTCAGCCATTACTGCTGCTGTTGGTTTATAACCTGTACGGTCACACATTCGTGGTGCCTTGTATTTATCTTTCTTGTTTTTATTCATATTTGTTACCTCCTGTGCAATTATTATTTGCACAGCTTGCAGCTTTAAAATACCAATTTATGTTAAAATTGTGTGATTTTTAATATGATTTGACATGATTTTTATAAAAATATTTGATATTTTCGAAATGCACTGTATAATGGAATTGTAAAATTTGTGTAAAATATTTGGGAATGAGAACATATATGAAAACAAGACTGGACACCACCGCCATTGTGCATACTGCACGAATGAATGAAAACAATATAAATGCTTATCGCATCAGTATTACAATGGACCATATTGTAAATCCGCAGCTGTTACAGCAGGCTGTGGACAACACCATATCCCGCTATCCTATGATTTGTTGCCGTATGGTGGAAGACGGTTACTGGTTTTATTCTGAAGGTCTGGATTCTTTGAAAATCATTCCTGATACTCTGGGTGTGCTGGGGTCAATTACACATAAAAATGTTTATCAGCAGGCTATGAATATTATTTATAAAGATGACAGAATTATACTGGAAGCATTCCATTCGGTTACAGATGGTCACGGTGCTTTTACCTATATAAACACCTTGCTTTACGAATATCTGCGCCTGAAAAACAGCAGCTGTACAGAACAGGTTTATTATGGCATTGCACCGGAAGCAGAATACGAAGACGGTTTTGTTGTACACAGCACAAATCCCAAGAGACCTGAAAAAATCACAGAGGTTATATCTGCATTTGCCTTTGAAAAGGAAAGCACTGCTGTCTGCCCACAGTTTACCACCTACCGTCTGAACCTTAAAGAAATGAAAAATCTGGCCAAAAGCCATCGGTGCACACTTAATGAGCTGGCTCTGATAATGGTTTACAATTCTATTTTTGGGATGAAAAGCAGCGAAGGCAAGGATGTGGTGCTGGCTGTGCCTATAAACCTGAGAAACAAATTTCAGTCACAGTCATTGAGAAATTTTATCCATCTGGCAAAAATCAGCCTGCGTAAAAAAGAAACAGAAAACTCCATGGAAAGTATGGTAAAGGAAATACGCAGACAGTTGCATCTGCAGAATAACAAAGAATATCTGCACAAGGCAATTTCACAGTATGGCAGACTGCAAAAAAGCTATATTATGAGCATTGCACCGTTGTGGGTAAAAAATTTATTGATAAAAGTTGCAGACCTGTTCAACTATGATAAAAGCTGTATGACAGTGTCAAACCTGGGTGATGTTTCACATATGCTGCCGGAGGTTGCCCAAAACATAAAGTTTGTTGACACAATGCTGGCTCCCCGTATGAATAGCCCATACAACTGCTGTCTTGCCACACTGGGTAATTATATGAATATTACCTTTACTCACAGCAATGAAAATGACCATTTTATAACAGGTATAGACAGCTGGCTGAAAACAAACAATATTTCATACACAACTTATGTTCATTAAAGATTATTTTATATAAAGACAAATCCACCCGTATATCATATACGGGTGGATTGTTCTATTTATTTTTCTCTCTCAGATAACATACAGGGCAAAGGGATTCATATTCCACATTGTTCTGGTTGTCTATGGCGACCTGCCGGCCTTCAAATACAAACTGACCGTTAATCTTTCTTGCATTGAACATAGCTTTTTTACCACAGCGGCAGATAGTTTTCATTTCTTCTATACTGTGGGCCAGTTCCAGCAGTCTGCTGCTGGCGGCAAAGCCGTTGGTCAGAAAGTCTGTTCGCAGTCCGTAGCATAATACAGGTATATCCAGCTTTACAGCTATCCAGAACAGCTCTTCCGCCTGTTTCACTGTAAGGAACTGACATTCGTCCACAAATATACAGTGCAGATTGCCGCATGCTTTGATATCCGTGTCCACTATTGTTTCAATGCTGTCTTCTGCCTTTACCAGATAATCTACTTTGCGGGTTACACCCAAACGGCTGACAATCCTGTCGTCGCCTTTGGTATCTACCATAGGTTTAAGTATTATGGTACGCATACCGCGTTCTTCATAGTTGTGGGCAGACTGCAACAGCAGTGTGGACTTGCCGCTGTTCATAGCGCCATATTTGAAATAAAGTTTAGCCATATATTATTCCTGTATATGTGGGCATTCTTTGTGTGAAACCCTGTAGGACAGTGCCATCAGGCTGTCGCGCAGATGCACATTTTCTACTATCAGGCTTTCATCGTTGATGCTGAAATCAAAGTGTGAATAGTTCCAGATGCCTTTTACACCTGTTTCAACAATATGTGGTGCCAGATTTTCGGCCGTTTCTTTTGTAGTACATGCAATGATTATATCCACGTGTTCATTCTGGCAGAAAGATACCAGTTCATCAAAGGACATAATTTCCATACCGAACAGTTTATTACCGATAATTGCATTGTCGCTGTCAAATACAGCCACCAGGTCCACGCCTGTGCTTTCTTTCAGTACAAAGTTTCCTATTGTGATACCCAGGTTACCTGCACCCAGCAGCACTGCACGCAGTTTGCCTTCAGGGAACAGCAGCTTTTCTATTTCGCTGTGCAGCAGTTCCACTGAATAGCCTACGCCCTGCTGACCGAAACCACCGAAACAGTTAAAGTCCTGTCTGACCTGGCTTGGTGTAGAGCCCATAATATGTGCCAGCTGGCTGGAGGATATTCTTGTGGTGCCGTTATTTTTAAGTTCTGTGATATATCTGTAATATCTTGGTAAACGGCGGATTACCGGTAATGATGCTTTCATAGTGTTTGACATACTAATACCGCCTTTCAAAGATTGTTATTTATATATCATATTATACAACTTTTTTTAAGTTTGTCAAATTTTAAACAAACTAATTGATATTATTTTCACAAATTTTGTCAATACTTAATAAAAAAGGAGTTGATATTATGGAAAAAGAACCAAATGAACAGAATTGCCGGGATTGTGAAAAAGACGGAACTGTAGAAAAAACCAAAGGAAAACACCCGATACACTGCCTGACTATAATAGGCCAGATAGAAGGCCATTCAGAAGCAGGCGGCTCTATGAAAACCACCAAATATGAACATGTTATTCCACAGCTTATCCGGGTGCAGGAAGACCCGGAAATAAAAGGTTTGCTGATTATCCTTAACACAGTAGGTGGTGATGTGGAGGCAGGACTGGCCTTGTCAGAACTTATCTGCGGTATGACAAAACCCACTGCCAGTCTGGTGTTGGGTGGGGGACATTCCATCGGAATACCATTGGCAGTTTCTGCCAACCGTTCATTTATTGTGCCTACAGCAACTATGACTATTCACCCTGTCAGACACAGCGGCACTGTAATAGGTGTCAGCCAGACTATGGATTATCTGGAAGCCATACAGGACAGGATAACAGGCTTTGTTACAAAAAACAGCAATATTTCACAGGAAAAATTTACAAAGCTTATGTTGAATACAGGTCAGCTGGTTATGGATGTGGGCACAGTGCTGAATGGAAACCAGGCGGTGGAAACAGGGCTTATTGACCAGATAGGTTATCTGGCAGATGCACTGGATTTCCTTTATAAGGAAATTGAAAAAGACAAATAATAGTTTAAAATTGGTAATATTTATGTTATAATATAATGTAATGCAAAAATACTATGCCCGATTTTATCGGGTTTACATAAACGGAGGCAACAATGACAGTTTTTGACGCAGTTATGCAGGGAATTATCCAGGGCCTTACAGAGTTCCTGCCTATATCCAGTGACGGACACCTTTCCATTTATCAGCATTTTACAGGAAACTATGGTGAAAGTGCCCTTATTTTTACACTTATGCTGCACCTTGGCACACTGATAGCTGTGCTTATTACATACAGGCAGACAATTCTGGAATTAATCGGCGAAGCATTTTCAATGCTTTATGACCTTTTCCACGGCCGTCTGTTTAAATATCAGCCTAATGATACCAGAAAAATGATATATATGCTGATTGTTACCACATTGCCGCTGTTTGGCTTTGTGCTGATAAAGGATTTTATTACCTCATTTGCAGAAGACAGTGATATTATTGTGGAAGGTCTTTGTTTCCTGTTTACAGCTGTAATGCTTTTCCTGGCTGCAAAATGTGTGAAAGGCAGAAAAAAGGCAAGAGAAATGACAGTGAAAGATGCTTTTATTATAGGTATTTTTCAGGGACTGGCAATTCTGCCGGGTGTTTCACGTTCCGGTTCCACCATTGCTTCCGGTCTGCTGATGGGTTATGACAAAAATTATATGGTTACATATTCCTTTATTCTGTCTATCCCTGCTATCCTGGGGGCATGTATTCTGGATATTCCGGAAATCCTGGCCGCAGGTATGGTTTATTCCTGGCCGGTAATCATTGCCGGTCTTGTTTCCAGCATGCTGGTGGGCTTTGTAGCGATCAAAGTTCTGAAATATCTGGTTGTAAACGATAAATTCATAATTTTTTCATACTATACATTTATACTTGGTATAGCAGTATTTCTTATCGGCCTTGCCGAAAGATTTATGGGCTTCACTTTTGTGATATAAATCAGAGGAGATAATATGGCAAATAAAACAGGGGCAAAGAAAACTGCCTCCAAAACCACAACAAAAAAGAAAACAGCTACAAAGTCAACTGCCACTACTGGCAGAAAACGTGGCAGACCTTCCAAACAGGCTAAAAAACAGGCAGATATAAACCGTGCCTGGAGTATAGTTATGTTTGCAATGGGTCTGGTGCTGACAGCTATGGCCTTTGTACCCGGTGAAAAGTTCTGGGCATACCTGCGTGAAAACTTTATGTTTGGTGTGTTTGGCTTTTCCAGTTATCTTATCGGTCCTATCCTGCTGTACATAGGCGCGCTTACAGTTACAGACAAACCTGTAAGACTTAAAATGTTCTGGGCAACAGGTTTTGTATTGCTGGTATCCAATTTTATGCAGATATTCTTTGTGGGTGACGTTGCCGGTGCCACATTTGCTGAAACGCTTATGGAACTGCACAAACTGGGCAGGACAGTAAATGTCAGCGGTGGGTTGCTGGCAGTTATAGGTGTGTTTATGCAGGATGCAATGGGCACTGCAGCGGCACGCATAACCATTACAGTGCTGACAATAGCATTCTTTATGTTCCTTACGGATACAACACCTTACGACATTTATATAAAAATGAAAGAAAAGGCAGAGGAAGAAAAAGAGATGCTGGCACGGCAGATGGAAGCAAATCGCATTGCCAGAGCTGAAAAACAGCGGCTGAAAGAGCAGAAAAGAGCAGAGGCACAGCAGCTGCGGCTGGAAGCCGAAAGGGAAAGACAGATTCTCCGGGCCACAAAACCTAAATTCCCTGCAAGAAAAATAGATTTTGAAATAGATGATGAACCATCGGTTGATGTATTGGCGGAAGTGCCGGACTTTGCAGAGGTTGATGTACAGGAAAAACTGGAAGAAACCTTTGATGATGTTAAAGAGCAGAAATCTGTTGAACAGCAGAAGATTGATGAAATAATGAAAAAACTGAATCTTTCAAACAATCATCAGTCAGAAACCAAAGAAACTACAGAAAAAACTCTTTCAGAAATAGAAAAAGCAAAAAATACACTTACAGCCCGGGAAAAGGCAGATATTGTGCCTGTCAGCGAAATCGCACCGGAGCTGGCACCTGAAGACAAAGCTTACATATACAAGCATCCTCCTATCGACCTTTTTGAAAAATGCGGTATGACAAATCAGGGTGATGTGGAAAGCGAACTGAAAAACAATGCAAAAAAACTGGTGGAAACACTGGAAAGTTTCGGTGTACAGACCAGAATTATTGATATCAGCCGTGGTCCTGCGGTAACACGCTATGAACTGCAGCCACTGGCCGGTGTAAAAATCAGCAAAATCACAAACCTTGCTGATGATATCGCACTGAATCTGGCTTCCAGCGGTGTCCGCATTGAGGCACCTATTCCGAACAAAGCCGCAGTAGGTATTGAAGTGCCGAACAAGCAGGGCAGCAGTGTAAATATCAGAACAATATTTGAAAGCCAGCAGTTCCGCAACTCCACCAGCCCTCTGACTATTGCACTGGGTATGGATATTGCAGGCAATGTAGTTACTACAGACCTTACCAGAATGCCTCATCTGCTTATCGCAGGTTCCACAGGCAGTGGTAAATCAGTTTGTGTAAATGCTATCATCACATCTTTCCTGTATAAATCCAGTCCGGAAGACTTGAAACTGATACTTATTGACCCTAAAGTGGTTGAACTGGCTGAATACAACGGTATTCCTCACCTGATGATGCCTGTTGTTACCGAACCTAAAAAAGCAGCAGGTGCTCTGGGCAGTGCTGTTGCTGAAATGGAAAAACGTTACCGTCTTTTTGCAGAAAATTCTGTAAGAGACATTAAATCATTCAATAAACTGGCGGCGGCACAGCCTGAACTGGCACTGGAAAAAATGCCGTATATTGCAGTTATCATTGATGAATTGGCTGACCTGATGATGGTTTCAGGCAAGGAAGTGGAAGATTATATCTGCCGTCTGGCACAGAAAGCCCGTGCCGCAGGTATTCATCTGATTGTTGCCACACAGCGTCCGTCAGTTGATGTTATCACCGGTCTTATCAAGGCCAATATTCCTGCCAGAATTGCTTTTGCAGTTTCTTCACAGGTAGACAGCCGTACAATTCTGGATGGCGGCGGTGCAGAAAAACTGCTGGGTATGGGAGATATGCTGTTCCTGCCACTGGGCGCCAGCAAGCCTACACGAGTGCAGGGTACTTATGTACGCGATGAAGAAATTTCACGTGTTATCGAATTTGTAAAACGTGACTTTGTGGCTGAATACAACCAGGAAATGATTGCCAATATGGAAAAAATGGCAACCAAAGAAAAAGGCAATACTGCCACCGGTGGTGAAGATGGTGCAGAGTCCAAAGATGAAATGCTGCCAAAAGCTATTGAGGTAGTGGTGGAAGCAGGACAGGCATCTACATCACTGCTGCAGCGCCGTCTGAAACTGGGTTATGCCCGCGCGGCCAGAATTATGGACGAAATGGAAACAATGGGTATCATCGGCCCTTATGAAGGCAGTAAACCCCGCCAGGTGCTTATTACCAAAAATCAATGGTTGGAAATGACCCTGGGTCAGAGTGAATAACACTATAAACTTTCCGTGGGGGGCGGCCTCCCGGACGCCCCGTCTTATATAAAATGAAAGGACACCTATGTACACAGAATTTTTACCTATCTCAAAACAGGAAATGATAGAAAAGGGTATTGACCAGCCAGACTTTGTGGTGGTTGGTGGTGATGCCTATGTAGACCACCCATCATTTGGCACAGCTGTTATAGCCCGTCTGGTAGAAGCACTGGGCTTTAAAGTGTGTATTCTTGCACAGCCAGATTTTTCCAGTTGTGAAAGCTTCAAAGAATTCGGCAAACCAAAATACGGTTTTCTTATTGGCAGTGGCAACGTAGACAGTATGGTTACCCACTATACAGTTGCAAAACGTCGCCGTGACACCGATGACTATTCACCGGGCGGCAAAGGTGGCCTGCGTCCTGACCGCGCCCTGACAGTTTACAGCCGTCTGGCAAAGCAGGCATATCCTGACCTGCCTGTTGTAATCGGCGGTATCGAAGGCTCTCTGCGCCGTTTTGCCCATTATGATTACTGGAACGACGAGGTTATGCCATCAATTCTGGTGGATACAGGTGCCGATATACTTTCCTACGGCATGTCTGAAAGACAGACTTATGAAATTGTCACACGCCTTTCAAAAGGTGAGCCAATCAGCTCTATGACGGATATTCCGGGCACCTGCTATATGACCACACAGGACAAACTGCCACAGGGCTATGTGGAATGTGCAGGTTTCAACAGGGTTAAATCAGATAAAATTGCATATTCAAAAGCTACCCGTCTGCAGATGGAAAACCAGGACCATATCACAGGTAAAACAATAGTTCAGAAACAGACAGACACTATGTATATGGTTCAGAACCCACCGGCAAGACCGCTGTACAGAAAAGAACTGGACAAACTGTTCACTCTGCCATTTACCCGTCTGCCACACCCAAGTTATGAAAAACTGGGCGGTGTGCCATCCATCAGGGAAGTGGAATTCTCTATTATACATAACCGCGGCTGTTTTGGTGGCTGTAATTTCTGTGCTATCACAATGCACCAGGGCCGATTTGTAACCAGCCGCAGCCACGAAAGTGTAGTGCGGGAAGCAGAAATGATTTCCAAATCACCAAATTTCAAAGGTTACATTCACGATGTTGGCGGCCCTACAGCCGACTTCCGTTTTCCATCCTGCCGCAAACAGGTTACAGAAGGCCTGTGTTCTGACAGAAAATGTCTGGCACCTACACCTTGTCCAAATCTGCTGGTTGACCACAGTGACTATCTGGAACTGCTGCGTAAAGTGAGAAATGTTGAAGGTGTAAAGAAAGTATTTGTTCGTTCCGGTCTCCGTTTTGACTATATGATGCAGGAAAAGAACGATGAATTTATCACAGAACTGGTACAGCACCACGTCAGCGGTCAGCTGAAAGTTGCACCAGAGCATCTGTCAAACAACACACTGAAACATATGGGCAAACCGCCAATCGGTGTTTATGACAGATTCTCCAAAAAGTTCTATCAGGTAACAAAAAAAGTAGGTAAAGAACAGTATCTTGTTCCTTACCTTATGTCCAGCCATCCTGGCAGCACTATCAAAGATGCTGTTGACCTGGCTGTATATCTTGCAAAAAACCATATCCGTCCTGAACAGGTACAGGACTTTTACCCAACACCGGGCACCATTTCCACATCTATGTACTACACAAGTCTGGACCCTTATACACTCAAACCTGTTTATGTGGCAAAAGATAGGGAAGAAAAAGCCCTGCAGCGTGCATTGCTTCAGTATTACAACCCAAAGAACAGACAGAAAGTTCTGGACGCACTGAAAAAAGTACACCGTGAAGACCTGATTCCTCTGCTGCTGGGCACAACTCCAAGGGCAAAAACAGAAATGGCCGCCAAAGGTCACACTCCACAGCGCAAAAAGAAACCTGCAGCTGACTGGAGAGAAATTCAGAAACGAAACAAACGGATAGGTAAAAACAAACAGTGAGAAAAATCAGAATTGTATCATTGATTCTGTGTTTGTGTATGTTGTTGTCAGGCTGTGGGGAACTGTTTTCCTCCCAGCCTGATATTGATTACAATAATACAATAACTATGCTGGATGTGGGACAGGCGGCTTGTACACTGATTGAAAGTGATGGTAAGTTTTGCCTGATTGATGCAGGCAAATATGGCGGAGACACAGATATTGTGTCTTATCTCAAAGAGAGAAAAGTAAAGAAAATAGACCTGTTTGTCATATCCCATTTTCATTACGACCATACCAGCCACGCATTGGATGTAATAAGAAATATGGATATTGGCACGGTACTTATACCCGCACTTTCAGATGAAAATATCCCCGACAGCTATTTTTATAAATCCCTTGAACAAGATGCAGAGAATGGTTATTACAACCTGGTTTATGCAAAAGACGGTCTGGAGTTTGAAACAGGCGGCGGCACAGTCAGTGTAATCGGTGATACCTATAATAGCGAAAATATAAATAATACTTCCACGGTAGTATCTTTTACACTGGGGGATTTTGTATACTTGAATACAGGCGATACAGAATCAGACAGGGAAGCTATGCTGCTGGGACTGCTGCCTGAAAATATTGGTTTCCTTACAGCAGGCCACCACGGTTCACAGGATTCCACATCACAGCGGTTGCTGGACAGAGTGACCCCTGCTTTTGTTGGCATTTCCTGTGGCAGTGACAACGACTATGGGCACCCACATAAAGCTATGCTAAACAGGCTGGAAAATATGGATATACCTTATGCCATAACTTATGAAACAGGCAATATTGTTTATTCTATAGACACACAAACGCTGATAACAGAATAATTGTATATAATACAAGGACACCTATGCGGTGTCCTTTGGTTTTGCATAGAATTTTCACATTTTTTGTTTATAATTCAGTCAACAAGAGGTGATTGTATGATTACTATGTTCAATGGCAGGGAAGTCCTGATAACTTTTGATGTGGATGTGTTTGCAAATGCCAGGGATGACCTGAAAGATGCAGGTGTTGAGTTTAAAGTCAAATCCAAAGCTGTAAATGCTTCCATGCACATGGTTAAAAACCGACATATATTCAAAAACAGGGCAAATGTGGAATATCGCATTTTAGTGAAAGACGAAGACTACAACAGGGCATTGCACATTATCCACAGGAAAGAGGGCTGGAAATGATTACTGTTTTCAACAGAAAAGAACTGATAACAACTTATGATATGGATGAGCTTGCCAATGCAAAGGATGATTTAAGGAATGCCGGAATTGATTTTAAAATCAGCAAAAAACATTCCAATGGTGGTTCAATCAGCCGTATAGGCAGAGGAATGAACATAGGTATAAAATACGGCGGAGTGGAATACACACTGTATGTACGAGAACAGGACTATAAAAATGCTGTTTTTATCATACACAACAAAGAGGGATGGAAATGATTACTATTTTCAATAGAAAACTGCTCTTATCCACTATGAATGTTGATCAGTATGCCAATGCAAAAGATGATCTGGCCAAAGCAGGGATAGTTTTTCGTGTAGCTGCAAAAGGTCAAAATTATAAACACACAATACCTCGTACGTATAATATAAATGGGAAAACAGTTACAAATACAGGTCTTGTTTATGATTTGTATGTCCACGAAAAAGATTACAGTAAAGCTGTAAAGGCTATAAATGGAGGAAAAGTATAATGGCAGATAACGAAAGATTTGAAAAGGTGTATTCACAGGGGTTTGTTACTGTAACAGAAATATGGGTGGATAAGGAAACAGGGGTAAACTATCTTTACCACACAGCAGGAAATACCGGCGGATTGACACCATTGCTTGACCGTGATGGCAAACCTGTGATTTCCCCAGTATACAGATAAATAAAAAAGACGGTTTTGCTAAAACCGTCTTTTATTTATTTTTTCCAGAACATTATTACCTGTGGTATGTAATCTGTGAACATTTCCAAAGTTACATCTCTGTTTATTATGCTTAACACAATCATTGCCACGCCAGCAACCATTGCAAGCGCACCACCCAGAAAACTTTCTTCCTTAAGGGCTTTGCCGACGAAAATTACAAACAGCCCTAAAGGGACAAATACTAAAGCAATTGAGAAATCTGCAATGATTTTCCATATAATCAGTGCAACAATAGCGAAAAATAATAACCAATACATAAATTACCCCTTATTCTATATCGTTCAACTCAATAAATTCTTTCTCACTTCGTAAAATCCTGCACACAGGACAGCGTTTTACTCGCTGGATGATTTCATCTTTTTTCTCCTGTGGTATGTCGCCCTGGATTTCAGTTTTTATAAAAAACTTTACGTTGTCCAGGTCACTTTTATCTATATCTACCCACACGGTTACTTTGTCATACTTCAGCCCTTCTCTGTCCAGAACCATTCTTGTAGTTATATTGGTACAGGCTGCATAGGCACTGCACAGTATGTCGGTAGGTCGGGCATACATATCGCTGCCGCCTTCGTGTTCTATGGTGTCGGCATAAAAAGTGTGCTTGCCGTCAGAAAGTTCTGTTATATAATTATCACTTTTACTTGTTGCTGTAATCATAATATCTCCTATATTTCCTTCGGAATAATAAAGTTTATGCTGGCAGGCACTATTTCAAAAGAAACTTCCTGCAGATATTCTGCCTCGCCGTCATTTACCAGCGCAAAAGGTTTTGCAGCTTTTACTGTAACTTTTTTGCATTGTGCATAGTGGATATATTTTTTCATGGCAGGGTCTTCGTACTGTGTGCCATTGGAAAAGTTTTTTACAAACAGTGGCAGTTTCACCCTTTTCGGCGGTGTAGTTACATTTACATCTATCAGTCCGTCATTGGTCACTGCCCTTGGTGTCACTTTGAAACCGCCACCACAGGCTGTGCCGTTGCTTACAGCACACATCAGTGTATCGCCTTTATACAGCAGTCTGTCATCGCAATATATTTCCATATATCTGCCCAGTTTTTTACACACGTTATAGGCAATGGACATATTGTATGCCATGCTTTTGCCGATAACAGGTATCTTTTTGAATTTAGGCATATCAACTGCGGTATTTGCATCAAAACCCATATTGCATATGTTTACGCAGTGTTTATCATTATATTTTATAGTGTCGATTTTTATGCTTTTTGACAGCAACTGCTTTTTCAAATCAAAAAAATCTTTTTTATCCACATCAAAATTACGTATAAAATCGTTTCCTGTGCCAAGAGGGAATACACCTACTTCGGCATTGTCTTTGCCCACACAGCCGTTTATAACCTGGTTCAGGGTTCCATCACCGCCAAAAGCATAAAAGCGGTATTTTTTATCTTTATTTTCGCATAACATTTTTACATAGCCGGTAATATCTTCGCCACTTTGTGAAATATGTATCTGATATCGCAGGCCTGTTTTGTTACAGGTTTTCTGTATATCCGGTATCATGGATAAGGCAGTTTTGTTTTTTCCCGCGGCAGGGTTCAGAATAAAAATATAATTGGTTTCCATACTTTTTCTCCTGTATTTTAACATACACAATAATTTTACTCTTAAATTTATATTATTGCAATAGTTTAAAAAACGAACTATATATTTTGTATATATTTTCAATAGATTATTATTTTTATAAATGTTATACTAAATACATAGAGATTTATGAAATCGAAAATAAAAAGAAAGGTGACGACTATGAGTTTTGAAAATTTGAGAAAAGTTAAGCTTGGCAACTATCCTACACCACTGGAAAAAATGGAAAATATGACAAAACTGCTGGGTAAAGGCGACCTGTATATCAAACGCGATGACGCCACAGGCCCTGCATTCGGTGGTAACAAAACAAGAAAACTGGAATATCTTATCCGGGAAGCAATTGATACAGGCTGCACAGCAGTGCTGACTGTTGGCGGCACACAGACAAACCATGGCCGTACCACAGTTGGCGCAGCAGTTAAATATGGCCTGAAACCTATCCTGGTTCTTTCCGGCAAAGACACAGGCTATCTGTCCGGCAACCTGACACTTGATGCTATGATGGGCGCAGACATTTACTTTGTAACAGACCCATCAAAAACACCACAGGTTATCGAAGATGTATGTAAAAAATACGCAGAACAGGGTGACAAAGTTTATGTAATTCCTGGTGGCGGTTCCAACCCTGTTGGCGCTGTTGGTTACATCAAATCCATCGAAGAAATACTGAAACAGATGGAAGAGCAGCAGATTAAAATTGACCATCTGGTATGTACAGTTGGTTCCATGGGTACATTTGGCGGTATGCTGCTGGGGGCAAAATATTACAATGCACCGTTTGATGTAATTGCAGTTCCTGTATCTCCACAGCCAAAAGGCGAAAAAGAAAAACAGGTTGCAGATTTTGCAAACAAAGTAAGCGAAACTTACGGTATGGGTATTAAAATCACACCTGAAGAAGTAAAAATTGCTTACGGCCCAGATGATGCACCATATTCAGGTGAAATGTACAACAAACCAGACCCAATTACAAGAGAAGCAATTATCACTCTTGCAATGAACGAAGGCATTATGCTGGACCCTACATATACAGGTAAAACATTCCGTGCATTTATGGATCTTGTAAAAGAAGGCGACTGGATTAAAGAAGGCGAAAGCGCACTGTTCCTGCACACAGGCGGTGCAATGGCACTGTGGACAAAAGAACATCTGGACGATATGCAGGACCAGCTGAGAGGCAACTGCAAAACAACAGAAATTTAACGGATAAAACATTGTTACACAAATTAAAAGCAGGGTGAAAACCCTGCTTTTTCTTTATTTTACTGGGAAAATTGATGTTATAATAAAACATTGTTTTATTGTGTTGTTCTGATGATTTGCAATGGTAAAATAGTTTGAATTATTCAAATAACCGGTTTTCCCGTTCCAGTTCCTTTACCAGTTTTACGCAATCACTGTGCACTTTGGCTACAAAGGCAAAACCTGTTGCAACTATAATCAACGCTGGCAATAATATCAGTGGATTGTGTAAAAAACAAATAAGTTCAATTACAAGACAGATTGTAATAATTGTCATCACCATTGACGCCAGACTTTTTATTTTGTTTGCGTGCTTCAGCTCTTCGGCTGTTGAGTTGAACAGTTCAAAAGGTGTGCCGTCATTTTTCTTTCTGTAATATGCCCAGCGGTGATATCTGCCCACTTCTTCAATGCCGTTTTCAGCCAGAAAACTTTCAAAATTCTGTCTGCCTTCTGTACCCGGCATATAGTCTGTAAACATGATTTTATATGTGTATTCACCTGGAGTACAAGGTTCAAACTCGTATCTTACGGCAAAGGCGCTTATCAGTGCCCAGCCTTCTTCAGCTTTTTTGTTCAGCCACTGTTCTTCCTGTCTGTACTGGCCCAGTGTCCAGAAATGCCATTCCACTTTTCTCATAATATTATCCTTTCAGTATATCTCTTCCGTTTTTAACCAGTTCTTCCAGACGGCCCAGTTCTTTTTCAAGTACAGTTCTGCCGCTCTCAGTGATTATATATTCCTTTTTTCTTTCATCTTCTCCTGCGGTCGCTATCCATCCTTTGGCCAGCAGATTGTTTATTGCACCATACAGTGTACCTGCTGCCAGCACCAGCCTGCCATCGGACATTTCTTTTACTTTCTGTATTATTCCATATCCGTGCAATGGTGTTATAACAGACAGCAGTATATAGTAAACAGCCTCTGTCAGGGGAGTGCGCTGATTTTTATCTGACATTTTATCACCTCTGATTTATATAGTTTGTCGATATATCGGTCTACGATATATATTATATCGACTTCCGATATATTTGTCAATACAGTTTACAACTATTTTCTGCTGTTGTATAATATTTTTATCAGAAAGGGGAAACTATTATGGATTTTGCAGTTGTCAATACACCCATCGGTGCTTTGCATTTTACACAGGAAGATGATTTTATTACAGAAATTAAATATGCAGGCAAATATGTAGCAGAAGTTCCACCACAGACAGCTTTGCTGAAAGAAGCTGTAAAACAGGTTAACAGTTACTTTTTGGGAGAATTGAAAGAATTTACACTGCCGTTGAATCCAAAGGTTACCCCATATCGTAAAAAAGTTCTGGAACAGCTGGCAAAAGTGCCTTATGCTGCCACAGTTACTTACAGAGATTTGGCTGTTGCCACAGGCAATGCCAAGGCAGTCCGTGCAGTGGGCAGTGCAATGCGAACAAATCCCATTATATTGGCAATACCTTGCCACAGAGTGCTGAAATCGGATGGCAGTATGGGAAATTATTCTGCCGGCGGCCCGTCAAACAAAGACTGGCTGCTGACCTTTGAAAAACAGAATAAACCTTTTTTAGTTGAAATAGAAAAGCTGTGATGCGCCATTGCACCACAGCTTTCTTTTATTTGCTTTCTTTTATTTCTTTTGGTTTTCTCATTGTCAGCGAAATGCGCTTTTTATTCACATCTACTGACAGCACCCATACATCAACTACATCACCCACTTTTACTTCTTCAGATGGGTGGCGGATGTATCTGTCGCAAATCTGACTTAAATGAACCAGGCCGTCCTGATGAACACCGATATCCACAAATGCACCAAAGTCAATTACATTTCGCACGGTGCCTTTCAGCTGCATACCTGGTTTCAGGTCAGCCATATCCAGGACATCTTCACGCAGCAGCGGGCTTGGCAGGTCATCACGCATATCCCTGCCCGGTTTTACCAGTTCACTGATGATGTCTTTCAGCGTTGGTACACCTGTTTCCAGCTGTTGTGCCAGTTTTTCCAGGCCTATTTTTTCAGCGTCCTCTGGCAGATTTCTTATTTTTTCGCTGCCGATGTCATCTGCAGTGTAACCCACTGCAGCCAGCAGTTTTTTGGCCACGTCATAGCTTTCAGGATGAACAGAGGATGAATCCAGCTTATCCTTTGCCCCTGGAATACGTAAAAAACCTGCAGACAGCAGAAATGCTTTTGGCCCCAGTTTGCTTACTTTCATCAATTGGTTTCTTTTTGTAAACCGTCCGTTTTCTTCACGGTAGGCAACAATGTTTTTGGCTATGGTTTTGTTCAGACCGGACACTCTTTCCAGCAGAGGTGCGCTGGCTGTGTTCAGGTCCACACCTACTGTGTTTACACAGTATTCCACCACACCGTCCAGACTTTCTTCCAGTCTTGCTTTTGGCATATCGTGCTGGTACTGACCAACACCGATTGATTTAGGGTCTATTTTCACCAGTTCAGCCAGAGGGTCCTGCAGGCGGCGTGCTATTGAAACAGCACTTCGCAGTGAAACATCATAATCCGGAAACTCATCTGCAGCCAGCTTTGATGCAGAGTATACTGACGCGCCGGCTTCGCTTACTACCATATAGCTCACTTTTCTGTCCAGTTCTTTCAGCATAGATGCCACAAACATTTCTGTTTCTTTTGTGGCTGTGCCATTGCCGATAGAAATAATGTCAACACTGTGTTTTTTAATCAGTGATTTCAGTGTTTTCTTTGCAATTTCCTTGTTGTGATTTGGCAGTGTCATATACACCACGCCCACTTCCAGCACTTTGCCTGTGGCGTCAACCACAGCCATCTTGCATCCGGTACGGTAACCTGGGTCCAGTGCAAGGCATACTTTGTCTTTTACAGGAGGGACCAGCAGAAGCTGACGCAGATTGTCACCGAAAAGTTTTATGGCACCCTCGTTTGCAACATCAGTCAGGGTATTTCTGATTTCGGTGTCCAGAGATGGGTGGATAAGTCTTGAATAGCCGTCTGCTATGGCTTCTTTCACCACATCTGCACATTCATTTTTGCCTTTGATATAAATTTTTTCAATTTCATTTATAGCAGACTGTGTGTCAACTGAAATATTTACTTTAAGAAAACCTTCCTTTTCACCACGGTTAAGAGCAAGCACACGATGGGAAGCAATTTTGTTTACCGGCTGCTGAAAATCATAATACTGTGTGTACACACTTTCCTTTTCTTCATCGCCTCTGCTTTCCACAATACCTGTACGGTTATACAGCCTTTTCAGCGCTGTGCGCACAGCAGTGTTGTCAGATACATCTTCAGCGATAATATCCATTGCGCCTTTCAGCGCATCTTCATTTGTAAGAACACCTTTTTCTTCATTGATGTACAGTGGCAGTATATCTGCCAGAACAGTATTTTTATTCTGTTCCAATATTGCTTTTGCCAACGGTTCCAGCCCTTTTTCTTTGGCGATTGAGGCTCTGGTTTTTCTTTTAGGTCTGAAAGGGCGGTAAATGTCTTCCACTTCTGCCAGAGTAACAGCATTGGAAATAGCTTTTTCTATTTCATCTGTCATTTTTTCCTGACCAAGAATAGCGGTGTATACCTCCTGTTTTCTTGTGTCAAGATTGCGCAGATAACCCAGCCTGTCAGAAATATTTCTTATGGTCTGGTCGTCCAGTTCGCCTGTTTTTTCTTTTCTGTATCGCGCTATAAATGGTATTGTGGCGCCTTCATCCAGCAGTGCCACTGTGTTTTCCACCTGCCATGGCTTTATGGCAAATTCCCTTGCCAGTACAGCCTGTATATTGCTGGTGAAAACCTTTTCCTGTGTTGTTTCGCTCATTGTATCTCCTTTGTATTCATATATGCAAGGGACGATACCCAAAAGGCATGTGAGCCTGCATCGTCCTGTTACTGATTATATTTCTTTTTTATTATAAAAACATACACTCCGTAAACTGCCCAGCCTGCAACTGTCAGTGCTATACCGGTATTCAGATATGGTGTTTTATATGTGAATACCACCTCATTGTCACCGGCCGGAACATACACTGCACTCAAAGCATAGTTTACTTTTTCTATCTCCGCTTCCTTGCCGTTTACATAGGCAGTAAAGCCTTTGTCGTAAGGAACAGAGAAAAATACCAGATTGCCCTGGTTCAGCATTATTCTACATTCAAAACCGTCACCGGTCTGGTTAAAATAATAGCTGGACATATTTTTCCTTTTTGTTACATCGGTGATAAAAGTGGAGTAGGTATAGTCATAAATATCTTCACTGTCAGCCTTTTCCAGTGACAGGCTGTATTTTTCTATCAGGGCTTCATCCATTGCCATTGCCCTTATCAGCACATTGCTGCGGTCTGCGGCATTTATGCTTTCAAGGTCGGTATAGGTTACATATTTGTCATAAGCAAATCCCATAGAGATAAAGTTTGAATTCTGATATATGTTGTATGGATATTTGTCACTTATCAGGTCATAGCCGTACAGGTCTGCTTCTGCTTCAAAGTTGGAAACCTCCCAGTTGGGCATAACCAGATATTTTACACTTAAAAGACTGCGCAGAGCATACATATTCCGTCCCGGTTTTGAAGAAACATCCCTTTTCACCCCTACGTTAGGATAAAACTCCATAATGGAAGGCGAAACTGTACTGTTGAAAAATTGTATACAGGGCACATTTGTAAACAATCCCAGGTTATCATAACAGTTGTATGAGTCCATACGGTAATTTTTTGTTTTATCGGCGAAACCAAACTGGTCCAAAATATCATAGTTCTGTGGTTTGTACAGGTGGTCGCCGTCCCACTGTGGCATTTTGGTCAGTCCCATATGCAGTATGCCGAACAACATTATCATTGATAGCAGTCCGCTGGTCAGCTTTTGGGTATATTTGCTGCCGTTATAAGTGCTGACTATGAAATATGTCAGGTACAGGCTGAAAAATGCAATCATTATGTTCATCCAGTACACAGCAACCTGGTCCGCCAGACCGATAAACAGGCTGCCGTTGTTGTCTATTGGTGTCAGTCCAAAAGGCAGTAAAACAGCAGTCAGTATGGCTGCCCATTTCAGTCCGTGGTATATTTTTTCTTTTTCCATTGCAAAACTCTGCATATTCATTGCTGCCAGCATCAGCACAGGCATATAGAACCAGCGGGCATAATATGAGGAGTTGAAAGCATAGAACATACTGTTCAGCACAGGCACAAAAGCGCAGATAACACTGGTCACAAATATTTTGTAGAAAGAGGAGCGGTTGTTGTATTTTTTGAATACAAACAGACCAAATATTCCACCCAGGGCAACAAATGCAGACATGCTTGTCCATTTTATTGCACCTTCTGTAAACAGTGATGGTATATACGGCACATCAGGTGGCAACAGGGCAGATGCCAGTATTGCAAAATACTGCTGCACATTGCTGTACAGCCATATACCAAAACCACTTAATGTGCTGGAAACTCGGGGGTTTTCCATAACAGACACTGCTGACGGAATAAACAGGATTATCCCCATAAAACAGCCTGTCAAAGACTCAAAACCCAGTGTAAAGAAATCCTTTTTTGTGATTTTGTATTCCTTTGTCCACATTTTGCAGCCAAAGTATATAAACAGGAACACCACCTGTCCGATAAAGAAAAAGTAGTTGTTTACCAGATTCAGTGCCACAATAAGAGGGAAGATACCCTTTCTTTTGTTGTACACAAATTCGTCCAGTGCCCACAGCAGATATGGAAAGAACACTACCGATTCAATAAAATGATTAAAGAAAATATTGTATATTGAAAAACCGCAGAAAGTGTACATCAATGCACCAATCATGGCGTAGTTGTCATTTTTTGCGTATCTTCTCAGATATCCGAAAGCCCCCATATTGCCCACAGCAAACTTTGCCATCAGCAGATAAGGCATCACATAAGGTATTGCTTTCCGTGGGAACAGACAGCTCAGCCAGAAAAACGGAGAACCCAGCAGGTAGAATGAATAGCTGTTTATTACAGAAGAGCCCAAATCTATTGCCCAGCCCCAGTTCAGACTGCCGCTTTTAACCATCTGATTCATATACATATAGAAAGGTATCTGCTGGCTGTTAAAGTCACCTGCGTAAAGGAAAAATCCTTTGTCCACCACCAGATAAGGGATGAACAGGCAGAATGCTGTCATAAACCCCAGCAGAAATGCTTTCAGGTAAATATGTTTGTTTAAATACTGTTTCAATTTTTTCACCTAAATTTTAGCCAGTTCGTCCAGACACAGACTGAAACCACCCAGCATATTTTCCATAAAGAAATTTGTTTCATCCATATTCATATCAACCAGTGACTGATATGTGGATTTGTACGCTGATTCAAATTCTTTGTTTCCGCTTTGCATTTCTTCAATGCATTTTGTAAGTGCACACAGTTTATCGGCACCTTTCAACAGTTTCTTTTCATACTCTGTCAGAGTTTCCTGTGTCATATATGGGCGCAGCTGATTTCTTATATCAGGGTGACTGGTTTCCAGCAGTTTGTTTACAGCGTGGGCTTCTACAGCTTTGTATGCTGCCATAATCTGCGGATTATTGTATTTTACAGGTGTTGGCATATCACCTGTCAGTATTTCACTGACATCATGATACAGGGCAGCCACTGTTACTTTTTCACAGTTTACATTTTTGCCAAATTTATTGTTTGCCAGCAGGCACAGTGTGTGTGCCATCAGTGCCACTTCGCTGGTGTGCTGAGCCAGGTCTTCTTCCACATTCTGGCGCATCAGACTCCAGCGTGGAATGTATTTCAGCCTTGCCAGCAGGGCGTTGAAATTAAACATTGCCATTCTCCTTTAAAACTTCTTTTACCAGATTTTCAGCATCTGCAAACACGGACAGGCTGTTTGTCAGAAAACGCAGGTGAGCCGCACCACGCAGACCTTTCATATACAGGGCTGCCTGACCTCTGGCTTTTTTCATGCCCAGATGTTCACCGTTTACTTCACACAGCTTTTCTATATGCCACAGCAGCAGTGCCATTCTTTCTTCCACAGTTGGCTCCCTGTCCACAGACAGTCCTGCCAGTGCCTGATTTACCTGTTTGAAAATCCATGGCCTGCTCAGTGCCTCGCGGCCAATCATCACTGCGTCACAGCCGGTGTAATCCATCATATTTATTACATCTTCAGGCTTTGTAATATCGCCATTGCCAATAACAGGAATATTCACTGCCTGTTTTACATTTTTAATGGCGTCCATATCAATGCCCGGTGTGTACATCTGTTTTCTTGTGCGACCGTGTACAGTAATAAAGTTTACACCCACTGCCTCCACTTTTTTTGCCAGTTCCACACAGGTGATGCAGTCATCGTCCCAGCCTTTGCGCATTTTTACGCTTACAGGTATGCCATTTGCATTTTTTACCACAGTTTCTGCAATCTTTGCAGCCAGGTCTGTGTTTTTCATCAGTGCGCTGCCGGCACCGTTACCTGTGATTTTTGGTGCAGGGCAACCCATGTTGATATCTATAAAATCCGGTTTGTTTTCCACTACTATTTTTGTGGCGGCTTCAAAATCCACCGGGTCAAAACCAAACAGCTGTATGCCGTATTTGCCTTTGTAGTCCCAGGTTTCCATCAGCTGGCGGCTTTTTTTGTCGCCGTAATACAGGGCGCGGGCAGACACCATTTCGCTTACAGTAAAGCCAGCACCGCAGTCATCTGCCACCTTTCTCATAACTATGTCACAAAAACCGGCCATAGGTGCCAGCACTGCTTTGCTTTCTATATTCAATCCATTCAAATTCATTTTTTCACCATTATTATTTTTTTAGTCTATATAGTATACCATAAAATATAAAAATGTGGTATACTATATTAATTAGATAATTAATATTACTTTTTGATATATAAGGAGAGTTTTATGAAGCTTTTAGCGCTGGACGGCAACAGCATTGTAAACCGTGCTTTTTTCGGTATAAAAATGTTGACCACCAAGGACGGTCAGTATACAAACGGTATATATGGCTTCCTCAATATCCTGCACAGACTGGAACAGGATGTAAAGCCTGATGCGGTGGCAATAGCTTTTGACCTGAAAGCAAAAACCTTCCGCCACGAAATGTATCCTGAATACAAAGGCAACAGAAAAGGTATGGCTGACGAACTGGCCAGCCAGATGCCTGTATTGAAAGAAATACTGACAAATCTGGGCTATGTACTGGTTTCAAAGGAAGGCTATGAAGCCGATGATATACTGGGTACACTGGCACGCAGTGCCACAGAAAAGGGCGATGAGTGTTTTATTGCCACAGGTGACCGTGACAGCCTGCAGCTGGCAAACGACAATGTAAAGATTATCCTTGCCACCACACAGTTCGGTAAAGGGCAGAACACACTTATGGACACTGCCGCCATCAGGGAAAAATATGGTCTGGAAGTAAACCAGCTTATTGACCTGAAAGCACTTATGGGGGATACATCAGACAATATCCCGGGTGTAAAAGGTGTGGGCGAAAAAACAGCGGTGTCACTGCTGCAGAAATTCGGCACATTGGACGATATATATGCAAACCTCGATGACCCGTTCATCAAGAAAGGTGTGCGAGCCAAACTGGAAACAGACAAGGAAATGGCTTATCTTTCAAAACAGCTGGGCACTATCTGTACCACTGCACCTGTGGAAACAGACCCTGCCGCTTATGTGAAACAGCAGGGCGATATATCAAAAGCTGCCGAAATGCTGGGCAAGCTGGAAATGTACACAATGATAGATAAATTCTGTGGTGACAGCCAGCTGACTTTTGAAACTGTTTCAGAAGAAAACAGTCTGGAAACTGTACGGATTACAGATTTTTCTGATACCCTTTCCACAGCTATCCTGTGGCAGTCAGGTGAGGATTTTATCATCACCTGGGACAAAACAGTGGAAAAACTGCCGGCTGACAGCGACAAACTGAAAGAATATCTGGAAAACCCTGAAAAAGAAAAAATAGCCTTTGATGTAAAGGCATTGCATAAATTCTGCTTTGAAAAGGGCATTCAGCCGCAGAACATAACATTCTGTCTTACATTGGCGGCTTACCTTACCAATCCGCTGGCCACCAGCTATGGCAAAGATGTATTGCCGATGGCAACAGGAGCAGAAAAAGCTTTTGAATGTGCTGACAGCTTTGCACCTTTTGCACACAGTTGTTACACAATTCTGAAAGATAATATTGAAAAAGACAATCAGCAGTCACTGCTGTTTGATATTGAAATGCCGCTGGCTGAAGTTCTGGCCAATATGGAACACATCGGCTTTGCGGTGGACAAGCAGGGCATAGTTGATTTTGGGGTAAAACTGAAACAGCAGCTGGCAACTGACCAGCAACTTATCTGGGATATGGTGGGCGAAAGCTTCAACATCAACAGTCCAAAACAGCTGGGCCATGCACTGTTTGAAGTGCTGGGTCTGCCGGCAGGCAAAAAGACAAAAACAGGTTATTCCACCAATGCGGAAACTCTGGAAGGCCTGCGCAAATATCACCCGGTAATCGATGTTATCCTCAATTACCGCTCATATCAGAAACTGAACTCAACCTATGTTGAAGGCTTTATAGACAAAATTCAGCCGGACGGCAGAATTTACTCCACTTTCAACCAGACTGAAACCCGCACAGGCCGCATCTCTTCATCAGAACCAAACCTGCAGAACATTCCTGTCCGCACACCGCTGGGCAGTGAACTGCGCAAATTCTTTGTGGCAAAACCTGGCCATATTCTGCTGGACGCCGACTATTCACAGATTGAACTGCGCATACTCGCCCACATCAGTGGCGACAAGGTTATGTCAGATGCATTTATAAACGGTGATGATATTCATGCCCGTACAGCCAGCCAGGTTATGAAACTGCCGATGGAAATGATTACCCCACAGCTGCGCAGCCGTGCAAAGGCTGTTAACTTCGGTATTGTTTACGGCATCGGCGCGTTCTCTCTGGCCAAAGATACAGGTATGACAGTAAAAGAGGCAGATGCCTTTATCAAAGATTATCTCCACAATTTCAGTGGTGTTGCTGAATATATGGATGCTATTACGGCATTTGCCAAAGAGCATGGTTATGTAACCACACTGTATAACCGCAAGCGTCTGCTGCCGGAGGTAAATAACTCTAACAAAAATGTACAGGCCGCCGGTATCCGTATGGCTATGAACACACCTATCCAGGGCACCAGTGCCGATATTATAAAAATCGCAATGGTTAAGGTTTATAACCGACTGAAAGCAGAGGGCATGAAATCTCAGTTGGTACTGCAGGTACACGACGAACTGATTGTGGAATCACCACTGGACGAAATGGAAAAGGCAGCTGCTATTCTCAGTCAGGAAATGCAGAATGCGGCACAGCTGTCTATACCGCTGAAAGCTGATGTAAACAGCGGTGAAAACTGGTACATTGCGAAAGGTTAACTATGGAAAACATAAATCTTGAAAACATTATAATCGAACCATTTTCAATAAAACATATTGAAGATGTTACTTCAATTCACTCACAGGTACTGGATGGCTGGAGTATGAAAGGCCTTATCGGTGACCTGGCCAATGATTCCACTGAAAGCTATGTGGCAATGTATGAAGGAAAGGCAGTTGCGTTCTGTTCATTTATTGCCACTGAAGATGCAGAACTGGTATTTGTATGCACACATCCGCTGTATCGCCAGCAGGGTATTGGCTATAAATTGCTGTCTGAAAGTATCAAAGCACTGCCGACATCTGTCAATAGTATTGTGCTGGAAGTTCGCAGCAAAAACGAGCCTGCTATTAACCTTTATAAAAAAATGGGTTTTGAAACATTGGGTAAACGCAGAAACTTTTACTCTTTTCCTGAAGATGATGCCATTGTAATGGAACTTATCAAAGGTGGGGTAATGGGACTGAACTGATAAACACGCGTAGGGGCGGGCATCCCGACCGCCCGATATATTATAAAAAACAGAGGAAAATAAATGTATATTTTAGGAATAGAGTCCAGCTGTGACGAAACAGCTGCTTCCATCGTAAAAGATGGCAGACAAATAGTATCAAATATAGTTTATTCCCAGGTGGAAGAACACGGCCTTTATGGTGGTGTAGTACCGGAAATCGCATCCCGCCGTCATATTGATGCAATAAGTGAAGTGGTGCAGAAATGTTTTGATGATGCACATCTTACTGTAGATGACCTGGATGCCATTGCCTGCACCTTTGCTCCTGGTCTTATCGGTGCACTGCTGGTGGGGCTGAATTATGCCAAAGGTCTGTCCTTTGCCAGCGGCAAGCCACTGGTGCCTGTCCATCACCTTCGTGGTCATATTGCGGCACTTTATCTCACATATCCTGACCTGAAACCGCCATTTCTCTGCCTTGTTGCATCAGGCGGCCACAGCCATATTGTAGCAGTGGACGATTATACAAAATTCCGTGTTATCGGCCGCACTATTGACGATGCTGCAGGTGAAGCTTTTGACAAGGTAAGCCGTACACTGGGTCTGGGTTATCCCGGTGGCCCTGCCATTGCAAAGGCTGCCCTTACAGGTGACCTGTCAAAATACAAACTGCCTACACCACACACAGAAAATAAATACGATGTCAGCTTTTCCGGTCTTAAAACAGCGGTTATAAACATATATAATACCAATAATATGAAAGGTGAAGAAACTGATAAAAATTCACTTGCTGCTGCTTTCCAGGAAAAAATCTCACAGATTCTGTCAGATAATCTGGCCAATGCTGCCAAAGAGTTCGGCTATGACAAAGTAGCTATTGCAGGCGGTGTTTCTGCCAACAAACGTTTAAGAGAACTGATTGTGGAAAAAATAGGTGACAGACAGTTCTTTGCGCCAACAATGGACCTGTGTGGTGACAACGGTGCCATGATTGCAGCCCAGGGATACTATGAATTTATAGATGGACGTACAGCCGGTCTGGAACTGAATGGCATTGCCAGCCTTGCCATTGATTTTGACTAATTAAAACTTGACAAACAGGGCAAAAACAGTACAATTATAATTGTTATATGTAAATTAAAAATTATTTTTCATAAAGGAGATATATTATGGAAAGAGCACAGATTATTGAAAAACTGTTCGAAATCGTATGCAACGGTCTTGACCTTGATGCTGACGAAATCACACTTGATGCAGACCTGCGCGAAGATTTTGATGCAGACAGCCTGGATATGGTTGACCTTATTATGGATGTTGAAGATGAATTTGGCGTTGAAGTTCCAGATGAAGTGCTGGACAAACTGGTTACAGTTAAAGACGTTGTAGATTACATCGAAGAAAATATGTAATATTACCCATGCCCTTATAGCTTTATAAGGGCATATTTTTTAAGAAATTATTATTGATTACATATAAAATGGAGGAGTTTTTATGTCATTTATGTCCTATGACCCTTGGGCAGGCATTACCAGCCGTAACGGTGTACCGGGTGATGAACTGGTGGCCGGCCTGCAGAAATCCATCAGACGTGCAGACTATGAAGTGGCAGTACGAATCGCATACGAAATGTACATCACTTCAGAACAGTTTGAAGACAAACTGTGGCGCCGTCTTACAATTATTGCCTGTGAAGACATCGGTTTTGGCAACCCTTATGCTATCTGTGTTATCAACAAGCTGGACGAAGCCAGAAAACAGTTCAGATACACAGACGGCGACAGACCGCTGTTTTTCTTCTATGCTATCCGCTATCTTTGCGCACAGCCTAAAGAACGCTCCACAGACTGTCTGAAAAATCTTGTTATCAAAAAGTTTGAACAGGGCTATGTACCGGAAGTACCAGACTATGCCTACGACGTTCACACTGCAAAAGGCCGTGCAAAGGGCCGTGATGTAATGCATTTCCTGGATGTTTCCAGTCGGGTTACACCTCTTATGGAAGGCTATGATGATACATACCGCCTGAAGTTCAGAGAAATTGTAAAAAATGAAATCGAAAATGATATCAAGCCTAAAGAAGGCTCATTTGAATATACAATAGATTAAGGAGGCAAGACTATGGCTACAACAGATACTTTTGACCCTTGGGGCAGCATGAAAAGCAGAAATGGTCTGCCTTGTGATGAACTGATTGCCGGTGTGCAGAAAGCTATCCGTCATGCTGATTATGAAATCGCCATTGATATGGCTTATGAACTTTATATCACCAGTGAACATCTGGAAAACAAACTGTGGCGCAGACTGAATGCCATTGCAGTTGAAGATATCGGCTTTGGCAACCCTCGCGCTATTGAAGTTATCCGAAACCTTGACCAGGCACGTCAGAAATTCCCATACTTTGACGGTGACCGTCCGTTTTTCTTTATGCATGCAATCCGTTTCCTTTGCATGCAGCCAAAGGACCGTTCAACTGACTGTCTGAAAAACATTGTAATCAAAGAAGTTGAACAGGGTGCGGTGTGCGAAATTCCAGACTATGCCTATGATGTGCACACAGTAAAAGGCCGTGCAAAAGGCCGTGACATTATTCATTTCCTTGATGAAGCCAGCAAGGTTTTTCCTGTTATGGAAGGCTATGACGATACATACCGTCTGCAGCTGAAAGAAGTTATCAAAGAAGAAATCAAAAATGATACCAAACCACTGCCAGGTTCATTTACATACAATGTATGGCAGGCATAATAAAAAACAAAAGGTTCGCGTACGGCGAACCTTTTTCTTTTATCCTTTTGCCAGCTCGGCAGTTCTTTTTCTTATCCGCACCAGGGCATCCTGTGGATTGTCGATGCCTGTTACGGCTGATTCAATAGGGCAGAAGCCTGTGTTGTCTCTGTTGCGTATTGCAGGTACCAACTCATCGTATACAACATCCACACCATTTTCTGTCAGCAGGTCCAGTGACGGCTGACTGATAACAGCAACATAAATTGATCTTATACCCATCAGCAGATACAAAAATGCAGCACCTCGGCCTATTACTTTGTCGGCAGCGGAAAATGCTGAATAATCATTTTCGTCATCCAGCCATTCCAGCAGCGGTGCAACCCCGCGCTTTTTGTTTATATAGTAATCTTTGCCATCATACAGCACACAGGTATACTGGCCGCTGTACAGCAGTTCTTTTGCGTTTTCTCTGTTGTCCATTGTATCACCCTTTCATATATCCACCCTGATATTTTAAATCATATCATCCATTCAGGCAATAGATATATTGTAAAAAATCATTGCTTTTGCTACAATAAATTTATAAATTCAGTTTGGAGATTTGTTATGAAAACAGTTTTAATCACAGGTGCATCAGGCGGCATAGGTGCCGCAATTGCAAAAGAAATGTCACAGGCAGGCTATAATATAGCACTGACATACAATAAAAATAGAGAAAAGGCTGAAAAACTCTGTGCCGGAATGGGAAATGCACAGGCTTTTCACTGCGATATTTCTTCCTTTGAATCTGTGGAGAAACTGTATGCTGATGTACTGTCAGCTTTTGGCAGGATTGATGCTGTGGTAAACAACGCCGGCACAGCCTTTACAGGTCTTGTGCAGGATATGACAGAGGCAGAAATTCTTCACCTTATAAACACAGACCTTAACGGCGTTATCTACTCCACAAAGTTTGCCGCAAACAATATGGTGAAAAATCACAGCGGTGTTATTGTAAACATTTCTTCTATATGGGGTGTGGTGGGTGCATCCTGTGAAGCGGTGTACTCTGCCGCAAAAGGCGGTGTAGTCACCTTTACAAAAGCAATGGCAAAGGAAATCGGCCCATCAGGTGTACGCGTAAACTGTGTCAGCCCCGGCGTTATTAAAACAGCCATGCTGGACTGTTATACAGACGAAGATTTACAGGCGCTGGCAGATGAAACACCGCTTGGCCGCATTGGCCTGCCGGAAGATGTGGCAAAGGCAGTAAAGTTTTTAATCAGCGACGATGCCTCGTTTATCACAGGCCATAATATTGTGGTAGATGGTGGAATAAGCTTATAAAACGAAGAAAAAACAGCCATTGGCATATTGCCAATGGCTGAATTGCTGTTTGCAACTGCCAGGTTACAAAATATCAACTCTGGTTGCTGGTATGTAAAGCAAATAAATGGTATACTTAAACCATAAAATACCGGAGGAAAAACAATGATTTTAGCTGATAAAATAATCAAACTACGAAAACAGCGGGGCTGGTCCCAGGAACAGCTGGCAGAAATGCTGAATGTTTCCAGACAGTCTGTTTCAAAGTGGGAAGGTGGTTTGTCCATACCTGACTTGGATAAAATAATTAAAATGAGCAGTCTGTTTGGTGTTTCTACAGACTATCTTCTGAAAGATGAAGTGGAAGAAATACAGCCTGCAACCACAGAGAAAGGCGGAGCAGATGGTCTGGTAATCTCTATGGAAGAAGCAGCAAAATTTATGGAAATAAAAGAAAAACTATCATCCAAAACTGCTTTGGCAGTGGCAATGTTTATTCTTTGCCCAGTGCCTCTTATACTGCTGGGCGCATTAAGCGAAGGCGTGAAAATGGGCATAACAGAAGATATGGCAGGCGGTCTGGGTATGGCAATATTGCTGGTGATGGTCGCCATTGGTGTGGTTATCACTATTCTCAATGAAATGCAGCTGTCAAAATATGAATACATAGGAAAAGAAGAATTTACATTGGAATATGGTGTAAAAGGTATTGTGGAAAGAAAAATGGAAGACTATGCACAGTCACACCGCACATCAATCGCCGGTGGTGTAGCCCTGTGTATAACAGCGGTTGTTCCTATGATGCTGGCAGTGGCGCTGTCTGTGTCAGATTTTGTTATGGCTTGTATGGTTTGCGTTCTTCTTACCCTTATTGCAATCGCTACATATCTGATGGTGCGCAGTTCCAACATAAATGATTCATACCTGCGGCTGTTACAGCTGGAAGATTTTACACCGGAAAAGAAATATATCGGCAAAAAACTCCATACACTGACTGTTGTGTATTTCTGCATTGTAACAGCGGCTTATCTGGCTATATCATTTGCTACAGGTGCCTGGAGTAAAACCTGGGCTATATGGCCTGTTGCCGCAGTCCTGTATATGGCAGTAGAAAGTTTTGCCACCGCACAGATAAAAAAGAATAAGTAACTATCAGAAAAATCAGGTCCGCAATTTCAAATTGCGGACTTTCCATTTCAATGTGGTGGTAAATTGCGGCCGTAATTGTTATAATCTTATTGAAAACAATGGGTAGGGGATGGCCTCCCGGACATCCCGCATAATAAAACCGCACAGGGCGCGCCTCGACGTCCTGCTATAATGAACAGGAGATAATAATGACACTTGGTGCTAAATTACAAAATTTAAGAAAACAGACCGGTATGTCCCAGGAAACATTGGCAGGTCAGTTGGGAGTTTCACGCCAGGCTGTATCTCGCTGGGAACTGGACATTTCTCTGCCGGAAACTGAAAATATAATTAAACTGGCAAAGATTTTCAATGTATCTTTTGATTATCTGCTTAATGAAGAAATTACAGAAATCAGCAAATCAAATGACAAAAAAATTGAAAAAACTGAAAAATACAATAATGTACCATTGGTGACAGTATGTGTGCTGATAGCTGTTGCAGTTGCAATAGCTGTGCTGAAATTTCTGCCCACAATGTTTATTTTGTCTGCTCAGTTTATATCAGCAGGCTTCAATACAAATCTTATGTCTGGGGCAGCAGTAATGGCATTAAAGTTTTATACGCCAATAGTTGCAGGGATGATATCGATATTATGTCTGATGATTTATATAATCAATAAACAAAAGAATAAATAAACCAACAGCCAATGGCATATACCATTGGCTGTTTTTGCGCTATAAAAGATTTATCTGTTAATGACAATGATCGCCGCAATCGTGTTCACCACAGCCGTGGTCGCCACATTCGTGGTCATCACCGTGATGATGGTCATGGTGGTCACATCTGTAGTCAGGGTCAAATGCCAGTTTGCCAGCCAGATAGTCTGCCACTGCCAGGTCTGCCTGGCCCTGTACGCCGCCGCGTACTTCAATGCCGGCTGCTGCCAGTGCATTTTTTGCACCCATGCCCATACCGCCGCAGATAAGCACATTTACACCCAGTGCTGCCAGTACGCCTGCCAGTGCGCCATGGCCGCTGCCGTTGGAACTTACCACTTTCATATCCACCATTTTGCCGTCAACTACTTCGTACACTTTAAACTGCTGTGTTCTGCCGAAATGCTGAAAAACCATACCATTTTCATAAGTTACTGCTATTTTCATAAATCATTCTCCTTACTCTTTGCAACTGTCACAGTTTCTTCTGTGTTTATGGCATCCGCCACAGCCGCACTGTTCTTCTTTGCCATCGCACAGGCGGTAGTCACCGCCTTCTATGCGCAGGGTGGCACCTGTAACCAAAGCCGTTGCCAGTTTTTTTCTTGCGCTGTTGTATATCCGCTGGGCAGTTGTGCGGCCCACCTGCATATAACTGGCACAGTCTTCCTGTGAAAAATCTTCCATATCAATCAGTCTGACTGTTTCATATTCGTCCACAGTCAGCACCACAATGTTGTTTTCGTCGCCATTTGGCGGGCGAAATTCATTGTGTATTGGCATCTGGCAGACTTTTCTGCATTTTCTCGGTCTTGGCATAAAGATGTCTCCTTGGTTTATGGCATATGCCGTTTATAATTAATATACGCTCATTTCTGGCATATGTCAATAATAAACTGAAATTTTCACAATTATCTTGAAAACATAGCAATAGCTGTTTATAATTAAATTAATAAATATGAAAGGTGATTATTATGAAAAGACTGATATCAATCTTGCTTACATTTTCTCTTATCTTTTCACTTTCAGCCTGTGGCAGCGGCGACAGCGCTGCGCCTGCGGTAAAGGACGAGCCGGCTTCACTGACTTACCCTTATAATATTGTAAACCGGCCTATGAGAGTGGATGATGTTTACGATTACAAAACTGTGTGTTATTCAGACCGCTCTCTGACAACAGATGGTCACATATATATTTATGACTATATCATTGAACCGGCAGGGGATGGTATGGTGGATAAAACCGTAAAGGCGATGTTTATTTTTGACGATGACAATGCCTGGAACCACGGTATGAGTTTTAATGTATTGTATGCTGACTTTGTGAAAGATGAAGTTATTGGTGGCGATGGGGAATGGACAGTGCAGATTGACGGCACAGATTACACTGTAACAGTTCTTCAGGATGAATTTGTTTCAGGCAGCTGGACACCAATGAGCAATTATGTGTCCAAATATGTGCTGAAAATACGTATGCCGGAAGGCTATGACGATATAGGACTGTTTTTCTACAATACCCGGAACAAGCTGAATGTGGCAGGCGAAGCTGATGATGTTCCAGACGGTACACCAATCAATAAACTGGTGGACAGCCACAGCCAGTGGTTTGTTCTGGGCGGCAAAGGCGATGATTGGGAAACAACAAAGACACCTACATATTATGGCAGTAAAATCGAAGCACAGGTAAACAATATTGCCATCGAAGATGTGTTGGGTGGCACACCTGTGTTTGATGTACCGGATGACGCAGATGAGAACGGTGCACCGCCACCACCGCCTGAAGACCTGGACTTTCCATATATTGAAATTGCAGGGTTGTCAAAAAGTGTATTGAAACGTGACGGCATATCAGAACTGGATGTGGATTTTGATATGCATAACTGTCCGGAAGGCAGTTATTTTGAAGCTACAGCTTTTGCGGATAATATGCCGGAAGTTATAGAAGTGAAAAAAGACAGTGCATATGTGGATGGCAGTGATATACTTCGCTGGTCAGTTATTTTTGACATAGATGGCAGACAGATACCGGCGGACAGTGTCTGTGTTGAACTGGCTATATACGATGCTGATGATAACCTTTTGGATATGACCAAAATTGACGTTCCTTTTAACAAACCATATGAAGAAAAGGATGCACAGCCGGTTGTTGAAGATGATACAGACCGGAATGACGGTGACATGGATCCGTATATGTCTTGGGTTGAAATAACAGACTGGTCTTGCGATTATATTTCGGCAGACGGAGTTACAGAACTGGAAATCAGCCGGTCAACATATAACTGGTTTGAAGGTGATGTGCTGGAAATCAAATATTGCACAGATGCTGGCCAGTTGATTGACCAGTATGAATACAAAATTACAGGCAACAACAAAAAACAGGTTGACCACGGAATTTTTGCAGACATTACAGGCGAAGAACTGACAGGGGATACATTTTTTGTAGTGCTTACCATGAAGGACAGTGATGGGGCAGAAATTTCAGTTGCTGAAATGGAACTTCCTATCAAATAATAATCCAAAGGCTGCAGACTATTGTCTGTGGCCTTTTTTAATGGTAAAATATTAATATATTAAATCGTATAAAAATATTTGTTAAAGGAGATATTATGAAAAAAATCGCATTTATCGGCGCAGGGAATATGGGTGGCGCACTGGTTCTTGGCGTATGCAAAGCTATTGATCCACAGCAGGTTGTAATTTTTGACCTGAATACAGAAAGAACAGAATTTTTGCGCAACAAAACAGGTTGCACAGTGGCGCAGTCTGCCCACGATGCCTGTGCACAGGCTGAATATATTGTGCTGGCAGTAAAGCCACAGCAGCTGCGCAATGTACAGGCATTGCTGGTACCTGCAATGAAAGAGGCAAAAGAAAAGGGAATAAAACAGAAAATTCTTTCCATTGCCGCAGGTATCACACTGGAATCACTGGCGGAAATACCATTACAGTATGGGCTGGACTTGCCTGTGTTCCGCATGCTGCCAAATACACCGAGTGAAATCGGTGAAGGGCTGAACATCTATGCAGAAAACAGCCTTGCTACTGATGAAATGTGCACAGAACTGGAAAATATGTTTGCACAGTGCGGTCTGACCGAAAGGGTAACAGAGCATATTCTTGATGTGGCTTCTGCAGTTTCCGGCTGTACACCGGCCTTTGCGTATATGTTTATTGATGCACTGGCAGACGGTGCTGTGCGCTGTGGCGTGCCAAGAGATAAAGCCATAAAATATGCCGCACAGGCAGTAAAAGGTGCTGCCGCAATGGTGCTGGAAACAGGCCGTCACCCTGATGCACTTAAAGATGCAGTATGCTCACCGGGTGGCAGTACAATTGTTGGTGTTGCCACATTGGAAGATGCCGCATTCCGCTCTGCAGCGGCAAACGCAGTTTTCTACGCCAATGAAAAAAACATAGAACTGGGTAAAAAATAACAAAAATCCCGTATGGAGCATAATATGCACCACAAAAGTCAGACACTTTTGGAGGTGCATATTTTTAATGGAAAAAAGTAAGCGATAAAGGGGATATAATAGGGCTAAAGATATCAACCATAATGGATATGTTTGGATAATTTTTAACTTATCGTAGGGGAGAGAAAATGTTATATAGCAAAATAGCAGAAGACCGTCAAATTGACGGTCTTCTGCTACATATAATATACAAGGATATGCTAAAGAATATCTGCAAGTATTTCTACATTTACACTCTCTGTGCCTAATTGAACATTAAACACAGCTTTCCCTGAAATATCAGCTAAAACGGAATCAGTTAAATGAATATATTTATTAAAACCAGTGTTCATTGCTGTTGCATAATTGGACATCACCGCTACAGTGAATCCAGATATGGTTGTATCAACATCTTGAGAGTCAATAAAATTTCCTGTTTCCAATTCAGTGCCTACACTCCTCGCTCTAAAATAAGCGCTGTTTACAGATGTATTATATAAAGGACAACTATACTTATATTCGATTCTATTTATATATTTCCCTTTACTCATTATATTACTGCTGTTGAGAGCTTCTTTGTTTTTAAATACAGCTCGGATTGTTGCACTAAAACTTGCACTCTGACCTGTTGCAGGTTCGTAACCTTCATCGTCCGCATAATTAACGCTGGCTATATGGTATAGAATATCATAAGGTATATCAACAGTATAATCGATAGTTTCTATAAGTTCTTCAGATAAAGTTCTTTTAACAGATGGTGTAGTATAATTTACTGTTATGTAGTTACTTAAATCGTAAGAGTCACCTTTGTTTGTTGTAACAATTACACGAGTGTTTCCTGTATTGTTAGCCGAATTATTTATTGCAAATGCAACTGTATTCATACTAAAAAATAGACTTATTAATAAAATAATGGATAGTGTTTTTTTCATAATGATTATCTCGCAGAAATTTTTGATATACTTATGTTTTCAATAGTATAATCAACTGTTATATACAGGCTTAATGAACCATCATATAAATTTGAAATGTATACAGTATATTTGTTTTTATCATCTATTGATATTTTAAACTTACAATTTTCAAGTTCGAAAAATCTGCTTTTATTTAATGTCGCATTATCAGTAATATCCGAATAATCCATATCAAAATTATGTTCTAACAAAGTTAATGTATTATACTGCGTTAACAAATCAGTACAGTACGCAATCAAATTTTCGTATGTACTCTCGGGAATATAGCTGTCTGATTTCAAAAAAAGATTTTTTATACCATACGAATCCTTTAATTTATAAACATTATCAGGGGTATATCTCGTTATAGATAATTCATAAGAACGGCCATAATGAATTAATACATATTCAAAATCATTATAAAATCTATATGTAATATCGTTGTAGTGTCCAGTAATATTAATAAATTCAATAATATAATTTTGATTTGGGATATTGTACTGATTAATGTCAAATTTTTCTATTTTTTCGCTATATTCTAAGGAACTTACAGCATCAACAACGTCTGATATAGTAATATAGTGATAAGTACCTGTAAAATAGTCATTACCAATTTTATATTTGAAATCATCAATGTTATTATTGATGATTTTTATATAATTTTCTTCTTTTTTGATTGGCAAGAATATCATTGTAAGCACAGCACAGCTGATAAATAAAATAAGAATAAGTTTTTTTTTCATGATTACTCTGTTTAAGAAATTTTATAACACATATTTATTTAAAGTCATATTGTTCATTGGAGTGTCCCTTTCAATAAAAAGTGGTTAATTGTACAATTAAATTATAACATTTTATATATTTATAGATGTTAACGAAATGTAAAAAGTACAGAACTGGGCAAAAAATAATAAAATCCCGTATGGTGCTCCATACGGGATAGTTTTTATTTTGCTCTGGCTTTCTTTTTGTCCAGCCATAATTTCAGCCACCAGGTCATTGCAAGTGAAACTGTAATCCACACAATACCCAGAATGAAAATCACATTGTAGCTGCCGGTAAAGTCATAGATATATGGCAGCAGACTGCTGGAGAAAGTGCCCAATGCAAAACCAATGGTCTGAAAGTTTTTCAGGTGTTTTGTGTAGTCGGCACCGTAAACATCCATAAACAGCAGCGGTGGCACGTTGGCATCCACTGCATATATAGTGCCAAACAGCAGTGCGGCAAAATACAGCATATATTCGCTGGCACCACACAGCATGAACATTACCAGGGCGGTTATTACCATTGCAAATGTCATTGTCAGTGCCTTGTATGGCCCCACCTTGTCGGCCAGCCAGCCTGTCAGCAGTTTACCCAGCACATTGCCCCACATTGCAAAGCTGGTAATCATTGCGCCTGTGGCTACTCCATATCCCAGCTGTGCAGAATACAGTGGCAGCTGGTTCAGCACAGCACCAATCAGTGTTGCAAGGCAGATGATGCATACACATACAGGGAATATATATCCCGGAACAGTATAATTGATTTCTGAAATTTCGTTTTTGGCGTTTTCGACAGGGTTTTCACTCCAGCCATAAGGTTTCATTCCTATTTCCTGTGGTGTCAGCACCAGAAAAAGTGCAGCGGGAATACAAACCACAGCCATTGTCAGCAGACCCATTGCTATACAGGCACCGCGCCAGCCAATTGATTCTATCAGTGTGGAACACATCGGGCTGACCACAGCACCCAATACACCGGACGCAGACATTGCCAGCCCCATTACAAGCCCTTTTTTAGTGGCGAACCAGTTTGCCAGAAGAACAGAAATAGCCATACCAGTGTAGCTGGTGCCTATACCGATAAACACAGCAGAAATATACCATTGCCACAGCTGTGTATACAGCCCCATAGACATATAGGCTATGCAGGTAATTGCAGTAATGCCTATCAGCACTCTTTTGGAGTTCTTTTTGAAAAACATACCGGATACAGCACCCAGTGCCAGTGCTCTGACCATTGAACGGATTGAATAATAAATAGACAGGTCACCTGTACGGAAACCGAATTCTTTGATAATTTCGGTAAAAATAATGCCGGTGCAGTTCAGCAGTATACCTACCAGACCACCCATTATTCCCAGACACACCAACAGTATAAACCAGGCGTGATGAATTTTTCCATTTGTCTTTAGCATTTCTCTCATCTCTCTCATAAAAATTTGCTTTTATTATATACCTGCATTATTTTTATTTCAATATAACAATTTTGTCACAACTGTTGTCTATAATGTGGCAAAGTGTTATCATAATTTCAATTAAACTTTGGCAGAGGTAATAAAATGGCAAGAAAACTGTTCTGTGAGATTTCACCCCTTACATATAAAATATCAACACAGAAAGAAATATTTAAACGCAATATCCGGGATAAAAAGGCAAAGATAAATTTTGCATCTGAAAAATCAGATGCCCTTTTGCCGGTGTCTGTTTACAGTCATAAATCTCTTATCCGCCGCAAACTTGGCGATGTGGATATGACTCTGCAAAACAACAAAGCTGTAAATCTGGCAATAGCCGCACCAAAAGTGGATGGTGTAATTATTCGTCCGGGGCAGGTGTTTTCTTTTTGGCAGCTGGTGGGCAAGGTAACTGAGAAACAGGGATACAAAACAGGCCTGACCATAAAAGGCGGCAATCCGTCCAGTGACATCGGTGGCGGTATGTGCCAGTTTACAAACCTTATTCACTGGCTGGTGCTTCATTCACCGCTGACAATAGTTGAACACCACCACCACGACGGAGTGGACCTTTTTCCAGACTTTGGCCGTGTGGTGCCGTTTGGCACAGGCACCAGCATACTTTACAATTACAAAGATTACCGTTTCAGAAACGATACACCTTATACATTCCAGCTGACTGTTTTCACAGATGATGAATATCTGGTGGGCAATCTGCTGTGTTCTGATAACCTGCCCAATACGTATCATATTGTCGTGGAGGATGAATTTTTCTCCAGAGAAAATAATGTGGTTTACCGCAACAACAAAATATACCGTAAAACCATCGATGTGGTTACAGGCAATGTGCTGGAAAAGAAACTTATAAAAACCAATCACGCAAAAGTTATGTATGATACACAGAATTTGGAAATAAAGAACATATAGCGGGCAAATGCTTGATTTATATATGAACATATGTTAACATAAAGTTATAATAAATATGGTGGGGAGTGTTATATGTGAAATTTTTGTTTGACACCGCTGACAAATATCTGAAACAGTTTGACTGGAAAGATCTTGCGCTGGTTAAATTCTGCCTGTTTGCCATGGGGATTATCTGTGGTATGCAGATAAAGGACAAATACAAAAAGCCTGCTACAATTGGTGCGCTGATGATATTCCTTGCTACATATATTCCTCTTATGGCTGATTTCCTGCCAATGCTGAAAAATGAATTCCATAAGGTTAAGTTTAATCGGGAAACAAGCATTGAAATCCAATAGAATATTTTACAATAAAAAAGTCACGGTATTTACCGTGACTTTTATTTTGCAGTATTTTATCTTTCGTCAGTTATCAGCACTGCCACACCTGCAGGCATACAGATAGCGCTTTCATCTTCGTGCTGTATAAAGCCAAAGCCTTCACACAGGTGGTCAGGACACAGGCTGTTGATAAATCTTATCCGTCCATCTTTCACTTCCAGGGTAACAACAAAATTACCTTCTGCAATTGTGTGGATAGCATCTTCTTCCAAAGATATTTCATATCTTTTTTCAGTTCCGTCAATGGCTACCATAGCCACATCACCGGTTTCTCTGTTTATAAATCGGTAAGCCAGCATAATCACAATAAAAATTATCAGACCTACAGTAAGAAATATATTTATATCAGGTTTCTTTTTCATTTTAAACTTTCCTTTGCTGAGTTTCATGAAATATTATTATACACTATGGATAACAAAATTTCCATAGTGATTTTATAATTATTTTGTGTTATAATGGTGATAATTAATTGAAAAACGGAGGTCTTTTATGATAAACGCAGAATTAAGAGCAAAAGTTCAGCAATTCGTGAAAGAAAATAAAGAAGATATTATCCAGGATATCAAAGACCTGGTAGCTATCAAATCAGTAGCAGGCCAGCCTGGCGAAGGCATGCCATTTGGTCCTGGCCCACGCGCAGCACTGGACAAAGCACTGGAAATGGCAGACCGTTTCGGCCTTAAAACAGTAAATGTAGACAACTACATCGGTTACGCCGAACTGCCAGGCGAAAGCGAAGACTATCTGGCAACAGTTTGCCACCTGGACGTTGTGCCTGAAGGCAACGGCTGGAAAGCTGACCCATTTACAGTAAGAGAAATTGACGGCTGGCTGCTGGGCCGTGGTGTATGTGACAACAAAGGCGCATCAGTTCTGACAATGTACATGCTGAAATTCTTTAAAGAACAGGGCATGAAACTGCGCTATACAACCAGAGCTATCTGGGGTACAGATGAAGAAACAGGTTCTTCTGACGTTCACTACTACCAGCAGAAAGAAAAAGCACCGCTGTTTATCTTCTCACCAGACGCAAACTTCCCAGTATGCTGTGGTGAAAAAGGTATCGTTTCCTTCAAGCTGTTCAGCAAAAAAGTTGAAAACAGCAACGTTGTAAAATTTGATGCAGGTATGGCTGGTAACGTTATCCCTGACCTGGCAGAAGTTACATTCAAAAAAGGCATCGGCAGTTTCCCAGCTGGTGAAGGCCTGGAAATCGTTGAAACAGAAGACGGTGTAAAAGTTATCGCCCACGGTATCGGCGGCCATGCAGCATTCCCAGCAGGTACAAAAAATGCTATCGGCATGCTGGTAGCTTACGGTCTGGAAAACAACCTGTTCAGCGAAGAAGAAAAACCATACTTTGAACTGCTGAACAAACTGCACAGTGTAACAGACGGCTCTGGCCTTGGCATCGATGCTGACGACGGCTACTTTGAACCACTTACATGTATCGGTGGTATCATGGCTTACGAAGACGGCGTATTCAGCCAGCACATCAACATCCGTTACCCAACAAACACAGACCCAGAAAAAATGCATTCAACCCTGGCACCACAGTTTGAAGCAATCGGTGGTCACGTGCCAACAGCAAAAGGCTCCAAACCAATGTTCATTGACCCTGAAACACCAATTATCAGAGCAATGCAGGATACATACAACGAAATCACAGGTCTTGACACTAAACCTTACACAATCGGTGGCGGCACTTATGCACGCAGTTTCCCATTGGGTGTTGCATTCGGTATCGAACCAAAAGGCGATGAACTGCCAGATTTCGTAGGCACAGCACATATGGCTGAAGAAGGCTATTCAATCGATGGCTTTATGAGCGCACTGGAAATCATCATTCTTTCCATGTACGAACTGCATAAACTGGATTACTAATAGTCTATAACATAAAAAGGCGGCATCTGCCGCCTTTTTGTTTTGAAAAATATATGGTATAATACAGTAAGGAAAATTTGAATAGGTTGAACAGCAAGGGGTTCGGGGAAATACTTTCCCCGAATAATAATAGCGTAGTCTGCGGAGAGTAAAAATATTTCAAGGGCTTTAGCAGGTTGAAATATTTTTACGAAAATCACGACAGAATTCTTTGGCGAGAGAATGTAATGAGCGAGGGGAGAATTCCGTGATTTGTAGCAGACGGAGCATTCCACACTTGTGCAGCGTTGGGGTGTGGGGGAATCGCAACCCCCACGTTTTGGTTACTTTTGCGCCAAAAGTAACGCCAGCGCAGCGTTACAAATTCGGGACGTCGAGGACGCCGTCCCCTACGCGATTGCAGTATAATATAAATTAATTCTTTGACTATTAGATAAATCCCAATTTGTCAAACTATCAGAAACTGCAACATTTATCAAACTCATATCCGCCGGCTGTGCATACACAGCCGTTTTTTATGTACTGATAACAAAATACCGGTTCATACTATACACTTGTGACCAACCGCCACACTTGACAATTCCACCAATTTTATAATAAGATTAATATTCAAGAACAAATTTATATAAATAAGTATATAATTGATTTTCACATAGATAATTCATTTGGAGAGGTTTTAATGGCAAAGAAAACTCAGCGCTATGACAACGAAAGTATCAGCAGTCTCAAAGGCGCCGACAGAGTGCGTAAACGCCCTGCGGTTATCTTTGGTTCTGATGGTATCGAAGGCTGTCAGCACTCAATTTTTGAAATTCTTACCAACAGTATTGACGAAGCCAGGGAAGGTTATGGTAAAAAAATCACCCTTACCCGTTTTGCAGACGGTAGTATTGAAGTAGAAGACGAAGCCCGCGGTATCCCTGTGGACTATAACAGCCGTGAAGAAAGATACAACTGGGAACTGGTTTTCTGCGAAATGTATGCCGGCGGCAAATACAACAACAATGATGGCGACAACTATCAGTTTTCACTGGGGCTTAACGGTCTTGGTCTGTGCGCCACACAGTACGCCAGTGAATACATGACTGCCGATATTGTCCGCGATGGCTTTGAATATCACCTTGACTTTGAACGCGGTGAAAATGTGGGCGGTCTGAAAAAGACACCTACAACCAAAAAGAAAACAGGCTCCCGCATTAAATGGAAACCTGACAGACAGGTTTTCAGCGATATTGATGTGCCTGCAGAATATTTTGTTGAAGTTATCAAAAAACAGGCTGTTGTAAACCCAGGTATCACATTTGTTTTCAAAAACGAAGTAGGTAAAACTTTTGAAACACAGGAATTTTTCTACGAAAAAGGTATTGAAGACTATGTGGCAGAAATTGTGGGCGAAAACAATATGGGCAAAGTTGTGTTCTCTACATCTGAAGCCAAAGGCCGTGACCGTGAAGATATGCCTGAATACAAGGTGAAAATGAATGTGGCATACACCTTCTCCAACAAGGTAAACAAGATTGAATATTACCACAACTCATCATTCCTTGAACATGGCGGTTCACCTGAAAAAGCACTGAAATCTGCTTTTGTCAGCCAGTTTGATGCTTTTCTGAAGCAGAAAGGTTTATACAAAAAGAACGAAAGCAAAATCAAATTTGAAGATATCCAGGACTGCCTGGTTTTTGTTTCCAGCTGTTTCTCCACACTGACCAGCTATGAAAACCAGACAAAAAAAGCTATCACAAATAAATTCATCACACAGGCTACCACAGATTTTCTGAAAAGTTCGCTGGAAGTTTACTTTATCGAAAACCCTGACGAAGCCAGCAAAATTGCGGCCCAGGTACTGGTAAACAAACAAAGCCGTGAACAGGCAGACAAAACCCGTCAGGGTCTGAAAAAGACACTGTCCGCACAGATTGATATTGCCAACCGCGTGCAGAAATTTGTGGACTGCCGCAGCAAAGATGTTTCACAGCGTGAAATATACATCGTGGAAGGTGACTCTGCCCTGGGCGCTTGCAAAACCAGCCGTGATGCACAGTTCCAGGCACTTATGCCTGTAAGGGGTAAAATTCTCAACTGTCTGAAAAGTGACTATGACAGAATTTTCAAATCAGAAATTATCACTGACCTTATCAAGGTTCTGGGCTGTGGTGTTGAAAGCCCTGCAAAATATAAAAGCAACGGCATTGCCACATTCAATATAGACAATCTGCGTTGGAACAAAGTTATCATCTGTACCGATGCTGACGTTGACGGCTTCCAAATTCGTACACTTATCCTTACAATGATTTACCGCCTTACACCGGCACTTATTGATGAAGGCTATGTGTATATCGCAGAATCTCCGCTGTATGAAATAAACACCAAAAACAAAACATATTTTGCCTATACAGAGGCTGAAAAGACTGATGTACTGGCAAGAATTCAGGGTGAAAAATACACCATCCAGCGTTCAAAAGGTCTGGGTGAAAATGAAGCCGAAATGATGTGGATGACTACCATGAACCCTGACACACGCCGTCTTATCAAAGTGTGTAAAGCTGATGTGGAACGCACACGGGAAATGTTTGAGCTTCTGCTGGGTGACAACCTGACAGGCAGAAAACAGTACATTGCCGATTACGGCGCAGATTATTTAGACCAACTGGATTTATCATAAAAGGAGTAGAAAATGGCAAAGAAAAAGACAAAAGAACCGGCTGCCAAAAGACGTGGTCTTGATGACAGCGTGGAAATACTGTCTGCCGGCGTGGTGATGGAAACCCCTATCACCGATACACTGCAGCAGAACTATATGCCTTATGCCATGAGCGTTATTGTTTCCCGTGCCCTGCCGGAAATAGATGGTTTCAAACCGTCTCACCGCAAACTGCTGTATACTATGTACGATATGGGCCTGCTGAAAGGGGCAAAGACCAAATCTGCCAATATCGTTGGTCAGACAATGCGTCTTAACCCTCACGGTGATGCAGCTATCTACGAAACAATGGTGCGCCTTTCCCGTGGTAATGAAAGCCTGCTGGTTCCTTATGTGGACAGCAAGGGTAACTTTGGTAAGGCATACAGCCGTGACATGGCTTATGCGGCTTCCCGTTATACCGAAGCCAAGCTGGACAGTATCTGCGAAGAACTGTTCCGCGATATTGACAGCGACACTGTAGACTTTGTGGACAACTATGACTCCACACGCAAAGAGCCTACACTGCTGCCAACCACTTTCCCGAATATCCTTACAAACAATACATTGGGTATCGCCGTAGGTATGGCATCATCTATCTGTTCTTTCAATCTGGAAGAAGTGTGCAACACTACTATCGCCCTGCTGAAAGACGATGAACACAATATAAAAGACACCCTGCTGGCACCTGACTTTGCAGGCGGTGGTATAGTGCTGTATGACCAGAGCGACATCGACTCTGTTTACAATACAGGCCGCGGCAGTATCAAGGTGCAGAGCAAGTGGGAGTATATCAAAGGCGACAATCTGATTGAAGTTACACAGATTCCGCCTACAACCACAGTTGAAGCTATTATGGACAAAGTGGCTGACCTGGTAAAACAGGGCAAGGTAAAAGAAATCAACGATATGCGTGATGAAACAGACCTGCACGGCCTAAAGCTTACCTTTGACCTGAAACGCGGTCAGGACCCTGAAAAGCTGATGGCAAAACTGTTTAAATCCACACCGCTGGAAGACACATTTTCTGCCAACTTCAATGTACTTATCGGCGGCGTACCACAGGTTATGGGTGTAAAAGAAATCATAAACGAATGGATTGCATTCCGAAAAGAATGTGTAAAACGCCGCACTTACCACGACCTGAAAGGTAAACAGGACCGACTGCATCTGGTGAAAGGTCTGGAATACATCCTGCTGGATATAGACAGAGCTATTGAAATCGTACGTGAAACAGAGGATGAAAAAGAGGTTGTTCCAAATCTGATGATTGGTTTCGGCATTGACGAAATCCAGGCTGAATATGTGGCCGAAATCCGTCTGCGCCAGTTGAACAGAAGCTATATTCTGAAAAGAATAGAAGAAAAAGAACAGCTGATAAAAGACATTGCAGAACTGGAATCAATTCTGAAAAGCGACAGCAAAATCAGAAAAATTATCATCAAAGAACTGGAAAACGTAATCAAAAAATACGCAAAACCAAGGAAAAGCGAAATCCGCTATGGTCTGCCTGAAGTGGTGGTGGAAGAAAAAGCAGAGGAAATTCCTGCTTATCCGGTAAATATATTCACAACCCAACAGGGTTACCTGAAAAAAATCACTCCACAGTCACTGCGTATGTCCGGTGAGCACAAGCTGAAAGACGACGACAAAATTGTTCTTCACAGCGAAACCACCAACGATGCACATCTGCTGTTCTTTACCGACAAGGCAGCAGTTTACAAAACCCGTGCAGCTGCTTTTGAAGACACAAAAGCCAGTGTGCTGGGTGAATATGTACCTGCCAAACTGGGTATGGATGATGGTGAATCTGTGGTGAAAACCATTGTGGTAAAGGATTATACAGGCTTTTTATTGTTCTGTTTTGATAATGGTAAAGTGGCAAAAGTGCCGCTTTCAGCCTATGAAACAAAGACAAACCGCAAAAAGCTGATAAATGCTTTTTCAGATAAGCAGAAACTGGTGAACATCCTGTACTTTACAGAAAATACCGATGTGGTGCTGATTTCAAATGTAAACCGCGCCCTGGTGGTGAACACATCACAGATTGGCGAAAAAACCACCAAAAACTCCATCGGTGTACAGGTTCAGACACTGAAGAAAAACCAGACTGTGAAATCAGTTGTTACTCTGGCACAGGCACAGCTGGAAAACAGTGGCAAATTCCGCACCAAAAATATTCCTGCTGCCGGCAGTTTTCTGAAAGAAAACGATATTGCCCAGCAGCTTACATTCGATTAATAAGCTTTATATTTTAAAGCATCAATTTACCATAAAATAATATTGCAAAATAATTTTCTTTGTGATATACTTAATTAGTCATAAAGTATGAAAGGTCAGATACTATGGGTATTTTAGAAATTATCAGTGGCGTAATGCTTATCGCTTGCAGCGTTGTTATCGTTCTGCTTGTTCTTGCACAGCAGCCAAGTGGCGGCATGGGCGCAGTAGCAGGTGGCGATATGTTCCAGAATGTAAGCAGCCGTTCACAGGATGCTAAAATTGCTAATGTTACAAAATATGCAGGTGTTGTATTTTTTGTAGTTGCAATTCTGGTAAACGTTATCAGCGCTTTTGCAAAATAATTATTATGAATAAGCTGGAGCCGTTGCATTGTGTAACGGCTCTTTGTCATTGTATAAACCTGTTTTGTTTTCATACAATAAACTTAAAAAAGAAAGATTTATAAATGTCAATAAAAGAAAAAATTATCAAAGATTTACAGGATGGTCCTGTAAAATATAAAAAATTGCAGTCCAGATACAAAGCCACCAAAAAGTTCTTTCTTGCAATGGAAGAACTTTACAGTGAAGGCAGGATAACCGAAAGAAACGGCTATATCCATCTTGTACAGCCAAAGGAAAAGAAAAAAAGCACAGACCCATCCCTGATGGAAGGTACTGTGGTAAAACTGACAGAAAATTTCGGCTTTGTCCGTGTGGACGGGCTGGAAAAAGATGTGTTCGTTTCCGGCAAATATATGATGGGCGCCGTACCGGGTGACCAGGTATTGGTAAAAAGGGTACGTTCTGTTTCCCGTGACCTGGAAGGTGAAATCAAAGAAATCACAAAAGAAAAAACAAATCTGGTAGGTATCGTGACAAATGTGGGCAGATATGTTTCAGTTCAGCTGAAAGACTGTCAGTATGTTGTGATGAGAGCAGAAAATCACGCCCCTGTAGTGCTGGATGATATTGTGCTGATAGATGTTACAAACCGTGGCACCAGTCACAGCCGTCTGGGCTGTGTTATAAAATCCGTTATCGGCACAGTTTCTTCTTCACAGAAAGCGATTCAGGTTCTTCTGGCAGAGAAAAACGTGCAGACAGAATTTCCACAGGCTGTAATCAGCGAGGCAAGAAAGGTTATTGCAAATACAGACTTACAGGCAGAATTTGCAAAGCGTACAGACCTGCGCCATTTGCCGATTTTTACCATAGACTCTGCATCTACAAAGGATATAGACGATGCCATTTCCATTGAAAAGACAGAAAAAGGTTTTAGACTGGGTGTGCATATTGCTGATGTCAGCTTTTATGTAAAAGGCAGCAGTGAAGTGGACAAAACCGCATATGACCGTGGCACGTCCATCTATTTTGGCGACAGTGTTATCCCTATGCTGCCAAAAGAATATTCCAATGATGTTTGCTCACTCAATGAAAACAGCGACCGCCTGGCTTTCTCCTGTATTATAAACCTGGACAATCAGGGTGTGATAACTGATTATAAATTTGAAAAAACAGTTATCCGCAGCAGGGTAAAGGGTGTTTACAGTGAAATCAATGCTATACTGGCGGGGGATATTTCTGAATATCTGCAAGAGAAATATTCACTTGTATGGAAACAGATTTTTATTATGAAAGAACTGTTCAGCCTTTTGCGTGCACGCCGTGTACAGCGTGGCAGCATGGATATTGAAAGTGACGAAGCATATATCATTTTTGATGAAAAAGGCAAGGCTGTTGATATCAGGAAAAGAGAACGCGGCATGTCCGAAATGATTATCGAAGAATTTATGCTCTGTGCCAACAACTGTGCCGCAAATCTGGGCAGAAAACAGAAACTGCCTTTTGTTTACCGTATTCATCAGGAACCCGATGCAGAAAAACTGTATACGCTGAAAGAAAATCTGGGCAGAATTGGTCTGTCACTTTCACGGGACAAAAATAAATCCTTACAGCAGTCAATGAGTGACCTGCTGGACAAAACCCGTGGCACAAACCTGCAGAATATTGTTCATAAACAGGTGCTGCGCAGCCAGTCAAAGGCCAAATATTCCCCAGACCCTATAGGACATTTCGGTATTGTATTGGAAGACTATGCACATTTTACCAGTCCTATCCGCCGTTATGCAGACCTTGCAATACATCGTATTCTTTCTGAATATGTGGCAGGTGCCAATATGGAAAAAATGAACAAGCGTTTTGGCAAATTTGCACCTAACCGGGCACAGCAGGCATCAAATACAGAACTGGTGGCGATGACAGTGGAACGTGATGCCACAGATATTTACAAAGCGGAAATAATGGCTGACCATATAGACGAAGTTTATACAGGCACAGTTTCCGGTGTAATGAGCTATGGTGTGTATGTAGTACTGGACAACACTGTGGAAGGTCTGGTACACATTTCTATGCTGGATATGTTTAATCCTGTATTGAATGAAGGATACAGCCTGTCCTGTGCGATTACCGGTGAAAATTATAAAATAGGAGACACAGTGACTGTAAAGGTTATCGGCACCGATATTCTCAACGGCAATGTGGATTTTGCCATGGCTGATACAGAAATAATTGACACGCCAAAAATTTCCCGGCCTAAACAGCGCAAGTCTACAGAAAAACGCTTTGAAAAAGAAAAAGGCAGAAAGTCACCAAAGAAAACTAAATATAAAAGAAGATAAAAACAGAGTGCTGATGCACTCTGTTTTTTATCTGGTTATTCCGGTTTATTCAGTTTATGTTTTAAAACAGCAACTGCTTTTTTTAGTACAACAGATATAGCGCCACAGGCTGCAAATACGGATATGCAGTAAATAACAGTAAATTTCAAAAACTGAACTGTGGTTTCCCTGCCATTTAAAAATGTGGTTATAACCCAGCTTTTATAGCCTAAAATTGTGATTATTTCTGAAATCAGTGGATGCAGTATATACACATCCATTGTGGTGGATGAAATGAAATTTATAGTTTTGACAGTAAAAGGCTTTATGCTTAACACCGCCACCGCCAGAGACACAGCACACAGAAAGCCCGCACTGGTGTACCAGCCGTACAGATGGGTCTGTGTCACATCTGTGTTCAGCAGTTTCTGAATATGTATGCTGCGTGTAATATTTATTGCTGTAAACATTGCAACAGCTGCAATAAATGGCAATAACTTGCCTTCAAACCGGCTTCGGTGTTGGTATATTATTTCCCCTGCAATCACAAACAGACAGCCCGGGATAAACACAGTCAGCGGTACCATATCACAGCGCAGCATATTGTTGTTGGTGCAGTCGTTGGCGTACAGCAGTGCAAAAGTACCCAGCAAAAAAACTGCTTTATACCGTTTTTTTGCCAGCAGTTTTGTTTTGATGACATTCAGCAGGGGATACACCGCCACTATCATACAGTACAGGTACATATACCACAGGTGTTGAGCGTTGTGGATTATAGGGTTCCAGGTAAATATACTTGTTGCCAATTGTCCGGCCATATCAGCCCAGTCCACTGTCAGTCCTGACAAAAAGGGATATATAAATGCTACAAAAACAGTGTATATCATTGTGGGCAGCAGTATTTTTCTGCTGCAATCTGTCAGTTTTGCAGTATATTTCCGGTTTCTGAAAAAGAAAAAACCTGTTATCAGCAGGAATATACCCACAGCATCAGTACATATACAGGTTACAAATGTTCTGGCAAGCACCCGTTGACCATTTACAAAAGTATTTGGTTTGAAATGCAGTACCAATACTGCAAAACATGCAATCAGTCTCAGTATTTCCACACGGCTGTCACGGCCTGTCTTTGCTTTTGTTGCAATAACATTACTCATTGTTGTTCCTCAAATAATCTTCTCTTTGGAAAATTATAATATATCCCCCGTTTTATTGCAAATAAAACAGCAATACAGTTTGGCATTTAATTGTCGTTGCATTGCGCGGAAGAAATGTTGTATGTATAGAAATGGATTTAGCTGTGCAATAAAAATATAAGGGCGGCATTCTGCCACCCTTGCTAAATCTGTTTGTAATATTGCGATTGGTTTGTCAGAGCTTTTCGCCGCATTTGGGACAACTCCGTGGCACATAATCTGTTTTTGATGCCTTATACCCCAAAGACGAACCGCAAAAAGGGCATACAGACCGCTCGTGCCTATATATTCCGGCCATAAGCACAAGTACCGCGGTAACCATAAAACCGGGAAAGAACAGCCACCATAAAAATCCATCCCGATGCAGCATCAACTGCAAGGAAACTATAAACACAGCCACTGCGGCAACCCGGCATTGTATAGATCTTTTGCTGTTTTTTGAAAATTCATCAAGTATATGCTTTTTGGTTTCGATATCCAGATTATCTTTCATAAGTTTTCTCCATAATCAATATTAATATCGCAGCTTTTCACCGCAAAAAGGGCATACAGCTGGAAAATTCATCATCAGCGGATTGCGCTGGCCCATTCGGTTGTCCATTTTAAGTCCGCAAAATGGACAGTGGTTGGCCACACTAAGATTTATCGCTGAAAGAAACATCAGCACACCGCCACCGGATATACCTGCCTGGCTAAGGGTATCATTCATTTTACCCAAAGATGCAATGGGAACTAAAAGCATCACAAGGCTGACAACAAACAAAATTTTATATCTTGTCACTTTTTTACTGTGCTTTAAGGCTATTGCTCTTTTTTCTTCTTCGGAATAGTCTGTTCTTTTTATCATAGATGTTCTCCATATATATAACTTTATAGATATATTATCAAACAAATGTGAAAATTTCAACATAGCTATTACGCCCGAATTCAATTTTATCTGACTGATTTTAATACAGTAAAAAACAAATAATTACAGGCACAGCAGTTTATCTGCTGTGCCTGTTGACTGTCTATACCGCTATTACGGCTTTTTGCTGAAATTATTCGATTACAACTGATTTCATAACAACAGGCTGTACAGGTCTGTCGCCCCAGCTTGTTCTTACAGCTGCAATTCTGTCTACAACTTCAATGCCTTCCACTACTTTACCGAATGCTGCATACTGACCATCCAGATGTGGAGCATCTTCGTGCATAATAAAGAACTGGCTGCCTGCACTGTTAGGGTCAGCTGTTCTTGCCATAGAGATTACACCTTTTGTGTGTTTCAGGTCATTTTTCCAGCCGTTTGCTGCAAATTCGCCAGGAATTGACCAGCCTGGGCCACCTGTACCGTTACCTTTTGGGCAACCGCCCTGAATCATAAAGCCACGGATAATTCTGTGGAATGTCAGGCCGTTGTAATAACCGCTGTTAACCAGCTTTTCAAAGTTTTCTACTGTTTTTGGTGCGATTTCAGGATAAAGTTCCAGTTTGATAACTTCGCCTGTGTCCATAGTAATAACTACCATAATAAATAGTCTCCTTATATGTGAAATTTTTATTTTTAATTATGTGATTACAAACCCTTGATTCGCTTGTAGTAAAGATACAGCCCTTCCAGCAAAAGGTTTTCATTAATAATATTTGGGTGCTGGCACAATGGCATTACATACTTTGAACCGCCACCGGTGCAGTAAACGTTACACTGGGTGCCCATTTCTTTTTCAAAAGCAGAAATCATGCCATCCATCATAAAGGCATTGCCAAACACAACTCCGCTGGCAATACTGTCAGCAGTATTTGTCCCGATAACTTTTGCAGGGGCCACCAGACTTTTGTCAGCAGGCAGACCGGTGCGTGCAATCAGTGCTTCCAATGCCACCAGAATGCCCGGCACAATGCTTACACCTAAAATACGGCCGTCTTTGTCCATGGCTGTCAGTGTAGTGCCTGTACCCATATCCACTACTATTGCAGGCAGTGAATATTTTTCTTTCACAGTCATACAGCCGGCAATGATATCCAGCCCCACTTCGTCAGGATTATCGGTCAATATTTCTATACCTGTTATTTCAGGATTGTTTTCAAACAGTACAGGTTTGTGGCTGAAAGCAATTTCCATAGCTTCATACACACCCTGTGTAGAGTTTGCCACCACACTGCACAGAATACTGCCCTTTACATCTTCAGGATTTATATTGTTGGCTTTCAGTCCTTTCAGAATGCCGCCCAGATATGTCCAGCAGCTTTGCTCTTTCTGATAAGGAATATGAAAGTCTTTTATATGCATATCATTTTCAAAAACACCTACATCAATATCGGTGTTTCCTATGTCAAAACATAATATCATTCAGGTTCGCCTCACAATCATAGTATTATTTTATCATATTTTTCAAAAAATAAAAGACCAGTGATAATTAATTTTCATAAAGCATAAAAATTAATTAACAAATATTTGATGAAAAGTTTGTACAAGGGGGATAAAAATGTTCGTTCTTACTTTTAACAGCAAAAAAAGCGGCAAGGCACTGGCAGCATTGCTGGCGGTGTGTTTTATTCTTGGTATTGCTGCAGGAGTGAAAAAATTTGTTTTCAGCAGGCGGGAAACAGTTGCCGCACCTAAAGCCAGTCTGGAAATGGAGACTACACGGCAGATGGCTGAATATATTTTTTCCAAAGGCTACACTGTTGATTTGCAGTCAGCACGGGTAAAAGAAGTAAGGATACCTAAAAAGTTTGACCGGGAATTTGAAAATTTCAACAATAAAATAAAACTTACAGACGGGCTGTCGCTGGAAAAATACAAAAATGACAAAGTCAATAAGTGGACATTTGATATTGTTGACTATGATGTGGAGGGTAAAACAGCGGTGGCCGTAATGCTGGTAAAAAAAGATAAACTGATAGGTGCATATATTATCCAGCAACCGGAAGGCACAGCTCATTCACTGTCAAAACATATAACCGGCACAGATGCACTGGAATAAATATGTGGAATATGGTAAAATAAAAATTATAAAATATCAGACACACAGGAGGGGGGGAACCTTCTCCCTGTGTCAATCAGTATAAAGGACTATATTATGCAGACAAGACTGGACAAGTTTATCAGCGAATCAATGGCTATTTCACGTGCCGATGCCAAAAAGCTGATTTCAAAATCAGCCATCACAGTAAATGGCACTGTTGTGAAAAAATCAGATATTAAAATTGATACAGATTCAGATGAAATAAAGGCAAACGGCAAAGCCCTGACTCACGAACAGTTTGTATACATTATGCTGAACAAGCCTGTGGGTGTAGTAAGTGCATCAACTGACAAAAACGATGTGACTGTCATCGACCTGGTAAAGGATGATTTCCCACGCCGAAATCTTTTTCCGGCAGGCAGGCTGGATAAAACCAGCACAGGATTTGTGCTGATTACCGACGACGGTCAGTTTGCACACGATATCCTTTCTCCAAAACACCATGTGCCAAAAACTTATATTGTAACTGTGGACAACCCTGTTACAGATAAGGTGGTGCAGGCCTTTGAAGACGGTGTAACCTTGGCAGACGGTCAGCTGATGAAATCAGCCACCATTGTTCCTTATGAAGATGGATACACTGCAAAGATTATTCTCCATCAGGGCGTTTATCACCAGATAAAAAGAATGCTGGGTGTTTTTGATATCGGCGTTAACACACTTCACCGCACCCACATCGGCAGCCTGGAACTGCCGGGTGACTTGCAGCCCGGAGAGTATATAAAACTTACAAAAGAACAGCTGTTACAAATTACCAATAATATGTTCACAGAAAGTTAAAAAAAGCAACACATTTATATTTTAAAATAGAAATATATCTTTTTGACATACTATTTGATGTTTTGCACATAAAAAAGTATATAAAATTGTAAAAAAATGTTGCATTTTCTAAAACTATTGTGTAAAATATAAATGATTAGTTGTAACTGTTGTATAAAATAACAACAGATTATTTATTTTAGGAGTTTAATATGTCAAACAGGATGTTCCAAGGCGTTATTTATCAGATGAAAGACACAATCGGCAGAGTTATTGGTGTCACAGATGAAATGGGCGTTGTAGTAGCTTGCAGCGAATTAAATCAGATAGACAGTATCAAAGACGGTGTACAGACAGAAAGAATGTCAAACAGCCAGTCTTTTGTCCGCAACGGATATACATATAAAGGTTTTACCAACACAAAAAGAAATGATTTCTATGTTTTTGTGGAAGGCAGTGATGAAATGGCAGATAAATTTGCCACTATTCTTTCAATCTCACTGCAGAGTCTGAAACAGTTCCACGATGAAAAGTTTGACAGACTTAACTTTATCAAAAATGTTGTAATGGATAACATCATGCCTGGCGATATCTATGCAAAGGCAAGAGAAATGCATTTTGTAACAGATATTCCTCGTGTTGTTCTTATTATCCGTGTTGACCAGGCAAAAGATATGTCCACATTTGATGTGGTTCAGAACCTTTTCCCTGACAAACAGAAAGACTTTGTGTTTGAAACCAGTGAAAACGACACTGTTCTTATCAAAGAACTGAAAAAAGGTATCGAAACAAAAGATATAGAAAAACTGGCTGCTTCCATTGTGGATACACTGAATGTGGAATATTACATCAAAGCCATTGTAGGTATTGGCACACAGGTTACAAACATCAAAGACCTGGCATCTTCCTTTAAAGAAGCACAGATTGCACTGGAAGTAGGCAAAGTGTTTGATATTGAAAAAACAGTTGTGAACTATGAAAATCTGGGTATCGCAAGACTTATCTATCAGCTGCCTACCACACTGTGTGAAATGTTCCTGAAAGAAGTTTTCAAACAGGGCTCCATTGACAGCCTTGACCAGGAAACACTGTTTACAATCCAGAGCTTCTTTGAAAACAATCTGAATGTAAGCGAAACTTCCCGTGGTCTGTTTGTACACAGAAATACACTTGTGTACCGCCTTGAAAAAATCAGAAAAATTACCGGTCTGGATTTAAGGGAATTTGACGATGCTATTGTATTCAAGGTAGCACTTATGGTTAAAAAATATTTACAGTCAAGTCAGGAAAAATTCTGATTTATTCCGCCCTTAAATGTATACTCCGGTTACATAAAAGGGCGGTTTTTGTTACTGTGCCATACAGGGTAAAAACCGCAAAAAGAGAAACTGAGGATAACAGATGATAGACTTTAAACATGTTACAAAGGTTTACGAGCCTAAAATAACCGCTTTGAAAGATGTCAGCGTACATATTGACAAAGGCGAGTTTGTGTTTGTGCTGGGACATTCCGGTGCAGGCAAAAGTACATTCCTCAAACTGATGCTCAGAGAGGAAAAAGCAACAAAGGGCGAAGTGATTGTAAACGGTTACAATCTGTCCAAAATAAAGGAAAGGGATATCCCTTATATGCGCCGCACACTGGGTGTGGTTTTTCAGGATTTCCGTCTTATCCCAAACCTTACAGCTTATGAAAACATAGCATTTGCAATGCGTGTTACCAATATAGATGAAAAAGAAATAAAAAGACGTGTTCCTTATATACTGAATCTGGTAGGCCTTGCAGGCAAACGGGACAAGCTGCCTGCCCAGCTGTCAGGTGGTGAACAGCAGCGTGTGGCATTGGCCCGCGCACTGGTGCACAATCCTGACCTGGTTATAGCTGACGAACCTACCGGTAATATTGACCCACAGCTGTCGCTGGAAATTATGGAGCTGCTGAAAGCCATTAATTCCACAGGTACTACTGTGCTGGTGGTTACACATGAACACGAACTGGCACGCCGTTATGCACGCCGTGTAATAGAAATGCGCCACGGTGTCATTGTAAATGACACCACAGTGGGAAGGGCAGGTGTGCGATGAAATTTTCCAGCTTTAAATATCTCTTCAAACAGGGATGGAACAACTTTAAAGGCAACCGCCTTATGAGCGTGGCATCAGTTGGCGTGGTTGCTTCCTGTCTTATTCTGGTGGGCATCTGCGGCTCACTGGTGTTGAATGTAAACAGCTTTGTTTCATATCTGGGTGCCCAGAATGAAATTGTTATTTATATGAAAGAGGATGCCAGTCTGGATAATATAAATGCCATCAATTCATCTTTGGAAAATGATGAAGATGTAGGGCATTTCCGGTATGTGTCAAAGGAAGACGCACTGGCTGAACAGATGGGTTATATGGGGCAGTATGCATCTTTGCTTACCGGCTATGAAGGTGCCAACAACCCGTTGCCTGCATCTTTCAGGGTAAACCTGAAAGACCTTACCCGACTGGAGCCTGCATCACTGCGCTTTTCAGGCTTTGACGGAGTGGATTATGTTTCTACCCCTACAGAACTGGCAGGTGTGCTGATTGCCCTTAAAAATGTTACATATTATGCCGGTCTGGCAATACTTGTAATACTGTTTATGGTAAGTATGGTGGTTATTTCCAATACTATCCGTCTCACAGTGTTTGCACGTCGCCGTGAAATCAGCATTATGAAATATGTTGGTGCTACAAACGGCTTTATCAGAATGCCTTTTATTGTGGAAGGTTTGCTGATTGGCACAATATCTGCAGTCATCACCTTTGCCGTAGTGGCAGGTGGCTATGTATACCTGTTCAACTATATCACTACCCAGGCAACAGGCTTTATTGCAATGCTCAGTTTGTGCATGGTGCCGTTTTCCAGCATCTGGCCGGTTATGCTTATAGGCTTTGTGGCATTTGGCTGGCTTATCGGCGGTCTGGGCAGTGCACTGTCAATGAGAAGATATCTGAAGGTTTAAGGAGGTCAGAATGAAAAAACAGAAATTATTTGTAAATGTGTTCTGTATCCTTATGGTTATGGTAATGTGTATTGGCATGCTGCATCCTATTGTGGCATCTGCCGGCACAAAGGAAGATTACCGGGCAGCCCAGGAACGGTTGGACAAAATCAATAAAGAAATTGCCAGTCTGAAAGACACCAAGGCAAAACAGGAAAAAGAAAAGAAAAATGCCCAGTCACAGATAGACCTGGTGAAAAAACAGATTAATATACTTAATTCGGATATTAAAACAGCCAACGATAATCTGCTGGCAAAACAGCAGGAACTGGAGGCAAAGAAAACTGAAATACGGGAAACCGATGCTCTTTTCAAGGAAAGGCTGAAGGCGATGTATATTATGCGCCGCGGCGGTACAATGTCCACTATTCTTGCAGTAGACAGCTTTTCACAGTTGCTTACAGCCACAGATACCCTGCAGCGCATTTCAAATGCAGACACTGACCTGCTGAAACAGCTGGACCGGCAGAAAAAAGTTATAGAAAGCGAAGAAGTCGCTATCCAGGAACGGCTTAATGCTCTTGTTGAAAAACAGGGAACACTGGAAACAAAACAGAATGAACTTGCCGGTCTTATGAAAACACTGGACGACAAGCTCAGTGAAACCCAGGCCAAGGAAGAAGCGGCAAAAGAAACCCAGCGGGATGTGTATGCTGAATATTTGGCGGCAAAACAGGCTGTCGAGGCCGAATTTGGCGAGAGTGCTTCAGGCACATTTGTAGGCGGTGAATGGATATGGCCTGTACCTACAAACGGTCACATTTCATCACCTTATGGCCGCAGACAGATTTACGGCGTGTGGGAACATCACACAGGTATAGATATTGCCACAGGCTGGGGCGAAGGCTGGCCATATATCAATGGTCAGGCTATAGTGGCATCCAATTCTGGTGTTGTAAAAACAGCTATATACTCAAACCGCGGCTATGGTAACTATGTTATTATTGACCACGGCGGAAACAACTTCTCTCTTTACGGTCACTGTTCCAGACTGGCTGTAAAGGTTGGGGACTATGTTTCCCAGGGGCAGACTGTTGCTTATGTAGGCTCTACAGGCAACTCTACAGGCCCACATCTCCATTTTGAAATCAGGCTTAACGGCTCTTGTGTTGACCCTGCACCACTGGTGGCGGCAACAAGACCTACAAGATAGCCGGGAAGAGAGGACTATGAGAAAGAAAATTACTTTAAGTGCAGCAATAAGCCTTATGTTTGTTGCTATGACAGTTACTTTCTGTCTTACAATGATTGTATCCACAAAGATGTTTGAAGCTAAAGTGGATTCTGTAAATGAAAAGGAAGTAATGTACGATAAAATTGCAGATATTGACCGGACAGTGCGCCAGAATTTTTACACAGCAGTAAATGACACACAGGTGCTGGAAAGCATGGCAGCAGGCTATGTGGAAGGTCTGGGTGATGTGGAATCAAAATACTACACATCCCGGCAGGTTACAGAATACCAGCAGGTGCTGGACGGTAAAATCATCGGTATCGGTGCTGATTTTGTGAAATCCCGTGAAGACAGCGGTTATATGAAAATTTACAAAGTTTATACAGACTCTCCTGCTGATGTGCAGGGCATGGTGGCAGATGATACCATCACAGCAATCAATGGTTACAGCACTATCAATATGACACTGGACCAGGCAAAAGAAATGCTGTCAGGTGTTTCAGGCCAGTCTGTTGATATCACATATATGCATGAAGGAACTGAAAACCAGGCTACTCTGGTACACCGTGCATACGAATCATCTTCAGTTTCATATTCCAAAGAGGGTGATTTTGGCTATATCAGAATTACAAACTTCTCCGGCAAAACAGCTTCTGAACTGGACTATGCCACAAACAACCTGAAAAGCCAGGAAGCAAAGGCACTGGTTATTGACCTGCGCGACAACGCTGACAAAGACTTTGACAGTGCAGCACAGTCTGCTGATGTACTGCTGAAAGAAGGCACTACAATGTATGCTGTTTATAACGATGGCGAACGCAAAGTTCTGTATACATCAGATAAGCACAGTGTGGACCTGCCTGTTGTAGTTATTACAAATGGCGGCACAGGCTACGCAGCAGAAATGTTTGCAACTATGGTAAAAGACTCTGCCGGCGCAAAAACAGTAGGCACTGCAACAATGGGCAAAGGCTCCCTGCAGAAACTTTTCCGACTGCCAGACGGCAGTGGTGTGGAAATGACAGTGGCAACACTCAGCCCTGTTACATCTGCTGTTTACAATGGTACAGGTATTGCACCTGACTATGAAAAAGTGCTGGACACAACCCAGGAAGAACTTTTCTACACACTTACAGTGGAAACCGATCCACAGATTCTCCGTGCTTTTGAAGTGGCACAGAACCTGGCAGGCAATCAGTAAATAAAAAATCCCTTGCTTTGACAAGGGATTTTAACATATTATGAAAGGATAGAATTATGCCTTCAAGAATTAAAAGCAAATTGCTTATTGTTACAGTGCTGTCTGCCACCCTGGCAGTACTGGCTGTGATTGCACCTATGACAGCGGCTATGTATTCCGTGATTTTTATGGGTGTTTCACTGTTTCTGGCTGTATTTGCCTGGGGCAACGCCAAGAAAAACAAAGACTTGCAGTATAAAATCAGCAAATTTATGACTTTGAATGTGCTGGTGGTAGTGGGGATGTTTGTCTCTATGTCAAATATTGCACTGGGCGATGTGAACACGATGCTTCACTATATGCTGGCAGGCATCAGCGGCATTATTGCAGTGTACGCTATGGCACTGCTTTTCAGCGAAGAAGAAAAAACAAAATAAAATATTACAACAGCCTTTCTTTTACAGAAAGGCTGTTGTTTATTCAATGTCTGTTTATTTATCTATTTTTATTTCGCCAAACTCTTTTTCATATTCTTTAATGCAGTCTCTTATAAGAATAAGTATCTGGCTGTTTGCGGAACGGCCTTCATAATCGGCTACTATATGCAATTTGTGCAACTGTTCTTCATCAATTCGAATTGAAAGACTTTTTATAGCCATAAAATCACCTCTAAATAAAATTATTATGTATTTATTTTATGGTTCTAATATGCTATAATGTAGAAAATAAACATATTATATATCTAAAATATATTTATTATTCGAGGCTGATTATGAAAGATAAAGATTTATATTATGATGCATATTATGCCCTTAGAGAGCGTGTGGTCAATGCTGTCAGCGAACTGGAAGAAATATTGGAAGAAATTGATATGATGCTGGGCGGTGACGATATAATGGAAACACAGTACCGGCTGGTGCAAAAGAAAATAGCAGATGACTATGTGACACAGGTTTTTGACCGGGCTACAAACATTATAGGTAAAAGGAAAATGGCACAGTTGCTTAAATCAGAAGAAAAACAGGACATTGAATGATGTTTTGTTTTCTGATTTGGTTATAACACAGATTTTACAGAGACGTTTAGCCATCTTTTTTGCAGCTGATGTAGGCATCAGCCCCTACGCAGTAGGTAGAAATTCTATAAATGTGTAGGGTACGATGCCCACATCGTACCGATATATACACAAAGCTGAGTGTTGTCATCCTGAGCGAAGCGAAGGATCTTTGCACCGCTATAATGCAGAAATTATAGCTTTTATAATATTTGTAGCACAAAGATTCTTCGGACAAAGCCCTCAGAATGACAGACTGATAGTCGGTGGATATAAAACGGGCTTTTAAACAACCGCGTAGGGGATGGCCTCCGGACATCCCGCCGCAATATAAGTTGGAGATACGATATAATAAAAAACAGGGAAGGCGCAGCAGCCATCCCTGTTTTTTTTCTTATGTGTAAATCAATGTATTTTTCGGCACAGGCTTATTATTTTACAGCAGCGATACAGGAAATTTCCACCAGAATGCTTGGAGAAGCCAGTTTTGCTTCTACACAGGCTCTTGCTGGTTCGTTGTCTTTTACAACCCATGCATCATATACGCTGTTCATTTCTTTGAACAGTGCCATATCTTTTATATAAACTGTTGCAGACAGCATGTGTTCTTTGTCACTGCCGTATTTCAGCAATGCTTCTTCTATTCTTTCCAGAGTCTGTGCAGTCTGTGCCTTGATGTCGCCGCTTGGGTCTTTACATACCTGACCGGAAATGTAAAGAATACCGTTGTGTTCCACAACTTTTGAATATCTGCCGTTTGATTCAAATCTTCTGATTGCCATAATTGTTCTCCTTTATAATCAACAGGCTATTGCCTGGTTTAATCTTCGTCACTTGCATATAAAAGAATGTACTGGTCTTTTTCCTTTGTTTTGGTAAAAATCAGCAAAACCAAAAGTCCTGCTATAACAGCACTGATTTTTGCTATAAATTTAATAACTGACATAAACAGCCTCCTTTACATCAATAATTCAATACAACAAATACATCCATACAGTCTTCTGCTTTAAAGTTTTCTTCTTCAGGATTGCCAAACAGTACAAACATATCGCCATTGGCAAAAGTCTGTGTCATATTCAGTGTGAAAATGCTGTCTTCTTCCAGTTTTTTGCCCGACAGGTTTTCTATGGTGTCCGCTTTCAGCACCAGTTCACCGCACCAGTAGAAACCCTGTTCATCATCGCTTTTGAATGGCCTGTATTCCAGCCGGATATCAGTTTTTTTGTTTCGGTAAGAAATTTCTTTTATGCCATCAAAACCGAAATCAATTTTCAGTATATCCTCTCTGTTTTCAGGATTCAGGTTTATATACAGGTGCAGGTTATCATTGCCTTTGGGATTTTCTGTAAAGCAATAGCTGCACAGCACCAGATCGCCACCGTGAACATAGGTTTTCAGATAGCAGAAAATCATATTTTCTTCCACAGACACACGGTAGTTTGTCATTTTAAAAGCACTCTGTGTGTCCCATGGAATTATATTGTCAGATTTATATATTATATTCCCCACTTTGTACCGCCTTGTCATTTTCTCTTGTAATTATTGTATCATATTTTGCGCTTTAAGTACACCATATATGATTTTTTTAACAAAAAATTAATAAGTGGCAATGGTATTGTAAATAAATGTTTACAAATATTGATGTTAGTGAAATAATACACTATTTGGCTATTGAAAAGTAGACGGAATAGTGCTACAATGTATATTTGAAAAAGTGACTTTTAGTTAATACTTTTATAAAAGTCTTGAAGGAGGATTATATAAGTGGCAGTATTTAAAAAACTGGTTCGCAGTGCTGAAGGCGCACATGTGCCTCATTACAAAAACACTGAGAACTGTGAAACTGTTAAAATGCCGGTACCAAAAAGAGTGTTTGTGTCTATGAGCCAGCACATCGGTGCACCGGCAAAAGCTTGTGTAAAAAAAGGTGATGTAGTAGCAGTTGGCGACGTTATCGGTACAGCCGGCGGCTTTATCTCAGCACCAGTTCACTCACCAGTTAGCGGTAAAGTTTTCGGTCTTGACGAAATCAGACTGTCTAACGGTAAAGTTCAGGTTGTTGTTATCGATACAGATGGTCTGCAGACTGTTTCTGAAAATGTAAAAGCACCTGAAGTTACAGACCATGCAAGCTTTGTACAGGCAATCAAAGACAGCGGTCTTGTAGGTCTTGGCGGCGCAGGTTTCCCTACTGGCGTTAAGCTGGCACCACAGAACCTTGATGAAGTTGATACACTGGTTATCAACGCTGCTGAATGTGAACCATTCATCACAGCAGACTACCGTGAAATGATGGAATGCGGCGAAGATGTTGTTGAAGGTGCAAAACTGGTTAAACAGTATCTTAACCTTTCCAAAGTTATCATCGGTATCGAAGCAAACAAACCACAGGCAATCGCAAAAATGACAGAACTGACAAAAGGTCTTGAAGGCTTTGTTGTTTCCACTCTGCCAAGCGTTTACCCACAGGGGGCTGAAAAAGTTCTTATCGAACAGACAACAGGCAAAGAAGTACCAAAAGGTGCTCTGCCAGCTGCAGTTGGCTGCATCGTTATGAACGTTGCATCAGTTGGTTTTGTTGCAAGATATATGAAAACAGGTATGCCTCTGGTAACAAAGAGAGTTACAGTTGACGGCGACGCTGTAGCAGAAGCTAAAAACGTTGAAGTTGTAATTGGTACACCAATCAAAGACATCATCGAATTCTGCGGCGGCTATTCACAGGAAGCCGGCAAAATCATCTCCGGCGGTCCTATGATGGGTCAGGCTCTTACAGGCGATGACATCCCTGTTGTAAAACAGAACAATGCATTCCTGGTATTTGGCAAAGAAAAAGCAACTCTGCCAGATGCAACAGCATGTATCCGCTGTGCAAGATGCGTAAGCGCTTGTCCAATGGGTCTTGCTCCAGTTGAAATCGCTCTTTCTCTGGAAGTTAAAGATGTTGAAGAACTGAAAGCCCTTCACACAGATCTCTGTATGGAATGTGGCAGCTGTTCTTTCGTATGTCCAGCTAAACGTCCTGTTGCTCAGACTATGAAAGAAGCAAAAGATTTTTTAAGAAAGGCAGGTAACTAATTTATGAAACTTTTAGTATCATCTGCTCCTCATATTACAGGTAAAGACACCACTGCTTCACTGATGCGTGACCTTATCATCGCTATGGTTCCTGCAATGGCTGCTTCTGCACTGTTCTTTGGTATTCAGTCTCTTATTCTCATAGCAGTTTCCACACTGGCTTGTGTTGCATTTGAATACCTTTACGAAAAAATGCTGAAAAAACCTATCACAATCGGCGATCTTTCAGCTGCAGTTACAGGCATCCTGCTTGCTTTCAACTGCCCACCAACACTGCCACTGTGGACAGTAGTAGTTGGTGCATTCTTTGCTATCGTTATCGTTAAACAGCTGTTTGGCGGTCTGGGCTACAACTTTGCTAACCCAGCTATCGTAGCAAGAATTATCCTTGGCCTGGGTTATACAGGTCTTATGACATCCTGGGCATTCCCAACACCAATCTCCGGTGACGCAGTTGCTACTGCTACACCACTTGCAGTTTATGCAGCAGGTGGCGCACCAAACTACATGGATATGTTCATCGGTACAACAGGCGGTGTTCTGGGTGAAACATCTGCCCTCGCTCTTATCATCGGTTTTGTATACCTGGTAGTAAGAAAAGTTATCAGCCCAACAATCCCTGTTACATATGTTGCTACAGTTGCTATCCTGGCAGTTCTGCTGGGTGTTGACCCTGTTGTTTACGTTCTTGGCGGCGGTCTGCTGCTGGGTGCTATCTTTATGGCAACAGACTATGTAACAAGCCCATACACAGAAAAAGGTAAAATCATCTTTGGTATCGGTCTTGGTGTTATCACAGTTATCATCCGTCGTTTCGGCTCTATGACTGAAGGCGTTTCCTATGCTATCCTGCTGATGAACCTGGTTGTTCCATACATCAACAAAGCTACAAGACAGAGACCACTGGGCGCTCCTAAAGCAGTAAAGGAGGCTAAATAATATGAAAAACAATTCTACATGGAATGATATTCTCAAACCTGTTGTTGTTCTTACAGTTATCTGCGTTGTTGTTTCCGGTCTGCTGGGCCTGACAAACAGCATCACAGCTCCTATCATTGAAGAAAATGCACGTCTTGCTGCTGATGCAGCCCGTATCGAACTGCTGCCAACAGCAACAGATGGTTTTGATATGGTAGAAGGCGTTGATATGGAAGGCGTTACAGAAATCTACAAAGCCAAAAATGGTGCAGGTTACACAATTACTGCATTTGGCAAAGGTTACGGCGGCGCTGTAAACTACATGGTTGCATTTGACAACGATGGTAAAATTGTAAACCTGAAAGTTCTGTCTCATTCAGAAACTGCAGGTCTTGGTTCAAAAATTGAAAACCCTGAATTCCTTGCTAAATTCAAAGGCACAGACAAAGAACTTACAAGCGGCGACATCGATATGATCGGTGGTGCTACAATTTCTTCCAACGCTTCCCTTGATGCTGTAAACACAGCAAGAAAAGCATTTAACCAGTATGCAAAAGGCATCGTAGTTGTTGAACTGACACTGGAAGAAAAACTGGGTCTGCTGTTCGGCGAAGGTACACCAGCTGCTGTTCTGTCTACAGAATATGCACACGAAGATGCAGTTGAATTCTACACAACAGACAAAGGCATTATCATTGCTACAGAAGGTAAAGGTAACGGTATCATCGGTGACGAACATCCATCAGGCAAAATGCTGAAAGGTTATGTTGCATTTGATGAAAACGGTGCTGTTGTAAACGTAATGTACGATGCAGTTGCTTCTGAAACAAAAGGCCTTGGCACAAAAGTTGAAGACCCTGCATACATTGCAAACTTCATCGGCATGACAGATGCTGCAGCAGTTGAAGGTGTAGACCTTATTGCAAACTGCACATACTCATCCATGGGTGCTAAAGAATGTGTAGCAAAAGCTATCACAGTATACAACGCAATCAAGTGAGAAAGGAATTTGGAAACAATGGCTAAAAATAATAAATTAGAATTGGTTACCAGGGGCCTTATTAAAGAAAACCCAGTTCTCAGACTGGTACTTGGTACATGTCCTACTCTGGCTGTTACAACTATGGCTGTAAACGGTCTGGGCATGGGTGTGGCTGCTACATTTGTTCTTATCTGCTCAAACGTAGTTATTTCCGCACTTAGAAAAATTATTCCTGATAAAGTGCGTATTCCTGCATTTATCACAGTTATTGCTGGCTTCGTTACAATCGTACAGATGATTGTAAAAGCATTCCTCCCAGCTCTTGACACAGCTCTGGGCGTATTCCTCCCACTGATTGTTGTTAACTGTATCATTCTGGGCCGTGCTGAAGCATTCGCATCCAAAAACAATGTTATCGACTCTGCACTGGATGGTCTGGGCATGGGTCTTGGCTTTACACTTACACTTACAATCATGGGTGCAATCCGTGAGCTCCTGGGTTCAGGCGCTGTATTCGGTTTTGCAATTCCAGGTATGGACAAATTTGCTCTTTCCGTTATGACAAGCGCACCAGGCGGCTTCCTTATTTTCGGTGTTCTTATGGCTGCTGCTGTTAAACTGGAACTTGCCAACCCATCCAAACTGGGCGATGGCAACGGCTGTGCTGGCGGTTGTCTGGGTTGTCCATATGCTTGTGGCAAAGAAGAAGGAGGTAACGCATAATGGCAAAACTTGCTTCAATTTTCTTCAGTATGATGCTGGTGAACAACTATGTTCTGGTTAAGTTCATGGGTATCTGTCCTTTCCTTGGTGTTTCCAAGAAACTGGACTCTTCAGTTGGTATGTCTGCTGCTGTTACATTTGTTATGCTTATGGCTACAGCTGCTACATGGCCAATCTACAATTATCTGCTGATTCCATTCGGTCTGGAATACCTGAACACAATTGCATTTATCCTGGTTATTGCTGCTCTGGTACAGCTGGTTGAAATCATCCTTAAAAAATACATTCCTGCCCTGTACACATCTCTGGGTGTTTACCTGCCACTTATCACAACAAACTGTGCTATCCTGGGTGTAACACTGCTGAACGTTGAAAGCGGCTACACATTTGTTGAATCAATGGTAGCATCTGCTGGTGCAGGTATCGGCTTCCTTATCGCTATGGTTCTTTTCACAGGCGTAAGAAGCACTCTTGAATACGCAAAACCACCAAAATCATTCGAAGGTCTTCCAATCACTCTCGTTGCAGCTTCACTGGTAGCAGTATCATTCATGGGCTTCGGCGGCATTATTGAAAGCCTCTTCGGCACATTCTAAGGAGGTAATAAAATGGGTATTACATCAGCTGTTCTGATTATCTCCGGCATCGGTATTATCGCTGCTGTTGTTCTTGTTCTTGCTGCTAAATTTATGCACGTTGAAGAAGACGAAAGAATCGGTAAAGTTGTGGAATGTCTGCCAGGCGCCAACTGTGGTGCTTGCGGTTACGCAGGTTGTGCAGACTATGCAAAAGCTATCGTAGAAAAAGACGCTCCTCTTAACCTCTGTATCCCAGGCGGTGCAGATGCTGCAGCCGGTGCTGCAAAAGTTATGGGCAAAGCTGCCGGCGCAACAGTTTCTATGAAAGCAGTTGTTGATTGCCAGGGCTTTGAATGCAACACAAATAAAAAATACGAATATCAGGGTGTTACATCCTGTGCTGCAGCAGCAAAAATGTTTGCAGGTCCATCTGCCTGTGCATTTGGCTGCGTAGGCTTCGGTGACTGTGTAGCAGCATGTAAATTTGATGCTCTGCAGATTGTTAACGGTGTTGCACTGGTTAATATGGAAAAATGTACAGGTTGCGGTGCTTGTGCTAAAGCATGTCCAAAATCTATCATCCACATGATTCCAGATGACGTTAACCCTGTTGTTCTTTGCCAGAATGTTGACAAAGGCGCACAGACAAGAAAAGTTTGCTCAACAGGTTGTATCGGTTGTATGAAGTGTACAAAATACTGCCCAACAAACGCTATCAGCGTTCAGAACAACCTTGCTTACATCGATCAGGAACTCTGTATCGGCTGTATGCAGTGTGCAGATGAATGTCCGGTTAAAGCTATCCA
>JAFSCU010000039.1 GCA_017436575.1 Oscillospiraceae bacterium
GAGCCGGCCTCCACCTTTATGGGAGACAATGAGGATTATTCCGATGTGGTGAAAGCCCTGCAGACCCTTTGCCCTGCCGCTATACCGGATTATATCAAAATGATTTTTCTGGACACAATTGTGGCAAATGTGGACAGGCACACCAACAATTTCGGTCTGCTGCGCGATATACAGACAGGCCGGCTGACAGGTCTGGCGCCTAATTTTGACAACAATATTGCATTGATTGCCAGAGGCTACCCTTCCCTGCCTAAAAAAAGCGATATGCTGATTATCCTTTTCAATGAGCTGATGGAAGAATATCCACAATACAGGGAATTTATCCCATATGTTGATGAAAAAATTATCCGCAAAACACTGGATAAAGTGAATATGAAAGTAAAATCAAAAGAAATCATATCGCTGATTATGGCCAGATACAATCTGATTGAAAAATAAAACTGAATACAGTGGCGGCTTACCTTTTTTACTTTTTGTGTTTGTGTTGTTATTGTGTCGTGTTGCCGCCACGTTGCAGGCACCCTTTCGGGTGCCTGTTTTTTGCGTAGAAAAAATGACGTCCCCCCGTGGAACATCCACAACACCATCGCCCTGCCATTTACATAGTAAAAAATATAGATATTTTCAGATTTTAACGGTTATATCGAATAAAATTAGTAAAATGCAATTGAATTTTCGATATATTTTTGATATAATACAGATATAAATAATCATACGGAGCTGATTGTTATGATAAAACGTGAAATATATATGGCGAAGATCCGCCCATTTATAGACAAAGAACTGGTAAAAGTGATGACAGGCATCCGTCGTGGCGGCAAATCTGTAATGCTGGACCTGATAAAAGAGGAGCTGTCTGTCCGCGGTGTAAAGCCGGAACAGATGATTTCCTACAACTTTGAAAAACTGGGGCTGGAGCACCTGAAAACCGCCCTTGCCCTCCATGCAGATGTGCTGGAAAAAGCGGCGGCTGTAAACGGAAAAGTTTATCTTTTCTTTGATGAAATCCAGGAAGTCAAAGACTGGGAAAAATGCATCAACTCCCTGCGCATCGACCTGGACTGCGATATTTACATCACAGGTTCAAATGCAAAGCTGCTGTCCACCGAACTGACTACCTATCTGGGCGGCAGATATGTGGAATTTGTGATTTATCCCTTTTCTTTCGGTGAATACCTGCAGGTTTATACCCGGCAGAACCCGGAGGCAAACACAGCACAGGCTTTTCAGAGTTATCTGACCGGCGGCGGTATGCCTTACCTGTACAACCTGAATTTTGAACAGGAACCCTGCAGGCAGTACCTGACAGACCTGTTCAGTTCTGTGGTGCTGAAAGATATTGTGAAACGCCATAACGTAAGGGATGTGGACCTGCTGGAAAGAATTATCGCCTATGTGGTGGCAAATATAGGCAACACTTTTTCTGCATCTTCAATTGCAAAATTCCTTAAAAATGAAAAAAGAACAGTCTCAAATGAAACCGTTCTGAACTATATTTCCTACTGTGTGGATGCTTTTCTTTTCTATCAGGTAAAGCGAGAAGACCTGCAGGGCAAGCAGATTCTGTCCACCAATGAAAAATACTATATGGCAGACCACGGCATACGCCAGGCTGTGTATGGTGGCAATATGCGAGATATTAACCTGATTCTGGAAAACATCGTATATATGGAACTGCTGCGCCGCGGTTATTCTGTAACCGTAGGCCGCAACAGCGAAAAAGAGGTGGATTTTGTCTGCGAAAAACAGGGCGACAGGCTGTATATCCAGGTGGCATACCTGCTGGCCAGCGAAGAAACTGCAGACAGGGAGTTCGGTGCATTCAAAAATATTCCGGACAACTATCCTAAATACGTTCTGTCCATGGATGAATTTTCTATGGGCCGCAACGGTATAAAACATATGAACATCCGCGATTTCCTGCTGTCAGACAACTGGAACTGAAGTAATTCAAACAGATAACCCCGGGCAGAACACAGCCACCGGGGGTGTTTTTTGAATAATTTTAAATACTATTTATAATTTTTATCCATATTTTTTCAGTTTGTATTGCTTTTTGTCGCTCAAAGAATATTTCCTCAACATACCTTCCACACAAAGTCTGATAAAAATAGAGACCTCGTAGGGGATGGCATCCTTGACGTCCCGAAAAAAGTTTCCCCTCCCCTTTTCCCACAAAAAGCCCGGTATTGCACCAGGCTTTTTTCAATCAATAGTCTATTTTGTATTGTCATTCACACTGTATTTAACCCTGTTGCCGTATTTCTGGCCGGTCAGCAGTTCCAGCTGTTCAAATTTCAGCACAAAGCCTCTGATTGTGGCGTAAGCAGCATTGCCGAAATCCTTTTCAAGCTGTTTTGTGGAAAATTCTCCTGTGCCGTAATGTGATAGCACAAATGCCCACAGCTGTGTCTCTTTCTCGGTAATATCACCTGCTTTCAGCGCTTGCTCATACCTGTCAAAAGTCTGTGCACCGGACATATTTTCAGGAATCTGGCTGTAAACATAATCAGAAAAATACTTTATAAATGGGGTTATATCAAGACAGCCGGAGATTTTCTGGTTGGTTTCCACCTGTGAAATAGCTTTGTAATAAGCATTTCTGTCTCTTTCAATCAGGCTGGAAAAAGGCACAAACAGGGTTGCTCCATAACCTTTCTGAATAAGAAACCACAGGTGCAGCATACGTGCCATACGGCCATTGCCGTCAAAATAAGGGTGTATATGCACCATATAGAAATGGATGATTGCCCCTTTTTCAAAATCGGAAATATCGTCTTTTTCGTTTATAAATTCAACAAAGCGACTCATATATTCCGCCAGTTTTCTGTGACCAAGCCCGGTGTGCTGAACCTTGTCCCCCACCACATAAACACTGTCATGGCGGTAATAATTGCCGTACTGCAGCCTATCTTCTTTCGGCAGGAAATCACCAACCATCATCATATACAGCCTGTACAGGTTTTTTTCTGTGATGGTATTGCTTCTGTCTGCAATAAACTCCAGCCCCTTTTTCTGCCCCAGGATTCTGTTTTCCATAGCATTCTTTGGTGCAAGACCACGCAGAATATTTCTGATACTTTCCCTGCTGAAATTAATACTTTCAATTGCATTTGATGCGGTGATTTCATCTTCTGCAGCTATAAAACTGTAACTGTTACTGTTCTGGACATAGGTCATCAGTTTGACTGTTTCCACATTGTGGTCAACATAGTTTTTCAGGTAAACAGCCCGGTTGCCTTTAAAGTCCATCACAGGAATTTTTTTGTATTCTATCTCTTTCAGCACTGTGAGAAACTCTGCAAAATCGTTTCTGTACTTGTGCTTCATTTTGTCAAAATCAAAAAATGATTTGTCGTGCAATATCTGCACATAGGTTTTGATATCCATTTTCACTGCCCTTTCTGTTTTATTTAACTGATACTAACTGGTACTATTTTATATCAGTACACCCATTTTGTCAACATTCTTTGTGCCACGATTATTTACAGTTCTCCCAGATAAAACCGCCTGAACCCGTTGAATTTCCATATATTTTTATAATAAATCCCCCGGATGGCACACTGCCACCGGGGGATATTTTTGTAACCTATTGCAAAAAGTTCATAATCAGACTAATCATTATTTCCTTTTCTTCAGGACGACTTTCTGCGATCATAATTGTGATTGCAACCAGGGTGCTGTCATCAATCCGCTTTGAGCCATTACGGAAAAGAGCATTATTTTTATCAAGGAAATAGAGAAACATAGCTGCGGCGATTCTTTTGTTGCCATCGCTGAACGAATGATTTTTTACAACAAAATACAAAAGATTTGCCGCCTTTTCCTGCAGTGATGAATAAACTTCCTGTCCTCCGAAACTCTGATAAATGGCGCCTATACTGCCTTTGAAAGAATCGTCTTTTTCGTTGCCAAACAGAGTGCTGTCTGCAGTAAATCGCATACTGTCAATCAGACTACGGCACTCATCATATTCCAGAACATATGTAGCTGCTGTGCCCTTTGGCTTTGTCACACACTGATGGTCATAATCGTCCAGCAAATCAAGAGCTGTTGTATAGCTTTCAACTACAGACAGAATCTGTGAAGAATCCAGGCTGTCCAGCGCGCGTTTCATCAGCTGTACTGTCTGCCCCAGCTGTTCTAGACGGCTGTCATTCACAGCATAGCCTTTGAGAATATAGTCTTTCAGCACACTGTTCGCCCAGTGTCTAAACTCAACACCGCGCTGGGATTTTACACGGTAACCAACAGAAATAATAACATCCAGATTATAGTAATTCACCTTGTATGTTTTGCCGTCTGCGGCAGTTGTTGCAAATTTTGCAACAACTGAATTTTTTTCTATTTCTTTTTCTTTGAAAATATTGCTGATGTGGCGGGAAACTGCGGATTTGTCGCGGTCAAAAAGCTGTGCCATCTGGTCAAGAGACAGCCATACTGTTTCGCTGTCAATATTCACAGGCAGGGTGATGATTTCATCATTGGACTGGAAAAGAATCAGGTCTTTCATATTGTTACTCCTTGTGAAATATGCTCGGTAGTCTTATTTATATTTTATCTTAAAAAAGAGTTTTTTCAACATAAAATACATAATACAAATATCAGTTGAAAATTATAAAAAGGGGGGCTCCGTCTCCCCTAATAATAACGTTGCCAGTTACAAAAAACTCGCCACGTCGCACAATCGGAACTACAATAATTATTCCAGTTTCTGAAAAAATTTTTTTGTAAAATCGCAGCTGAAAGTTGTAAAAGTCTGCGAAAAAAATGCAAAGAAAAATCGTTCTCATCCTGTAGCTTTTATTCCACATAAGCAGTGTATTTTTTTATGTTGCCTGCACAATCCGGAGAGGAAAAAATTTCATCCGGATTTCTGGCTGTAATTTTCAGGTCTTTATTTTTCACCCAATATTTTTTTCTGATAAGTTTTTTAAAATTCGCGTCCGAATTTTTTTGGGGTTTCAGGGGGAGGTGCCCCAGCGAAGGCGACTGAGAAAACGGGAAAATTGACACCGTAGTGGATATATTTTCCCAATGCTTGCTAATATCTCCCAGATGTCTTTTTTGACGTTGATATATTCCAGCCTTTTCAGACTTAAAAAAATAAATTTTCTTACAATTCTTCAAACAACGTCTGATATTTTTCCAGAATTTCTGTTTTGTTTTCTTTCAGACTTGTAATCAGGAACTGTGCCACCTGTTTTGAAACAAAGGCAGATTCTTTCAGCTGCAGACCATAACCTGCCACCAGAAATTCAATGTAGCTTTCCTGTTTATAACTGCAGATTTTTTCCACTATATAAAGTTTTTCTTCCAGTTCTTTCAGCTTTATTGAATACAGATCATAACTCAATTCTGTTTTGCTTTTCAGAAACCGGTACTGTGCAGGGTTTTCTTTTTTTATTTTTTTCAGAACGCCCTGCAATCTGTAATGAACTTTATTTTTTTCCTGCATACTGTACTGGTTTTTATCAGCAATATAACAGGAAACAATTTCTTCGCTCATCATCTCTGCTTCTGTCTGCAACAGCATTTCATATACCGGCTGCGCAAATTTTTTATCTATAGAAAATACTATTCTGCAGCTGTCTTCATCACAGATTTTTTCTTTCAGCAGGCTGATATACTGATGATATTTTTCAGGCTTTCTTATAAAAACATTTTCCCCCAGTTCATTGTGTCTCCCCGGCAGAGGAACCTCACCCACAACTGCTTCCCACACACTGTCCTTTGCCAGAATTTTGAAAGCATCTGCTGATAAATCCATTTCAATCAGACAGTCCGCCATTCTGTTTTTCAGTACATAATCCAGAACGGTGAACACTAGGCTGCCTGCCTTTTTGTTTTCAGTGTAAATCTGTTTCAGCTCATCAATAGCCACATCAAAATATGCTACATCCTGCACCTTGTAAACTGTTCCCAGGCAATCTTCCCTGCAGCTGATAAAATCTTTTTTCGTCTGTAAAAATTCAATCATCTGATTGTCATATTCTGAAATTACTTCTTCCATCTTTTTTATTTTCTCTTGATTTTCTATCAGCACACTTTCCAGAAAATCCGGGAATAATTTTTCTTCATTTCCTTTCAGTTCTTTTGGCAGTTTTACTTTTTTGTTTATGTATTCAAGAGCTGTAAAGGGTGGATCAATTATCATTAGATATTCACAATACCTTTCCCATATTCTTTCTTTTATTTTTCCTTTTTTCGCTTCAATGACATCCTCATTTATTTCACATCTCTCCCGGGGGGCCGACCTGTTTACTCTTCGATTGTATCCGTTTGGCACCAGACAGTTCATCTCTTTTATCAGCCGGTCTTCCCTGTCCAGTGCCTGCTGTTCGTCAAGACCCCGGTCAACAATTTCATGGCTGAATTTATCCCAGCCGAATCGTTTTATATCAGTATAAAATTGTGGATTATCTTTGTACCGCTCTCCCCTGCCCCATCTTTTATGAGGCAAGGCCCTTGTTATCCCCACATAAACTTTTCCTTCCGGTGAGGTGTGTCTGTACACAAACCACTTCCCTTCTGTCAGACTGATTTCCATTTTCTTTTCAAGATTACTCATATTTACCTCCTATTTTACACTTTATAGTTTAAATAATACATCAATAAATTTAATTTTTCAATATATAAATTCAAAATTACGTTTAATTTATATAATTTGTATTGAATTTTTAAACTTTTTTGTGTAAACTTAACATATAAGGAGATGAACGTTATGGGTATGACTGAAAAAATACGAATTCTTCTGGTAAAACGCGGTAATCTGTCAGAATCAGAGCTGGCACGTAAAATCGGTATTTCACCCCAGAATCTGCACAATAAAATGAAAAGAGACAACTTTACTGAAAAAGACCTGATGGAAATTGCCCAGGCTCTTGGCTGCGTTTTTGAGGCGAATTTTATAATTCCTGAAACCGGAGAAAAAGTTTAACATATAAAACTGACCTGGCTTTTGCGTAATTGCAAGGCTAGGTTATTCTATTTATTTTTCTCAGACAAATTATTTAAGTGTACAAAAATCCGAAAAATCCCACGAAAATCCCTTCAAAAAAATTTCTGCATTTTGTCGCCAAATCCTAAAAAATCATTTGTTTTTTCGGAAAATTGTCGCTGAAATCTAAAAAATTTCGGATTTTTGTCGCTTTCGTTGTAAAGCAATCTGCTTCACAATATTTTTCAACTTTTATTTTTAAGCTGATTTTTAAGGAAAATCCGCTATTTTCATATACTTTTTGTAATAATATAATAAAATATTACAAAAAATGTTGTATTTTTCCAGTTTTTGCGGTTTTCGGTGGAGGTTTTCCGAATAAAAAACTTTTTCGGATTTTTGTACACTCAACTTTTTATGATTTTCGGATATTTGTCGCTGAAAATCTCAAAAAAAATGATAAAATGTTACTTTTTTGCTGATTATAGTACTTTATTTCCATCATCGGATATTTGTACACCCCTATTCGGACATTTGTCGCCATAATTCGGAGATATGTACACGTTATTTCGGATATTTGTCGCTTAATTTCGGATTTTTGTACACCGTCTTTAATATCATAATAAATAAAATAACTCTATAAAAAAATAAGTGTGACAGAAAATATTTTTTTTACAAAAATAAATTTGCAATTGACCTGCAATAGATTTATAATAATAGTAACTATCTTCAAGGAGAATATATGAACAAACACATTGACGACAGGGACAAGCTGTATCCTGTTACCAAGGGTAACCAGCTGATTCAGAACAGCCGTTACAATCTCACACTGCAGCAGCAAAAACTGGTGGCCTATGCCATATCAAAAATCAAACCACAGGATAATCACTTTGAGTGGCTGGACATTACTGTCAGCGACTTTAATTCCCTGTGCGGCAAAACGGGCAACCCGGGCAACAATGACTACCTGCTGTTCCGTGATTCAATTATGGGCCTGTCTGAAACATTTTTCCTTGAGGAATTAGAAACAGATGAGAACGGCAATGCAAAACGCGACAAAAACGGCAATTTTATCAAACGTACAACCAATGTGAACTGGTTTGATTTTGAGTTGGAAGAACGAATCAATTCCAAAGGAGAAACCGTTGCATCAAAGGGTAAAATTAAGCTGAATGAAAAGCTGAACAAGCATCTTATAGGACTGAAAGGTGTGTACACATCCTATTCCCTGCAGTATATAATGCCGATGAGAAGCAAATTCTCTATCAGGCTGTATGAGTACATCAAGAGTTTTTCCAACTATGGTGAAAAGATTGAAATAGACCTGGAAGAACTGAAAGACGTACTGCTGTCTGAAAATGATGGTGTGCGAGATCCTAACAAATATAAAAAATATGCTGATTTTCAGCGCCGTGTGCTGGATGACTCCATTGAGGAAATAAACAGGTATACAGACATTAATGTGGAAATTCTGGAAGCAAAGAAAATCAAGCGCGTGGTTTACGCTCTGGTATTCAGAATCAGCTTCAAGACACAGGTGCTGGATAAAGACAATAATCCGGTTGATCTGTCTGAAAATGACCTCTCCCCTGCCCTGTTCAGCTACAGCCATGGAGCATCAAAACCAAAGTTCAAGGCAGAACTGCTTAAGCGTGTAAACATAAACTGTGCTGATGAAAAGGAAAAACAGGTGTGGGATATGCTGCAGAACCGGTATGCTGCCCTGGCAAACCGCCATACAAAGGAAGACAGACGTATTGACGGCGGCAATGTACAATACATAGATCTGTTCAATGAAATGATAGAAAAAGATCGGCTGGAAAGCTTTATCAATGCACAGCTGGATAAGTATGCTTCCCGCCAGTGGGAAAATCTGCTGGAAGAAAGGGCTGTCAGCAACCCTGATGCATACACCAGGGCTTGTGTAAAAAATGATATTGAATCCTGGCAGGAGTTTCTTAACAGAAGTGAGAAAACCTTTTATGAGACCTCCCTTGCTGACACACCGGAATGGGATATTTCCGTGCCGAAGTTTAAAGTTGACTAAAAAGAGCCGCAAGGCTCTTTTTTTGTGACATAAATATTTACATTTGTCCTGAAAATATTAAAAAGCAGAATATGCACGGCCCCTACTTTCCTCTGCCCTGCTGCAAGAAAGAAAATATAATGTAAGCAGCATAAATTCCGTTGCTATACGCACGGCGCATTATAAGCGATTGCAGGGACGTAGTCCCTGCTGTCCTGCTGTGCAGACCCTTAATAAAATGTGTTATGTTGTAGCAACGATTCAACAGTGAAAATACAAATTCTGATTGACTTTGCATCTGTAACTTGATATTATTGAATTATAAACATAGATAAACTGTTAAAAAATATTTATAGCAACGTTTCAACATTGAAAACAACAGTGAAAGGATAAATTATGGCAATCTGTATATCAATAGTTGTAGGCAAAGGCGGTGCTGGTAAAACCACCACCTGTGTAAATCTGGCCAGTGCAATGGCTATGGACGGTAACAAAGTGCTGGTGGTAGACACAGACACACAGGCAAACACCACTATGTTCCTCACTTCTTATAAACTGAATGAAAAAGCTTTTGGTGGCAAAGGCCTGTTTGATATGATACGCGCCTGGGGACTGATAGATGTGGAAAACTACATCCACCCTACCCAGATAGAAGGAATTGATGTAATTGTGTCCAACGATGCCACCCCTCTTATTCCGCAGCAGCTGGAAACACTGGAAAAGGTGGCCGGAATAAAAGCAGAAGAGTTTCTGCTGCACGCCTTGTCAGAAGTAGCTGAAAACTATGATTATATCCTGATAGACACACCGCCTGCACAGAATGATGTGCTGGTGCAGAATGCACTGCTGGCATCAGATCATGTGATTATTCCTGTGAAACTGGACGAACAGTGTATAGACGCCCTGAAACTGTCTGACGGCCTGCGCATGCAGCTGGAAAAAGATTACGATACTGAAATAAACCTGCTGGGCATACTGCCAACGATGGTGGAACGTACTGCTCTGACCAGCTATTATCTGGACTTGGCTTTTGTAAACAAAGACCGGGAGGAAAATCCTGCTGCAGAAGAACTGGCTATTCCATATGCAGATAAGCTGTTCAGAACATATATCCACAAGGGCAATGTTATAAACGAATCCAGCCTGTACAAAAAACCGGCACTGCTTATCAACAAAAAAGCAAAACCTTGTGTTGACTATGTAAACTTGTGGGCAGAAATAAAAGAAAGGATGGGCGTATAATGAGCAAACTTTCAAAACTGACAAGCCAGGCGAAAAAAACAAAGCCTGCAGCATTCACAGAAGATGCCATTAAAAATTTCACACAGAAAATTGAAGATACAGGTGTAGTAGAAACCGTTGCTACTGCAAAAATACAATACAATCCTTTTAACGATTACAGGGAAGGGGACAATGAAGAAAGCATACGTTCACTGGCTGAGGATATTGACAGACAGGGCCTGTTGCATAATTTGGTTGTTTCCGAAAAGGTGGAAAACGGGCAGACTACCTATCTGCTGATTTCCGGTGAGCGCCGCCTGCGCGCTATCCGCCTGCTGACTGAAAGGGAAGTGGAAAAGGTGAAGAATGGCGGGGTAGGGGACCCGGGCAAATACGCCACTGTAAACTGCCGCGTGGTGAAAGGCCTGACAGATCGCCAGGAAATGATAATGCTGGATGCTGCCAATCTGCAGACCAGAGGAGGGGCAGGGGATGAGGCTGCCACCAGAAAAGCAATGGTGCGCTACCGTGAAAATGTAATGGAAGAATATGGTCTGACAAATGAACAGGTGCGCGACATTATTGTAGATATGAGTCCTATGGGCTACACCACTGTAAATTCCAACCTCATAATTGAGGACAATCTGCGTGCTGAGCTTAAAGCAATGCTGGACAGCAACGAAATAAACAAAAAACAGGCTCTGGCATTTGCAAAACTGTCCCAGACACAGCAAAAACTGATTACCGATGAAATTTCCGTTTTAAAAGGCGTTTGCACAAAAGCGGACAAGGATTACTCTGAAGAGGTAAAAAAGGCCGTAAAAGGCTTTTTTGACGCCACAGAAGAGAAAACAGACAAAAAGGTGGATGAGAAACTGGCGCAAACAGCCGCACAGCTTAAAATCCGCCGGGCTGAGCTGGCTACTCTGGACAAACCTGCAAAAGCTACAGTAAAGCGTGCACAGCGCGATATGCTGCTGGCAGACTGTGATACTATTGCCAATAAAATCGCCCGTCTTTCCACACAGAAAGCCGTGGCAAACATCAGACGCTTTGATGCAGCAGCAGAGGAAGACAGCGTGAAAATTGCTGGCAGGATTGATGTCCTTATAGAAGAACTGCAGAATCTGAAAAAACTGATTGAGGGTGAAGAATAATGGCAAGAGCCGTGAGAAAAAGATATGTGGTGCGCCTGCACCCTGTGGTTATGACGCAGATAACAGAAATGGCGGAAAAAGCCGGATATCTACCGGCCACCTATATCTCAAATATTCTTGAAATAAATACCCCGGACCGGTGGAAATATGAGATTTATGACAGGGAAGGGGACTTCCAGCTGAAACGCGGACCAGGCAATACAAATGCAAAACAGACGTCAGTATATCTGTCGGATAAAACCTACAACGCCATAGGTAAAATCAGCGAAAACCTGATGGAAAATGTGGACAAAAATATGACCCCTACCTTTGTAATCCGTGACATTCTGACCAGATGGCTGGATGAAAACGGATAGGGAAGGGGAGAAGTGAAAGGAATTATTATGAAAAAGCAAGAAATTATTCAAATGTTTGAAAACAATTATGAGCAAATAAAAGATATGGTTTTCCGTTCAGCAATTCACCGGGTGAAGCCATCAGCAGAAGTATGCAGACCAATAGAAAAGGCACTGTCAATACTTGCAGAGGCCGGTAACAAAGAAGCAGCTGTACTTTATGGGGCTGTTGCCGCGTATGACTATAATGATCACACTTTTGACAAGGAAAAGGCTGCAAAACTGCTGTTTAACAATAATGCCACAGAAGAGTATTATTTTTTTATAGAGGAAGAGTTCCGTGATGATGTGGATTGGGAATTCAATGAAGCACTGAATGAAGAACTGAAGGCATTTCCCCTTATCTATTTCTGTGAAGAGGTAATTGGCCGGGAAGAGGAAAGATAACTGCGAAACTTGTCTGAAAAGATAATAATCCAATCAACAAAATGATGGTGAGCACAGCAATTGCCTGCCATCATTTTTTATATCTGCGTCCATATTCCAATACAAAATGGAATAACTTAATTAAAAACAACAATTTGTATATGGTTTCAACACAAATAATCCCCGGATAGCACATCAGATACCGGGGATATTATTTTGTGATTTAAATTAAGAAAATTCATAACCAGACCAATCATTATTCATTTTCTTCAGAACGGGCACACAGTTTCGCTGTCAATATTCAAGGGAAAGGTAAGAACCTGGAATAACACATAACCCGCAGGCAGAAAACTGCCTGCGGGTGTGGTTTTTACTGCTGCCAGCACTTACCTTCTTTGGCTTTGAAATAATAGCATCTGGTATATTTGCCGCAACATACTTTTCTGGATGTTTCTTTCGGAAGTCTTCTTTCAGTCAGGGCACATATCTTACCGGCAGAAAGAATTTCTTCTCTGTGGATAAGGAAAGGACAAATCATACTTATTGAACATCATTGTCTGCCGATTGGTATTCAGGCGTTACCAAAGACCTTTTTCCTTTTTGTAATAACGGCATTTGTCAAAATTACTGCAACAGGTTGCTTCGTAAGTAGTTTCAGAAATCTGCTGATGTGTAAGCTTGCAAATGCGTTCATAGTCGAACCAGTCAATGCTTCTGTAATCATAATATGGACATGTCATAATTTTAATCTCCTTTTCATTTGATTTGTTATCTCTATTTTATCGTTGAAAAATTTAAAAGTAACAAAATTCCACCAAAACATTTACATTTTCTCATTTTTTTTATATAGTGAAGACAGAGAAAAAAGGGGGGCAGGAGTATGGAAAAATATTTTGTAGGTACACAGTCTTTTTCCGCGAAAAAGTTTGTATTTGATAATCTGGTTGTGGCCGCAGGCGGTAAAAACAACAACAGAGAGGTTACGGCTTTCCTTAACCAATGGGACAGAAACAATGTCATTTTTTTTACTGATGAAAACAGTGAGCGGCAGATAAACGGTACAAAGTCAAAATTTGCAGGTTATTTCACTGGCGCAAAGGATGAAAAATGGGTAAAAACCAGATACACTGACAAAAATAAAAAATATCATAGTCTTGCCTCCCTGGCAGACAGCCTTGTTGACTACCTGCAGGAAGACGCTGATTTCTATGGTCTGCTTTCCACAGTGGCAGATGGGCTGGCAGTGATGAAAACAGAGGCAAACCACACCGGCTATGAGGAAAAAGGCTACAGACCACAGGTGCTGGATGAACTGACTGAATACATCACAGCACAGCTGGCAGAGTGTGGCAAAAGTGGCCAGCGCAGAAAAAGGGAAGTATATGCTCGCGGCGCTGTGGCGGTGCTTACATATTTTGTGTCAAACGGCATGACATTTATGAAAACGGAAGAAAGAATTGCACCGGGTATGGAAAAATACCTGGACGCGCTGCCGGCCAGGGTACCGCATTACGATGACAGGCTGGTATGCTATCTGCATTATGATGGTGGCCAGAGAACACTAGAATATGTGGCGTACAGGGAAAAATATATTTTTGTACACGCCCAGCAAGGTGGGGCAGGAAAAACCACCCTTCTGGTGGAAACTGCCCGTAATCTGGCATCAAAGGGCAAGAAAACTGTTTTTATTCAGGGCAAAAAGGTGGACAGGGCGCCGGAAAAAGGAAACTTTCTTATAGGACAGATTGCAGAGATGTGTGACGACTGGCGGCAGCTTGCAGAAATGACAAACCCTTTTGCAGTCATTAAGAAAAGGGGTATAAATCAGAACATAACTCTATTTATAGACGGCATAAACGAAGCCACAGCAGCCGGCCAGAAACGCCTGCTGGAAGAAATAATAGACCTGCAGGCCAGAACTGCAGTAGCGATTGTGGTTTCTTCCAGATATGAACATAGCCTTCTGGAAAAAACAGGCTTCTGCAGGGTGGAACTGGCCTCTCTGGCACCGGAAAAGATACTTGGTGGCACAAAACTGGAACAGTATCTGAAAACAGACAGGGAATTGCAGGAGTATCTGAAAAAGCCTATGTTTCTGGCAGAGTACATGGCACCGGACTGCACATCCGTCAGACTGGCAGACCTGATTGAAAAAAGACATATCAGGGATGTGGAGAAAGCAGGGGGAGACAAAGACATTCTCACGGCATACCTTGCTGCCTTTGTACACAGCACCTACAGGGAAAAAGGACGGCAGATGTATTTTACAAAGCAACAACTGGACAGATTTGTGGCAGAAAATCCATCAGGAAACAACACGGAGTATGTTTATCAGCAAATCTGCAGTATCTGGTCTGCAGAAGGGCAGACGGTGGCTTACCCACACGAAAATATACGCGACTGGCTGATAGCCAACAATATTGCTGCAGAAATAGCAGACAACAGGGACTGCTATGCCACAGTGACACAGTTTTTTAGCGGTGATGTAGTTTATCCCCGGTTTGTTAAAAAACTGGTGAAAGAGCTGGCTGACGGCGGAAAAGTGATGGAATGTCTGCGTGAATACTCTCTTTCACCACAGCAGTGGCACAGCGACAAAACAGCCGCTACCACCGGAATAATGGCAGGGATTTTCGGTGCGGAATATGGTCTGCATCAGCTTAACCTAACCGCATTCCGGTTTGACAGACCTGTAGCAGATGTATATCTGTATGACAGCAAGGTGTCAGATTATACATTCAATAAAAACGATATGACAAGCGCGGTATTTGCACTGGAATGGGATGAAAACAGGGAACAGCTGTATGCCGTTACAAGGAATGCAGTGATTGTATATGACAAAAAGTTGAAACAGCTGGCCGCCACAGACTTTGGCGGCAATGGCCGGCACATTGTGTACAGCCGGCAGGATAGGGAAAATATTGCCTTTGTCACTGCGGACAGGCAGGCGTATATATACAACAAGCAGGCAGGGACAGTCAGCAGAGTGCTGGAAGACAGGCAGGTATATGCGGTGGCGCCCTGTGCAGGTGGCTTTGTAGTAGGGGCCAGGGGCAGCGTTGCCATAATCAGGGGTGCCGATATACGGTGGACAGATATCGAAACAGAGTTTCCGGCTATCCCGGCAGAAGTGGTGGGCGGCAGGATTGTATACGGAACAGGTACTGAAATCAGAATGACTGACGGAAAAACTGACCGCCTGCTGTGGAGTGCACAGCAGCTAGTGGTGGCACACCGCGCAGTGCTGGATGATATGGAAATCAGCCGTATAGTGTCAGATGGCCCCGGCAGGTATTTTGTTATGCTGCGCAAACCGGGTGTTACCCTGCTGTGCCACGTGTCTGTTATGGCAGGTGCAGACAGCCGCAGCTATGTTATTGCCCTGCTGGACGGCAGGGACCAGGGTGAGGATGAAAAAGAAAAATCATCCCTGATGGGCACTGTATCAATAGACAGTATGAAGTTCAATGACATAAAAAAAGACGGGGAGTACCTCTGGTGCGGACAAAATACAGGGTATATTTTTGTCTACAGAAGAATAGAGGGCGTGTGGAAGTTCTGTGACTGCATAAAAAGTCTGGGTGGCAAATTTGGCGAAAGTGTTGAAAGCCTGTGCAGGTTTGACAACAGGCTGGCGGCAGCTCTGTCTTCCCGCAGTCTTGTATTGCTGGACGTGGCCGCCGCAGGCGGGGACATTATACTGACAGAAAGCCAGGTTGTAAAAGGGTCCAATATAGGTGTGCGCCGCCTTGTATTAAGCCGTGACAGGCTGAAAATGTATTCCATAAACTTCAACAACAGCATTACTGTGCTTTCACGAAATACACCGGCAGAGGATTTCATCTTTGAAGAAAAGATATTCATTGATAATGGCTGGTGCTGGACTGCCTGTCAGGGCAGGGGAGACAGGCTGTACATCGGCTGCGGCAATTCGGTTTACCTGTATGCTGACGGTCGCCGGGAAATGGTGGCACAATACAGAAATAAGGTGGAAAGCCTGTACTGGGCAGAGGATGAAGACATGTTGTATGTGGCCACAGGAAACAGTGTAAAAGAACTGGATACAGGCAGAAATCACTCTGAAACAAAGACAACGGTGCTGAAAAACCGTCCTCTTACCTTTGAAATAAGTAGTAAAGGGCTGCTGGTGGGCACCACATCAGCTGAAAAAGACAAAGCGGTGATTTATAGTCTGCAGGGCAAAAAGCCTGCAGAGGTAAAAACATCAGAAACAGCCGGCTGGTACAGAAGCCTGCAGAATACAGGCGGCGGGTTTGTTGCGGCTGGCCTGTACAACGGAAACTCACATTATTCTGTTGTGTATTCTGACAGCTTTTCGGAAAAATATATACTTTCAGGGCATACAGGCTATACCACCTGTGCAAAGCTGGTTTCACAAGGAGAAAACATTGTCTTTGCCAGTTGTAGTTATGACGGCACCGTTAACTTGTACGCTGTAAACAGTGAAAGTGAAAAAACACTGCAGCCATACAAAACAATACCGTTTGACAATGGCAGGGTGTATGATATAGCTGTGGACGATACAACCATATATGCCTGCGCAGAAGACGGCAGTGTGTACAGAATTGACACAGAAACAGGGGACAGAAGTATGCTGTATCACAATACTGACCTGTGGATAAGCCGCAGCGACCTGGAAAACCTGTACACGGACAGCAAAATTTCTGCAAATACACTTGAGGCACTGAAAACAATGAAGAATAAAATATAATTAACACACCCCATCCGGTTATCCGGATGGGGTGTGTTCTGCTACTTGTTTTCTTCATAGAGAAGCTGCAGTTTGATGCTTTTTATTGCTCTGGCTACATCTTTTTCAGTCAACCCTGTATTCTTATCTGTGATAATCAGGCTGCCAAAGCTCTCTGGTTTTTCCCATAAATCACTGAAGAACTGCCCGGGGTCGTCGTCCAGCACCACAAAGGCTTTTACCCTGTTTTCAATCATCCAGTCCGCAATTTCCTCCTCTCTTATGTTGGCATGACCTGTTTTTGAGTAGATTTGCAGTTCTGCCTGCGCGAATGATTCTTCAATCAATCTGCCGGCTTCGGTATTTGTCTGCTGCCAGTAATCGCGCCAGTAGGTAGTTAACACTATGGCACCGCCTGTGGCGTCTGCCAGTTGTTTCAGCAGCTTCATTTTTTCAGGGTCAAGCCAGTGAGTGTTGGTTCTTTTTTCAGGAATCAACACACCGTCAAAGTCTGTAAAAATAACCACATCAGGGCCGATTTTTGCATCAGAGCGGATAATATTTATTGCTTCGTTATACATAGCTTCAATTGAATCCAGCGGCAGGTCGTAAACTATATCGTTAAGGAGTGACTGCATTTTTTCTTTCGGTGTATTGTCATCAAAAGAGAGCACAGGCACTCTGGCTCCAACTGACTGGATTGTAAAGGCCAGCAGGCGTTGCAGCTGATGCTGTGTCAGCTGGAAATTGATTACTCCTGCCAGACCGTCTCTCATTCTGATGTATGAAATTTTTTTCATAATATATATCTCCTTTCAGGCTGCATAATTACAGAGGAAGTTGTGGAAATCATCGTTTTTCAGTATCTTTACCGCATTTATATAAGCATAATGAATCTGACGGGCAGTTTTGCCTAGGGCTTTTGCAATTTCTGTGTCTGTCATCATAATGCCGTCCAATATGCCCAGTTTCATAACCACAACGTTGTACTGCAGGGTGGAAAGACAGCTTTTCAGCTGATTATGCAGAGTAATACGGTTGATGATTTCTTCTTCCAGTCTTTCGTTGGAGTCCAGTTCATCCTGTAATGTGCGGTCTTTGTCATCGCTTTCATTACCTACAGGTTTGTCCAGGGAAATTGTTTTGATGCGGTTTAACAGGGTGTATGCCTTTATCACTTCTTTTTCTGAAAGATCAGTGCCGGCCATAACTTCTTCCACATCAGGTGACATACCGTTTTCAGCGCGGTAAATACTGTCAAATCTTTCCACATTGAAAACTGCCCAGCGCTTGTCTTCCGGCAGTCTGATGTCAGTAGCTGCTGAAATTGCTTTTTTAATAGTCTTTTCAATGCAGCTTGTGGCGTATGTAGACAGGGCATAACCTTTGTCCGGGTCATAATTGTCCACCGCACGGATAAGAGCCTGGTTGCCGAGGGCAATTCTGTCCATAAAGCTGATAAGGGTGTTGTCGTTGAATTTGTGTGCAACAGCCACCACCAGGCGCAGATTGTGGACAATCAGTTTTTCTCTGGCGGCTTTGTCGCCGTTTTTTGCCTGTCTGGCCAGACTGTTCTGGTCTTTCAGCAATTCAAAACCGCTGATATCCTTCATATACTGTTTAGAGAGATAGTCTTCGTCAAATATAATATCTTTGTCTGTGGTGTTTTCCTGCTTGAATACGCCTGTTTCATAAATTTTTGCTGCCATAATCTTTCTCCTCGTCTGTATTTTTTCTGATGTCATTTTACTTAATTTCAGCATCAGGAACTATGTAAAAACGAGGGTGTTTTTTTGTAAAAAAATACAAAACGGCCGTTTTTTTACAAAAACAGGCTTTTGTCAGAAAATTACCGGTTATTCAGCACTATACCGCAGACAGGACATAGATGGGGCTTTTTGTTTTTGTTGCAGACAAACTTGCCGCAGCTGCAGAAAAACAGTTCCATACGTTTACCTCCTTTCACAAGTAAAAGTACAGAAGTGGTACGCCTGTATTTTATCGGGATTTTACAGGATAATGACAAAAGGGCAGCGTATGCTGCCCTATGGGTATGCTGTTGTCAGTAAGTTGATTTCAGATATGGGTCTTCAGGTGATTTCTCAGGCAAACTGGCTGCATGGAATTTCTCAAGCTGCTGCAATACTTTTCGTATCGGGCCGGCATGGTAGGCACGTTCCGGCTCGTAAAGGTCGAAGATATATTCACTTTCTAAAGATATGCCTCCAAAGATGTTGCTTACCATCATACCGTAATAATAATCTTCTGCTATTTCAGAAACATAATTCATAAAACTTTCAGCCAGCACATTGTCAATTGTATCCAGCAATTTTACCTGCTTGTCAGATAGTGTTTCAGGATAAACTGTAATGATAAAGCTGGCATCATGTTTTTTTACAAATCCTGTAAACTTTTCAATAAAATCCTGCAGAATTGTTCCTGTCCGTTTACCCACATTGTCAAATACAAACACTATGTTTTTATATCCCAGATGGTTTATCAGCCTGTGGAATTCCCCAGCGGTCATTTCGCTGTCAAAAACAGACTGCAGCATTGTGTAAAGCTGCTTTTCAAAGGCTTTGCCCTGTATGTATGCAGAGGCATCAAACACAAAAATTTCTTTATCGCACTGTTTTACAGCCTTTGCGGTATCCTCTTTGTCCATAGACAGACTGCTGTAAAGGCTGTTAGCCATAATCGTACCGCCTTTTTCCCTGAAAGTCTCGCTGTTTCGGCAGAGCATTTTCAGGTGGGTGGTCAGGCCGTCTCCGCTTCTGGCACACACTACACGGCGCAGCTGTGGACAGAATTCAAAATCAGTGTTTGTCTGTATATAATCTGTGCCGGTATTTTCTGCTAATATGGCAAGGTTTCCTTTGAATTCATCAATGTCAACACTTTTGATATCTTTCAGCGGCCACAGCACCTGTTTTGGTTTGATATACACAGATGACTGATTGTGTTTGGTTTCATCATCACCAGTATATTCTTCAGCCCAGTCTGCCAGATTATTTCTGTAATACCACAGGGCATCTTCCGCATTGTCTTTTTTTGTGTAAATCAGCCAGATAATCACACCGGCCATTGCTGCTATTGTAAGTATCACAGGCAGGACAGACCGCAGAAAGGACACACTGTCCAGTAAGAAAAGGTAAAGGTCCGGGGCCACACGCCATAATTGTTGCATTTTCATATAATATACCTCCGTGGCTTATTGAATACATTATACCTGATTTTTTGCAGGAATCGACACTTGTTTGTCAGAAAGCGGGGCAAAACAGATAAAATTATACATGGAAAAAGGAGGTGTGTTTATGAACAGCATAGAAACAGGTATGAATATTATGGAGTTTGTGCAGGAAGATGGAAGCAGAGTTGACAGTGTGGAATTTATGGCAGGTAAATACATTCAGAGCTGGAGAACCAGAATCCGGCAGGATTACAAGCTGAACACAGTGACCGTCACGGTGTATTCAGAACATAAGCTGAACAGCGAAGGAAATTTATATGTTTCCTGGTACTGCAATTGTATCATGAATGTTTTTTCAAGATTCAGAGTGGGAGTGGACGGCCGGGGCTATTTTTATGCTCAGCTGGATGAAAGCATAAAGCATGAACCTCTCACTGTGAAGCAGATAAGGAATATGGTTGGCAGTTGCATAACAATTATGGATTGTTATCTGCCGGTGGTTGAAAAAATTTCAGAGTTGAAACATATTACCTATATTGAAGGAGACCCGAAGATGAAGTATACAGATTATAGCATTACCAGAAAAATCAACGATATGATGGCCCGCCTGGAAGACCATATGGAAGAGGTGAAAGAAAATTGGGATGTGGACAAAGACGGCGAAATGCCTCAAGATGAAGAATGTGAAAACTGGGCATACTATGACGAGGATGGTTTTTATGATGAATAAAACGCAGGCAGAAATGCCTGCTTTCGTGATTTTTATATGGAATTTTGTCACTTTAATGGAAAAAACAGATATAACATATATAACAATATGCAGCAGGAAAGCGAAAAAGGAGAATTATTATGAAAGTACTTTTTGATACAGACGAAATCCGCGCAGAAATCATACTTACAGAAGAGGAAAACGAAGATGCAGAGAAAGCTGTACAATCACTTATCTTTGGTCTGGCAACTATAGCATTTTCTTTTATGAAAGAAAACATACTATCAAAAAATTATGAAGAAACAAAAAGCTTTGTAGTTGATATGTTTTCTGAAATACTGAATATGATGATAGAAAAAGATAGAGAGCATACATTGGCCAGAGCCGGCAGCGCAGACAGGGAACTGGAAGATATGGTGGCTGAACTGCGAAGAATGATGACAGGCGGACCATTCAGTGAGGAAGAAATTGACAACTTTCTTGACTTGATTATAAGAACCGGCAGTGTTGAAGAAGCCATACGGTTCCTTATGGGCCTGGAGGATGAAGAAGAATAACCTATGAACACAAAAGCAGAAGCATGGCTGTACACAGAAATGCAGACAAAGAATGGACAGTGGCTCTTTTGGCGCGGAAGATATTGAACTTTTTCTTGATGTTACTATGAGATGTGGCGGTGTGAAAGAAGCTATAGGCTTGCTTCTGGACAGAGATTTTAAATAGGAACAGGGTAGATAAAAACGGGAACAGACTGATTACAGTCTGTTCCCGTTTTTATCTTTGTTTTTTGTCATACAGCAGGATTTGTTGCTGTTATTGGTCTTTGTACAACTGCTCCAGAAAGGCGTTCCATTCGCTGTCCATATGGGTAAAATGGCTCGCAACGCTGTTTTATGTGGAAGATACCGGCTTTTTCCAGTATACAAAACTGCTTGTAAATTTTTTGATTGTTTTGTAATTGAAAGTAACGGCAATACCGGACATGGAAGGGCCGTTGCGATAAACATATACAGGATAGCCGTTTTACGGGGCGCTGCTTGCCATAGAGCTTTTGTTGTTCAAATTGTCACTATCAGCGCAGTTTGTTCAGGTAGTTTGTAAAATTCTGGCTTTCTTCTTCATCTATCCGGTCCAGAAATTCGTCTATGTCATCCTCCAGGTCATCAATAATACTATCGACAGAAGGTGCCGGTTTTTTCCAGTATGCAAAACTGCTTGTAAATTTTTTGATTGTTTTGTAATTGGAAGTAACAGCAATGTCATACAGGGAAGGACCTTTGCGATAAACATATACAGGATATTCGTTTTCCGGCGCGGTACTTGTCATAGGGCTCTTGTGGTTCAACAGGTATTTGCGCTTTTCGCAGGCTGCCATAAAGTTGTAGTAAGCCTGTTCGTTTTCGATGACAACCGCGAACTGCTTGTTTCTGAAACCATCCCAGTCCAGATAAGGAACATATTCTTTTTCCACCTGTGTTTTTACAGCGGAACCCGCTGCAGGCTGTGGTTTGGGCTGTGGGGCCGGCGCTGGCTTTGGCTGCGGTGCCGGTGTATATTTCCACGGCAGAATCTGTGGGGTATATTCTTCACATGTTTCGGAATCATTCGCTAAATCTATAGTACCATCTATATTGGTGCCATAAAAAATATAAACTATTTTGCCGTCTTCGATGGCAGAGGCATAACTATAATTTGTTGCTTTAACGCCATCATACCAGGTAATGCCGCGTTTGTCACATTCCAGCATAAAGTTATCGTAGGCCTCTTTATTATCAACAGAAACAGAAATCAGTCTGTCTTTAAACCGTTGCCAGCTGAAGGCAGTTACAGGCTTTTCAGCCGGTTTTGCAGGGTATTTACAGTCCCAGTTAACAATAGTTATGTTATGCTCTTTGTAGTAATACTCGTAATCCCATCCAATTGCAGTTTCATCTTCATCTTCATAAGCAAAATGAATGTAAAATATTTCATCCTCAAAATATTCATAGCGGCGTGCCACTGTTCTTGTACCGAATGGCCATGTATACCTTTGTTCTTCACAGGCCTGCATAAAGTCGTCATAAACTCTTTTACTGTCGATACGTACGGCGATTTGTCTGTTACGGAAAGCATCCCAGCTGAAAACAGGTGGTGTATATTTCCACTGCAGAATCTGTGGAGTGTACCGTTCGCATGCTTCGGGATAACTCGTAAAATCTATTGTTCCTTCTTTATTTATACCATAAATAAAATAGACTGTTTCTTTGCCTTTGCGAATAGAATCAAAACTAGACGATGTTGTTTTTTTACTGTTTGACCAGGTAATGTTCTGCCTGTCACATAGTGACATAAAGTCGTCAAAAGCTGCTTTACTGTCAACCGATACCGAAACTTGTCTGTTTTTAAACAACTCCCAGGTAAAGGTGTTTACAGCTTTTTCAGCCGGTTTTGCTGGGTACTTGCATTCCCAGTCTGCAATTACCATAGAATTTTTTTTACAGTAATCCGCATCAGCGGTCTTCGCAATGGCGTTTTCTGTCTCGTCACTGTAAAGCACGTAGAAGGTTTTGCCACCTTTTGCAAAATAAGCATAACGGTAGGCAACTGTTCTGTTACCATCTTTCCATTTAAGATTGTTGTCTTCACAGGCCTGCATAAAGTCATCATAAACCCTTTTACTGTCTATGCGCACGGCTATCTCTCTGTTTCTGAACCCACTCCAGCTGAAAACAGGTGGTATGTATATCCAGTCCACAATCTGTATGGAATGGTCTTTGCAATATTTTTCGTCACTTGTCCATATGATGGAATTTGCTTTTTTATCATTATGAGCGATATAAAAATCCTTTACACGGTTGGTAAAGAAAGTTTTGTTTGTCAGAGCGAAAAATTCATATGAAACTTCTTTTGCGTTTTTTCCGTCGCTCCATTTCAGGCATCTCAAAGTGCAGTTATCTATAAAGTTTGTATATGTGGCTTCGTTGTTAATACGTACGGCCACCTTCCTTTTACGGAAATTATCCCATGTAAATTCGGGCACAGGTTCTGTTTTTGGCTGTGGTTTAGATTCCGGCTTGGGCTGTGGTTTTGGCTGCACCTGCGGTGTGTATTTCCACCGGATAACCTGTGGTGTATATCGTTCACAGACCTTTGCATCGTAGGAGTAAAATATTGTTCCGTCTGCTATGGTTCCGTAAAAGATATAAATAGTTTTCTTGCCTTTGCGCAGAGTGTCATAACTGTAGGTATCCGCTGTTTTGCCATCAAACCAGCAGATTTGTTGTGTACAGCATTCCTTTATGAAATCATCATAAGCAGCCTGATTGTCAACAGATACTGAAATCAATCTGTCTTTAAACCGTTGCCAGTTGAATTCTGTCACAGGCTTTGTATCTGCTTTTACAGGAGATGTGCCTTTCCAGTCAACAATCTGCATAGAGCGGTCTTTGCAGTATTTTTCTTCAGAAGTGCTGGCAATGGCACTTTCTTTGTCGTTGCTGTAATAAATGTAGATAGTTTTGCCTTTTGTGCCGAATAAAGTTTTTACCTGTTCTGAAACATATGCATAGCGCACTGTCTCTGGCAGGCTGCCGCCTTCCCATTTAAGCCTCTGGAACGCACAGGCTTGCATAAAGTTTGTATATGAAGCTTCACTGTCAATTCGTACAGCTATTTTTTTCAGGCGGAAATAATCCCATGTAAATTCAGGTACAGGTTTTGGTTTTGGCTTTTCAGTCTGTGTTTTGGCGGCAGGTTTATTTTCCTGTTTTTTAACCACAGTATCTGTTTTTGCGGGCGGTGTGTATTCCCATTCCACAATATGTGGGGCATAGTATTTGCAGGTATTCTCGTCAAGAGAGTAGCTCATTGTCCTTGGGTATATTACACCATAAGTAATATATACAGGCCCGCCCTTTGGTGCGATAGACGCATATTTATAGCTTGCTGCTTTTTCGCCCTCTGGCCATGTTATATTTTCTTTTTCACACAGTGCTGTAAAATTATCAAATGCAGCCGCATTGTAAATGCTGACTGATATCAGCTGATTTCTGAAGTTATCCCAGCTGAAAACAGGTGGTGAAGCAGGGGCTGCTTCCTGAATCTGCCAGGCGGTTACTTTAATATGGCTGTGCATCACAGGGCTGTAACCCAGCCGTTTTGGCCGGGATTTATCGCGGTATATGTACAAAGAATCCTGCAGCAGGACCGGCAACCGCTGTACACGCATAAATGCGTCAAAATCAGACAGTTTTTTTCCTTGTTGCCAGGAAAAACCTCTGGATGAGCATACTGAAATAAAATCTTTGTAATCTTTATATGTACGGGTTTCTACCACAAAATCATTGTTCAAAAATCCGCTCCAATCGAAATTCTGCATAAAAAATCTCCTGCTCATATCATAATGTCTTGTTGGGTATATGATATATAAATAGTATACATATACAAACGATTAATATTCTATGCATATTATTGCCAAATTTTCAGGGGACTTTTTATCGTTTTGATGAAAATATAAACTGATTTTTATATTTATGAAAAAAAGAGGCAGAAAACTGTCAGAACAGGATATAGTATATATAATACGGGTAGCGTTATATATTACTATTATATAAAACCGTTACAGGCAGAACATCAGCAGTGGCTGTATAAAGTAGATGCAGTTTTTGTACTGAATCGGCTTATGTTGTAAATCCCAAAAATAATATTTTTTTTTAGTGATTTATACAAATTTGACAAAAAGCACGGAAATTTGTTTAAAAATAAGTTTTTATTTAATATAATTACAGTTATAAAATAAATATGCAGATTTTAACTGAAAGGGAGCTTTCTATGTCATACAACAATTTTTCTCAGGACGCGTTGATGGATACATATAATTCCTACAAACGCAAATATGAAAATGCTGCGGCAGAGAAACGCCGGTCTGAAAAGAAAGAGGCCAGCTATGTTTCCCAGAGAAAAAAGAAAAAAACTGCCATAAGCACCAAGTCCGTACAGAAGAAAAACCTGGAAAAACGTCTGGCTGGAATAAAAGACATAATCAAAATGTTTGACGGTAACGGCGGATGGTTTTCAACTGATATTCCGGATACTGTAAAAGCTGCCAACAAAAAAGCAGAAAAAGCAGATGGAGCCTACAGGGAAAGCATCAGGCTGTCAGGCGGTGCACCGGCTGCCAGCATAAGCACTGCGTTTTACACAAAATCTGTTTCTGAAGATGTAAATTCCGGCAGCGCTTATTCAGAGTTTAAAAAAGAAAAAAGCAATGTTGAAAAAAATATAGAATCACTGACATCACAGATTAAAAAGCTGAATGCAGAGGTTGAAGACCTGAACAAAAAAATAAAAAACTGCAATGCACAGCAGGACAGGCTGGAATCCAAAATGCGCAGCTATCTGTTTGAAATGACGATAATTAAAAAACTGATTTATTGATACAGAGGTTTTTTATGAGAATAGAAATTAACGGCAGAGGCGGTTTCGGCGGAGGTGCCACCCTGGACGATTTCCACGATACCATGACACAACTGAATAACAGCATTGAAGATGTTATAGCTGATTTCAAGGCGGTAAAAACAGCCACGAACAGCCTGAACGGTGGCGTGGGCAATCTATCTGCGGCTATGGCCAGTGTGGATGCCCGTATTGCGTCTGAAAAAGAGCGGATATATTATGTAAGCAGAGTAAACGATAAATACAGCAGCCTTATCAATACTGTTGCCAGCATAGACAACCGGGTGGCAGTAATGGTGGCCCAGAACCGCAAAGAAGTATATCTGCTTTATCCGCAGTCTATGACAGCAGACGCACCGTGGTATGAGCAAGTGATAGAGTTTGTAGGTGAATCTCTTGATTCTGCCTGGGATTTTCTGACTGACCATAAAAACGAAATCATCAGTTTTGCACTTGGTGGTCCTGTAGGTCTTATTATAAACAGTTATTTACGGACCGAAGAAGGCCAGAAATGGTGGGATGAACACTGGTATGACGTTGTTAACATCGGTGTGACCGCTATCGTTGCTGTGGGTTCTGCCCGGGTACTCATTCTTTTTCCTGGCGTGGGGGTTGTTTTGGTATCTGCAGTTGGCGGTGGTATTTTGGCCGCTACACGAGCTACTACAACGCAGATAAGAGATAAAGGAAAGATAGTAGACGGATGGCAGATATTAGATGAAACTATTAAAGGTGTGCTTGCGGGCGCAGTTACAGGCTATATCGGTGGTTACATAGGTAATGCAGCAACCGGAATTTTTGGAGAAACACCAGTGGTTGTCCGCTATTTGGGAAAAGGTATGGCTGAAGTTGGCAGTGGTATTGCAACCCGTGGTTTGGCGGCAGCTATAGAAACCTTTGACACAGAAAAAGGTGTGAACTGGAAGGCAGTTCGTAATCAGGCGTTGGACCCTGCGTCTATGATGATGGATTTTGCCATTGGCGAGGCAACAGAAGCAATCCCTGTAGACAAATACGCAAACAAGTTCAGAAATGCTGTATTGGGAGACGCGGCAACACCGCCTGCTAAAGTATTGGATGTATATTCCAAAAAGATGGACCCGGATGTTGCACCATTAAAACCTGGCACAAAAGGCATTGTTGATTTAGAATACAACAACAACGTGCGGAAACACTTGTATGATAATAATCTTGTCAAAGGCTCTTATTTCAATGGTATGGATTCACGCGCTGTTAATGAAATTGGCGATACAATAGTAGCGCTTAAAAATAGAGTGCTTGGTTTGGAAATTGGCTATGTGACTACACAGGGGGCTATGAAAAACCGGATTACATCCGATATTACTGATTACGTAAAAACTGTAGCCAATGTAACTGATGATGTGGCAAAACAGTATGCAGACGATGTTATAAAGTATCGGACAGATATTGCTGATGACAGTCTGGCAAGTGTAGTGGTGTTTAATCCGGATATGGCGGGAAATGACCAGAACCGGCGCAAGATGTTAGATTGGCTTGGTTCGAAATATAACAACAGTATTGTGGTTAATGATGTTCTTGCATCTAATTATGATGAGGGTATCAGATATCTTAATGACATGGTAGCTATTGGCGCCAGCCCTGAGGGCTGTAATGATTTCTCATCATTAATGGCCCATGAAATGACCCATCTGATTGATAATATGGTAGGTGCATCGTCTAATAAGGCTATAATAACCGAACTTATTAATTTGGATGCTACTGGAAAAACTGGAAAAGTCATTTCTTCATATGCAGCTACAAGCGGCTTTGATGATAAGATTGCGGAAGCGGTCTCCAAGGTATGGAAAAAAGGCACATGGGATGATGTTGCCAATGGAATATTGTCTGATGACCCTTGTGATACCATTACAAAATTAGTTTTGGACCTTTTAGATCCGAACCAGCCAACCCTTACCCGAATACTCCGATAAGAGAGGAATATACAAGATGACCAATTTTAATAATACAATTGATTTCAAGCAGAACAAAGAGGAGCATCTGCACTTTGCAGACACCGCCTTTGCAAACAGACAGTATGACGAGGCGCTGAAATGGTACGGCAGAGTGCTTGAAGCGGAACCGGGCAACATCCATGCACTGTTCCATACAGGGGTTATCACCCTGTCCCAGGGCAGACATGAAGAAAGCCTGCAGTATTTTGCAAAAGCAAGAGAACTGGACCCGGACAATGGTGATACAGCCTATACATACGGTACAGCCTTTTACTATACAAAAAACTTTGCAAAAGCTTTTGAACAGTATGTGGAAGCCGAAAGACTGGGATGCCGCGAAGATGTGCTGGTGCGTATGTACTACAAAATGGCATCTATCTGCATAGGCCGCAGAGATACAAAATCAGCCCGGATTTACCTGAAAAAAGGTGATGAAGCAGATACATCAGGTGTAGTCAGCCTGCACCCACAGATTATCAGGGAAAAGTTCAATATGTACCTGATTCTCAGAGACTTTGAAAATGCTGAAAAATGTTCAGCACAGCTTCTTGCCACAGACCCTTCTGACTTTGACAATTATCTGCTGTATGCAAATCTGCTGAAGGAAAAAGGGGATAATGACAAAGCGCTGAAAGTTCTTCTGGATGCTGAAAAATATGTTGACCTTACGGCAGAAGAACGTATCCTGCTCAATATGCAGAAAGATGAATTTACTGCTACAACACCGGAGGAAAAAGTGTCTGACAAGTCTGTGAAAATGCTGGAAGACTACTGCAACTCTGACGATATTTCTGAAGAAGACAGATTTGCAGGTATACTGACACTTACAACACTTCTCATTGAAAAGGGCGATTATGACAAGGTAATTGATTATCTAAAGCCGTTTGTCGAACTGACTTATGGCACAGAGGATGATTATGTGCCTGTGGAAGAAGCGGCAGAATACGATACCGACCCTGGCTATATAGATGAAGAAACCTATGATGCTATCCAGAAGGGAATGGATGAATTCCAGGAGATGATGGACACAGGTATGATAGACGTGGATATGATCAGACGGAGTGCCGAAATTGCATATGACGAAGACGGCAACGAGTATTATGAATATGATGAATCAGTGTTCCGCACTGAAAACAAATTTTCATCCGGCGATGATGCAGAGGACGCAGAAACCGAAAAAGAGGCATATGAACTTACTGTCGCAGACAGGGAAAAAGCCCGGTTTACACTTATGACAGCATATATGTGCAAAGATGACTATGCAAAAGCAATAGAAATTGCCAATACACTGAAACACAGTGAAACCAGATTCTATGCACACCACGGCCTGTACACAGCTACTGCACTGAAAATGAAACAGGAAGGTTATACTGACCGGGTGCAGGCAGAATATGCTAAAGCACTTGCGTATTTCAAGGCGCGTAGCTTTGAAGACCCGTCTGATTCACTGGCACAGGTGTTCAGGGCACGCCTTTATGTGGAACAGGGTAAAAACTACAAAGCACGAGAAATTGCAAATCTTCTTTCTGAAAATGACAGACAGGCTGTCCTCAGATATGTTGACAGTTATGCACAATTCAGGAGGTAGCCATTATGAGCACTCTCAAAAAGGATATTGTGCTGGACCAGGAAGCCTTTGACGCGGCCATCAGGGATTTTTCAGAATTAAGCACAAAACTGGATTCACTGAACAACGATGTGGAACAGATGCTGGGCACGGTGAAAAAAGGCTTTGATACCCCGTCGGGGCGCCAGCTGGTTAACCTGTGTGAAACCAGACTGCGCCAGCCACTGGACGCACAGAAGACGGTTTTGCAGGTTATTTCACAGACACTGGCTTCTGCAAAAACCTCATATCAGACAGTTTTCAACGAATATGAAGAACTTCAACAATTGATAAAAAATATTAAATAAATTACATATAACCGCAAAAAGAAAGGAATTTATTATGGCAACAGTAGTTTCATCATCTTCAACAACAGAAGGCTTTATGTTTTCTACACAGGTTAAAGCAAATGCTGATACAGCAGTAGACAACTGCATCAAAGAACTTAATTCCATTGTTACAGAACTGGACGATGTTATTCTGACAGGACTGGCAAAAGAATTTGAAGGCGACGCATATGAAGGTTTTAAAGAATTCTATGTTAGCAAAGTTAAACCTATTATCAGCGACAGCCTTACAGCAGCCAACAACTCCCTGATGTCCAACATCAAGAAAATTATGGCTGATGTGGAACAGCAGTTCCTCCGCAACGTTGACCCAAAACTGGGTGAAGCAAACAGAAACCCAAGCGCAGGCGAATAATTAAAACAGGAAATATATAACAAGGAGACTAATCATGGCTGATAATATGAAAATATACTATCCTGCAGTGGATGGAGCAATTACACAGATTGAACAGATTGCACAAAGATATGCAACAGTAGCAGAAAACTTTAAAAACGAATTCGATACTGCCACAAAAGGCTGGACAGGCGAAAGCAAAAACGCAATGAAAAATTATATCGATGTGGCAGTATACAACTATATTGCAGAAGATATGAAGAAAACAGTTCTGGCACTGGTAACTCTGCTGGAAAACAACCAGCAGCAGATTAACAGTGCTGACAGCAAAATTGCAGAAAGCCTGCCAAAACAGATAGGCTAAACTGTGGCAGGGAGATGACATAAATTTACGGAGGTTCTTATATGAAACATACAAATGAATATACAGACATCAAGGAACTTTTTGAATATGAAATGACAGAAGTTTTGCTGAAACTGAAGGGTGAATTTGCTGTTATCTCCAAAGACCATGAATTGTACAAAAAGATGCCAGAAGTAACCGGAGTGAAAATAATCCCTGTTACATTGGCAGATGTTGAATGCAAGTCTGAGGCAATTATATTGCCTCAGACTATAGTCAATAATACGATAGTTTTTCCGGCTTTGTCAGTGGATAATGCCGGAGTGACGCTGGTGGCAATACCGGAATATGGTTTTGCTGTTACCGGCACAGAAGAAATCAGCCCTGCAGCAGTACAGCTGGCAGGGAAAGCAGTTATCCCGGCGGAAATACCGCAGGCGGATATACAGGGCAGTGCAAAAATTACTTTGGCATATATACCAGCCGCCATAAAAGATATTACCGGCACAGAAGAAATCGCCCCTGCAGCAGTACAGCTGGCAGGGAAAGCAGTCGCACCGGTGGAAATACCGCAGGCGGATATACAGGGCACAGTCAATGTTAATCCCGGAAATATCACAGAAATCCCTCAATCCACGCTTGCACGGCCGGTTGTGGAGAAAATTGAAGCAGAATATATTCCTGTCCGGCCACATATCGGATACAAAACGGAAGATATTGAGATTAAACAAGAAAAAATTCCGGAAGTATCTGTATCTGTTATAAAGGAATATAACTTTACAATCCCAGCAATTCTGCATATGGCAGTTCATATGCCGGATGTACCTGTTGTAAAGCAGGCAGAGATATCTAAAGTGATGCCTGCTGAAATCAAGATGGATGAAATACTGCCACTTACACCGGTATTGCTGAGCTTTGAACCAATCCAGCAGACAACAGTTGAAAATATTTATGTTGAAATTCCAAATTTCAGTTCAGAGGAATTTGAACACGCAGATTTTCAGCTTTCAGATATAAAAAAAGTACAGATACCTGACACACCAGGTTTCCCTGTGTTCAATATTGAAAAATAATCCAGAGGTTTTTTATGGAGAACAATAAAATATTAATCGGTGTACAGTTCACCCAGAAAATAGACGAAAAAAAACGTATGTCCTACAATATAGAGCTTTATGTTTTACGTGATATAAAATTCAGCCAGCTGATGATAGGCATTGAACAGGGGCTGGCCAAAATGGCAAAAGAAGACCTTGCCAATAAAGACATTTATGATATTTGCAGGGCAGTTTATTCAGCATGTCTGGTTAAAAAGGCAAAAAATGAGCAGGGCAGGGAATACTATAGCCATATCAAGCTGACATCCTGTTTTTTACGGGATGACACCACAGACAAAGATGAGTACAGGATTTTTATAGATGAAGACAAGCCAATCTGTGACCTGGGTTTTGTAAATGCAACACGTATAATTTTTGATGAAACCGGTGTGATTAAACCGCGTGGCCGGCAGAATATTTCCAGAATAATCGATGCTTTCCACCCTGAAAAGGAAGAAGAAATTGTTTATCCTGAATACAATATCAGCACACGTATGCTGTGGCGGTTTGACCAGTCACCGGTCAGCATTATACCGCCATCAGACCCGCCTAAAAAAGCAGAAGGCAGTTTGATTTCCCTGCTGATGCCTACTCTGATTTCTGTTGGTGTTATGATGGGCTTCAGTGCCGCATTTATGACAGGCGGCTATGGTATGGTTGCTATGATTCCTGCCCTTATAACCACTGTTATCAACTGGAACAAACAGAAGAAAAAATACGCAAAAGACCTGGCCGACTGGAAAAACCATTACCAAGATTACATAAATAAGCTTATTGTTGCAATCAAGGCACGCCAGGAAACTGATGCAGTAAAAATGGACCAGCTTTATCCTGATGTTACAACACTGGTTGAAGATGATGGCAACGGTATGTTTTCACTTAATGACAACATTTACTCCCGTTCAGAAAACGATGAGGATTTCCTGACCTTCCGTATAGGTACATCCAATCAGGTGCCTTCAAAATTTGAAATACGTGGTGAGAAAAAAGATGTTGTGTTCTCACAGGCAAGCTACACCCTGGAAGATGACAGGCTGCATATGTTTATCGGCGATGAAACCGAAGGAGACAAAAAAGACACTGCAGATGGCGTGAAAGCAAATCTGTCTGACCTGCCGTACAATCTTTCAGAAAAATACCGCTTTCTTAAAAATGCCCCGTTGCTGTATTCACTGAAGCACAATAGTTCCCTGGGTATAGTGGACAGAAATATTGATAAAGATTTAAAATCAAAAGGCACTGACGTTATATCCCGAATGATTGTAGAGCTGTGCTATTATCATTCACCTGACAAGCTGCAGTTTGTTATGTTCTTTAATAAGGAAACTGGATGGCTCAATATAGAAAAAGCTATAGGTAAATATAAATTCATGCCTCATTTCAGAGGATTGTTTGAGGATAAGTCACAGTTTGTATTTGACGAAGAAGGTGCTCATGGCGTATTGAATGCTTTGCTTCAGACTGCAGAAAGCCGTGCATCTGTAAAACAGGATGAAGAACAGGGTCAGGCATCACCTATGCCACATATTGTATTTATTATATTCGATGACCACGGAATCAAAGAACACGCATTTTCAGAATATCTGCCAAAAGTGCCTGAAAAGGAAAAACAGGGCAATAAGCTGGGAATGAGTTTTGTGTTTGTAAAAAAATACAAAGAATATCTGCCTGAATACTGTGATAATATCATTGATTTCACCGGCAATAAATCTGTGATTATTCCTCATGACAATGTAAATGGCCAAAAGATATTCACATATTCATTAAACAAGCAAGATTTTACTGTAAAATCTGCTGCTGCAATAGCATTCCTGTCTTCTATATACTATGCAAAAAATGCAGAAGCATCCAAGGTGCCATCTTCTGTAAGCTATTTTGAATTACACGATTTAACCACTGACACACTGGAAAGCCGTATCAGAGCAAACTGGGGCTTTGAAACCCAAAGGGCTGTTGCACCTGTTACAAAAAGCCTTAAAACACCAATCGGCAAAACAGATTCCGGTCTGGCATACTGGGACCTGCACGAAAAAGGTGACGGCCCACATGCCCTTGTAGCCGGCACTACCGGTTCCGGTAAGTCAGAGACAGTTATAGCTTATCTGCTGGGGCTGTGTATGCAGTTCCGTCCGGATGAACTGAACCTGTTGTTGGTAGACATGAAGGGCGGAGGTTTTACAGAACGACTTGATAGTCTACCTCATGTAGTTGGCAAGGTAACAGATGTGGACAATGTGGAATCTGGAACAAGCCCGGTTTATATGCTGAAAAACTTCCTTCAGTCTATGCGGGCTGAAAGCCAGAAACGTAAAGTCCTTTTCAAAAAGCTGAAAGTGGACAATATTGACGATTATATCAGAGCATGGGATAATATTGATGAGCACATTTCCAACAAGGGAATAGACCGCAGAGAGATAGAATATCTGCAAAAAACAATGAAAAATCCTAAGCTGTCACATCTGATACTTGTTGTTGACGAATTTACTGAACTGAAACGTTTTTCAAGCGAAAATGATGATGTTGACTTTATAAAAGAGATAACAACCATTGCCCGTACGGGCCGTTCACTGGGGCTGCATATTATTCTTGTGTCACAGAATATTGAAGGCGCCATCACAGATGATATCAGGGTCAACTCCAAATCCCGTCTCTGTCTGAAAGTGGCTACAAAACAGGCGTCAAAAGAAATGTTGGGCACAGAGGTTGCGGCCAGCCCATCTATGCCAGGCAACGGCCGTGCATATCTTATGGTTGGTACAGGGGCCCGACTGGATCATTTCCAGTCCGGATATACAGGCATTAAAGTGGGTGAAGAAATCCCTCTGGAGATTACATACGCCAGAAAGAACAGCCGGTATACCCGTTTTAACAAAGGCAACGAAACAATCTATATTTCCTATGATAAGGATGAAAACTGTCTCAAGGCTTTTGACAGTATGTATGAATGTAAAAAACATGTGCCCCATATTGCTAAATGGGATTGTTTCAGCTGGGATAAATTCAGAAGCCACCAGATTTCAGTGTTAATCAGAGATGCGGCTTCATATAAAAGCTTTGTAAAAAATCTTGATATCCAGGGTTTGAAATGGGAGAAAAATCAAAAAGCATCCAGTTTTTCATATGATGAACTTTCCGGAACAAACAAGATTTTCTATATTTTCTGTAAACGAGATGGAACACTGGGTTTGGACCACATAATAGAAAACCACAAAAGATATACACCACATATCATAGACTGGGTATACAGCAACGCTGACACTGATAAGCATATTAACTGGAACAGCCTGAAAAACGACGGTTCTGGCCATGAAGGGTTTAAAGCTGAATACATTTCTGAATCCAAATTTGACAGCAGTATTTTCAAAGACAATAAATTTGCTGTACAGATTTCTGACAATTACAGCTATAATGATTTTATGGTTGCGCTGGAAAAGAGAAATATGGTTTGGGCCGGTAAAAAGAAAGCAACAGAGGTTGCTTTTGACAGGGCTGTTGAAAACGGCAAGTCCGGAGAAACAGACAAAGAAGCACCTACACAGCTGCAAGCAGTTATTAATGCTGTAAACAAGGTGTTCCGTGATGCATCCAGAAAAAATGCAGTTGATACCCCGGATATAGTGTTCCATGCTCCATTGCCTGTAAATATTGCTTTTACCGATGGCAAAGTGCAGACATATAAAGACAGTGAAGGCTGGAAAGAATGGAAGGATTGGTGATTTTTATGAAAATAAAAATGGGTATATACGATTCACCGCGGGAACAGAAAAGAGATTTTTTCACAGTCGATAACTGGAAAACAAATATTGCAGTATTTGGTGATTCCGGCAGTGGCAAGACAGTGTTTCTGAAAACATTGATTATGATGCTGTATAATGCTGACAAAAAAGCAAAAAAGCATATGAACGATATATATATCATAGACTTTGGCCAAGGTATGAGTTCATTCGCATCAATCGGGAATGTGTGTGCATATTTCAACAGGTCAAATGAAGAATATATCAAAAGTGTTTTCACTACAATCGAAGAACGTCTGAATGAAATTTCAGAAATAATCGGCGATATGACATATCAGGCATATGCAGAAAAATACCCGGAAAAATGTCCGGTTCATATAACCCTGATAATAGACAATATTACTCCGTTTCTGCAGGATGAGAATTATTCCTATTACCGGGAACAGCTGGAAACCCTTTGCCGCGATGGTGTTATAAAAGGGCTTAATGTTATAATTACAGCAAATAATCTTATCGGCATACACAGCAGACTGTTGTCAAACTTTGAACAGAAAATTGCTTTTTCTATGCTGGATGAAGATTACCGCACTCTTTTCAATACAAAAACAGACAGACCGGTGAATGTTCCGGGCAGATGTCTTGTGAATATCGGTCCATATGTTCACGAATGTCAGATTTTCCTGCCATATAATGATATGGATTATGACAACAATCAAGAACATTCTCTGGCAGAAAAAAAACAACATCCACGCAGAATGCATGCGCTACCTGCAGTGATTACCATGGAAAATATTGCCCGGCACTGCAGAAATGGTAAAATAAACAGCAGGACAGACAGTGAGTTGCTGTTTGGTCTGGATTACCGTAAATCTGAACCTGTAACACTGGACACAGGCAATGTGCGCGCAGTGGCCGTATATAATAAGAAAAGCAGAACCGGCGAAAAAATGAATTTTCTGAATGGTATGCTGGGGCAACTGAAAGACAAAGCACCTGATATCCGTTTTGTATTTTTTGATGACAGCCGAAAAGAAATGGACAAACTGTATGATAAATACAGCCATCAGTCTGCCATTACATACAGCGTGCTGGAGTTTATCTCATATATCATAGAAGAAGGATATATCAAAATGAAATATCCTCCGGTGGGCAAAGAGTGTGCAGAAATTAAAATCAATCCGCCTACAGTATTTCTGATTCAGTCCAAATCCTTCTATAGGGATAACAGCCATGCCAACAATCTGCGCAAGTGGGTTTTTGAAGAAATGCTGGACAATGCAGATAAATATAACTATATGTTTGTATTTACAGATGTTCCGAATATTGTGGACAAAGGCAAATACGATGTTATCAATGGTGCGATGGATGCAGCATTCCTGTTTGATGATATAGCTGAATTCAGGGCAAGCAGAGGTGAACATTCTGTTTTCGGAATCTTGAATCCTGACGAACTGAAAACAGAATATGCAAAATGCAGCAAGTATGACGGATATTACTACAATGTTCAGGAAGATGATTTGAAAAAATTGAAATTTATTAAATTTTAAAACGAGGTGACATTTTGGACGACCGTGGATTTGTTTATCTGGATACAAAAGCATTTGATGAAGCAATAGATATGAAAAACACACTGGTATCAAAATATGCAAACATAACTGATGAGTATGATGCTATTATTGAAAGACTTAAGAAAAATTGGAAAGGGCAGGGTGCAGAAGCTTTTTTTGATGACACTCGCCTGGTAAGAACCAATCTGGCCCAGCTTTTTGATGTGCTTAAAATAATGTGTGACACATTACAGGACTGTAAAACAGTTTTTATGGAAAACGATGCTGCTCTTGGAGAATATAATCTGGAAGCGGCAATATCAGAAGAATAACTTTTCAAAGGAGGCATATGGATTATGCCGGATATATTCAGTAAATATGATATAATTGTTGTGGACCCAGCGTATTTTATGAAAAAGTTTCCAGACAAAGTAAAGGAAGCTTTAAATAACGGGCAGGTTTTTTTGCCCAAGACATATACTGCTGAAGTTAAAGCTTTTACAGATTTTGACCTAGGTTATACAGCTTATTCTGACAATTTCAAAAAAAATACAGACTTTATAAAAGAGAAAAGAGAATCCAGCTATCGCCGCAATACTGATATATGGTCTCTGGTCAGCTATCTGTCCGGGTCCAGTTCAATACAGAAATCTGTTGTTGTTACAGGCAATATCACTCTGATAGCCCGTATTATTTTAAACAAGCTGGATATAGATGTTTACAATCTTGTCAATGAGCAGTTTATTTACCCACAGCCATCGCCTCTGAAAGACCAGATGAAGAAAAACAGTATGATTTCATTTTCTGCACCAAAAAAATCTTCCACATTGAAAAATAGTACAAACCTGTATAAAGAAGATGGCAAAAAAGTTATAATAGGAACACGTAAACATGACAATCTCCAGACAACTACCTATACTGTGATGGCTGACAACAAGCTGCAGATAAGAATATTGAACAGCAAAAAAATTGATGAGTATATGATAAAACATATCCGCACACTGACCAGACTGAATGAAATTACCTGGGTAAACGCCCCGGTGGACATGTTGTATTACGACAAGGAAAAGACACTTTTTGCCGGATATACAGAAAAAGTGGTAAATACAGAAAAATTGTTGTCAAAAAACATACTGTCTGCCAGAGATGTGGACAGTATTCCTGAAAAAGATTTGAAAGCTACAAGTCTGTCAGACAATATCAGGCTTTGCTATAATGTTGTGCGCCAGGTATACTTTTTGAAGTCCTTCGGTTTCCTTGTTCCTGATTTCAGTCCGGAAAATTTTATAAGCATCAATAAAAACACATTAAAGCTGCTTAATGTATATAATTGGGGCTACAATGGCGTGTTCTGCCAGGACACCTCTGTAGTTCAGGCTACAAAACCATATAATAATACAAATATGCTGGATTCTATGGCACTCTGTGATGAAGCATTGTATCACTTTGTATTCTCTGTTCTGACCTGTGGTGATATGCCGTTTGAAAAAGGTAGTGGGAATTTCAGCTATCTTATCCCGGATTATTCCCAGAGTTTCAGAAAAAAACTGGTTCCTGAAAATATATGGAATCTTTTCCAACAGGTATTTACAGAAAATCAGGATTTTTCTGTAGATTTACTTCTTGCAGAACTTGATACAGCATTATATAATCTGGAAGAAAATCCTGAACACAACATGAATTATCAGCAGCTTATTTCTGCAGCCCGTACGGAAACAGTGGCAAAAGAAAAAGATGATTCCGATGTTGTTATCCTAGAAGAATACCCGGATCTGGATGATGATGCATATGATGAATTGCTGATTTATCTTACTGAAATCTGATTAGTTAGTATCCGGTTTAAAGGAGAAGAATTTTATGCCCACACAAGCAACAGATACCATAGTAACTTTGCGCCCGGAAATTCACAGAATATTTATTGCCATATTAAACAGATGCAGAGCACTTTCTGCCAGTGCAGATGTTCCAGATAAATTGCTTTGTATAGCAGTTGTTTCTTCTTTGTCAGACAAGGTTAAAAGTGGCGATATAGCGATGATGGGTGCATCTGAAATTGAAGCTATGGACGCCAGCCAGCAAGAAGAATTTAACAGCATCTGTACAGACCTTGAAAACAGGATGATATCTCTGGCCGAAGAAAATGAAATGCAATATAAAATCTTGTACAATATGATTCTTGATGTTGTGCAGGATTACGTGGAAGATAATATTATTCCGTATTTCAACTGGAATGATTTTCTTGAAAAACAGCTATCAGTGAAAATTGCAAGTCCGACGGTTTTTTACAGTCTTATGGCTATGTGTGATTCCAACCGGATTACCTGGGATGACGGAAAAAAGGCCTCATTTGCAGATTTCAGTTCTATGGCCGGGGAAGATGGCGAAGTTTACATTATGTATGGTGTTCATGCAGACAGAACTATCAGTTACACTACTGATGTTGATGTCTGTAAAAATGCATCGCCATATATTGCAAAAGTAAATTATATTCCATCAGCCGCATCCACCCCTGTTGATAAAAAAACAGAAACTGCCAATACCGATGATACACAGGATGTAAAAACTCCGGTTGTCGGCAAAAAGGAAAATCCGCTGAAATATATTATAGTGTTTGTGATTGTATTTGTTCTGGGATATAGTGTAAAGACAGGTAAAATATCCTTCAGCAAAATTCCTGCTGTAACTCCACAGGCTGTTGTGTCTGTTACAGCCACATCACATCTGGAAGAACCTGAATACTGGCTGATTTATTCACCGGAAAATGTATTTGATGGTCAGCTTGACACTGCATGGTCTGAAGCTGTGTCCGGCCCGGGCATAGGGGAAGCACTGACGGTCACACTTGATGATACATATCTGGTGTCTGGCTTTAGTATCAATGCAGGCTATCAGCAGGATGAGCATCTCTACGATGTAAACTCCAGACCATCCGAACTTACAGTCACATTTGCAGACGGCAGCAGCATTGACGTTGCGCTGGAAGATATTTACGGCCAACAGCAGATTGAATTTGCTGAACCTGTTAAAACCCAAAGCGTAATATTTACAATCAAAGCCGTATACCGGGGCAGATGGTATCAGGATACTTCAATTTCTGAACTTCAGCTGTACTGATAAGACATTTTCAGGCTGATATAAACAAGAATGTCGATGTAAAGCAAATAAACTTTTCACCGATATTTTCAGAACAAAAAATTAAATCTTTATGGTAAAAGCTGTTTTTGCATTACCAAAAGAATAAAAAAGCATTAAACCGGCAATATAACAATGTTATACTGCCGGTTTAATTATATATTTTTTAATTAGTTTTTATATATTATCAGCAGTGCGCTTCGTTTTTCCTCCCTTGGTTTCGCTAAACTTATATTTAGCGAAGTAACTGAAATCCACATTTTTATCCTATTCTCCCACCTAATTTTCAATTTCAGTGCAATAAAAAGGTATATACACGGTGATTGTTCATATATCTGTCTTTATTCTATTATTTCAATTGTATTTTTAATCTTTTTTTACCTAAACTATCGTCATCCATCTCCAAACCAAAAATATAGGTTCCTTTGGGTGTTTAATAATTCAATATCCCCACTATCTTCCTCTCTATAAACTTTTGGTGTATCTATATAAATGTCATGATAACCATATGATTTTAAGATTTCTGTATAGCTATTTTTAATTTTTCGCATTTTAGCAACTAAATCAGTATAACGATGTATAAAGGCTCCAGGCTGTTAAAAATCTTAATATAATTATATCAGTATAATAATGAAAAAAGAGAGTATTCAATTTTATAAATTGAATACTCTGACTTAACTTAATGACATTATCACAAGATTTTTTTCTTACTTACTGATATATCAACATAAGTTACAGTTTTAAATCTGTATGGTTTATCATCAAATCAAACAAGAAAGATTGGTCGCCTGCAGGGAGACCATTCAATCCCCTTTTTAATGTATTATAATCTTAAGAACCTTACTTACACATAAACAAGGAGGAACCACTATGAAAAAGACAAATAAAAAGGACAATTCGTTAAAATTAACAGCAATTATATATCTATTTTAAATACTGAAGAAATTATTGTTGAAATCGTTTTCTGGTGCGGATGAAGGGACTTGAAATCTACATGGTTGCAAAAAACCTAGTAAAATAGCCACTTTTTCGACCGCAAAATTGAAGCGTACCGAAATCGTACCGGAAAACCTCATTTTTTCACATATAATTATTATGAATACATAATATAAAAACCAACGGATGAAAACTATTCGTTAGTCTTTATATAAAGTAACTAGTTAGGAAATGGCTCTGTATTTGTTATATACAACGTTCATTTGCATACATCATTTACATTGTAAATCAAAGAATTTCTCAATATAAATATAAAACCATACCATTAAAAACACACTGGGCGACTCATTCAAGCCACCCAGTGTGTTTTTGGTTTATGTTAATAAATTTGGATTATAATCTGCAATGTAAAAAACGCAAGTACATAATACAGAAACAAGTTGTTCCTCTTCTATCTTTTTTAACTGTGCTTTCAAAACATTGATAGCGTCCGGAAGTATCTTGACAATTCCATCCACAACACGTTCCGTTTCTGACAAAAGCCATGCCTTATCGATATTTTGCTTAATAACAGCCGAACACTCTTCTTTGGTAGTTGCAAACTTCGAGTAGTCGTGATTTCGATTTTCTTTGTTTACTCGTTCTTTGTACTTACGATTTCGAAGTTCTTCCAGCGTAGCTATGTAACTATCGTACGCGACATCGGGTATGTCTTTCATGTGATAAAACGCTTCCACCATGGGATAATTCAAATAGAGTTTTCCCATGTCAGAAGATTCTACGAAAAAGGATACCATTTCCAGAATCTTATCTGCCGTAAAAGCAGGATCCTGCGGATCCAAATCAAAGATCAAAAGAATATCTGAATATCGGCAATCAAATATCTTTTTCTTAGTTTCATCAGACTCATGCTCTTTCAAGATTTGAAGAATATCTACAGATTCAGGGTCTCCATCTCGGAACATTTGATTGTACAAAGTATATATGTTGGTGTTGTACGAAACGATCTCATGACTCTTTCCAATACCATACATCTGAAGCAAGCGATCCATCAGTTTGTAGTCTGTTTTTTCACCCTCAACGAGCACGAGTATTTTGCTCTTCTCACTGACCATAAAACTCACCGCTCATATACAATTTTTCAAGATTATGACCTTCGCGAAGTTCTCTTGTAGTTGCATTTGCCAATGCAGTAAGCTTATCTTTGGTCAGGATAAAGTAGCAATCTGGACGCATGATTTTATTTGTCAACAAATTAGTGTTGTGAGAAGTCAAAACAACTTGCGTGTTACTCATCTTCTCAAGGATAGCTACAATACTTTCTGCAAGTTCGAAATGATAGAATGCATCGAATTCATCAATAAACATAAAGGACACATCTTTTGCTGTTTTATACCAATAAAAGAAAGTATACAGTGCGCGTGTTCCGCTGGAAGCAACCTTAAAAAACGGAAGCGGAATGTCGGTATCGAAATAGAGAACTCGTTTTCCATCTACGTTAGTCTTTACAACCAGATTATCTTCCACACCAGAAGCATGGAGGAAGGTCTCAAACTCACGAAGGATTTTCTCTTCGAAAATAAAATCATAATAATCTGTACTCTTTGTTTTAAAGCCAATATAACGATTTTCATCAAGACTTCTAAACCAAAGCATATTATTGACAAATCTCATCATACAGCGCAACGGATGTTGATCGTCAAGCACGGTGTTATTAATAACATACTTCAAAATGCAATCCATGTCCTGGAAAGCCCAGTTCAGCGTTGGCGCAAGAGCTTTAATTCCTTCTGTATGTCCTTTGTTTTTAGCATAGTTATACTCATAAAGCAAAACACCGTTCAACAAAAGTTTTTCGTAAACTAGAGATTGCTTTTCATCTTTCCAATAACTATAATCAATTGTTCCCTCAGTAAACTCAAATATATATCTGAATTCTGCATAATCATTTAAATTAGCAGCATTCAAATAGTAATCGTACATATTAGGGGATACATTTTTAGACGAAAGATGCGATACAATATCAAATAGAGCAAGACCAAAATTAGACTTGCCTACAGCATTCTTTCCATAAATAATAGCTTTACTAATTAAATTGTTTGTTACGCAATGCGAATTGAACTTGTAATCACGGACATCAGCGAAATCGATTCTAACTGTCTCTTTAAAGCTCTTAAAACCCGTAACTTCAAACAGTTTCAGCATTCTAGTCACTCCTTTTCACCATTATTATATCCATCTGGAACCTAGAAGTCAATACAATCCGTAATAATTTTACGGATTGTTAGAAATATAATTTCGGACAAACCATTATTTATCATCGAATCATTTGTTCAGCGCACTAACTGACTCTTACCACTATTATTATTCACAAAAAGGGCTAGACTATTGTTCAATTGTCAAATATTGGAATTATGAATGGTAATAGAAATAGAAGTTATCAAATCAAATAGCGAACCGACTATGTGTAAAACATAGTCGGTTTTTTATTTTGCATTCTTTACCGAATTAATTGTTGTAGAAATCATCAAAAATAAAACAAACAGAGTAAACAAAATAGTTTTTATACCAATTATTCTTATTATATATGTTTAAATAAAATATACGTTACCAGAATATCAATAAGCTGGCTGACAGTGATTTCGTTTTGTATGTTTTGACCTGTCAATTTTTTCAAAGACTTGATATCCATATTCAATAATAATGTCCTGATATTTCTTTCTATGGAGTTTTCTTTGCAATCATATATCCCGGCTACATACGGATATATATCGTGAGACAGATTATACTGCAGTTTTCCCTGCTCTAAAATTTTTTCAATTATAGATACAAGCTGCTGAAAACCTTTGTAATTTCCTATTGGTTTTATAGGTAACAGCACTGTATAGATTGATGAAAAATCTGTTTTAAGCTGCATTATTTGTATACCTTTCTATAGAAATTTTCAGCTGGCAGAGAAATTCAGTGGGGTCCTTACAGCAAAATATAAGAAAAAGACATAAGGTCAAAGCACTGCAACCGGAGCAGCCGTGGTCCAGCTCTACATAAGAGCGAACATCCATCATCAGCACCTCTGCCATAGCGGCCTGTGTGTAGCCTGATTTACAGCGTGTATATATAAGATTATCGTGAAATAAATTTTTTAAAATCTGTTCGCATTGTTTTCGCATAAAGGTTACTTCCATAGTTACATAGTTTTAAAAAATTTGTCGACAAATATTGATAAAATTTTACAATTTCTGTCGCCAATGTAACATGAGGTACACCTCAGGAAATTTATGCAAAATCCCGATAAAAAGAAAAAAGACCAATTTACATTAATTGGTCTTATTCTTTTTACAGGCATTTGGTTTGTTTAAATGGTTGTGGGCGGATAAGTTAAAAGGTCAGGTATATTCTTCTGAAATTGTTACTGTTTCAGTCTGACCGGATTGAGTATATGCTTTTACTGTTAATTCAACTTTGTAGTCTTTAAGAGAAGAAAAATCATATGTTTTATTCGCAGTGTGAACATAATTGTACACTGTTTTAGATATAGAAGAAACTTCTGTATAACTAGTAAATAGTCCCTTTTCATAAAGTTTCACATTAATATCCATTTTATATACATCTTCTACCGCAATAACACTAGCAATATAATAGTCGTCTTCTATTATACATAATGCTGTTGCAGAATTAATTAACGACCATCTTGGTTGTGCCCGGTAAGCAGTTGTTGTAAAAATAGGAACTGCAATAATAATTGTAGCTATTAAAGCGATAATTCTTTTCTTCATATACTTTACCTCATGTATTTATAATGCCTGTACACTATATATACACAAATCAGAAAAAGGTCACAAAATTTCTATATTCTTATAAATTTCAATTATTTCTTCTATTGCACAGCGACAGGAAATAGTAAAAACAATGTTATCATTGTTTATAATTAAATAATTTATACTATTATGTGAAATCCACGTACCTATACTTTCGTCAACTGTTATCTTAAAAACAGAAGCTCGTTCATTATCGAAAGTGTTTTTACTGTTTTCAGCAGAGGCACTTATTTGAATTCTTAAAAAATTATTGTCTGAAGAGAAGAAAGTATAATTACAATATGTATTACTTTTGATACTCTCCTCCTCCACCAATTCAAACCCTTCCGGAATATAATTAAACCTTATTTCCGGCAGTTTTTCAGGTTGAGCATCTGTTTCAATAAAAATTCTTGTGAACTTATCGTGCCATTCCAGAATTGTGGTTGCCACGCTTTCACGCACGGCTTCTGCGGTCATAAGTGTTGCAAATGACAATGATATGCACATCAATATGATAACAGCCACTCTTGAAGCTATTTTGTGCATATGTATCAGCTTTTCATTGCGTGTTTCCCTGTTCACTATCTGATTGATTCTGCGCTTTAATTTATCTGACGGGTGCACAATTTCTTTCAGTTTATCCTCTGGTGGAATAGAATTTACCTGTTCTGTATACATTTCTCTTACAGCCATGCGCAGCAGACTGTCAAAACTTACCTGATTGTTCATTTTTTAGCCTCCAGCAATTCATATATCATCTTTTTTGCACGGGATATTCTCATTTTTACAGCTGACTGGGAGATATTCAGCGAATCAGCAATTTCGCTTATTTTATAGCCCTGTTCCTGCAGCACAAGTGGTGTAACATATTTTTCATCAAGTGTGGCAAGGGCCTTTTTCATTTCTTCATACATTACTATAGATACAGTTCTGGATTCATAGTCAGTTTTATCGGCAACAGTTTCTTCGATAATATTATCTTCAGGCATTATGATATATTTTGAATTTTTCTGCGCCATACGATAAGAGCAGTTTCTGACAATGGTCACAACATAGGCTTTGGTTTCTGCTGATGTGTCTGTACGGATGGTTTTGATATTTTTTGCAATCTGCAGAAAGGCTTCCTGCACAGCATCTTCTGCCAGATAATCATCCTTCAATATATCAATTGCAGTATACAGCATACTGTTGCCGTACTTTTCATATATCATTTTAAATTTATTTTGATTCTCCTCATCGTCTATCAGACTAAGGTAAAAGACTAACATATTTCCTCCTAAAAGCATTTATAATATTCTAATAAAAATAAATAATATTATCAGGAACAGGACAGTTTAAACTGTCCTGTTCCCAATTTAATGTATACCCCATAACGCCTTGCAAGTCAACAACAAGCGAAAAATCTGCCTTTTATGGTCAAATTTTAACTATTATGTCTTCATACATTGCAGAAAGATTCTCAACAATATGTCTATAAATTTTTCTTTAATTGATCATAACTCAAAATCATATTCATCATGCTCTCTCTGTGGCGGTGTGTGGTCGTAATCTATCGCGATATTCAATTCTGCCTGTACTTTTTTGTAATTTATTATCTCGCCTTCGTCATATGGCATACCTCCTTTGGCTGTGATAAAGGTATTTCTGATATGGCGGTAATGCAGATACTCTTTTTCCAGCTGTTCAAGTGCTCTTTTGTTTCTGTCATTTTCGTTCAGTATGCGGTTATACAGTTTTTTGAAGCGCTCCCTGCTGTCTTCAGAGTAAATCCCCACGCTTTCCAGTTTTTTGGTCAGTTCCTCCAGACTGTCCGGATCCTGCTCATTTTCTCCCAGAATCAGCTCATGCTCTATTACAAGCTGTCGCTTATGTTCCAGCATATCTAGTGTGTTCATTGTAGTGGATACCGTATGGTGAAGGCTTACCATAGACACTGCAATATTATCCATTACTCTCTGCCGCTGGTTTTCATCTGCTATATTTTCTTTCCTGTGTATCTCAATGGCATCTATCATAGCCTGGGCTTTTTTGTTTACTGGGCCAAAATATGCTTCTTTTGGGCGAGAATAATCCCGACGGATTGACTCCACTGCCTGCTTGCGGACCTTTGCCGCCCTCATTTTCTGTTCAAAAGTGACCTGTTGCAGTTTGCTTTCATCATAACCTGCTATAGCCCAGCGGTCCTTGTTGGCAGCTATTTCTCTGGCAAGGGCCTGTTCGGCTTTTTCTATATTTTTTAACATCTGCCTGTATTCTCTCCATCTGCGGCGGGATTCCTCATCACTTCTCCTTGCCAGCAACATCAGCCAGTAACGGAAGTTTTCTGCCTGTTTTGTCAGCTTTTCCAATTCTATTTCTGCCATCTGAATCTCTTGATAATACCTCTCCGGCTTCCAGTTTCCGAGCGCTCTGTCAATTCTGTCAATATTGGCAGAATGCCCTGCGGCAATTTTCAGAAAGTGGCTTTTTTCATTTTCTGTTTTTGCCTCCGCAGCCAGATTTCGGTTTATTTGTGCCAGACGATACTCCTCCCTTTTCTGCTCTTTCAATATGTCCTCGGCAGAAAAAGCCTGGTTGGTACTTACTTTGTTGTCTATCTTTTGGTACAGTTTCAGGAACGTATAAACCTTATTGGGAGAAAGCGCCACCAGGTCGCGGTACAGCTTCGCCTCATCTTCATAAATTATGTTACCTTCTCTAACCTTATCATTCCACGCTCTGATATATTTGTTCTCTTTTTCAATTTGTTTTTTCTTTTCGTCTGAAAAGCCCTTATGAATATGAAAATAAGGTATGTACAGACTGGTTTCGGGGTCATACACCTCTCTTACCAGATCTGGCTGCAGGGTCTCGTTGATCCAATAAGCATAGTTATGCTTCATTGTATTAACCCAATGTTTCGTGGACATATGACTGTATTTCGCGCCAAATATATCATCCTCTTTCCATTGTTCCCCTTTTTTTATAATTCTGCAGCCCCGGCGCAGACTGCCATCCGGGTTAAGAATTTCTTTTTTTGTTCTGCGCCTTTTCCCATTTTCATCCAAAAATATATTGCGGTTGTAAACAATGTTTTCCTTTGCCTGCGGCAGCAGTGGCCTGTCTGCTATAAGAATATGCACGTGGGTGTTTCCCTGTTTGTTCAGTTGCCCCTCGTGGCTGTTATGCAAACCAATGGCACAATCTGTACCTGTTTTTTGTATGGTGAATTCATAAAGAGAATCCATTAGGTCCTTCTGTTCCCTGTTGCTCATTTTCAGAACATCATTGGGAAGATTCATAATAATTTCGATTGCTTCCACTGCCCCGCGCTGTCTGTCCTTTACGCGTTTTGTATTTTTGCTTTCCTGTTGACTTTTATGTGCCAGCCGTTTCCATAATGTTCTGTCTGTATTACCCACAGCAAGTATCAGCTTCTCTTGCTGGCGTTCCGGATTAGTTATGTATTCCAGCCTGTCCATCACATCACGGATGGCAGTTTTCGCAATATAAATGTGTGTAGCTTTCTGTTTCATCATTTTCTATTCCTCCTTGTATTGAGAGGGCATCAGCACCGCAGGTCGCCCGCAGGGCCATAGAGCACCGCAGGTCGGGGACTGTATTTTATATATTTTTTGAAAAAATGTGTAAAATACTGATTGGCGCCCCTTTTCCTGTCCTTAAAAAATTCCCCTCTATTAATACACATACCGTCTTTTTAGTGGAAAAACCAAAAAACTTTATTTTTTATGCATATATACTTTATATACCGTTTTTCCACTGTTTTTTTGTGGTACCTTGGGTTAACAGCAATTTGTTTTTCAGCATTTATAAATCAATTGCTTTTATGATATATAAATGATAAAATATATATAATATATGCACTTATCACACGAGAGGGGAGGAAAAATATGGCTTACAGGGATTACGAAATTTTAAGCGGCAATATTGTTGTGGCAAAATGGGAAAACGGCAGCCTGTCCGTGCTGGATGAAAAGCTGCTGCCTCTGTATCTGAAACGTATACACAACGCTGATATGTGGCTGGAAACCAGAGCCATAGACTCCCACCGTGCAAACAGCCGCCTGCTGAAAAAGGCACTGCGCCTGGCAGAAAAGGATGACGTATCCACAGTGGTTCACGTAAACGCGGCTACCATTACAGACAATTACTGGATACGCTCTATAGGTTCAGAACTGACCTATGAAGATGTAAAATTTGACAACGACTATTTCTCCAACCTGGCGCTGCGCGGTACTATAGACAGCTTTAACCGCGCTGCAAACAGCAAGCGTAGCCGCACCCCGGAACTGACCAATACAGGTTCTTTTGAAAAGTGCTGGAAGCTGAAAGACGGCAGCTGGTGGATGTATAAAACCGCCAACCACAGCGAAACATTTTCTGAATTGTTTATCTACCATCTGGGTGTACTGCTGGATATGAATATGGCTGTATATGAACGCGGCGAAAAATGTGTAAAGAGCCTTGATTTTACCGGCGGCACTGTGAACTTTGAGCCGGCCTCCACCTTTATGGGAGACAATGAGGATTATTCCGATGTGGTGAAAGCCCTGCAGACCCTTTGCCCTGCCGCTATACCGGATTATATCAAAATGATTTTTCTGGACACAATTGTGGCAAATGTGGACAGGCAC
>JAFSCU010000040.1 GCA_017436575.1 Oscillospiraceae bacterium
AAAGCAGGCATACTACTTTTTACAGTAATATGCCTGCTAATTGTTTTAGATAAAGACTTCAACAGTTAAATCTTCCCACTGTTTTGCACGAAGATATTGGTCTGTTGATTTTATGTACGCTTCTGCTTGGTCGAAATTAACCTTAAAACTGAAGTACAGATTAGTCCTCCCCATATTTGATAGCAGCCTGTGCTGCTGCAAGTGATGCCTGTGCAGTAGCCATGGCCGAAGCGGCTGTATCCATTGCCACTTTTTTATCATTCATAACAGCAATGTACTGATTGTTTGTATTGTTTGCAGACTGTGCCGCTGCAGCGGCTGCGTCGTATTCTGACTGCTGCAGTGCCACTGCAGTTTTTGCAATTTCAAAGTTGCGGTATGCTGTATCCCTGGCTTCTGTGGCGTTGTTCAGCACAGTTTCCTGGGCGATACATGCATCGTAGGCATTGTTCATATCAGTTTCAGCCTGATTGTAGTTCAGCTGGGCTGTTTCCTGATTTGATACCAGTTTTTCCTTTACCTTTGTGATGTTTTCCAACAGGTCTGTGGTGTCCAGTGTGGCAATCACATCGCCTTCCTGTACATAGTCACCGGCCTGTACCATAATTTCTTTTACAGTGTAGCCTGTTACAGTGCTGGTAACATTTACAGTCTGTGTGCTTTCAACCGTACCTGTTACTGTAACGCTGTCGTTCAGCACCTGGCGAGTGAGAGTTGTTGTTCTGGTGCCGTTTGTCTGGAATGTTGGCCTTGTGCCGCCCGGGCGTGGCAGGAATCTGCTTACACCAAAGCCAACCACAGCCAGCACCAGTACAACTGCCAGCACTTTTTTCACTGATAATTTTTCTTTCAGTCTATTAAAAAACGATTTCTTTTCTTCCATCTGTATTCTCCTTTATAATTCAAGATCTATTATAACAATACTATGTGACGGCTGATTGAACATTAAAGGAATAATAAAAGAACCACAGTCCATCCACATTGTGAACAATTTATTTTATTCTTTCATATATGATTTTCACTTATGTTTGTAAATTTTCACACAAATTACACTATGATTTTCTGTTTTTTATAAGTAAAATAGTGTATAATATTTATATGAGTTGATATTGGAATAAAATAATACACACGGAGGATTATATGCAGACATTTACACTTACAGTTCTGGCTATTTACAGCCGCAATCCATCTGCATCTGCCGGCGAAATCACCCATAAAATAGGCGTACCAGGTACTATGATAAGACAGGCAAGAGCATATCTGGGCAGCACCGGTTACCTGTACAAAGACAAGGAGAAAAACTGGCATATTACAGATTTTGGTTTTATGGCATTGCAGAATTTCGACAGAGCCGTGGCGGAAGAAAACGCCCGCTTTCTCAACGATGCCATAAACACTGCTGCAACTGCACTGAATGTGGACAGGGATAAAATAACAGGTTTTTACCTGATGGACAAAGGTATGACCAATGACAGCTATATTTTTTATTGCAATGGCAAAAAATATATTTACCGTCGTGCCGGTCAGGGCAGTGAAATGCTGGTGGACAGATACAGGGAATATGCCAATTACCTGGTACTTTCCGGACGAGGTATAAGCGATGTGGTGGTGTATCACAACCCTATCGATGGCACAAAGATAACAGAGTTTCTGGAAGACAGCAAGGGTATAGATGTAAAGAATGAACATCACATAGACCAGGCGCTGATTGCACTGCGCAACCTTCACAATGCCGATATAGACTCACCACACGATTTCGATTTTCTGCACACAATAGACTATTACGAAGAAATATGCCACAATGCCGAAGTGGAATTTTTCTCTACATACCGCAAATACAAAGCCCATGTAGTGAATTTGTTGAACAAAGTGGAAAAACTGAATGTTCCAAAGTGTTTCTGCCATATTGATTTTGTACCGGGCAACTGTCTGCTGGACAAAAACGGCAAAGTAGTGCTGATAGACTGGGAATATTCCGGCAGACAGGACCCAGTGGTAGATGTGGCAATGTTCTGCATTTCCGCCAGCTTTACAAAAGCCCAGAGCGACAGGTTGCTGAGACTGTATTTTGATAGAAAACCGACTATGGAGGAATATGCCAGATTCTATACATATATCGCCACTGCCGGACTGATGTGGAGTTTGTGGAGTGAATATAAAACCGCCAATGGCGAAGTTTTTGAGGGCTACACAGAAAGAACATACAATCTGTGCAAAAAATACAGCCGGCAAGCCGACAAAATGTTTGACAGAATCGAAAATTCAAAAAACATCAATTAACATATAAACAAAAGTGTCTTTCCCGCCATAACGGGAAAGACACTTTTTGATTTTTATCCTACTGATACTCTGCTGCCATTTTCGTCAAATGCAAATTCATTTCTTACACTGCCGTCAGCATTGTACCATGTTTCTTTTGTAAGCACTGTGTTTCCGTATTCGTCTGTATAAAAATCATACACTATATCTGCATAACGGGTGCCGTCAGAATTGTATTCGTATTGGAAAGTGTTGCCTGTTCCATCTTCATTGTAAACAGATTCTGAATACAGGCGTCCATCGTCCATATAATCCTGATACAGTTTCTTGCTGCCATCTTCATAATATTCCGAATACATAGACAGCATATCTTCTGCTGAACCTCCGCGACCATAGTTGGATTCGGTTTTAACCTGTCCGTTGTCATAATATGTGTACTCGTCGGTGTAACCTTTTACACCCGGGTCAAGATAAACCACCCTGCGCAGGCAGTTGCCGTTGGCATCAGACAGCCATTCGGAATCAATCAGTCCGTTTTCATAACCGATTGTAAGCTTATCGCCATTGTCGTAATATGTGGTTTCCGTGCGTGCTATTTCTACCCCTTTTTCGGTCTGTGTATTAAGCACTTCCCTACCCAGTTCATCATAATAAATTTCATGGTCGCCATATACAGCCCCCACATCAGCGTAGTTTGTATAACTGATGAAATACTGATATTTCAGGTTGCCGTTATCATAGTATTCTTCCACTTTTTCCAGTTTTTCTTTTCCGTAATCACTGGCTTTTCTGATACCATAATCAGTGCCCAGTATTATTTCTGACCTGCCGTCATAAATATCACTGCCATCAACAGCCTTTGGTACTATTTCAACAGTGGCATTTACATCTTCCACCACATAACAGAACTGTCTGGCACCGCGGTCATCTTCCTGTATGCGTTCCTTGATAATCCCTTTGCCATCAGAACCTGTAACTGTCAGGTCTGTATACATTGAAAAATGTGTGGTGCCCGCAAGATAGACCATAGAAACTTTGCCAGCTGAATCACGGACAGGATAGATGCCTATATTGCCGTATACACCCAGGTTTTCCATACCTGAAAGATTCATGGCATAAACTGTGCCGTCTTTGAACATACCCGGAACATTGTTGGAAAATTCTTTTACGCCGCTGCCACCGGCCAGCATACCTGTGGCACCTGCCACAACTGAAAGTGAAAGGATAATACCATAGGCCTTTGAGTTGAGAAACTTTTTCAGCATATCCAGCAGACCGTCTGTGGCCTTGCTTTTTATTTCGCCAGTTACCTTATCTTTTACCTTTTCTTTGGCATAAGTCTGCAAATCATCATCTTTCTGCTCCAGACTTTCACCGCATTTGCAGCAGAATTTTGCTGTCAGATTGTTTTCTGCACCACAAAGGATACAGTACTGTCTTTTGTTTTCCATAACTGCCCCCTAAATAGTGTACATAGTAATAGTATGTGTACCATTTTCCATTACAGCCTCTATTGTGTAATAACCGTTGGTATTTTCGTTTACTGTAATGGCATCTTCCAGACCGTAACTGCCGGACTGGTATTCATAGCCTGTTGTTTCTCTAAAATAAACATTTATCTGCTGTGTACCCTTTGGCACATAGAGTGACAGGTTCACACTGCCGGAATCTATTTCCACAAAATATTCCTGTGTGGTTGTGTTGTAATAAACATCGTACTGGCCGTTGTCCTGTATTTTCATGGTGTCGCCGCCTTTGGCACCACCGCCGATAACAAGGCTGAACACAAATGGCAGCACAATCAACGCAAGACGCACCCACACATTGTCGGTAATAAAACTTAAAGAAAGTATATCTTTCACTTTGTCCGCCTTGCCTTTTATTTCTTCTGCCTTTTCCAGTTTGCCTACAACAGACTGTTTATGTGCGGCATCTTTTTCCCGCTGTGTAAAAGCCTGACCGCAATTTTTGCAGTAATTTGCTTTGCGCAGATTTTCAGTATTACAGTTTGTGCATTTCATAGTATTTTCCTCATTTGTGTTTTATTGAATTATATTTCCGCTTTCATCATAGCTGATCTGGCCGTTGACCTGACCGTTTTCGTAATAAACTGTTTTTGTTTTGACAAGATTGCCCTGTGTATTCCTTGCGAAATAAGTATCACTTTTTCTGTATCCGTAAAGACTGCCATCTGAAGAATTGTTGTAGGCATATTCAGTATTTATGGCTGTGTCACTTTCCCTGTCATAGATATATTCTTCTCTTATGCTGTTGCTGTTTTCATAATACCAGACAAATCTCTGTCTCACATCAGTGCCTGTCCGGTCCATAAAGGTATAGGTTTCAGTCATTTTCCACTGGGTGCCGGACTGATAATAAACAATATATCCCCGACCATTCTGGTCATATCCGCTTTCTTTGGTTATGTTGCCCGCTTCATTGTATTCAGTTTCGGCTTTCAGCAGACCGGTTTCATAATATTCCTTTTTCTGCATAAGATGTGGCTGACCATCTGTTACTTTATAATAATTGCTTGATTTCAGCACATCATTGGAATAGTAGTCATATTCCCAGTACCCGGAAACCCGGCCATTCCCATCATAGTTTTCCCTGTAAGAAACCTGTGTTTCGCTGTAAAACTCCTGATAAGAGATATTTTTGCCGTTTTCCCTTTCTTTCAGGCTTGTTACGAAAGCATTTTCATCTATGCCATAAACTTTGGTTTTTATAACAGGCTGGTCCAGATATTCTTCCACAACTTCAACAGAGCAAGCCTGCCCGGTAATGTCTATATTGCCTATTGCTATGGCACGGTCCATGCTGTCTATCTTATCCATAAACAGCACCTGCCCATCATCTGTAGTCACCAAAAGATGTATCAGTTTGCCTTCTTCTGCCTCTGGTCGCAGAATCAGCTTTTCGACACTGCCGTCTTTATCGTAAAAAGCCACGCACTGCACAAAATAACTGAACAGTGTCTTTTCGTTTTCTGTTGGCGTATACTCTTTTTCACCCGTCTGTGCACTGCCATATACAGTTCCATCCATAAACATACCAGGAGTATCCTTTGCAAAATTTTTCACCCCTGAGCTCTGCCGCCCTGCCATAACCATTGTGACAGAGGAAATGACAGAAAGGGTCAGTATAAAGCCATAGGCTTTTGACCTGAGCAGTTTTTCCAGCCATTCAAGAAAAGCATTTACTCCTTTTTCACTGGCTGTATCCTTTGCTTTTTCTTTTGTTTTTTCTACCAGATACACCTGCAAATCGTCATCTTTCTGGTCCAGACTTTCACCGCATTTGCTACAGAATCTGGCAGAAAACTTATTCTCCCGCCCACATATAATACAATACTGAATATCTTTTTCCATAAAAGCACCTTTTCGTTTTAATTCATTTTAATTATACTCCCTGTCAGAAAATATCTCAATGGTGAAACACAGATTATCTGCAAATTGATTTTTATTTAACGTGGTGCTATAATATGTGCAAATATCAGCGTATGTCGGAGGGTCCTATGGAACTGTTATTCCCTATATTTTTTCTGTTTTTCCTGCCATTTTTTATTCCTTTGGGCTTTGTCCTGTTCTTTGTGGCGGCCGGCCTGGCTATACTGGGCTTTACTCTTATAGGCGACAGCGATACCAGAATAAAGGGTATAATTGCCATTATACTGGCTGTTGTGCGGTTGCTGCTATCACAGGTAACTGCTGAACTGACCTGGTTCAGGGTTATTTTCAATATCTTTCATGCTTTGAGATAACATTTAAAACAAATAAATGCAAACTAAAGGCTCCGTTTAAAACGGAGCCTTTTTTATTTTGAAATATCAATTATGCGTTGAATTCAGGTCTTGCGCAGTTTGAAGTAATTTCGTTTTCTGCTGCAATAGCGTTCAGGTCAGCCTGCCACATATTGTACCACATATATGAACCAAAGATGTTGTAGCAGTCAAAGCCCAGGTTTTTCAGGATTCTTTCGCCAACATAAGCTCTCAGACCGGACTGGCAGTGGATGTATACAGGTTTGGATTTATCCAGTTCTGTGTATCTTTCACGCAGCAGGTGCAGAGGAATGTTGATAAAGCCAGGAACGCTGCCTTTTGCAAATTCTGCTTCTGTACGAACGTCCAGCTTGATAACTTCGTCGCCCATAGCCAGAACTTCTTCAAATGTAGCAACTTTGCTTTCGCCCAGAACAACGTTTTCACCAACATAACCGGCCATGTTGATTGGGTCTTTTGCTGATGAGAATGGTGGTGCATAAGCCAGTTCCAGCTGATGCAGGTCGAATACTGTCATGCCTGCACGGATAGCAACTGCCAGAATGTCGATACGTTTGTCAACGCCTTTGTAACCAACAATCTGACCGCCCAGAACTTTACCTTCGCCTTTTGTATACAGCAGTTTAACTGTCATCATTGTTGGGCCTGGGTAGTAGCCTGCATGGCTGTTTGTAGCAGAGAATGATTTATGATAGTCGATGCCCAGACGGATACAGTCTTTTTCTGTAAGACCTGTGGAAGCAACTGTCATATCAAATACTTTTGCAATGGATGTACCCTGTGTGCCGTTGTATTTAACTTTTCTGCCTTTGATGTTGTCAGCAACAATACGTGCCTGTTTGTTGGCAGGGGAAGCCAGTGGGATGATTGTCTGTTCGCCGGAAACAAAGTGTTTTACAGCGATAGCATCACCAACTGCCCAGATGCCGTCAACATTTGTATGCAGATAATCGTCAACAATGATTTCGCCACGTTTGCCCAGTTCGATGCCGCTGCCAGCCAGGAATGCTGTTGCAGGTCTCACACCGATGGAAAGCACAACCATTTCAGCAGGTACAAAACCGCCGTCTGCCAGTACAACACCGTCTTTTGTGATTTCACTGGCCAGTTTGCTTGTTGCCAGTTTAACACCGTGTGTACGAACATGGCCGTGAAGACCGTGGGACATATCTTTATCAATGTTTGGCATAATGTGTTCGCCGGCTTCGATGATAGTTACATCAACGCCTGCTTCTTTCAGGTTTTCAGCAACTTCCACACCGATAAAGCCACCACCGATAACAGCAGCTGTTTTTGGGTGTTTTTCATCCAGGAAGTCTTTGATTGCGTATGTGTCTGGAACGTTACGCAGTGTGAAAACTGGCATTTCAGGACTGATTTCCATTCTTGGAATAATTGGCACTGCACCTGGTGAAAGAACCAGTTCATCATAGGACAGGTCGTATTCTGTGCCGTCCTGGTGGTTTTTAACTCTTACAGTTTTGTTTGCACTGTCGATAGCAATAGCTTCGCTGAAAATACGAACATCAACATTGAAACGGCCTGTAAAGCTGGCTGGTGTCTGAACCAGCAGTTTTTCTTTTTCGCTGATAACACCTGACAGGTAGTATGGCAGACCACAGTTGGCAAAGGAGATAAATTCGCCTTTTTCCAGCATAATAATTTCTGCCTGTTCATCAAGACGTCTGAGTCTGGCTGCCGCACCTGCGCCGCCGGCTACACCGCCGATAATAACATATTTCATAATGTATTCCTCCATAAATGTTTAAATATAAACACACTTTGATAATTATATTATCAAATAAAAACTCTTTTTTGTCAATCAGTTTATAATCAAATACCCGCCAAAGAATGTAGAAAATTATGTAATTTTTTTGTATGTAGGCAAGCAGTGCACAACTGTAAACACACTGCTGTCAGTAACACAATACAGCAATATCCAATATAATAAAACAAACAGACAGCAAGGTGATTTCTATGAGCATATATCTTAAAACAGAAAGCATAAAACTGGTTTACCAGACCCCCGAAAGCGAAACCCTGGCCATTAAAGATGTGTCTTTTACGGTGGACAAAGGGCAGTTTGTCAGCATAGTAGGCCCCAGCGGCTGTGGCAAAAGCACACTGCTGTCATGTATCGCAGGAATCACCCTGCCTACAAGCGGCAGTATACTGCTGGAAAACAAACCCATAAACGGCATTAACCGGCAGGTAGGTTATATGCTGCAAAGCGACAACCTGTTGCCCTGGCGCTCTATTTACAAAAATGTTCTGCTGGGGCTGGAAATACAGAACAAACTGACCAGCGAAAACATAGACTACACCCACAGTCTGCTGAAAAAATACGACCTGTGGGAATTTAAAGACAGTTATCCCTCTGCCCTGTCCGGCGGTATGAGACAGCGCGCGGCACTGATACGCACACTGGCAGTGAAGCCCAGCCTGCTTTTGCTGGACGAAGCCTTTTCCGCCCTGGATTACCAGACCAGAGTGACTGTCAGCCAGGATGTGTACAACATTCTGCGCAGCGAAAACCAGACGATGATAATGGTGACCCACGATATCCCCGAAGCAGTATCAATGAGCGACAGAGTGATAATTTTATCTCCGCGCCCTGCCGTGGTGGCAAAACAGGTGGATATACCTTTTGGTAAAGAAAGGGATACTGTAAGCCTAAGGGGTACAAAAGAATACCGGCAATGCTATGAAGCTGTATGGAAGGAGATGAGCCGATGAACAACACCCTTTACAGCCGAAGTGAATATCTGAGGAGAATAAAAAAAGAATCTGTACTGGTAAAGTCGGTACAGATTTTTACCGTCAGCTTTCTGCTGATACTTTGGGAAGTGGCAGCAGATATTGGCTGGATAGACCGGTTTATACTTTCCAGCCCTTCACGAATGATAAAAATGTTTTTACAGATGGTCACCGGGGAGTTGTGGATACACATCGCCTACACTGTAGGAGAAACACTGATTGGTTTTCTCATTGGCGTGGCAATTGGCATGGCAATGGCAGTAGGACTGTGGTATTCAGATTTTGCCCACAGAGTAATGGCCCCCTTTCTGGTGGTTGCAAACAGTCTGCCCAAAATAGCATTGGGACCTGTGATAATTGTATGGGCAGGGGCCGGAATCAGCGCCATTATCACAATGGCAGTGGCAATATCCCTGATAGTTACTGTAATAGAACTTACTCACGGGTTTTATACCACAGATGCCAATCTTCTGCTGACAGTAAAAAGTTTTGGTGCTGACAAATGGCAATGTTTTCAAAAAATTGTACTTCCCAGCAATATACCGGTATTGTTCCAGAGCCTGAAGGTGAACCTGGGGTTGAGTCTGGTAGGTGTGATTGCAGGAGAATTTCTGGTATCAAAAGCAGGTCTTGGCTACCTGATAGTATATGCCGGTCAGGTATTTAAAATGGACCTGGTTATGATGAGTGTAGTGCTGCTGGGCGGTATAGCCTTTGTGCTGTACACTGCCATCAGCAGACTGGAAAAACTGGCTGTAAAAATGATAAACCACATTTAGGAGGAAACTTTTATGAACATCAAAAAATTTATAGCTGCTTTCATGTCGGTGGCAATATCCCTGGCACTGCTGACAGCCTGCAGCAGAGAACCAAAGGATAAGGACCTGGTGAAGCTTACTGTCAGTGAAGTAACCCACTCCATTTTTTATGCACCAATGTACGCGGCCATAAATAACGGCTATTTTGAACAGGCAGGCATCGAAATTGAACTTGTCAACGCAGGCGGTGCAGACAAAGTGATGACCGCCCTGCTGACAGGAGGCGCAGACATAGGCTTTGCCGGGCCGGAAGCAGTAATTTATGTGGCAGCACGGGGTAAAGAAAACTATCCCAAAGTTTTTGCTCAGCTGACAGCCTGTGACGGTTCTTTTCTTGTAGGCAGACAGCCAGTGGAAAATTTTGACTGGCAAAGCCTTAAAGGCAGTACAATACTTCCAGGCAGAAAAGGCGGCATACCATATATGACGTTGGAATACTGCCTGAACCAGAACGGAATGGAAGTTGGCAAAGATGTTTTCTTTGACGATTCAATATCTTTCAACGCAATGACCGGTGCTTTTGTTGCCGGTACAGGCGACTATGTAACAGTATTTGAACCCGGTGCCACAGATCTGGAACTGCAGGGCAAAGGCTACATACTGGCATCCATAGGCGAAGAAGGCGGCAGAGTGCCATACACCACATATTTCGCATCCGGAGAATTCCTGGACAAAAACAGCGGTCTGATACAGCGGTTTACAGATGCCATTTACAAAGGCCAGCAGTTTGTTGCAAACAATGATGCCACCACAGTGGCACAGTCTATAGCCAATTCTTTCCCGGATACAGATATGGCAGTAATCACACAAGTCGTGCAGAGATACAAGGACATAGGTGCTTTTTCAGAAAGCGGCATTATGCTTAAGGAAGATTTTGACCGCCTGTGTGCCATACTGACAAATGCAGGCGAATTGAACACCACTGTAAATTTTGAAGATATTGTAGATAACAGTTTTGCCCTGAAATCAGCACAGTAAAACAAAACCACCGCAGAATTATCTGCGGTGGAATTTTTAAATTTTAAATCAGACCGATAGCGTTCACCAGTTCCAGCAGACTTGGGACCAACCAGAAACCTAAAAAGCCCACGGCAAATATTCCGTAAAGGAATACTTTATCAGGTATTTTATCATACCGTGATTTGTCAGACAGTCTGTCTGCCAGAGTGCCGTTTCCCACAGGCAGTTTGAAAATGATATTGCCTATGATTGAGCCTGTGAACAGCACTGGGGTGGTAATCCACACATAAGGAATATTCACCATAAAGTCTGCCAGTGGTTTCCAGGCAGAACTGGTAATAACCTGCACACCAAACAGGTGGCACAGCAGGCCGCCGTCAAACAGCACAGCACCTGTCTGGCTGGAATAATTGTACAGTGCAAACAGGAAAAAACCCGCCGCCATAACAATATCCATATAATACCACGGTGCCCTGTTTTCCTGCAGATGTGTTGTTATAACCACAAAAGGTATCATCAGCACCAGCCACTGTGGATGCCAGTAAATATAATTGAACAGCAGACAGAACACTGCCATCGGAATATATACAGCCATATAGTCAGCTGTTTTTCTGTTTTTAGGCACATACAGGAATGAAACAAACACAATCAGTGCATACAGCAGTATAAACACAGGTATTTCTCGCATTCCCATATTGTCAGTAACCTGGAACATACGGTTTATCATAGCCTGTGTAAACACGGCGGCATTACCTGTTCTGCCCCAGAAAAGCAGCGTAGTCGGTATGTACAGCCACAGGCTTAACAGACCATATTTTATTATGTTGAAAATCTTCTTTTCCTTTACCAGTACCAGCGGCACCAAAATCAACAGCGGAAAAAACTTGAATACAACACCTACACCTATAATCAGGCTGAATTTTGTCATATCACCCTTTACATAAAGGCACAATGCCCACAGAGTAAAGAACAGACACAGTGTGTCATACTGACCCATAGCCATAGGTGAGAAAAATGATACAGGGTTGAATATAAAAAACATTGCTGCCATGGCGGCTTTGCTTTCTTTCATACCCAGTTCCACACACAGTCTTTTTACCATATAGCCACAGCCTATGTAATAACCTACGCACACAATTTTTGCCCAGTAAATAATGAACACCTCATTGAGAGGCAGGCTGAAAATATGATTGAATATGAATACCGGCAGTTCCCACAGACCAAACAGCATATAAATCATAATGTTGTAGTTTGCAACATTTATATAGTAATAGCTGTTGTTGTGGGCAGCGCAGAATTCATAGAAATTCATAAAATTGCCACTGAACACACTTTCAAGAAAAACATAGCTGTGATTTGCCGTTTCCCACAGGTCCGGATGTGACATAAAGAAAAACGCCAGAACGAAAGCCATTCCAAAAAACAGTTTGTCATATAACTTAAAGCCCTCTGGCCATTGCAATTTTTTAGTCAGGGATTTCATAATATCTCCTTTAAATAAACATATATATTTATAATATATCTTTAAAATAAATTTGTCAAAAAAATGCACTTGTTAAAAGTGCAATTTTTCTGCTTTATAAATCGTTTGTTACCCAGGAAATTTATTTTTTACTGTTTTGATAATTTCACAGATAAGTTCCATCTGCTGCGGTGTACAGTCTGATGTAAGTTTCAGTATATATTCTGAAGTTGCAGTCTGCACCCTGTCTGTCAGCAAATCATCAGCACCTACCTGCAGTGCGGCGGCAATATCCACCAGCACAGGTAAAGACAGTTTTGTATTGCCTGTTTCAATATGACTCATGTGGGTTACAGATATGTTCACCCTTTCAGCCAGCTGTTCCTGGGACAGCCCCTTTTCCTTGCGGTATCTGCGTATTCTTTGGCCTATTTCATAGTAATTCATATATTCACGCCCAATCAGTTAACTTTAACTTGAATTATATAGGCAAAAATTATATAATATAATAAACTGTATAGGCTAAAATATACCTATACAGTTAAATTATTATAATTCCATATCCGGTTGCGTATATGCAACAGACAATTGCGTGACTTTTTGTCTGCACAGTGATAATATGCAGACAAGGACGACCGGCGGTCGTCCTTGCAATTTGTGAATTTTAATCAGATTTTAAGTTTTACATAACAACTTGTTAATCTTTTTATTATAAAATGATTACAGCTGAACAATAAGTCTGTGGAAGAATTCCACGCACTGGTCAATCTTTTCCACAGGGATTCTTTCGTTATCATTGTGGATAAGACCACGCTCTTCCTTTGTAAGTGCCATTGCACTGAATTTGTATACATCGCGGCAGATTCTTGAAAAATGACGGCTGTCGCTGCCTGCAATCATCAGATATGGGCTGACAATAGCATTTTTCCATGTGTCGCCCACTGCTTTTTCCACTTTCTGCCAGGAGACACTGTCTGTGGAAGCATAAGGAGAAGCATCCTGTTTTACAGTAAAGTGACAGGTTACATCCTTTTCACACAGGCTGCGGAAATATTCCAGTGCCTGGTCTGCACTCACATTGTTCAACAGACGCACATTTACTCTGGCGGTGGAAACATTTGGCAGCACATTGCCCTGTTTTGACCCCTGTGCCATTGTAGCTGCTGTGGTGGTGCGCATCATTGCATTGATTTCGCCACCAAGTTTTGAAGCCAGCTTACAGATAAGGCCTTTGAACAGCCACATATTTGCAAAAACCAGACGCAGAACAAACGGTGCATGCGGTCCCACTTTATTGAACAGACCTTCAACAGGTGGTGTAACCTGGGCTTTGAAAGGTTTGTTTTCCAGATTTACAATGGTCTGTGCCAGTTTTCCCAAAGATGTATGTTTTGGCGGTGTGGAAGAATGCCCGCCTTCACTGGTGGCAACAAATTCCACTTCACACATACCTTTTTCACCGATACCGATTACAGCAATAGGTTTGTCTACACCCGGGAATACACCGTCTACCACGGCACCGCCTTCATCAATAACCAAGGCAGGCTTTACACCCTGGCTTTCCAGCCAGTCAACTACTGCAGGTGCGCTGATGCCAGCCACTTCCTCGTCACCGCTGAAAGACAGATAAATATCATTTTCAGGCACAAAGCCATCAGTCAGCAAGTCTTCCATGGCTTCCATAATGCCTACCATTGTAATTTTTGTATCCAGAGTTCCGCGACCCCAAAGAACACCGTCTATAATTTCGCCGCAGAACGGCGGGTTTTCCCAGCGGTCTTCCTCTACCGGAACAACATCATAATGGCTCATCAATACAGCAGGCTGTACATCACTTTTACCTTTGATTTTAAACAGCATAGCAGTGTTGCCCAGTTCCCTGTATTCACTGTGGGCAGTAACCTGAGGGTAAAGTTCTTTCAGTTTCCGTCTGTAAGCAGCAAAAACCTCTTTGTCTGTTTTGTCAAAATCTGCATTGGAAACAGTTTCATACTTTACCAGAGTGGAAAGATTTTTTCTTGCTCTTTCACCATTTACCTGTACAGGTTCTGACTGTCGCGGGCCATTGTCTGCCGCTTTAAAACTGTTTGCCCTGAAAGCCAGAATGGCAACCAGAACAACCAGCAATAATAAAATAATCAACATAATAATTCACCTCTTGGTACTATCTTATCACAAAATGAAATTAAATCAATTTATTTGTCCCTTTTAAATGACAAATCAGGTTTAAATATATATCACAGGAAAGGAGCCAGCTATGCACCAGCTCAGCACAAACTCAATATCCCTAATGCTTATAACAGAAAACCGGCACAACCACTATTCGTTGGTGCAGTTTTTAACCGACAATGGTTTTGATGTAACCATAACCTCCTGTGAGATGGGACTGGCAGCAATACAGCAAAAGGGCAGTTTTGACCTGGCGGTAATCGACTGCGCCAGCCGGGCTGACAACGGTATAACCCTATGCAAAAAACTTCATAAAATTCTGCCTGTAATAATGATTGAAGGCAGCGATGATGAAATCTGCACCACCGCTGCCCTTAACAATGGTGCTTATGATTATATCGCAAGGCCGGTGCGTCAATGGGAGCTGCTGGCAAGAATAAAAAATATCCTTCGCAGAGGTAAAAACACAGATATACTGCATTATGGCAACCTGTCAGTTGACCCTGTCAGAGGCGTGGTGCGCAGAAACGGAGAAGAAGTATTTCTGTCTGCACTGGAGTACCGCATACTGCTGATTTTTCTGGCAAATAAAGACAAAGTGCTGACAAGACAGCAACTGCTGGACGAAATATGGAACATAGGCGGTGACTATGTAAACGACAATACGTTGACAGTGTATATAAAAAGAATACGAGAAAAGATAGAAGAAGACCCCGCCGCCCCACAGACAATAAAAACTGTGCGTGGCAAAGGGTATAAAATTGGAAATTAGCAAAGGCACCGTCACAGCAATATAATAATAAAATGTCATTCTGAGCAAAGCGAAGAATCTGTGCGTTATTGCGCAGCAAAGTTTCTTCGTCACTTACGTGCCTCAGAATGACATATTTTTCTGCTTAACCTTTTTGAAAACAGTGGTGCACTCTGGCTGCGCTGATTTTAACAAATAATAATTCCTTCATCGCTGGGCATAATACAATCAGTATGGAGGAAGGTAAATTGTACAGAAAAATAATAAAAACAATCCTGGCAGCTGTTGGTATTATAAGCACAATATGCAGTTTTACCGCTGCAAAAGTGCCTGATATAATAAACATTAATTATGGGCAGCCGGTGGATATACAGTCAATACCCATCGTCAGCCTGCACCCCGTTGAAAAAACAGCACCTGCAAGACAGATATCCGCAATCACTGGCAACGTGAAATATTCCGCACGCTTGCTGGGAGTTATTCCCATAAAAGAGGTGGCTGTTGTATCTGATAACCGGCGATATGTTGCTGTCAGCGGTAAACCTTTTGGAATAAAAATGTTCTGTGACGGAGTAATGATAGTAGGTTTTTCTGATATACTGACTGCCACAGGTTACAAAAATCCCGCCAAACTGGCAGGGCTGAAAGCCGGAGATATAATTGTAAGCATGAACGGCAAAACCACCCGCACAAATGAAGATGTGGAAAAGATAATAGCAAAGGCGGAAGGCAAGGACATAACAGTAAAATATATCCGTAATGACAGCGAAAACACTGCTATACTGACGGCGGTTAAAGATGCCGGCAATAACAAATGGCGCAGTGGAATGTGGGTAAGGGATTCCGGTGCAGGTATTGGCACAATGACATTTTATGAGCTGGACAAAGGCTTTTTTGCAGGGCTGGGGCATGGCATAAAAGACGTGGACACTCATCAAGAATTGCGATTGCTGTCAGGTGAAATAGTACCGGTAAAAATAACCGGTCTGACCAAAAGCAAAAACGGTACCGCCGGGCAGTTGAAAGGCAGTTTTATGACAACAATAGCCAGTGGCAAAATACTGCACAACGGTACAACAGGGGTTTATGGAAAAGCATATATTCCTGAAAAAGAAAATCTGATGGCTGTGGCAAACCCTGCAGAAATACACACAGGCAAGGCCACTATATTGACCACCATAAACGGCACACAGCCACAGGAATATCAGATAGAAATAGAAAAAGTTAACCTTACTACCGGCGATGCCAACAAAAATATGGTAATCAGAATCACTGACAGCCGACTGCTGACACTTACAGGCGGTATAATAGCGGGTTTTTCCGGCAGTCCTATTATTCAGGACGGTAAACTGGCCGGTGCAGTAACCCATGTGTTTGTGAATCAGGTTGACAAAGGTTATGGTATTTTTTCCACAAATATGCTGGCAACACTGGACAGTGTAGCGGACGAAAACCGACACCTGAATGCAGCCTGAAAATAATTAGCCAACAAAAAACGGAGCAAAAGCTCCGTTTTTTTATATTTATTATTTTCTGAAGCCGCCACCTCGGCTGCCTCCACCGGAACGGAAAGAGCCGCCACGACTGCTGCCGCCAAAGCCACCACTGCGTGATGAACCACCAAAAGAGCTTGGGCGGGAAGATGAAGAAAATGAGCCACCGCGTGTTCCTGATGAGAATGATCCGCCACGGTTTGACGAGCCAAAACCACCTGTTCTTGACGAGCTGAAGGTAGTATTGCCGCGAGGTGGGTTATGGTTTCTGCCAGTGGTATGTGTGCGGACCACTGTGCGGGGTGGAACATAAGTTCTGCCCAAACCACCCACAGGGGTAACCACAGTTCTGCGTCTGCGAGGACGTGAAACCATCCACACCAGCATAAGTATAAGCAACACAAACAGAATAATAGCCACTGCATCACCTGACATACCACTGCCGGAAGAAACCTGATATTCAATATTCTGTGAACCCATTACATTGATGCCATAATAGCTTTCATACATTGAAATCAAATCGTCAAAACTGTCTCTTACAGGTCTGTCGAGATTACGGTTTCTGAAATCAGTTTCATCAAAATTGGACTGCAGAATATGGGACAGTTCATCATCCGGGAAAGCATACAGCAATTCTTCGCCCTGTACAATAACAGCGTCCACATCATCCACTGCCACCAGAAACACACAGCTGTTGGAAGACAGATTTGTGTTCATACCATGGTCGATAGCCACATCAAAAATATTCTGACCACCCACAGTGTTTATAGTGACTACCTGTATTTCGCCGCCTGCTTTTGAAACAAGGCCGTTGTTCAGATGAGTAATATATTCTTCGGTAGAAGCAGACAGAATGTCGGCATTGTCCTGTACATAGACACCGCTGGGCAATATTTCTATATGGTCAGCAGGCTGTCTGGCCTTACCTATGAAAAATGAACATACAACCACCAGGGCAAAAGTCACCCAGGCTGTACCACGTTTTTTGAAAAATTCCATTTGTTCTCCTGAAATTACTGTTATTTTTGAGAATTTATACAATAAATCCCCTATGTCAGCCGTGCTGACAATCCTTTCGGGCAAAGGACCATAATCAGTTCTTATCTCAATTCAAGAAGTTTCTGTTTCAGTTCGCCTTCAATTCTGCCCAGTTCTGCTTCGGCTTCTTTGCGTTTTTCAGCACCCTGAACCTGAATTTTCATAACTTCATCCAGTGTTTCGATAAGTTTTTTATTTGTATGCTGGAGAGTTTCAATATCAATAATGCTTCTTTCAGCTGCTTTTGCTGTTTCAATAGTGCTTGTTTTCAGAATATCAGCATTTCTCTTCAGCATCTGGTTGGTAAGTTCTGTAACTTCCTGCTGTGCCCTGGTTGCTTCTTTGGAATGTTCCAGACCCAGTGCCAGAACCATCTGGCTTTTCCACAGTGGAATAGTATTCACAAGGCTGGACTGAATTTTTTCAATCATCAGTGTATCGTTGTTCTGCAGCAGGCGTGTCTGTGGACCCATCTGTACAGAAATCTGTCTTGTCAGTTCCAGGTCGTGAATTTTCTTTTCAAATCTGTTGATAAGATTTACATAATCGTTATATTCCTGTGCAGCATCAGGGCTGTTGGAAGCTTCTGCTTTTTTACGCAGTTCTTCCAGTTCATTGGATCTTACAGCAGCCAGGCGCTTTTTACCTGCAATGATATACATTGTCAGCTCTTTGTAATATTTTTCGTTAAGGGCATACATCTGGTCCAGCATTGCCACATCTTTCATAAGTGTAATCTGATGTGCTTCCAATGCCTGTACTATTTTATCCACATTTTTTTCAGCAGATGTATATTTTGTTTTCAGATTTTCCAGCACATCAACCTGTTTTTTGAAAATGCCCAGGAAACCTTTCTTTTCTTCTTCAGCATCAAAATCTTTCAGTTCTGTTACCAGTTTTGCCAGGTCGTCGCCGATAGCACCCAGGTCTTTTGTTCTTACGCTGGCCAGTGCATTTTCAGAGAAAGATGCAATGTTTTTCTGTGCGGCAGAACCATACTGCAGCACCAGACTGGAGTTTGCAATATCAATTTTTTTGCTGAATTCATCAACAACTTTTCTTTCTTCTTCGCTGAGAGCACTTTCGTCCAGTTTTATAGCATTCAGCTCTCTGATGCGCCGTGCTTCTGCTGCTTCTTCAGCTGCTTTTTTGGCGGCTTCTGCCTCTTTTGCGGCAGCCTCTGCTTCTGACAGCACTGCCTGTGCTGCTGCAAATTCTGTTTCCAGTGTCAGCTGAGGTGCCTGTGGCTGTTCCAGTTCAGGTTCCAGTGTAAGTGTTGGGATATTTTTTTCGTTCATAATAATTCTCCTCTATTCCTGTGACAATGTCAGTTTAATCCGGCTTATATCATCATCTGTAAGACCTTCTGTTTTCATCAGGTTTTCCATTACAGCAATATCTGCATTCACATCCAGTGCTTCCCCTGCAAACATGGAATCCAACTGTTTATGGAAGGCGTTTACCACCATATCCAGAGTATCTTCCACTTTGCGCATAGTGCCTGTAATGTTTTCACCTGCCACACCCTGAGAACTCATGCGGTCGTAAGTATTCAGCAGTTTCATAGTAGTTGGCAGATAGTAATTGAAAAATTTGGAAAGCTGGGGCGCTCTTTCCGGATGAGCAATAACAATATCAAAAATTCTGGATGTAGTTGTCTCAATATCATCAATCTGGGCAGAAATCTTTTCATTCTCGATATTATAGTTCAGTCTGCGCAGTTCGCTGATGGTAACATCCCTTTCTTTCATCAGCCTGTCAACCTCAGGATTACCGGTGGTTTTCTTTTCTTCCACGGGTTTTGCCACTTCTTTTTCAGTTGTTCTCTGCTGTGCAGCTGCCGGTTCCTGCTTTTCCATTTTCTTTTTGGCATTGTTGTTTACAATATTGTACAGTATCATAGCGGCAATAATCAGCGGCAGATAATGCAGCAGAGTAAACAATGGTAAAATAAGGGCCCAGGCCAGCCACAGCATGGCGATAGCGTATATAGGGCTGACAGGTTTTCTGTTACGGCTCAATTTTAAAGGTCTCCTTTGTATATTATTATGTTTATTTTACTCTTTACAGTGCGTCTGTGTCAATAAATTATATTGATAATAAACATAGCATATAATTGTGAAAAAATAACGATAATTTTCACAAAAAACCAAGAAGCCGCCGGAAAATCCGACGGCCCCCTGGCTTTGAGATATATGAATAAAGGAAAAGGCTTGTTAAATGCACAAAAGTGCTTATTTTTTCAGACTGTCTCTGATTTCACGCAGCAACAGGATATCTTCCGGTGTTGGAGGTGGTGCCACTGGTTCGGCCGGTTTTTCTTCTTCCTTTTTCTTTGCTGCATCACGCATTTTGTTGATCATTTTTACCATTGCAAATACCACAACAGCTATCAGCAGAAAGTCAATGATGTTCTGAATAAACTGACCGTATTTAATGGCAACTTCAGCCACTTCTTCAGTTGCCGGTGTAATAACATATTTCAGGTCTGCAAAGTTTATACCGCCTGTAACAACACCCAGCATAGGCATTACAACATCGTTTACCAGACTGTTTACAATTTTTGTAAATGCAGAACCGATGATAACACCGACTGCCATATCCACTACATTACCGCGGGAAATAAATGTTTTGAATTCTTGAATAAATCTTTTTTTTTCCATGATTTTTCTCTCTTTCTCTTTTTAATGAAAACTATTCGATATTGTCCACCATTTTCTGCAGTATTTCCAACGCCAGAAAGGCATCTTTCAAATCAATATTTTCCAGTGCCTTTCCGTAAAGGGCCATATTTTTTCTGCGTATCTCTTCGCAGATTTCCTTTGCTTTACTGCATAAAGTCAGGCGTACAACACGTCTGTCCTTTTCATCCGTATTTGTTACCAACAATCCTTTTTTGCTCAGATTGTCAATGTTTCTGCTGGCCAGACCTTTTGTAGTTCCCAGCACTTTTACAATCTGATTTGCTGTGTTGACAGATGGGTCCAGATACATAATCATCATCAGGCCCAATTCATTTGGTGAAAGTTCAAAAGAGTCATTGGAAGAGTTCAGTGTTTTTCTGTAAACCTGGGCCAAACGCACAAGATTGAGAAAAATTTTCTCACTGACAATTTCAGGTTCTGTACCCAAAAGCTGGTTTTCGTAATTTTCGTTCATACTCGCTCCGTCTTGGTTCACATGTAAACCTTTACATAATGATAAACCAAATTCATTTTTTAGTCAATAGAAAAATATAATTCTATATCTATATATTTTTATACCTATATTATACAATCATGTACAGACAATTTGCAATACATCAAAAAATAATTATAAAAATATAACATTATTTTCAATACTATATTGACCATATTTTTCAAAAACCGAACAAAAAAACAGGACACCCAAAGGTGTCCTGTAATTTACAGTTTGGAAAAGGTGAATTATTTCAGTTCAACTTTAGCGCCAGCTGCTTCCAGTTTTTCTTTCATAGCTTCAGCGTCTGCTTTAGATGCTGCTTCTTTCAGTGTTTTTGGACAGTTGTCAACCAGATCTTTAGATTCTTTCAGACCCAGACCTGTGAGTTCTTTAACAACTTTGATAACGCCCATTTTGGAAGCGCCTGCTTCAACCAGAACTACGTCGAATTCTGTTTTTTCTTCAGCTGCTGCTGCAACTGGGCCACCAGCCATAACTACTGGAGCTGCTGCTGTAACGCCGAATTCTTCTTCGATAGCTGATACGAGTTCAGCCAGTTCGAGAACTGTAAGAGTTTTAATTTCTTCAACAAATTTTACGATTTTTTCGCTTGCCATTGTAATTTTCCTCCGTTAATATCTTTTGATTAGATGTGTGCGGGTTGCAGATTAAGCAACTTCGCCTTCGCCTTCCATTTTTGTTTTAACTGCATCCAGTGCACGTGCCAGACCGCTGAGGTTGCCAGTAAGTGCAGAGAGCAGCATAGAGAGAAGGCCTTCTCTGTTAGGCAGAGTAGCCAGTTTCTGGATACCTGTGATATCAAGAACTTCGCCATCCATGTAACCTG
>JAFSCU010000041.1 GCA_017436575.1 Oscillospiraceae bacterium
CCGTGGACACCGTCAGAGTCCATACCTTTGATTAACAGTGGCTGGTCTGCACCGATGCCGATTTTACAGTCAATACCAAGGTATTCTATAAGTCCCAGAGCGTTTTCGCTTGTGAATTTATAAGAAACATTGCCCAATACAGGTGTAATTGCTTTTATATCCAGTTCAGGATGTGCATTTGCCAGCATGATAGCTATTGTGTCATCAACACCTGGGTCTGTATCAATAATAATAGGTCTTTTTAACATATTCAGCACACTCCTTAATAGTTTTTGCAGGCATCAACCAACAGATTAACAAAGGCTTCTCTGTCAATGTCAACACACACAAGAGCATTGTCTTTTTCTTTGTTGCGCCAAGGTCTGAAATCACATACAGTTGCAACATAGCTTTCTTTGCCGTCTATATCAATGGATGCAATACCTTGTCTTGTTTTGATTAATTCCGGTGCAATAAGGTAAGTTATTGTAACAGCATCGTGAATTGCGCAACCGGTAAAAACAGTACTTTTTTTATACATATCCATATAGAATTCTACAGCTTCGGCAATAAAATCACTGGCCTTGTTTCCGATTGCCCTGATTGTATTTATATCTTCAGGTGTAACAATTGCTTTCAGAGTTACATCCAGACCGCACATAACAAGTTTTACTCCACTGTTGAATACAATTTGTGCAGCTTCCGGGTCAACAAAAATATTAAACTCTGCAGCAGCATTGTAGTTGCCTACAAAAGCACCGCCACCCATAAGTACTATTTCCTTGATTTTATTTTTAATATGTGGATATGCTTTAAGAAGAATAGCAATATTTGTAAGAGGACCTGTTGGAACAAGAGTTACCTGTTCATCACTTTCTTCCAGTACTTTTTTGATAAATGATACAGCGTCAAGTTCTTCAGGCTGTTTTTTTGCTTTTGGCAATACAGCTGTGCCCAGACCGGATTCTCCGTGTGCGTATGCAGCCAGCACCTGTGGACGGATAAGTGGCTGTTTTGCACCCATAGCTACAGGAATTTCACTTCTGCCAAAATATTCTACAACATCAAGGGTGTTTCTTGTTGTTTTTTCAATGGTCTGATTACCGGCAACAGTTGTAATACCACGGATATCCAGTTTGTCGCTCTGCAGTGCCAGCACCAAAGCCATGGCATCATCTATACCGGTATCAACGTCAATAATTACAGGTATTTTGCTCATTGTTTTACCTCCGAAATAAATCTGTTTATTATATTTATGATACCATATTGACAATATAAAATAAATAGTTTTAATTAATTAAAATAAAAGCATAAAACAACAAAAGTTTTGGTTTATATATTGACTAATAGTGAGTAAAATGTTAGTATATTTGTGGTTTTATACTTATATAATAAAGTGAGGATACTATGGACCCAAATGTAGTTTTTATTCTTGAAGTAATCGGTACTGTTACTTTTGCTTTTTCTGGTGCTTATGTAGCTATCAACCAGGACCTTGACTGGCTGGGTATTATGCTTATGGCCTGCTGTACAGCCTGTGGCGGCGGTATGACACGTGATGTTATTATTGACAACACACCTGCAAACCTGTTTAAAAACCCAACCTATGTTGCTATGGCAGCTGTTGTTGCTTTTATTACAATCGCAATTTACAAACCTCTTATGCAGCATGAAAAAAGAAAAACAATTATGTTTGTGATTGACTCACTGGATGCTGTTGGTCTTGCAATATTCACAGTTGTTGGTATGCAGGTTGCAATCGGCCAGGGCTTTGGCGAAAACGCATTTCTTGTTTGTTTCTGCGGTGCTTTGTCAGCTGTAGGCGGCGGTCTGTTGCGTGATATTATGGTAAATAGAACACCACTTATTCTTTCAAAAGAAATCTATGCCACAGCAACAATTCCAGGTGCTATTTTGTATTATTACCTGCCCAATATGGTTGGTGAACTGCCAGCATGTGTGATTGCACTGGTTGTAATCTTCGCAATCAGAATGTGGGCTATTATCAATAAAAAGAACCTGCCTATGGTTGAAAAAATCATTGTTGATTAATTATAAATACATATAAGCAAAGCCGCTTTAAAGTCAAAAACAGTTGACATTAAGGCGGTTTTGTTGTATTATATTTAGGCACAATATTTTAGCCGCTGTGGTGGAATAGGCAGACACAAGGGACTTAAAATCCCTCGTTAGCGATAACGTACCGGTTCAAGTCCGGTTAGCGGCACCAGATAACCAGTTGTACTTTTGTACAGCTGGTTTTCTTTTTGTAAAAAACTCTCCCTTGAATAAAACAAGGAAGAGTTTTCATCAGTTATTAAAATCTTCAAATGCTTTTACAATATATTCAGACAGCCCCTTATAGTATTCTTCATCATAAGGAACAAACAGATAGGCTTCATCTTTATATTCTTCACAGTGATATTTTTCGCTGCCAAGAACTTTTTCAGCATATCTGTCTACACAAACAGGGAAGCCGTCGTCGCCAAAAACATAGAATTTTCTTGCAAAAGGCTGAATTTCTTCTTTGAAATGTTTTATGCGCAATTTGCGGTCAAATGCATAATGTTCATGCAGAAGTTTTCTGTAATCTGGCTTTTCTTCCATAATTTCCGGGCAACGTGATATAAGTTCTTCGCTTAAATAATTGTTTTCTTTTGCCCAGCGAAGAAATACAGCTATATGGTTGTAACCGTTGATACTGTCGATATCCAGTCCCATTTTCTCTGGCTTGCTTGTATGCCAGTAACCATGGTCAAGTGTTTTGCCCCAATAGATACCTTTTATTTTTTCTTTGGTTGTTGTATGTACCGCAAACCTTTCCACCAGGTCAGTTATCATTTCTTCTGACAGTTTAACAGTAATATGGCCGGCATCATAATAGTCCGCCAACATAACATTGGTTATAAAATCATCATACGGTATATTGTTGCCATCAGGCAGATGCACAAAATGAGAGTCAAGACTGTCAATTTTATGGTATGGGCTGACAGGGTTAAGCGGTACTGTAGTTACAATATTTTCGCCTACAAAATATACGCCGAATACACTCTGGTCTTCTCGCTGATAAAATCTTGGTGTCGCATAAAAGGCATCAATTGATTGAATTCTGTGCATGAAATTATCAAATCCTTCAAGTTCATCACCAATTTGAGCACATTCGTTCTGTCCTATAAAAACAGGATTTAGGGCACCAAATAAAATCATATATTTTGTATCGTCATCAGCAGTGTTGTTTCTTATATGGCGGATAGTACCCATACTGCTGTTTTTATCATTATCCACATTTGCATACACATCAGTAATTGCAACAGTTTCGCCTTCACAATTGAAAAAGTAAACATCCAGTTCATTGCATATTTTTTCTACAAGCTTATAGAAAATATCTATATCATGACTGGTTGTAGGCAACGGCAGGCGCAGGCAGATTGAGTCATTTTCATACCATACTTCAAAGCCGCGGCCAATTTTTTGTGGGTCATACAATATTGTGTATGTGCCCACCTGGTTTTCTTCAAGGCAGTAATGGTTGTCAGAATAGCCATATTTCAGTCCCATCAGCTGTGCAATTTCCGGGATAGTCATTTTCTTGGGGTTATATTCATTTGGTTTAATTTCTATGTTAACTGACATTTTGTACCTCCATACAAATTTGATTATATTATATCACTTTTATTGTGGAAATCAATAAATGTGTTCCAGTGAAAAACAAGTGTATTGCAACAAGAAATAAAAAGTGATACAATTATCAACAGATTAATCCGTAGTAAAAAAGGAGAGAGAAATATGAAAACTTTGGAACTTTCAAAAAAATACAAAGATTATGTAATCGAAATGAGACGCACAATCCACAGACATCCTGAACCAGGAACACAGGAATTCAAAACAGCAGAACTTATCCGTGGTGAACTGGATAAAATGGGTATTCCTTATGAAGCAAAATTTGTAACAGGTACAGTTGCAACTATCAAAGGCAACAACCCTGGTAAAACAGTTGCACTGCGTGCAGATATCGATGCCCTTACACTTGATGACAGAACAGGTGTTGACTATGCATCAGAAATTCCTGGTATGAACCACGCTTGCGGTCATGACACACACGCTGCAATGTTGTTGGGTGCTGCAAAAATTCTCAATGAAATGAAAGATGAAATCAACGGCACAGTAAAACTGTTCTTCCAGCCAGCTGAAGAAGTTGGCGTAGGTGCACGCGGTATGATAGCTGATGGCTGTATGGAAGGCGTTGACAATGTGTTTGCTATACACATCGCTTCAGGTGCAGAACTTGGCAAAGTAGGTTCCGGTGCTGGCGGCAGAATGGCATCAGCTGACAGATTTATTATCAATGTTACAGGCCGTGGTGGCCACGGTGCTGCACCTCATCAGTGTGTTGACGCTGTATATATCGCATCAAAAATCGTTGTTGCACTTCAGGAAATTGTAAGCCGTGAACTGGACCCGGTTGTTCCTGCCGTTGTTACATGCGGTACAATCAATGGCGGTTCCCGTTGGAATATTGTAGCTAATGAAGCAGTTATCGAAGGTACAACACGTTGCTTTGCACCTGAAGTAAGAGATATGCTGGAAGAAGCTATTGGCAGAATTGCAAAAAATGTGGCAGAAGCATATCGTGGTACAGCTGAACTGGATTATCAGAGACTGGTTGCGCCAACTGTTAACACAGCTGAAAGCGTAGATCTTATTGAAGAAACAGTAAAACAGCTTCTTGGTAATGGTGCATTCTTTGAATCTCCTGCACAGATGGGCGGCGAAGACGCAGGCGAATATTTTGCAGTGGCTCCGGAAGGCGGCGCTCTTGCAAACCTTGGCTCACGCAATCCAAACAGACCGGAAACACAGTGGCCACATCATCATCCAAACTTTAATGTTGATGAAGATGCATTTGAAATCGGCTCTGCACTTTACGCACAGTATGCTATTAACTATCTCAACAAATAATTACAATATCATAGCGGCAGGATTTATCCTGCCGTTTTTTTGTGAAAGTTTATAGATTTTGGTAATAATTGTATTTTCTATGTTATAATATATTAAAATCAAGTGAAAGGATTTTTATTTATGAAACAGTTTGAATCTGATAATACAGTTGAAGTTATATTGGAACTTAATGCAAGATTACAGCCAATGCACAGAGGTGAAATTTTTGAAGATATGTTTGAAGAAATGTTTGAAAGATTTGGCATTGGTGAAATAACAGGCGCCGGCACATTTCAGATGGCAACTGGCGAAGTTGAAAAATGTGATATAAGTATGTCTGTATTAAAAAACAAACTTAATCCGTTTATATCTCTTTTAAAAAGAATAGATATTATTCCCAAAGGCAGTAAACTGATTATAAATGGCGAAGAAACACCAATCGGCACGGCACAGGGTATGGCAATTTATATTAACGGAACAGAGCTTGATGAAGAAGTATACAAAAATAATGATATAAATCAGCTTATTGAACAACTTGATAAAGCACTTGAAAATATTGCACAGAGATTAAGCCACTGGGAAGGTCCGACTGAAACAGCGTTGTATTATTATGGCAAAGATTATATAGCAATGAAAAAAGCCATACTTCCGATTACAAAAAAGCATCCGTTGTGTCAGAAATGCAGAACTGAAAAGATTGTATAATATATGATTGATTTAATAAAAGAAAATTTTATAAAAACCGGTTTATGCCTATATGGCGAAAAAGAATACCATGTATACATCTGCAATTCTGATGTTTTATATGGTACCGGGGACTATGATGATGACTATACAGGAAAAGATACAGAAAAAGAGTGCTTTTATGTGTGGTATGAAGATATATTGCGCCAGGGCATAATAAATGCTGGCGGTGGTTATTTTGAAACATTTGAAGATGCTGTGAAAAAGGCAGAAAGCGGCAGTGGTTTCATAAAATGGATATAAGGTGACTGTTATGGGATTTTTTGATAAATTAAAGAAAACAGAAAATACTGAAAAAGATATTTTTGATACAATCAATAAAAGCGACTGGCTGCAGGTATTTTCTGCCTGTCTGGGCAAAGCTATGGTTATTCAGAACAATGCGGGAAAGTATGTGGTTAAAGACCGCAACTGGAATGTAGATTTCGGTCAGGGCTATATAGCTTTTGGCGAAGATAAGTATCCTGTGCAGTTTATCGGCAGCGAATCAAACAGCAGTAACAGCTGGATGTGGGGCTGGAATAATATAAATAATTTTCCGCCGCAGCTTATTACCCTTGCAAACGAAATGCTGGATAAGGGCGAAGAATGGTCACTGGACCCATTGAGAGTACCACAGTTTGACCTTAACGATATTTTAACGGACACACCCTTTCTATCGTTGCCTGCGGTTTAAGCAAAGACGATTATTTCTATTACCGCGGACCACACGGCGGCGGTGCTGTATTTATGGCGGTGGGCAATGTTCCCCAGGAGGTATTCCAGCCTGCCAACATCAGTGAATTCGCAAATCTGACAGTGCAGTGCATCCAGCAATACCCTGTAGACCACAGGATTTTTACAGAAAGTCTGCTGCAGTGGAACAGAACAAAGTACTACTGGGACGGAGACACACTGATAGCCCATTTCAGTCAGAATTTGTATATATCTTTTGAGCAGAGCGGAGATTACTACCGCATAACAGGGATAAATACAAAATAGGTGAATTTATGGATTACATTTCATTTGAACAGCTGAATCTTGATTGGAATGCAGAGCCTAATGCACCCGAAGTGGAAATATATGTTGACGATAACAAGGTTACAGCGGAATTTTTTCTCAATGCATTTAAATATAAACAGTTTTCTGAAGAAGACAAGGCAAAACTTACTTTTTATAATTGCCATCAGTATAGATTTGGGGCGCCTAATGACGAAGGCTTTTATTCATACAATCAATCACGATATAAAAAGTATGGAGTGAAATGGGGAGAATTCTACCTGGTCCACAATTCTGACTGGGAAGATAATTTCCCAAATCCGATTATTGTGGGAGAAAAATCCGAAAACTTAAATCATTATCTGTTTTATTTCAAAGATGAAACTTTTGAGTGTATAGCTGAAAATTACAGCGTTGAATTTATAACCAAGTAAACATGATAGAGGATATATATGATACAAAAAGATGACTGGCGTCTGCTGAATGACGTGAAATATCTTAAAAATAAAGAAATCAATCCGACTGACGGGGAAGAACTGGCAAAAAATGCACCATATCTTAAAGAGTGTATCTTCTGCTGGGAAAAAGTTCAGGATAATTTCCGCCAGTGGTGGTATCTTCCCACAGATATGAGTTGTTGTATCTGCGAAGAATGTTATAATGACTTTAAGGATATGTTCAACTGGCGAAAGCTGGACGGCTGGGATATCGACTGGACAATGCGTTGCCCTAAATGCCACACAGAACTGAAGGTTGTTTCAAATCAGGATTATGTATACAGCTGTGAAAACTGCAATATACTGTATGATGAAAATTTTGAAGATGAACTGCAGTTGGAAAAGCATAGAACGGATTGGCGAGAAGAAGCGCTTAAGAGAAATTTATATGATATTGATGGCTTTCTGATAGAAGATATACAAAATATCAATACCTTTGAAACCCATATATCAGAAAAGGTTCTGTCTGTTTTGCTGGAATGGGCCTGCTACGGGCAGAATACAGCAGGAATTGTGTTGGGACGAAAGTATATAGCCAAAATACCAAAACAATGGCTGCAGGAACATCTGCTCACAGTTGTAAAAGAGTATTTTGATTATATAGATGACTGGAATTACCGCAGACTGCTGGAGCTGGTAAAGGAACAGATACCGGAACTCTTAAATGATATTATTGCTGTCAATTCAGACACTGATAATCCGCATTTGCTGGATATTATAGAAGATTACAGATGATATAAATGAAAATTACCAAAAAATGCGCCTATGGTATTTGAGTATTGATTTGGAGAAAGCAATGGAAAATATACATAAACAAATCGAAAAGATAAAAAGCAAAAATGATTTTCTGACCTTTTTAAATCAGCTGTCAAAGGATTTCAGAGAAAACTCTGATGAATGGGAAAATAAAACGGCGGGTGAGTATATCCGGGCAATGGATTCATGGATAGAAGATTATTCTGCTGCACCCAATAATGATATTGATTGGGATAGCCCTGACTACAAAACCTTGGCAAAGATTTTATATATGGGAAAAATTTACGAGTAGGATATTATCGAACAATACAAAGTAACAGTTGCAGATATAAACAGCAATGCTGAAAGGCGTTGTGCATATATGGGATTATGCCGATATTGATGAATTTTCGGGTACAGATGTTCAGAAAGAATATATCGAAAAATGGGCGGATAGTTTAAAAAGCGGAGGATGAATATAAATATAATATCGCCGGAGAAAATATGAGAAATCATTAAAGCAGTATTTAATTACTGATTGAAAAATAACATTATAAATGGTATATTATAAAAGTACAGTTTTATTTATCATAAAAGGGGGATAACTGTGAATACAAATCAAAAAATGGAATTTCTTTCTGGATACCACGATTTTTGGGATCATCTCAGCAAAGAAGAAAGAGAATTTGTATGCAGAAATACAGAAGTAGTTACATATCACCCTGGGCAGAATATCCATAGTGCTGATATTCGGTGTGTAGGTGTACTTTTTGTAAAAAAAGGTTGCCTGCGTGTTTATATAATGAGCGAAGAAGGCAAGGAAGTAACACTTTACCGTGTTAACGCAGGTGAAGTGTGTATATTGTCTGCATCCTGTGTACTGGCAGAAATAACTTTTGATGCATATGTAGACAGCGAAGAACAGTCAGAAGTTGTGGTACTTAATGCTTTTGCTTTTGCAAAAATGATTGAAAACAATATTTATGTAGAAAATTTCTCAAATAAAATGAAAGCAATCCGTTTTTCTGATGTAATGTGGACTATGCAGCAGATACTCTTTTTCAGTTTTGATAAACGTCTGGCAATTTTCCTCTATGAAGAACTTATCAAAAATGGTCCTATTATCCGTTATTCCCATATGGAAATAGCCAAATATCTGGGCAGTGCCAGGGAAGTGGTTTCCCGAATGCTGAAATATTTTGAAAAAGACGGCATTGTAAATGTTTCAAGAAAAGAAATAGAAATAATTGATAAAAAGAAACTTATGGAAAGACTGTAAATTTCAGGTGATTTAATCACAGTATAATTCAGTATATTGTGATATATTATAGATAAAGAAAAAGATTATAATAAAGGAGAATAATTATGGCACTTGCACTTACAAACGAAAACTTTAACGAAATTATCAATGGTGACAAACCTGTTCTTGTTGATTTCTGGGCAACATGGTGTGGACCATGCAAAATGCTGGCACCAACAATTGAAGAACTGGCTGTTGAACTGGAAGGCGAAGTAGTTGTTGCTAAACTGGATGTAGACCAGGTACAGGATATCGCTATGAAATATGGCGTTATGAGCATTCCAACAATGGTTCTGTTCAAAAATGGTGAAGAAGTAAGACGTACAGTTGGTTTCCAGCCAAAAGCAAGAATTCTTGATTTTATCAAAGGTTAATAATTTTAAAAGGCCGTTTTTACGGCCTTTTTCTTTGTTTTTTCACAATTATGTATTAATATTGTTTATATGGAAACAATAATTGTGGAGGCTATTATGAAAACACTTTATTATAATGGTCATATTATTACAATGACCAGTCAACCTATGCCACAGGCTGTGCTGTGTGAAAATGGTAAAATAATCGCCACAGGAAATTATGATATATTGAAAACAAAGGCGGATTGTTTTATTGACCTGAAAGGTAAAACAATGCTGCCTGCATTTATAGATGGTCACAGCCATTTTACAACAGTTGCAAATACACTGGCCATAGCAGACCTTTCACAGGCTAAAAGTATAGAAGAAATAAAAAATATTCTTAACGTTTTTGTGGATAATAAAGGTCAGATTGGCGACGATGAATTTATTGTAGGCTTTGGTTATGATAATAACTTTTTACCGGAAAAAGCGCATCCTACAAAAACAGATCTGGACAGTATCAGTACACAATATCCGGTAGTCATATCCCATACCAGTGGTCATATGGGTGTTGCAAACACAAAAGCACTTGAAATAATGGGTATTGATGAAAAAACTCCAGACCCTGAAGGTGGTAAAATTGGCAGAAATTCCGATGGCAGTCTGAATGGTTATCTGGAAGAAACGGCTTTTACAACCAATACTGCTGTTATAAAACAACCTGGTTATGAAGATATGTGTCGCTATGCACAGCAGGCGCAACAGATGTATTTCAAATATGGTATCACAACAATCCAGGATGGTTTTACTGGATTGAAAGAGTGGGGCCTTTTAAAGAAATTGTCTGATGATGGTCATTTGATTGCGGATATTGTTTCATATGTGGATATAAACACCTGCCCGCAGATACTTACAAATAACAGTGAATATAATAAAAATTATATCAAAAACCTTAAAATTGGTGGGTATAAACTCTTTCTTGACGGTTCACCACAGGGAAGAACAGCCTGGATGACTTATCCCTATGAAAACAGCAAAGATTATTGCGGATATCCGATTTATAATGATAAACAGGTGTTTGAATTTGTAAAGAAAGCTATTTCGGAAAAGCAACAGCTTTTATGTCATTGCAATGGAGATGCTGCGGCACGGCAATTTATAGATGCATATTTTGAAGCAGACAGTCAGTTGGGAACACAGGATAATTACAGACCTGTGCTTATACATGGCCAGTTGGCTACTCCGCGGCAGATGGAACTTTTACATTCACTTGGAATGATAGTATCTTTCTTTGTGGCACATACATGGCAGTGGGGAGATATCCACCTTGAAAACTTTGGTGAAAGAGCAATGAAAATATGCCCTGTTAACAGTGCACTGAACAATAATGCTGTTACCACATTCCATCAGGATACTCCTGTTTTGCCACCGGATATGATGCATACTGTATGGTGTGCTGTAAACAGATTAACACAGAATGGTGTTCAGCTGGATAAAAGTGAATCTGTTTCTGTTTATGACGCCCTTAAATCTATTACAATAAATGCTGCATATCAGTATGGTGAAGAAAATATAAAGGGGACAATCGAAATAGGAAAAGAAGCCAGCTTTGTAATTCTATCGGATAATCCATTGTTATGTGATAAAAATGATATAAATAAAATAAAGGTATTACAGACTATACTCCGAGGAGAAACTGTATACAGTGCATAATGATTAAACTCTGTCATAAAATATGGCAGAGTTTTGTTTATTTCCTTGTATTTTAATCTGATATTTGATAAGATAATAATATGAATTATTTGAAGGATAATCACACAGAAAGTGATTGTCTTATGGATCAAAACTTTTTAAATACGAAAGGAAATCACTATGCTTAAAAGACCTTTGATTATTGACTGTGACCCAGGCATTGATGATGCAGAGTGCATTATGATGGTGCAGGGTAGCGGTCAGTTTGATATTCGTGGTATTACTGCTGTTCATGGAAACGTACCACTGTCAAAAACATCTGCAAATGCTTTATTTTTAAGCAAACTTTATGATATTGACTGCCCGGTATACCTTGGCTCTGAAGAAGCATTTATCCAGCGTCTTTCCCGTGCTGAATATGTGCACGGCAATAACGGCCTTATCGGTTTTGACTATACATTACCGGAAGATGCCAAGTTTGCTGACGGTCACGCCTGGGATTTTATCTGGGAAGAAGCAGTAAAACAGAATGGTGAACTTGAAATTCTGGCAATCGGCCCACTGACAAACCTTGCTATTGCTGTTATGAAATATCCACAGCTGCCAAAACTTGTTAAAAAACTGGTTATAATGGGCGGTGCTGCAGGCAGCGGTAACTTTGGTGTTTACTCTGAATACAACATTGCACAGGACCCACATGCCTGTGAAATCGTGCTTCAGGCCGGTTTCCCGGACTTTACAATGGTTGACCTCAATGCCTGCCGTATGGTTTATTTGACAAAAGAAGAAGCAGATGCTCTGCGCACTCTGCCACAGACAAATAAATTTGCTGCTCTTGCAAAACGGATGATGGACCACGAAGACAGCAACAGAGCAAAACTTGCCGAAAGAGGTCAGGGTACATTTGTATCTGAAGATCATTATACCTGCGACCCGGTTGCAGCAGCAGTTCTTATTGACGAATCAATCGGTCAGTATGTAGAAAAATACGCATTCTGCGACTGCGTGGGTGAAATGACAACAGGTCAGACAGTTATTGACTGGCTGGGCTTTGCTCCATTTAAAAATGTTAAAATTCCTGTTGCTATGGACAGAGAAAAATTTGTAAAAATGTACATGGACTGTGTAAAATCTTACGACAAGGAGGATTGCTGATATGCTTAAAAGACCAATTATTATGGACGTTGACACAGGTGTTGACGATACTTTGGCACTGCTGCTGGTTGCCGGTTCTGACAAACTGGACCTGAAAGCCATCACAACAGTATTCGGTAACTCTTCTGTTGAAGATACAACTAAAAATACACTGAAAATCTGCGAACTGCTGAAACTGGATGTTCCTGTTGCAGCAGGTGCATACCGCCCTGTAATCGACCCACCAATTGATTATTCAATAGCACCAATGGTTGATATCCACGGTCGCGACGGTCTGGGCAATGTGGGCAACAGACTGCCAGAACCAACAAAACAGGTGGAAAATATGCCGGCAGTTGACCTGATGGCAAAAGCAATAAGAGAAAGTGATGAAAAAGTAACTATTGTTGCTACTGCTCCACTTACAAATATTGCTACATTCCTTATGGCATATCCTGAACTGCGCAGTAAAATTGAATGTATCGCCCTAATGGGTGGTGCTGCCTTTGGCGGCAATATGGGCTTCTCTGTTGAGGCAAATATCGGTCACGACCCTGATGCTGCAAAAATTGTATTTATGAGCGATGTGCCTAAATATATGTTCAGCCTTGATGCCACAATGGGTTGCTTTATAACAGATGATGAAAGACAGGCTATTGCTGACAATGGCGGCGAAACAGGTGCATGGCTGAAAGACTGTATGCAGCAGTATTCAGATATCTACAAAGCTCTTGGCGGCTTGCCGGGCGCTGTTCTTCACGACTCACTGCCGGTGGCATGGCTGCTGGATGAATCCGTGGTTGAATTCAAACACTGTTTTGTTGATGTAGAACTGAAAGGTGTAAAAACACGCGGCTGTACAGTAACAGACCTGGCTGACTATACAGGCAAACCTGCAAATACATATGTTTCAATGAAAGCAGACAGAGAAAAACTTATCAAAATGCATATTGAAGCAGCTAAAAAATTCAACTAAATAAAA
>JAFSCU010000042.1 GCA_017436575.1 Oscillospiraceae bacterium
ACAATACCGTCTTTAACATTCTGACATGTATATGTTATCTGACCATTTTCTGTACATGTAGCTTTTTTAGTTACTTCGCTTGTGTAGTTATGTTCTTTCTTTGCAATTTCAACCTGTTCAACCTGAACTTTGTCACATACAGAACAAGCTTTGCCTTCTGTATAACCTACTTTTTCACAAGTAGCTGCTACTGCAGGAAGAACTTTGTCCTGGTTATGGCCTGTTGCAGGAATAGTTTTTGTTTCTTTGTCACCGCAGTTGTTTTTACAGCTGCGTTCTGCAGAGCCATCTTTTTCACATTCAGCCGGTGTAACTGTTGTCCAGCCGAATTCTTTATCAGCTTCGTCAGTTATGCCGTCTTCATTGTAATCATAGTTATGGCCTGTTGCAGGAATTGGCTCTGTGTAAGTATGTTTGCCGTCATTCTTACATGTGTATGTTCTTACACCTTCAGATTCACAGCCTGGTTTTGTTGTAACAAGGCTTGTGTAATCATGACCCAATGCAGCAACCTTATCATCTGTGTATGTGTCACCACAGTCAGGACATGTATAAGTTGTATAACCTTCATCATCACATGTTGGGTTTGTTACAACTTTGTTGTATGCATGGCTCTTTTTAGCTACAATTTCCTGAGCTTTCTGAACTTCGCCACATCTGGAACAAGCTGTACCAGCTGTAAGACCTGTTGAAGTACATGTTGCCGGAACTGCTTCAAGAATTTTATCTGCATTATGTCCAAGTGCTGCAACAGTTTTTGTTTCTACATGACTAGGGTCATTAGCACATACTCGGCTTTCTTCACCAGCTGCAGTACATGTTGGTTCCTTGCCTTCTGTATAAGCCCATTCGCCATAATCATGGCCAATAGAGTTTACACTTTCTGTATATGTATGGCCAAAAGTACCTTCTGTACATACAGAACAAGTATAAGTATTGTAACCATTTTCTTCACATGTTGGTGCTTCGGAAGCTGTTACTTCATATTTATGGCCAAGTGCAGCAACTTCATCATCTGTATATGTGTCGCCACATACATTGCCGTCGCTGAATTTGTTGTTACATGTGTATGTTGTAAAACCTTTGTCATTACATGTAGGAGCTGTTACTACAGAATCATATTTATGACCAGGAGCTGTAATTGTTTCAGTCTTAATATAAGCTGAACATTCAGTTGATGTTACAAGACCGTTGTCAACATTTTTACATTTAAGCTGTCTGATACCATTTGTTGTACATGTTTCTGCTTCTATAACAGTGCCTTCATCGTAATCATGGCCAAGTGCAGGAGATGTTCTTGTGTCAAAATGATCACAAACAGAACAATCCTGTCTTTCGATTTTTTCCAATACACAGGTTGCTTTCTGAGTAACTACCCAGTCACCCATTTTATGACCTGTTGTTGCAATAACTTCTGTTTCGGATTCATTACAGCCATGATTTGTACAAATTCTTGTTTTTGAACCATCTTCTGTACAGGTTGGATCTGTTACAACCCATTCGCCCATTTTGTGTCCGAGAGCAGGTGTTTCTGTCTGAGCAACCTGAATTTCGCCACATTTGGAACATTTTTTACCTTCTGTGAGACCTGTTGTTTCACATGTTGCTGCTACTGCATCGATAACAACATTCTGGTCATGACCTGTTGCAGGAATTTCTACGTGACCGCTAAGAATTGTATTACATACAGAACAAACTGTACCTGCTGTATAACCTACTTCTTCACATTTTGGAGATACCGCTGCCAGGTCTGTTGATGTATGGCCTGTTGCAGCAACTTCTTCTGTGTAAGTTGGTGCTTCACAGGTTGTAACCTTGCCGGTTGCAACATTCTGACAAGTGAATGTTTTTACACCAGTTTTTTCACAACCCGGATCTGTTGTGATAACACCGTCGTCATAAGCATGTCCGACAGCTTCTGGTTTTTCAACAACTGTTGCAAGACAGTGGTTACATGTGTATGTAATTTCCCCTGCTTTTTCACATGTTGCATATGTGCCGCTTACATAATCAAGTTTTGCATGTCCACATTCAACACCATCATTGTCTTCTGCAACATACATCCATCTGCCGTCTGTCTTATTATTGGCATCCTTGTCAACATATGTAAATGTTACAGGCGCACCGCCAAGAGAAGCTGTGTCTGTATAGCTGCCATCTTCGTTGAGAAGCTGTGCTGATGTAATTTCAATTGAATGATATTTAGGTGTAGCCTGATTAAGCTGATAGTGTTTTGCTTTGTTAGCTTCAAGCACAGGAGTAAGTGCAACTTTTACACCATCTTTGCCGCCAACAATTGCAGCACCGCTTTTTGTAGTATAAATAGCACCTGTTGTGGATGTGATTGAACCGTTAACAATTACTTTTGCATCTACAAGGTCTGCAACAGTTCTTGTTTTTGTTCTTTCCGGTACATATTTAGCCGCAAGCATATCATATCCGCTTGGATGTGTAAAGCCTTTGCCTTTCCATTCATCAGCGTCGAATATAAACAGGCTGCAGCCTGCATTAAGAGTACAATCCGCATTTTCGCCTACAATAATTTCGGCACCAGGTAAAAGTGCAACATTCTGGGAAAGTGTGATTTTGCCTTCCAAAATCTCAACAGTCATATTGCCGTTTATTGGGAGATCATAGTTCTTGGAATTAATAGATATTGATGAAATAGACATATCAATACCCTGAATGGCTATATCACCGCTGCCCTGAATATGCAGTCTGTCTGTTGCGCTATTATACCATTTTTTTACAGTGCCGCTTGTAAGGTTAAACATAGCATTGCTGTTGCTGATAAATTTAACCTTAGTCTGCACAGCCATACCGGAAACTGTAAGCGCTGCCACTGCATATTCTGTTGCACCTGCATTCAATGTAAGTTCGGACAGAATATTCTGTACATAGTACTGGTTCATAGGGAACACTCTGTAACCAGATTCATCTGCAGTACCTGTCAGCCAAGATCCGCCTGCCATAGCAGTGGTTTTACTACCGCCACGGAAGTCTTCGCACTGGAACACTTCGTAAACAGAAGCACCGCTTGCTGCATTAACTTTACCTGCACCGTTTATGTAACCATATACATAAAGGTTACCGCCGTTTGCAACCTCGATGGAACTGCCTTCTGCCATTTTTACATAACCGTAAGCATCAAATGGCGCACCACCACCCAGTCGGCTGCCGTTTGCAGCATGTATCATAGCATTGACATTCATAGAGCCTTCAATTTTAAGTTTGGCTCCGCTTTCCAATGTCAGTGAGCGGTATGCATAAGGGTTTACATCAACATTTTGAACACTACCTTTTAATTTAGCTGTAGATGTGCTGAATATATTATTTGCTTCGTATGGAATAAGCAAAAACCACTCCGCAGGAATGGTATATTCACCAGCAGGCAGCTTGCCACTGTTCATAAGAACAATATATTTACCGGCACTTGATGCTAATGCATCATTAAGAGAAGAGTACAGATTGGTTACCTGAACTTTATCGCTATCATATGTATAACCAACACCGTACCATGCATCACTGCCGTCATTTTTAGCAAAAACTGCTTTAATTGTTGCATCTGCTGTTGGCAAATATGTAAAACTTGCAGATGTAGAAAGAATTGCACCAGTTTCTGCGTTTATCCAACCAACAAAAGTAGAACCACTGTTTGGTGTTGCGGTTAATGCTACGCCATCAGTAACAGTAATTCCTGTAAGTGTGGAGCCTGCAGTTACAACACCTGCACTGCTTGAAACACTACCAATTGTTGAGTCATAGTTTACTGTAACATCTGATGCTGCTGCAGCAACTTTATAGGTAATACTACTCAAATTTAAAGTAGCTTTTCCTGCCCCTATACTACCTTTTGCGGCTATAACTATATTAAAAGAAGCTTCCGGTGCAAGAGTTTTTGTATATGTACCTGAAGCCGCCGCAGATGCATCACTAATGGTTAATGAATTATAGTTAGATGCTGAATACTCAATTATAAGGTCTATAGTATCTTTTGATGCATTTTTAATCGTAAGTGTTACTGTCTCACGTCCAAAAAGGCCACCTTTAGCTGTAATTTTATAACTGTTGTTATTACTACTACTAATAGTACCTTTGTTATTAGTGATAGTTACTACACCACCCAAAACATTGGTGGTTGCAATAAGCGCAGGGTTATTCATAAGTTCTATTGTATTATAGAACTCAGAAATAATATCCAGCTTATCACCATAGCTTTCAACAAGTGCATCGAAATCTTCCTCTGTCAGATTTTCTTCGGCATATTCCGCAATAGCTTCAAAATCCGGACGAGGGTCACTTGGTGCATTATATGCAGCCTGTGTGATTTCATCTTCAGACATACCAACAGTCAAATTGAATTTAACCATATAGTCGTCTATCATCTGCTTAACTGTTTTAAGTGCTGCTGATTCAACATCTTCTTCAGGTTCTTCCACAGGTTCTTCTGCAGGTTCACCTTCTGATTCTGTCGGGTCAGCAACAGGTGCAGGTGTAGGCTGTGTATCCGCAGGCTGTTCATCGCCTTCAGTGCCTGTTTCGCCTTCAGCACCTTCGGTATCTGTCGGTTCAACTGTAGGCACAGGTGTAGGCTGTGTGTCTGCAGGCTGTTCGCCGCCTTCTTCACCTTCGCCTTCCACGATGACACAGTTGCCGTCTTCATCGTGTTCGTGCTCGTGTTCTGTCACTGTGCCTGCACCGTCTGTTACGATTTCTTCAGCAAATACATTCATCGGCATTGAAGAAAACATAATGGACAATGACAACATAATCGGCAAACAGCGTTTCAGAAACACTTTTTTAAGATTTTTCATTTTTTCTTAATCCCTTTCCTTTCTTTAAATTTATTTTTGTTTTTATAAATTGTAGAGTGTGTTGAATTTATATAAATGCATTTTAAACGCATTGTTTTTGGCTAAAATGCAATTAACAGAGGGGAGCAATCCTGCTGCAGTTTCAAATCTGAAAAATGCAGCATTCTGAAATTAAAAGTATTGTGTATTAATATATTATATAATAAATTACTTATAATTTAATATATTATATTTAACAAAAATTCACTTAAATTCCACAGTATTTTTCAACTTTATGCAAAATAATCAAAAACCAGGACATCTGACAGTGTTTTTGTATTATTCGCATCTCTGTAAGCTCTGATATAAAACTGCCCCGATGATGCGAACAGGTTCATATCAATTTTATATTCCCACTGCCCCTTTGCGTTTCTGTACGGGTGCATCGTCTGCAGGTCATCAAAACCGTTTTCGGTGCTCCACATTTCAAAAACAACATCGGTGCACGGGGTTTTATCATCAAGGGTTATTACCCCCGTTGTATCTTTTAGTCTGAAAGACAGTTGATAATCGCTTTCAGCGGCTTTTTCCACATAGCAGCTGCCTGTGCCCTTTGCCTCTGCATATCCTGCAGCGTATACATCTGCACGGTACAGCCCCGCTGTGCTGTAAAGAGACAGGTCCACATCGGCACGCCATGCGCCGTTTTCCCATACGGCGGTATACCAAATTACAGGGCTTTGCGCGTCTGCTGTGTTCCACACCGCAAAGTTCACCCCGTCGTAGCTTTGCCCGTCTTCAAAGCAAAGCTTCACTGTGCGGCCGTCAGCAGATATGCTGCTGTTTACAACCGCAGGCTGCGGAACAAAAAACTGTTTATTTCTCTGTACAATCCAGCTGTTCAAATCTGAAACAGCTTCTTCAAAAGACTGGGCAAAATATGTGGAAGCCACTTTGGGCGACTCTTTCCCCAATATGTTCCATCGCAAATAATTCATTTGCGCAGAATCTGCAATTTTTTCTTTTAACAGCTCAGTGCAGTCGGACATACTTTCAAAACTATACTTATGTTTATTATATAAATCTGCTGTATAGCTTCTGAACTCATCTGCAGCAAGCAGATATATGAAAACAGGATGTTTATATCCGTACATCTGGTCTGCAGACATACCATCATTACCGTAACTTGTATCAAAATCCCATACAGGTCCAAGATGAATTACATCATCTGCACCATCTTTGTACCAATAAAAGCTCGATACAAATGACTCGCAATTAACAGCATATTCATTTATAAGGTAATACTCTGCAAATGATTCAACATCAATAAAATCTGAAAGTTTTTCAAGAGTAACCAAGTTGGATTGTGTTGAGTAAAGATATTTCATAAGGTTATCCAGTGTTTCGTTAAAATCGGTTACTGCTTTTGAAATATCCTGTTCATCTTCACTTATGCTGTCTTTAAGAATAAAATGGCGATTCATATAATCGTTTAAAAACCAGGTGTCTTCCTGCATATAAAAACCTTCGTCGTGTTCAAATAAACACGCATCAGGTTTTGTCAGATGCAGCCTTTCACTTTCCAGTTCTACCTTTTCGCCCAGAATATATGTACCTCTGTAATCACCGTTAATCCATAAATCAACATATTCGTATGATGGGACAAATGCCATATCCATACTTTGAGCAACATTGTATGTCAGCTTATTTCTCATCATACTGTCATCAAACGCATTTGCAATGAGCAGCCATGTTCTGGATTTATTCATTCCAAGTATAGATATTTTCTTGTCGAATTTTAACTGGTATCCTTTTTTATCGGTAAGATCCCAGGTGCTGTTGCCCCTGCCTTTTATCTCTACTGAATTTTCGGCAGAATAATTATATACACCTGAAGGTTCTGATATATCAAAAGTATTACCGCCATATATGACATTTTTATCGGTATGCAAAGCATCAATTGTCAAATCATTATCAAAATACAGCATTACACTGGGCAAAGATGCTTTCATTGCAACTACAGTATAAACTGTGCCGTCAGAACCCGAAAGGTTAACTGAGTCACCATTTTTGGAAAACGGATTTTTTATTATCGGCATAGATTTATCCAGCCTGCCACCGGATGTTTCTGCGATATTTCCTCTGTAACAGATTATTATATCATTAATATCTGTATCCGAAGGTACAAACAGGTACCATTTCCCATCATCTTCATTTTTATATGCGTTTATAACATTATCATTATAATATGTATAACAGGCAAAAGGCTCTGTCATCACATCTGCTTTAGATATCCCTAAATCTGCATAAACATTTTGATCCCTAAGCAATATTGCAGAAAAACCAACCGCTATGCAGATTATAACAAATAAACTGATAAACCTGTATTTTTTCATATATTATCCTTATAATATAGTTCCAATTTTTTATTTGTTGGAATATCAATAATATCATTTTCATCAAAATGATTTTTAAGACGGATGATAATGTCATAACTGTGGCCTTTTTCCAGAACATTATCAAACACATAACAGATAAAGCCTGTGTAATACAGAAATTTTTCTTCCGGGAATGAGTATGCAACATCCGGTCTTTCATCCAGATGTACATTAAACTCGAATGCTTCACCGTTATCGGACACAAGAACAACAGAATTTTTATATATATGATGATCGTTACCGCTTTTGAATGCAAACCCCTGAATTCTGTAATAGCCATCATAACGGCCACAGCCGTCAATAAAGCAGCGTATGCCTTCAGGCCTGTTGTGAAGTTCAAAATTCTCAATCTTGTTGCTGTCCAGAACAAGAGGTCTTGGTTCAGGGTTGCGGATTACATTTATATCTGTACACCAGTTGATATACCTTTTTCCGTTTCCGGCAACAGTGAGAACACCAACTCTGTATGGCATAATATCCAGGCGAAGGTCACATCTTCTGAGTACACATTCGAAACCTGCATACTTGTAGCATTCATCACCCAATGCCTGTGCAACATCTGCTCTTGGATAAGGCAGTACCTTTGCACCGTATGTTTTACCGTATGGATCCTCAAAAACAAGGTATCTGTCCAGTTTCTCCATATGCTTTTCACCGTTGAGTGCAGACCAGCCTATTATCCTGATTTTGTCAAGGACTGATACATTATCTATCGATGCCATATCGCCTTCCCGACATCCGGTAATGTCTATCGGTGAAAATTCATCAAAATACTGTTTCATATCAAGTATTTCAACAAGGGTATGCATATTTTCATTGAGGAAAGGATCATAACCTTTCAGCTCAGGAAAATCTGCAAAAAGATGTGTTCTTTCTTTTCCCAGCCTGATAAGTTTTTTATCTGTAACAAAGTCATTGCCGCGGCTGAGAGATTCGTGATGATAAGCCACCGCATCACTTCTGATAACATTGTAATAACCTTTTTTGTGAAGTTCAAAACAAAGTTTTACATCGTTATATGCTACAGTAAGTTTTTCGTCAAAACCACCTATATCTCTGAACTTGTCTGCCGCAAGCAGCAGGCAGGCACCTGTAACACCTATGCAGTTATAATCAACCCAGCTTATGCCAAAATAATATGCATCTCTGTCATCACACGCAAGGAAATTATGCCGCGGACCTTCAATAGGGTTTGAAACACCCGCATGCTGCATTTTTGTTGTTTGCGGATAATACAGTTTTGCACCTACGGCACCGATATAATCCTGCTGTGCGTGACCAAGCATTCTTTCAAGCCATTGTGGCTGGAATATTTCAATGTCATCATTCAGGAACAGCAGATATTCGCCTTTTGCCGCAGCAGCACCCTGATTACACATTTTGGAAAAGTTAAATTCTGCCTTTTCGTAAATGTATACAGCTTCGTTATCATTAAGGTAGTTTTGTATAACGGATTTATTGAAATCACTGCTACCGTTATCAACAACAATAATCTCATAATTTTTATATCCGGTATATTTATTAATTGAATCTATACACTGTCTGAGTATTTCAGGATGATCTTTTGACGGAATAATAATACTTACCAGAGGATTGCCTGTAACTTCGTATACAATTCTGTACTGTGATATCCCTGTAACATACTCAAGGTGTGCTTTTATATTGTTGCGTCGGATATAATCCTCTTTGGCACATCTTGCGGAATTGATAGCATAGTTCTTTGCATTTGTGGAATATGCCACCGATTCCTTTCTTTCTCTCCAGTGGTAAAGAATCTTTGATATATGACCTACACGGCTGTTTGCGGATTTTTCCATAAATCTGAGGTTAAAGTCATAATCCTGACTTCCGTTATATGCAGTGCGCAAACCGCCGATTGCTTTGACAATATCTGTTCTGTATGCCGACAGGTGGTTTGTATAGTTCATACAATGGGATAAATCCGGTGACCAGTCTGGTTTAAAGAACGGCATATGTCTTATTTTTCCGTCTTCGGTAATTTTATCCTCATCGCTGTAGATAAAATCCAGTTCTGGATTATCATTAAGTTTTCTGGCAAATTCATACAATGCGTGCGGTTCAACAATATCGTCACAGTCCATAAATACAATAAATTCGCCTTTGGCAGCATTAATACCATCATTTGTAGCCACCGATATATGCCCATTTGTTTCTCTGTAAAGTACAGTTACTTTACTATTGTTTTCATATTTTTTCAATACGGGAACTACATTTTTCCAGGAAGAATGGTCATCAACCAATATAAGTTCAAAGTTATGATATGTCTGATTCAATACTGAATTTATACATTCTTCCAACTGTTCTGTAACTGTGTTATATACAGGTATAACTACAGAGAAAAACGGGTTATATTCAAGTGATGATACATCAGTCTTTTCAGGCTTCTGTGCATTTAACCATCTGTGATAGTTTATAATACTGCGGTCATCCTCCAGATGATATTTCCTTGTATCCTCAACAGGTTTTACAAGAAACTCAATATTGCCCAGTTCCTCTTCTGTAGGCTGTGTTATAAGCCTTGTCAGATGTCCCAGAGAAATTTCCGGGGTAAACTCAACATCATATTTGTCAGCAAATCCCAATCCTGTTCTGACAAAATCAACTATGCCTTTAAGAATTGACCTTTTGTTATCATCCAGGAAACTGTTATTATAAACAGGATTTCCTTCTTCGCTATAATATTCTGCTTTTTTATCTGTTGCTTTAAAAAACAGTTCATATATTTCTTTATTTCTTATATGAGAAATCTGCAGCGAATAATTTTTATAAAAATCAAACAGATATGTTTCATACCAGCAGCCATTGAGTTTTTTCATGCTCTTCCGGCTATTTTCAATTCCTATATGATAGAAAAAGTGTTCTTTTTTACAATTTACAGATGCTTTTATTTTCTCAAGCAAAAACTGATATGTTCCTTCCCAGTCACAGTCAACACATACTGCATCTTCATCAAAAAATCCTGTACCAGAAATATATTTTATAATATTACTATCAGATAATTCTTTTTTGCAAACTGCATCAGTAAGGATATCTCCGTCTATTTCAAGGATATGTACATTTTTATATCCACAGTTTTTCAAAACTTCATATATAAAATATCCGCCATCAGACAATACATAAATTTTCTGATTTTTATCTGCCTTTTCCTTAAGAAAACGATACAGCCCCATATATGCAGGACCACCTATTTCGTGTCCCAGATTGTACCAGAATCCTTTTTCTTTATTATAAAGATATCTGTATATGCCATTGTCAATTTCTGAACATACGGCATTTTTCAGCTTGTCGCAGTTATATTCTTTTTTATAACATAATATATTCTGATTTTCTCTGCTGATATTGTTCTGTCCGCAGCAGAAATACAAAGCAGCATCCGGTACTGTGCTGCAAACTTCGCTTACAGCGCTGTAACCTTTTTCTTTTATAAATTCTGTAACTGTTTTTTCAGAAAGACAGGTATTATTTACTGCTATGACCTTCTTGCCGAACTTTTCAGCCGATAAAAAAATTTCGGCAATCTCACTGTCAGTTATCAGTGCATCTGCTGTAAGTTCTGCTTCATACTGCTTTACTGCATCACAGTCAGTATCCGGCAGATATTTTTCTGCTATACATCCATATATTTCATCAAGATTTGCCAGTGGATTTACACACACGCCAGTCTTTATCTTTTCAATTTCTTTCTGGGCGCCAAGCCTTATTCTTTTAAAACCGTGTATACCAAAATGTCTGCCTACAAGGTCATATACAGCATCCTGATCGTTTACTATACTGTCAAAAAGTACACCATATACATCAAAAGCAACAATTTCTGAATTATTGATTTTATTCAATAAAAGTTCTTTATTAAAATTTTTCATTTTTATTCAACATTCCAACTATGGTTAAGTACTACAACACCTTCGGCGATATAGTCCATTTTTACAAAAAAGCTTCTGATTTTTGCCTTATAATCAATATTTACAATACCTGTTTTATCAAAAATACCAACATCGAAATAGTATTCACCGCCTACAAGATTAAAATCCGGGTAAGTCAATGTAATTTCATTGTATCCTTTTTTCCAGGGTATTGTAAGATTGTCCAACTTTGTATTGAGCCCGCATATATATTCATTATCAATTCTTCTGATAGCAACACCAAGCAGCGGTGTTTCAATTGTATCATCATTTACAATATAACTTGCTTTAAGTGTAACTTTTTCGCCATGAATTATATTTTCAATTTCTCTGCCCTTTGAATCATACATACGCAGGTCGTGAATCTGAACAATATCTATATTTTTTGTATCGATTTCATTATTGTCAACTTCGTCCGATTCTTTTACATCTTCATCAGAACGGATGTTGCTGCACAGCTCAAGGTATTTTTCTATAGTAAGATCACTGTTCAGAAAATCCACATATCTGTCGGTTACTTCGTCAGTGTTGCCGTCCATGATAAGCTCACCCTGATTAAGCCAGACGGCACGGTTGCAGAATCTTTTTACGGAGTTTACATCGTGTGTAACAAAAAGAATTGTTTTTCCTCTTTCCACAAACTCCATAAACTTGTCCATACATTTAAGCTGAAATCTCTGGTCACCTACTGCAAGAGCTTCATCTACAATGAGAATATCAGGATCAACATTGATTGCAACCGAGAAAGCAAGTCTTACAAACATACCGCTCGAATATGTTTTTACTGGCTGATGTATAAAATCACCTATATCTGCAAAAGCAAGAATATCCGGTATTTTCTTTTCGATTTCCTCTTTGCTTACACGCATCATAGCAGCATTCAGATATATATTTTTCATACCGGTATATTCCATATTGAATCCGGCACCAAGTTCCAGAAGTGCTGCAACTTTGCCATTTATCTCTATATCGCCTTCTGTCTGATTGAGAACACCTGTGAGAATTTTAAGTATAGTGGATTTACCTGAACCGTTTTTGCCAACTATACCTACAATTTCACCTTTTTCAACATCAAAAGAAACATTTTTTAAAGCATAATAATTCCTGTGATACTGCTTGCCT
>JAFSCU010000043.1 GCA_017436575.1 Oscillospiraceae bacterium
GGGAAAGGTGTTTTATATCGGCAGTATCAAAATAGGAGCAGACATCAAGCGAGCATTTTATGCAGTCTATGCCATTGTTATGGTTGCCTTGTTTGGTATCTCGTTCTTTGTGAAAGACAAGAAGTAAGCCAATTCCAATTTGACAAAAGAGTGTGATTGTATGAGAGGAATATCTTTTTTCAGACCACGCACAGAGTTAGGGTTGCAGGGTGGATTAATTGCCGTACCAATAGTTTTAATTTTTGTTTGGCTGTTCAATTCTTATCAGTTAGGCAAGTTTGGAAATAAAAAGAAATTTTCAGCCAACAGTAAATCATTTATTGCTATCATTCTTGTTTTTATCTTTATTACAGCAAGTGTTATAGTTATGTATCTTTTAAACAAGTAAAAAACAGGAAGCTTTTCAGCCTCCTGTTTTTTGTTATTATAATTAACTTTATGTAAATATTTAATAAATTATATATAATATTGTTGATTTAATTTGTTATTAATGTTATATTAAAACCAAATAGCATTTATATTTATAAATGGAGGTACGTTATGGAAAAATTGGTATATGAATATATGGGCAGTGACAGAGGCAACTGTTCCACTGCTATTGTGGGTAAAAACGCGACAGTTACCGGCAAAGTACTGCTTGCTCATAATGAAGACGATACAGAGGCTGTAGTGCAGACACATCTTGTTCCAAGAATCAAACATAAACCAGGTACTGTAATCACATTTGCCGATGCATCTGCTGCGATTCCACAGGTGGAAGAAACTTATGCTTATTATTGGTCAGAAGTGCGTTGTGAAGGCGGTATTTCCTTTGCTGACGGCTTTGTAAACGAATTTGGCGTGGCAGTTGTTTCCAACGCCTGTCGCCCAAGTAAAGACGCTACAGGCAGCCATACAGACAACAGGGATGCTTATGGCATCGGTTATGGCATCAGAAGACTGGTTGCTGAAAGAGCAAAAACAGCACGCGAAGGCGTACAGGTTATTGCTCAGCTGGTTGAACAGTTCGGTTATTTTTCATCCCGTTCATATCAGGTTGTTGACAAGGACGAAGCCTGGATTGTACAGGTGCCAAAAGGGTTCAATGTTGTTGCACAGCGTGTAGGTGATGATGAAGTTTACTATATTCCAAACTGGTACACAATACATAAAATCGACCTGAACGACAAAGACAATTTCTATGCTTCACCAAACCTTATTCCGCTTGCTATTCAGCAGGGCTGGTACACACCTGCTGTTGAAGGTGATTGGTCTGACTTTGATTTTGCACTGGCTTACCAGGAAGGCGAAAAGAAAGATTATAACAAATACCGCGCAAGAAATGCCTGGAGAATTCTTAAAGGTATCGAACTGCCTGAAGATGCAATGACACCTTTCTCAATGAAAGCCGACAAAAAATATTCTGCTGATGATTTGAAACAGGTTATGCGTTGCCACTATCTTGGTACACCGGATGATGAAACAGAAGGTCTGAAAAAGAACCCACACCGTGGTTACTATTCACCACTGACAATCTGTAACCCAATGACAGTTGAAAGCATTGTTGTGGAATTCAATGAAGATATCAATCTTACAAGAATGCTGCGCGCAGCACCAAAAGGCTGTGTATCACCATATACACCTTGGTATCCTGTTGCCCTTACAAGAATTCCAAAAGGTTACAACTGGATGAGCCCACAGGCTTCACAGGCAGCCCACTTCTTTGTAGACAATGAAGAACTGGTTTACTCACCTGAAAAAGCATTCTGGGCATTCAAAGTTCTGCTGTACTTTACAGAATTTGATTACAAAGGCACACACAAGGTAATCGAAGAAGAAATTGCAAAACTGGAAAAAGCCTGGGAAGTTGAAAAAGATGCTATTGAAGGCACATACAAAGCACTGAAAGCAGTTGACGAAGCTGCAGCAAAAGAATACCTTACACAGTATACCTGCGCACAGGCACAGAAATCATGGGATTGGGCACACTATATGATTTCCAAACTGGGCGAAGCCAGAATTATGGAAAACTGCAAAGTATGGAATGACGAAAACGAATTCGGCGAATAATTGAATTATTGCAAAGCGAAAGGCAGGGGAAACCCTGCCTTTTAAAATTACTGAAGATAAACATCTTTTACGAATCTGATGCTGTTTGTTTGTCGGTCGATAATGAACGAACCGTTGATTGGTGTACATTCTATAACTAAATCTCTGTTATCGTGTGCAAGTGCAACTTTTACATTGTTTTCAATGCCACCGCTCAGCATTTCTTGGCTGAACATCTGTTCCACTATACTAAAATCAAATTTATTCACTTTAACTTGTTCATCTTTTATTCCTGTGATGCGTAAATGTTCACTTACACCTTTTGATAGAGGACACCATCTTTCTATATATATCTTTTCATAATTGTGAGTTGTTTCGTTAATATTATTAACAGTATAATACATTTTTTCATCATAATCATAGGCAGTATATGCTGATAAAAATAGCTGGTTTGTATTATCACGCTTAGTCAGTTTACCATGATTGTTCATAATGAAAGGTCTGTTATAGTTTTCATTATTGTATTTCTTGCCAATATAATCCATCTCTGGATTTGCAAGATTTAATAGGCCTTTATCTATATACTTTCCATTTGAATTAAAATGTGCAATACCTTGGTTTTCATCGTCTGCATAATAAATTGCCCAATATTCATCAGATGATTTAAGAATGTCAGTTAAAATTATATTGTTATCACTTATACTGTTCAAATCTATGATGGTATTTTTTTCTTTAAATGATGAAGCATCGTAGATTTTTATTTCATTTAGTCCAGCAAAAATTAATTCACCTTCACATATATTGGCAACAGCACCATAAATAAACATATTCATGTGACTGAACTCAAGATTCTTTTCCCAATAAGAAAGAAATGCAGTAAGATTTTTTACTTCAAGCTTTTTATTATCGGAATTTTGTAGAATGAGAATATCAAATTTTACTTTATCGTTTGATACTACATTTACATTTTGTACTTCTATTGAATAACCATTGTTACTGAAATGTTTTAATGTATCGTCGTTAAAAAAGTCAGAAGTTTCTTTTTGATTTACGGCATTAATAACAGCATCAGAAATATTTTCTATAATAGGTGACTCGTTGTTTTCAGGTGATATAACTGGTTGCTGTTGACTTTCAATATTATCGTTCTGTTTAGGAGCACAAGAGATAAGAGTTGTTGACAACATACATAATGCAAACACTGTTGCGAAAACAATTTTACCACTGCGCTTTTTTTTGCTGTCAAATATATTTCTGAATCGTGTTGCAATGGTTTTCTTAAACCTGTGGAAAAGGCAGTTTTTCTTGCTTTATTGTGCTTAATCATTTTCATAATACTTTCGCTGTACTGTGTTTTGAATTCTTTGCTTTTACCCTTTATCACATCGTCATCACAGGCGATTTCCACATCTTTCCGTGCCTGTTTGTCCATCAACCATACCAATGGATTAAACCAGTGCATACAGCAGGCCAGCATCAGTACAAATTTATACAGTATGTCTTTTCGTTTGTAATGTGTCAGTTCGTGACGTAGCATCATCTGTGCCGTTTCTTCTGTCATTTCCATATCAGGTACAAATATAACAGGGAAGAATACCCCCATTATAATGGCACTATTTACACCATTACATCTGTAAACAGAAAGTGATTTTTTTATTTGCATTTCGCTGCACAGATTATTCAATATTTTTTGCATAGTTCTGTCTTTTATTGAAATGGATTTTAGCCTTAGTCTTGCAATCAGATATTGCAAGCAGTTGAACATAAAAACACAAATCCGCCCCAGTAACCATACATATTCAATTACAGTATGCAGATTTATAATTGGAAAATCAGCAAGAAAAGGTTTTTCAATTATTTGTTCATTATTGTTTTGAGAATGTTTTGTATCAGCAGTTGTATCATCAGGTTGTAAAAATTCCATCTGACCGATATTACCGTCTTTATTTTCCTGTTGCAGATATTCCACCACATCATTTCTAACAATAGAATAGTTTGGAACAGGTGCATTAATTATATGCTGTGTTTTATCTGAAAAAGAAATATCAAATGGCAACAGCAGTCGCAGTGCTATTATCAGCCATATATAATATCTTGCTTTGGCTACATATCTTTTTTTCATAAATGGCACCAATAACAGCATAATTACTATAATCAGCGACATAGGTAGTATTATTTCTATATAAGGGGTCAGCATTTCAAACATATATTAACCCTCCTTTACTTTTCTTTCAGTTGTTTCAGCATATTTTCCAGTTCTTCTATATCACTGCTGGACAGTTCATCATTGTCTGCAAGACTGGCAACAAAATGTTTTATACTGCCTTTGTGCAGACGGGAAAGAAAACTGCTGTTTTCAACTTGCATATATTCTTCCTTTGAAATTGCAGGGGAGTAAATGTTTTTATTACCGCTTTTTTCGCTGGTAATAAATCCCTTTTCCTGCAATCTGGACAGCATTGTCAGGATAGTGCTGTCTGACCAGCCTTTATCGCTGAATTTTGTGTTGAAATAATTTCTCTGTACGCTTTTGTCAGCTTCCCACAGGGCCAGCATCAGTTCCAGTTCTGTTTCAGGTAACTTTTTAATTTTCATATCATATCTCCGACTGTTGTAGTAGTTTGATTATATTCTACAACTGTCGGAGAAAAATGTCAATATATACTGTTGATTTATTTTTCTCAAGGCAATAAAATATAGGTATAAAATCAAAAGAGGTACCTATGCTAAAAATAATTCTTTCACCTGCAAAAAAGATGGTTGTGGATACAGACAGTCTGGAAACAGTATCCTTGCCACCATTTCTTGAAAAAACAGAAATAATAAAAAACGAACTGCAATCCAAAACTTATGCCGAACTGAAAAAGCTGTGGGTATGTAACGATAAAATTGCAGAAGAAAATGTTAAAAGACTGGAAAATATGGATTTACACCGCAATATAACCCCGGCAATACTGGCCTATGACGGCATTGCTTTTAAATATATGGCACCGGCAGTATTTGATATAAACCAGTTTGACTATATACAGAATCATCTGTTTATACTGTCAGGCTTTTACGGAGTGGTGCGCCCATTTGATGGTGTGGTGCCATACCGCCTGGAAATGCAGGCAAAGCTGAAAATCGGCGAAAAGAAAAATTTGTATGACTACTGGGGCAGTGATTTGTATGACTTTGTAACAAGAGATACAGATACAATAATCAACCTTGCCTCAGAAGAATATTCCAAAACAATTTCAAAATATCTTTCAGATGATGTGAAATTTATTACAGTTACTTTTGCTGATTTGATTGATGGTAAATTGATAGAAAAAGGCACAAAATGTAAAATGGCCCGCGGTGAGATGGTGCGTTTTATGGCGGAAAACAGTATTGAAGATATTGAACAGATAAAAAGTTTCAACAGATTGAATTATCAGTTTTCACCACAACACACCACAGAAACCAATATTGTGTTTATACAGAGATAGAAATATCCCTCTTTTCAGAGGGATATTTATTTGCCAAAAATACAGTTATATTATATAATAAAATATTATAATTTTATTGGATTGGAAATAATATGAAAAAACTTGTTATGGGTGTGCTTGCCCACGTTGACAGTGGTAAAACCACCCTGTCAGAAGGTCTGCTTTATCTTACCGGCAGCATTAAAAAAGCCGGCAGGGTAGACCATGGCAACACCGCCCTTGATACAAATGAAATAGAAAAAAGCCGTGGTATCACTGTGTTTTCAAAACAGGCAGTGCTGAATTACAATGATTTACAGCTGTGCCTGCTGGACACCCCTGGTCACGTTGATTTCGGTGCAGAGGCAGAGAGAACATTGCAGGTACTGGACTGTGCTGTGCTGATTATTTCTTCTCTTGACGGCGTGCAGAACCATACAGTAACACTCTGGAATTTATTGAAAAACTATAATGTACCTACATTTATTTTTGTAAATAAAATGGATTTGCCAGGGGCAGACAAGACCACAGTCCTGTCACAGCTGAAAAAACAGTTTGGCAGTGGATGTATAGATTTTTCAATGGAAGAAAATGATATTCATGAAGAAGCATCGCTCTTTGATGAATCACTGATGGAAAAACTGCTGGAAGATGAAAAATTGTCAGATGATGATATTTCCCAGCTTATTTTTGACAGAAAGATTTTTCCTTGCTTTTTCGGCTCTGCCCTTAAAATGGACGGTCTGGAAAACTTTATCTCAGCGGTTGACAGATATTCTGTGCAGCCTTCTTATGGCGAAAAATTTGGTGCAAAGGTATTCAAAGTTACTTATGACGGCAATGACCGACTGACATTTCTTAAAATCACAGGGGGTAGCCTAAAAGTAAAAAATTCTGTTCCCCAGATAGACAAAAACGGAGAAAGTCATACTGAAAAAATAAACAGTATACGCCTTTATACAGGTGATAAATTCAAAACTGAACAAGAACTTACAGCAGGCAGCGTGTGTGCGGTTACAGGACTTAATCATACTTATCCAGGACAGGGACTTGGTGAACAGCAAAACAGTATGGAATCTGTTTTGCAGGCTATTTTCTCTTATAAAGTACTTTTTGATGAAAAGTATGATGTGCGTACTGTACTGGCAAAACTGCGTCAGCTGGAGGAAGAAGAGCCACAGTTGCGAATTGTCTGGAATGAACAGGCAAAAGAAATACATCTGAGCCTTATGGGTGAAATACAGCTGGAGATTATAAAAACACTTTGTCAGCAACGCTTTGGCATTGATATCAGTTTTGATGCAGGCAGTGTTCTTTATAAAGAAACCATTAAAAATACAGTAGAGGGTGTGGGGCATTATGAGCCACTGCGACATTATGCAGAAGTTCATCTGCTTCTGGAACCGGGTAAACCGGGCAGCGGTCTTGTATTTGACACACTGTGCAGTGAAGACAAGCTGGACAGAAACTGGCAAAGACTTATCATCACTCATCTGTATGAAAAAACGCATATCGGTGTGCTGACAGGTTCCCCAATCACAGATATGAAAATTACATTGGTAAATGGCCGTGCCCATCTGAAACATACAGAAGGCGGTGATTTTCGTCAGTCTACCTACCGTGCAGTCAGAAATGGCCTAATGCAGGCAGAAAGTGTGCTTTTAGAGCCTTGGTATGATTTTGAGATAACTGTGCCAAATGAAAATATCGGCCGTGTAATGACCGATATTCAGAAGATGAGCGGCAGATTTGATTCTCCGATGCAAGATGGTGACAGCAGTACACTTACAGGCTCGGCTCCTGTTTCAGAAATAAACTCCTATAACTCAACACTTATCAATTTTACAAGAGGCAAAGGCAGAATCAGTCTTAAACTGAAAGGCTATTTCCCATGCCATAATGCAGAAGAAATAATTGAAAAGTTTGGTTATGACCCTGAAGCTGACTTGGAGAATACTCCGGACAGTGTTTTCTGCACTCATGGTGCAGGCTTTGTGGTTAAATGGAATGAAGTAAAGAATAAAATGCATCTGGAACCTTTTCTCAAAGAGAAGAAAAATGTTTCAGAGGATAAGCCTGCCCGTGTTACACGCAGACAGGTAGAACAGTATTATACTTCACTTGAAGACGACAAGGAACTGCTGAAAATATTTGAATCTACCTATGGTAAAATTAAAACTGATAAATATTATGCACTGAAATCTGCACCAAAGGAAGATACAATTAAGAAAAATCTCAATGCACAGCCTTACGAAAAGGAATATCTTCTGGTTGACGGTTATAATATTATATTTGCCTGGGAACATCTGAAAAAAATTGCCACACAGGATATAGAGGATGCACGTCATAAACTGGCAAATACTCTGTGCAATTACCGGGGATTTAAAAAGTGCGAAGTTATTCTGGTATTTGACGCATATAAGGTTAAGGGTAATGTGGGCGAAATATCAAAATACCACAACATTACCATTGTATATACCAAAGAGGCAGAAACTGCTGATATGTACATCGAAAAGGTAACCCACGAAATCGGCCGCAAACACCGTGTGCGTGTTGCCACATCAGACGGTCTGGAACAGATTATCATTCTTGGTCATGGTGCGTTGCGACTGTCTGCATCTGCATTTCTGGAAGAAATACAGGAAGTGGAAAAAGCTATCAGGGAATATCTGGAATAAAGCTGAATATAGATGATAAAGGGTGATTGCATGAAAAAAGAACCATTTGTTATCAATATTACAGATGCACAGCTGCCAAATCTGGCAGACGATAACCGGACAGATTTTGGATTCGAATTCAGCCATACAGATGTATGGCAGGATTCAAATGGGGATATTATAAAAGTTCTTGATTCCATTAATAAAAAAATGGATATGATTATCCGGTATATAGCAAAAAACGGCAGGGATTAACCCTGCCGTTTGGTTATTTATCAGCCGTTGCAGCCACAGTCATCTTCACTGTCGTTTTCAGCTGCAAACCCACAGCCTGTTTCAAAGTTGTCACAGAATGTCAGTGCATCGTATGGATATGGCCTGATACCTTCCACCCATATACTTTCTCTTTTCCACAGTTTATCCACAATGTTGCCCCTGATTCTTGCCATGTATCTTGGGCAGGCGCCTGTTGTATCTTTATAAATATTACAGCTTAACTGTACCGTCATACAACTGCCGTCTATATATGCCAGTTCATCTTTCAGCGCAGTTGCCATTACACCGTTTTCAGCGGAATAGAAATTGTACAGAACTTCATCCACTACCTGTACAGGAATTGCTATATATGTAGGTGGGCAGCCTTCTTTTTCTGGTATGCTGCGCACAACAATCTGCCCGTTGATTGTAACCCTTACGCCAGGTTTATCAGTATCGCAGTACACCAGTTCTTCATGGGCATCTGTAACCCTGAAGCTGGCATAAGATGTATCTATAACACCTGGATAGCTGATTATACCACGGCAATTGTTCAGAATACCGTTTACACTTGGCAGCGGAATACTTGTACGAATCTGTTTTGTTGCAATAAATCTTACATTTTGTGCAGTGATGTTAAGATATTCCATTTCAGGTACATTGTCCAGAATACCAAACCTTGTTTTGTTATTGCACAGATAATCTTTTACACAGTTGATTTCTGCATTCATAATATATCCTCCATAAATATTATTAGCAATCGCTTAAAATATAATATGTGAAAAAACTGAATATGTTACATTGATATATAAAAATAAAATCTTCTTGTTAGATTAGCTGTAAAATGGTATACTATAATGTAAGACAGTAAGGATGTGAGATATATGAAATATAAAGCAATTTTTTTTGACCTTGATGGCACACTTACCAATCCTGAAGAAGGTATAGTAAACTCTATCCGGTTTGCTGCAGAATTTTATGGACTGAAAAATGTCAATGAGCTTAAACCGGGGTTCAGAAAATATATCGGCCCACCATTGATGGACACATTTATTGAACTTCTTGGTCCTGATGTTCAGCAGGCAGAGGCAGCAGTGGCCAAATACCGCGAACGTTTTGCACCAATCGGTATCTATGAAAACGAAATTTATCCCGGTGTAGTAGAAACTCTGGCAAAACTGAAAGAAAAAGGCTATGTTCTGTGTACAGCCAGCAGTAAGCCAGAAAAGTTTGTAGATACCATATTGGAACATTTTGATATAAAAAAATATTTTGATTATGTTGGTGGCGCTACTATGGACGGTCGCATCAGCAAAAAGGAAGATGTTATTGATTATGTGCTGAAACAAACCGGTTTTGCGCCATCACAGGCGCTTATGGTTGGCGATAGAATGTTTGACCTTACAGGTGCTGCAGAATTTGGAATGGATGCTGTTGGTGTTCTGTATGGTTTTGGCAGCCGGGATGAACTATCTGCACATCCTAACATTGCACTTATAGATGATATAAGAGAATTAATAAAAGTATTGGAAAATTAGACCATGGCAACATATAAATCCCCTAAAAAGAAACACACACTTGCAGATTATCTGAAAGTGTACAAAAAAAGATTTATGAAACTGGATAAGAAAACCAGAATACAGCTTATTGTTATTGCTGTTCTTCTGGTGCGGATATTCTTCACAGCTATCACAGCATTGTTTGGCAGAGGAAAAAATCCTGCTTCTTCCAGTGAAATTATTGGCAATACTGTTCTGGCATCAGGTTCATATGACCCACAGGCAGATGCAAAATACGAAGATGAATACCTGAAACTTATCAAGGAATATGATGATGTTGTTATTCCTGAAAATGATATCGAAGACCGAAATTATTTCCGTGAAACACTGTTTATTGGTGACTCAAATACAGAAGGTCTGGCTGCATATAATCATCTGTCATTGCAGTATGTACTGGGTATGACTGGTATGCCAATCCAGCAAGTAGTAAGCAATAAATGCATGTGGTTTGTTGGCTATGAAGAACCTGTTACTATTCCAACTGCTGTAAGTATGCTGAAACCGCGCCGAATTATTATTAATTTTGGTACAAACAACGCCGGTGGCACAGAAACATCAGACTTTATTATGTATTACAATAAAGCACTTGATGCCATTGAAAAGGCATATCCTTATGCGGATATTATTGTGGCGTCAGTAATCCCTGTCGGTAAAACCAGAGATTATCCAAGTATTACTATGCAGGATATTGATGATTTCAATATTGCACTTGCAGAAATGTGCCGCGAACGCGGTCATAAATTCCTTAACACAGCCGAAATGTACAAAGACCCTGAAAATGGTTTTATGAAGACGGAATATATTGCCAAAGACGGTGTCCATCTTACATCAGAAGGATATAAAGCCTTGCTGGAATATGTAGGCAGTCATAAGCATGTGGTCAAAGATGAAAGACCGGCCCGAGGCAATATCCCAACCAGAAGGAATGCACCGTATGTGGCAGAAGGTTCTTCCAGTTCATCAGTTTCCAGTAGTATGGTATCCTCCAGCATTGCTTCCTCAAGTATAGCGTCTTCCAGCATTGTGTCTTCATCACAGGTGGTATCATCCAGCAAGGTGCATTCATCCAGCAATGCAATATCTTCCAGCAAAGTTGATTCCTCCAGTGTGGCAGCTTCTTCCAGTCAGGTGGTAGTGTCGCCAAGTCCATCATTGGCACCAAGCCCATCTCCTACTGAAGAACCATCAGCAGAACCAACTGCTGAACCTACACAGCAGCCTACTGAAGAACCAACAGTGGAACCTACAGCAGAGCCTACTCCAACTACAACAGTTGAACCAACTGTGGAGCCTACTGTTGAACCTACACAGGAAGCTACACCACGGCCTACCCCAGAACCAACCCCAACACCGGAACCAACTCCTGCTCCAACACCAGAACCGACTCCAACTCCTACTCCGGAGCCAACACCTGTGCCACCTGCAGATGTACAGGTAAATACTCCGGAAACAGAATAGATTAAATATAAATTACATATGATGAAAGGAACGATTATATGAACGTTACAGTTTTAGGCTCCGGCAGATGGGGCACATTCCTTGCAGTTTATCATTCCAGAAAAAATAATGTGGCACTTTGGGGCCTTGAAGGCAGTCCTGATTATGAACAGCTGCTGAAAGAGAGAAAAAACTCTTATCTCGAGTTGCCTGATAATCTTATTCTTGAACCTGACCTGGGCAAAGCACTTGACAGGGCAGAATACATTGTTATTTCTATCAGTGCTCAGCATTTAAGAGAGTTCTGTGAAAGAATCAATCAGTACAATGTTCACGGTAAAACTTTTATCCTTTGTATGAAAGGGATTGAAAGTGAAACAGGTGAAAGACTTTCACAGATTGTTAAAGAAACAATCCGCCAGTATGTAAATATATGTGTCTGGGTTGGTCCTGGTCATGTACAGGACTTTATGGCTGGCATACCAAACTGCATGGTTGTTGACAGTGAAGACAAAATAGTTATTGATGATGTTGTAAACAAATTTTCATCAGACCTTATCCGCCTTTATCTTGGTGACGACCTTGTCGGCACAGAAATAGGTGCTGCTGCAAAAAATGTTATCGGTATTGCGGCAGGTATGCTGGATGGTGCCAAACTTTCCAGTCTGAAAGGTGCACTTATGGCCCGCGGTGCCAGAGAAGTTTCCCGCCTTATAAATGCAATGGGTGGCAATGAACTGTCTGCCTATGGTCTGGCACATCTGGGTGACTACGAAGCAACTTTGTTCTCACTTCACAGCCAGAACAGAATGTTTGGGGAAAAATTCATCACAAAACAGCCATATTCAAAACTGGCAGAAGGTGTGGCTACAGTTAAAGCACTGATGAAGCTTTCCCGGGAATATAATGTAGAAATGCCTATTTCCCGACTGGTTTATGATGTTATATATAACAATGTGGACCCTATGAAAGCTCTTACATCACTGTTTGACAGAGATGTAAAAGTAGAATTTTCCAACGAATATTAAATAAAAAAGCCGACTGCTATCTGCAGTCGGCTTTTTGTTAATGTTACTTTACATATTTTTACATTAATAGTATAATTATAAAAAATTCAGAAACAGGTGATTGAAATGAAACGGAATTTAAAAGAATATATGCTCAGTCAGTTGGAAAAACTGCTGTCTATTCCAAGCCCTACAGGCTACACAAAAGAAGTAAGTGAATATCTTATGGCAGAGCTTACATCCATGGGTTATGCACCATACTGTCTTAACAAAGGCGGTGTAATCTGTGCTTTGAACGAAGGCGAAAATGCACTTATGCTGGCAGCCCACGTTGACACATTGGGTGCAATGGTAAAAACTATCAAAGGTAACGGTGCACTTATGGTTACACCTCTTGGTGGTTTACAGGCACCAAATGTGGAAACTGAAACAGTTACAGTTATCACAAGAGAAGGCAAAAAATATGAAGGCACATTCCAGGTGGAAAATGCATCATCTCATGTAAACAGAGAAGTAGCCACTGCCGTTAGAGCATTTGACAGTACACTGGAACTTTTATTGGACGAAAAAGTTTATTCCAAAGATGATACAAAGAAACTTGGAATTGAAACAGGTGACTTTGTAGCGGTAAATCCACGCTTTACAATTACAGAAAGCGGTTTTATAAAAAGCCGTTTCCTTGATGACAAAGCATCAGCCGCTGTTTTGTTGACTTTGGCTAAAGCACTTAAAGACGGTTATGCATCATTCAACAGAAAAGTATACATCAATTTTACAGTTTATGAAGAAGTTGGTCATGGTGCTGCTGCTGGTATTCCGGCAGATGTTGTAGATATGATAAGCGTTGATATGGGTTGTGTTGGCAATGGTCTCAACTGCAAAGAAACACAGGTTTCTATCTGTGCAAAAGACTCATCCGGTCCTTACAACTATGATGTTGTAAATGAACTGGTGGCAGCAGCAAAAAATGCAGGCGCTGATTATGCTATAGACATTTACCCATTCTATGGCTCTGATGTTGATGTAAGCCTTAAAGCAGGCTATGATATCCGTCATGGTCTTATTGGTCCAGGTGTTTATGCTTCCCATGGTTATGAACGCAGTCATGTTGATGGTCTTGTAAATACATACAAATTACTGGATGCATATCTCAAATAGTAAAAACTCCCTTACAAATTACTGTAAGGGAGTTTATTTATATTATATCACTGATGAATTCTGCATCAGAATGTGCAAAGCCTGCAGCAAGTCCTGGAACAGAAAACATTATAACCAACATCAAAGGCAATGTTTTAGGTAACATCAGAAAAATACCTGCAATTGTAAAGATTGAAACAATAACAGCAATAACTGTTTTTTTCATTTTTTCAAACACTGTTGATATGGCAACAGATAACAGTTCTTTTGTACTTTTGGTTTCATTTCTGCTTTCGGTAAAAGCAGGGAAAAGGTGAATGGCTGTTGACCAGATAAAAATCAAAACCAAAAGTGAAACAGATGCAAATGGTATATACATAACATTTGACGATGCCAATGTCAGATATATTATCAAACCAGCTGTAAAGACAAAGGTCAGCAATATTACGGCAAGCCCTGGAAAAAACGTTCTTTTGAAATATTTTTTGAAAACATCAAAATATGTTTTTCTGACCTGTGAAACAGAACCGGTTCTCACAAGCTGATTTGTGCAGTATAACAATGCTGTTATTGCACCACCGCCGGTGAAAAGAATTATAAAAGGCAACACAGGTATTGTGGTTATTATAAAGAAAAAGTTAAGCTTTACAAGAGTCAGCAATCCATCCGAGTCCATCAGTATTTCTCGCAGTCTCAAAACAGAGCTGCCTTTTGTAACCTGAAATTTATTGTTAGCAGAATTATCCATTTATTAGCACACTTTCATTTGAATAAAATACAATAAATATAATAAATAAAAATTGTATTTTTTGCAAGTAGAAATATGTTATTTGTTTAACAATGATAAAATGAGAATATAAAGAAAATTTAAAAATGGTATTTTGCACAAAAATGTTGGAAATTTTACAGCAACTATACTATTTTGCATTAATAGTACAAAAATATCTTGAAAAATACATAGAATAGCATTAAAATATTTATTGAAATGGAAACTGGAAACGTTTCCAAAAATATGCGAAAGGCAAATCCATTAGGAGGAAAAATTATGAAAAAACTTTTAGCTCTCATTCTGGCTATGGCTTGCATGCTCACAGTTTTCACAGCTTGTGGCGGCGGCGAAGTAGAAGCAGATACACCATCTGTTTACTATCTTAACTTTAAACCAGAACAGGATGCACAGTGGCAGGCTCTTGCAAAAGCTTACACTGATGAAACTGGTGTTCCTGTAACAGTTGTTACAGCTGCTTCCGGTGAATACGAAACAACTCTTATGGCAGAAATGGGCAAATCTGATGCTCCAACTCTGTTCCAGGTTAACGGCCCTGTAGGTCTTGCTAACTGGAAAGATTACTGCTATGACTTCTCAGGTTCTGAAGTTTACGGCCAGCTGCTGGGCGATGACTTTGCTCTTGTTGAAGACGGCAAAGTTTACGGTCTTGCTTATGTTATCGAAACATATGGTATTATCGCTAACACAAAACTGCTGGATAAAGCAGGCTACACAGTAGAAGATATCAAATCTTTTGCTGACCTGAAAAAAGTTGCTGAAGACATCCAGGCAAGAAAAGATGAACTGGGCTTTGCAGCATTCTCATCTGCAGGTATGGACGGTTCTTCTGACTGGAGATTCAAAACTCACCTTGCAAACCTTCCTCTGACATTTGAATATCAGACAGAAGGTATCACTCCTGGTACAATCAAAGGTACATACCTTGACAACTACAGAAACATCTGGGATCTGTACATCAACAACTCTACATGTGACCCAGCAGAACTTTCTGCAAAAACAGGTAACGACGCTGTAACAGAAATGATCGATGGTAAAGCTGTTTTCTATCAGAACGGTACATGGGCAGCTGGCGACCTGGCTGCAATCATTGACGATCTGACAATGATTCCTCTTTACATTGGTGTTGGCGACGAAGCTAACCAGGGTCTGTGCACAGGTTCTGAAAACTACTGGTGTGTAAACAGCCAGGCTTCTCAGGAAGATATCGATGCTACACTGGCATTCCTGAACTGGTGTGTAACATCTGACACAGGTATTAACGGCATGTGTAAAGAAATGGGCTTTGTAATTCCATTTGCAAAAGCTCTGCCAGCTGACAACAAATTTGTTAAAGAAGCTGACGCTATGATCGCTGCTGGTAAAGCTTCAATAGGTTGGAACTTCCCAACAATGCCATCTGAAGAATGGAAAAACATGGTTGGTCAGGCTCTTACAACTTATGCAGCAGACCAGACAGATGACAACTGGAACGTTGTTGTTAAAAACTTCGTTGATGGTTGGGCAGCTGAATACAAACTTGCTAACGGCTAATCAATAAAATTAAATAATTCTATACTATTTAATAATTGAACGATACGGGGGCAGTAAATATACTGCCCCTTGTTTATTATTATAAAAGGAGCGTTTTATGGAAAAGGCACTAAAAAAATATGGTCCTATTTTCGTTCTTCCTACGCTGCTTGCTTTTACAATCGGTTTTATTATTCCGTTTATTGAAGGATTATATCTGTCATTCTGTCAGTTTACAACTGTAAAGAATGCCAAATTCGTAGGCCTCTCAAACTATCAGAGCATACTTGCAGATGAACAGTTTATTTCCGCATTCGGATTTACTGTTTCATATGCAGTTGTATCCATTGTTGTAATCAATGTTATCGCACTGGGGCTGGCACTTCTGCTTACACGCGAACTTAAAGGTACAAACATTTTCCGTACAGTATTCTTTATGCCAAACCTTATCGGTGGTATCGTTTTGGGTTATATCTGGCAGATTCTTATCAACTGTGTACTTTCCATCGTTGGTCAGCCTCTGCTGGCACTTAACTCACAGGCTGGTTATTGGGGTCTTATTATCCTTACTGCATGGCAGCAGATAGGTTATATGATGATTATTTATATCGCCGGTTTACAGAATGTACCGGATGATCTTATCGAAGCAGCCGCTATTGACGGCGCAAATGCATGGCAGACTTTCTGGAAAGTTAAACTTCCAATGATTATGTCTTCCATTACAGTATGTGTGTTCCTTACACTTACAAACTCTTTCAAACTTTTCGACCAGAACCTTGCTCTTACAGCTGGTGACCCTGCTCACTCTACAGAAATGCTGGCTCTCAATATCTACCAGACATTCTACTCACGTGCAGGTATGCAGTGGAAAGGCTTCGGCCAGGCTAAAGCTGTTCTGTTCTGTATTCTGGTTGTGGTTATTTCTTTTGCACAGCTCAGGGCAACTCGTTCCAAGGAGGTACAGCGGTAATGAAAAACAAAAACAAAACAATAGATACCGTTTGGTCATGTATCCTTGCAGTTGCATCTGTATTATATATGTATCCGATAGTTATGATTCTGTTCAACTCTTTTAAACAGGAACGTGCTATCACCACAAATGCAGCTTTTAAACTTCCTACAGCTGAAACTTTTGCCGGTCTGGAAAACTATGTAAACGCAGTTGCATCAAAAGGTTTTCTGCAGTCACTTGGCTACAGCTTCCTTATTACTGTATCATCAGTTCTTGCAATTCTGCTGTTCTGCTCAATGTGTTCCTGGTACATTACCAGAGTACAGGGCTTTATTTCCAACGGTCTTTATATGTTGTTTGCATTTTCAATGGTTGTTCCATTTCAGATGGTTATGTTTACACTGTCACAGACAGCTGACCAGCTGAAACTGAACAAACCATGGAATATCTGGATTATTTATCTTGGCTTTGGTGCTGGTCTTGCCACATTTATGTTTGCAGGGTTTATGAAGTCAATTCCTCTGGAAGTTGAAGAAGCATCAATGATAGATGGCTGTAATCCATTGCAGACATATTTCCTTATTGTTATGCCTATGCTTAAACCTACTATGGTTTCTGTTGGTATTCTTGAAGCAATGTGGGTATGGAATGACTATCTGCTTCCAACTCTTGTTCTTGACATCAAGAAATTCAAAACAATACCAATGCTTATCCAGTATTTCCGTGGCAGCTACGGCCGTGTAGAAATGGGTCCTATGATGGCATGTATTATGCTTACAATCATTCCTATTGTAATTATCTACCTGCTGGGTCAGAAACATATTATCAAAGGTGTTGCAGCCGGCGCTGTTAAAGGTTAATGAAAATTACCATAAAGGATATAGCCAGGGAATCAGGTTATGCAGTGGGAACTGTCTCCCGCGTGCTTAATAATCGTCCTGATGTATCCGAAACAGCAAGGAAGAGCATTATGGAAGTTGTTAATAAATACAATTTCCGTCTTAACAGCAATGCAAAACATCTCAAACAACAGGCTGGCAGTTCAATAGCAATTATTGTAAAAGGCGCTACAAATATGCTTTTTGCGTCTATGTTGGGCCAGATGCAGAATGATATTGAAAACAAAGGCTATGAATGTTTGATTTATTATATCAATGAAACTGATAATGAACTGGAAGAGGCGATTCAGCTTTGTAACGACAGAAAACCTATGGGTATTCTGTTTCTGGGCAGTAATCATCAGGTATTTATGCAGCAGTTTTCCAGCATAGATATACCTTGTGTGTTGGTTACAAACTCTGGTGAAAGCCTGAATTATTCCAATCTTTCCAGTGTCAGCACAGATGACTCTGATGGAGCCAGGGCAGCAGTGGAATATCTGCTGGAACTTGGCCACAGAAATATAGGTATATTGGGCGGTTATCTTGATGGTCCTGTAGCAGCTACCCGTTTGGATGGCTGTATAAAGGCTTTCAATAAATACAATGTACCTTTTGTACCTGAAATACAGTATGAACCATCAATGTTCGTTATGTCCAGAGGTTACAAAGCGATGGAAAATCTGCTGGACAGAATGGATAACATCACTGCAGTTTTTGCAATGTCTGATGTTATGGCTATGGGCGCTATGCGTGCGATAAAAGACCATGGCCTCAGAATACCTGATGATATTTCAGTTGTTGGCTATGATGGTATTGAACTGACAGAGTATCTGGTTACTAAACTTACTACAATTAGACAGAACAGGGAAGAAATTGCCAGACGCAGTATTGAAATACTTATTGATAAAATTGAAAATACAAACAGTATGGCAATTCACGAAGTTATCCCATTCCGGCTTATTCCCGGAGAAAGTACAAAATCACTCTGATTTGGAGGAAATTATTAAAAATGGCAAGCATATCATTTAAAAATGTTAAAAAGACATATGATAATGGCGTGCAGGTTGTAAAAGGTTTTGACCTTGAAGTAGCAGACAAAGAGTTCATCGTTCTTGTTGGTGCTTCCGGCTGTGGTAAATCCACAACACTGCGTATGATTGCAGGTCTGGAAGATATTACAGAAGGTGAACTGTGGATTGGCGACAGACTGGTAAACAACGTGCCACCAAAAGAAAGAGATATTGCTATGGTTTTCCAAAGCTATGCTCTTTATCCACATATGACAGTTTATGACAATATGGCTTTTGCTCTTAAACTGGCAGGAGAATCAAAAGAAGTTATTGATGAAAAAGTAAAAGAAGCAGCAGAAATCCTGGGCCTTACAGACTATCTGGACAGAAAACCAAAAGCTCTGTCCGGCGGTCAGCGTCAGCGTGTTGCTCTTGGTCGTGCTATGGTTAGAAAACCTGCAGTATTCCTGCTGGACGAACCACTTTCCAACCTGGACGCAAAACTGCGTACAGAAATGCGCAGCCAGCTGGCTCATCTTCATAAAAAACTGGGAACAACATTTGTTTATGTAACACACGACCAGACAGAAGCTATGACTCTGGGTACAAGAATCGTTGTTATGAATGCAGGTGTTATCCAGCAGGTTGATACACCAAGAAACCTTTATACAAAACCTGTAAACAAATTTGTTGCAGGCTTTATCGGTTCACCTACAATGAACTTCTCAGATGCAGTTGTAGTTGAAAAAGAAGGTGGCGTATGGCTTGATTTCGCAGGTTATTCTGTAAAACTCAATGAAGAAAAAGCAGCTGTTCTCAAGGAAAAAGGCTATATCGGCAAAGAAGTTATTTTCGGCATCCGTCCTGAAGATGTTTACGAATATTCTGACTATCCAGAAAAAGAAAAAGCTGAAAATGCTTCACTTACAGCAGAAGTAGATATGTACGAGCTGCTGGGTTCAGATGTTATCCTTTACTTCTATGTTGGTGAAAACAAATTTACAGCTATCGTAAACCCTGCTACAGAAGCAAGAACAGGCGATACAGTAAAATTTGCATTTGATGTAAACAATATGCACATCTTTGATAAAGAAACAGAATACATCATTTGCCACTAATACATTATAAGGAAAATTTATTATGAGAAGTAACGGCATTTTAATGCATATATCTTCACTTCCATCACCGCATGGCATCGGCAGTATGGGTAAACCTGCCAGAGAATTTGCGGATTTTCTGGCAGATGCCGGCCAGAAATACTGGCAGATTCTTCCTGTTTGCCCAACAGGATATGGTGACAGCCCTTATCAGTCCTTTTCAACAAATGCAGGCAACCCTTATTTTATTGACCTTGATGAATTGAAAAATGATGGTCTGCTTCTGGCTGAAGAATATGAAAATATTGATTGGGAATCAGCTGCAGATGACATAAACTACGGTGCTCTTTATAATAAACGTTATCCGGTGCTCAGATTGGCAGTGGAACGCTTTGTTAAAAATCCTGCTGATGACTATGAAAATTTCTGCCAGGAAAATTCTTTCTGGCTGGATGACTATGCACTGTTTATGGCGTTAAAAAATGCCTTTGGCGGCGTTTCCTGGCATAATTGGGAACGGGGTATAAGAAACAGGGAAGAGACAGCAATGGCCAAAGCAAAGGCCGATTATGCAGAAGATATTACTTTCTGGAAAGTATTGCAGTATCTTTTCTTTAAACAGTGGAAACAGCTGCGAGAATATGTAAACGGAAAAGGTATAAAATTTATTGGTGACCTGCCAATCTATGTTTCACTTGACGGTGTGGATGCCTGGTCACAGCCACAGCTTTTCCAGCTGGATGAAAACAGATATCCTGTTGAAGTTGCCGGTTGCCCGCCGGATGGATTCTCTGCTGATGGTCAGCTGTGGGGCAATCCGCTGTATGACTGGGATTATATGGAAAAAGACGGTTACAGCTGGTGGATTAAAAGAATAGAATATCTGTGCAGCGTTTATGATGTGCTGCGCATAGACCATTTCCGTGGCTTTGAATCCTACTATGCTATCCCTTATGGTGATACAACAGCTAAAAACGGCTATTGGAAACAGGGCCCATCAATGAAACTGTTTAATGCTATAGAAGAAAAAATAGGCAGACAGCCTATTATTGCAGAAGATTTGGGTTATCTGACACCTGAAGTTAAAAAGATGCTGGAAGACAGTGGTTTCCCGGGTATGAAAGTTCTGGAATTCGGTTTTGATACCCGTGATGCAAACAGCAGTGAATATCTGCCATACAAATATCCTGTAAACTGTGTTGCTTATATAGGTACACATGACAATGATACTGCTATGGGATGGATGGAAACAGCCAACGCTGAAGATATTGCTCTTGCAAAAGAATATCTTTACCTTAATGAAGAAGAAGGATATAACTGGGGTCTTATGCGTTCACTGTGGATAACAGCAGCAGATACAACTATTGTTCAGGCACAGGATTTACTTGGTCTGGGTAGTGAGGCCCGTATAAATACACCATCATCAGTTGGCAAAAACTGGCGTTGGCGTGCACTTCCTGGTGTTTTCACCAAAGAACTTGCAGTAAAACTTCATCATAAGATGAAACTTTACGGCAGACTATAATATAATCAGAGGTATGTAATCATACCTCTTTTTATTTTGTGATTTATAATATATAATATAGACAGTACATTGAAAGGAGCAAGGTTATGCATGTAAAAATTGCAATCAAAAAACTGGTTGAATTTATTTTGCGACAGGGCAGTATAGATTCCCGTTTTACTGGCACAGACAGAGCATTGCTGGGCTCCAGAATACACAGGAAATTACAGAAAGAAGCTGGCAAAAACTATAAGTCAGAGCAATTTCTTACAATGGATATATGTGAAGCTGATATACTTTACACTGTTCACGGCAGGGCAGACGGTATTATCAGGGAACAGGATACGGTTACAATAGATGAAATCAAGACAGTATCTACTCCGATAGAGCTGATTGATGAAAATTACAGCAAAGCACATTGGGCACAAGGCTGTTTTTATGGCTATATTGTATGCAAAAATGAAAATCTGTCACAGATAAATATACAGCTTACTTACTATAACATTGATACTGATGAGGTAAAAAGAATAATAAAACTGTTTAATGTAAAACAGCTGGAAGAAATTGTTTATAATGTTTTGAAAGAATACAGAAAATGGGCCGTGCTCTCCAATGAGTGGAAAGACAGGAGAAATACATCATTGAGAGCACTGCAGTTTCCTTTTACACAGTACCGACAGGGGCAGAGACAGCTTGCCGTGGCTGTTTATAAAACAATCAGGGATAATGACAGGCTTTTTGCCTGTGCTCCAACAGGAACAGGTAAAACCATGTCTACTATTTTTCCAAGTCTTAAAGCTATGGGAGAAAACTTTACTGACAAGGTTTTTTACTTGACGGCTAAAACTATCACATCTGTAGCTGCTAATGAAGCATTAGGTATAATTTATAATAAAATGCCGGATATTGCTTTGAAAACCCTTACTGTTACAGCAAAAGATAAAGCATGTTTTCTTGAAAAAAGAAAATGTGACCCTGTTTCATGCCCTTATGCAAAGGATTATTTTGATAAAATCAATAATGCTCTATATGATGCATTGCAACAAAACAATGTTTTCTCGCTTGAAGTGATTGAAAATGTTGCCAGACAGAACAGTCTTTGTCCGTATGAGTTGTCTCTTGATATAAGTGAATGGTGTGATGTAATAATCTGTGACTACAACTATCTTTTTGATCCACAGGCCAGATTACAGCGATTTTTTGAAAATCGAAAAGGTGAATATACTTTCCTTATAGATGAAGCACATAATCTGCCTGACAGAGCAAGGGAAATGTATTCCTGCCAGATAGATAAAAAAAGTTATTTTGAAATCAAAAAATCAACTGATAAAAAAGAGAAAAAATTAATAAAGTCATTAAATGCAATAAACAATATGTTTATTGACTATCGTCACAAATTCGATAATTTGGAAGAAAACAGACTGGTGTTACAGGAGTTGCCGTCAGATATTGAAAAGCCGCTGAGAAACTTTATAAAAGAAGCTGCTGATTATTTTGATAAACATAAGAAAGAAGAACCTGATGAAAATCTGCAGACATTGTATTTTGAATCTAAATTTTTTATAAAGATTCTGGAAGAATACAATGAAAAATATATGACAATAGTTTCAAAATATGGCGACAATGTTGTAATAAAGCTGTATTGCACCGACCCAAGCGAAAATATAGACAGCTGTCTTGATTTTGGCAACAGCGCTGTCGCTTTTTCTGCCACACTTAATCCTGTCAGTTACTATAAACAGCAGATTGGTGGAATAGGGGAAATGATTTCAGTACAAAGTCCTTTTCCACAGGAAAACCTGGGATTGTTTGTTGCCGACAGAATAAGTACCAGATATACAGACAGGGATAAAAGTATAGAGGAAATTACCAATATGATTTATACTGTGGTTTCACAGAAAAAAGGCAATTATATTGTGTATTTCCCAAGTTACAGTTATATGGCAGCAGGTTATGAAAACTTTTGTGAAAAATACAATGCTATAAATACAGTGATTCAGCAGAAAGATATGACACAGGAACAACGTACAGAGTTTATTTCTCAGTTTGACCGGAAAAATGCTGATACTCTGGTTGGATTCTGTGTTATGGGTGGCATTTATGGTGAGGGAATAGACCTGACAGGAGACAGACTTATTGGATGTATAATAGTAGGTGTAGGATTGCCGCAGATTAATCCACAGTTGAACACATTAATGGAATATTACGATAAGCAGGGAGAAAACGGTTTTGCCTATGCATATCAGTATCCGGGCATGAATAAAGTTATGCAGGCTGCAGGCAGGGTAATACGAACTGAAAATGACAGGGGCGTTGTACTGCTGATAGACAGCCGTTTCACTACTGACAGGTATATAACCAATATGCCCCGTCACTGGTCACATCTGAAAACTGTGAGAAACAGCAGTGATTTAAAAGAAAAAATAAAAGATTTCTGGAACAATAACAAAACACCGATGGCATAATACCATCGGTGTTTCGTTTATCTAAATGATTATCAGGAAAAATCATTTATACCATTCTACAGGGTCGTGGTTTGTATCTTCACTTCTTACTTCAAAGTGCAGGTGTGGACCGGTGGACTGTCCTGTGTTGCCCACATAACCAATTACATCACCTTTTTTTACCACATCACCTTTTTCTACCGTAAGGCTCTGGCAATGGGCGTACAGTGTATCACAACTTTCATGGCTTATAATACAGTGTATTCCATAACCCATATTCATTTCTACTGCAGTTGTTATTACACCACTGTCTGCGGCATATATTGCCACGCCTTCCGGGGCTGCTATATCCACGCCTTTATGCCCTTCATAGCTGCCATAACCGGCTGATATAACCGCATCTTTACAGTCAACCAAAGAAAGAACAAATTCTTCACCTTTCAGAGTTTTGTCATCATAGCTATTCATATTTTCAGTTGGTGAACAGCCATTCAGTAAAAATATCAACATAATCATGAAAAGTGTAATCAGTATTTTACGATGTTTCATAGCTTTCTCCGTTAAAACCAAGAGTATGGGTTATATCTGGTATTTCCCATTTTAACTTCAAAATGAAGATTGTTGCCTGTGGCATTGCCTGTACAACCCATATAGGCGATTATCTGTCCTTTCTGAACCTGTTGTCCTGCCTGTACCAGTAATTCAGAACAATGAGCATACAGTGTCTGGTAACCACCATGTTCTATAATGCAGTATGTGCCATAGCCTACATCTGTATACAGTGCTTTGGTAACCACACCAGTGTCAGCGGCCATAATATATGTACCGGCTGGTCCGGCTATATCCACGCCGTTGTGCTGTGGGTATTGGCCCACAAAACCACGGGAAATATAACCCGCTGCCGTTGGCCAGTTCAGCTTGCCGCTGCCACCCTGTATAACTGTGCCGTTCCACAGTGTTCCAATTTTTTTAATAATAGGAACAGGTTCTCGCAGCGTAATTGTTTCCAAAACTTCTTCATCTACAACCACACCGTTTCTGTAAGTAATTCTTACTTTTTCAAGCCCCAGTCCGTTTTCACCTGTGCTGGTTATTTCACTTGTACCCAGAGTCATAGTATTATCTTTTTCTTCTTTATATACAGGTAAGATGTCAACAGTTCTGTCAACTGTTTCAGTATAGGTACTGTACACATCATCTGCGTCATACACCATATCATCTTCCACAGAACCAATAATTGCATAATTACCATCATCAGCTTTCTTTATATAGATAAAACTTGTCAATTCTGTGTTAAAACAGCTGTATTCTGCTTTTACAACATAGTCATAATCATTAAAAATATCAGTGTTATAAGTAAATGGGGAAGAATGGTCATTTGCGGAAACAGATTCTGTGTGATTGATAGAGAAATCATCAATACCTAAATTGTTTTTCAGATGTATCTGGGCAGCTGTGTTGGCAAGTACAGCTGATGATTCATCCGGCTTGATAAAAAATGTAGTATATTTCTTTGTGTTTTTATCGTCCACAGGTTCAATTTTAATTGACTGTGCTATTTCTTCCAATTGGTAATTTGCAATATGTTCCACAGGAATGCAAACAGAGATATATACCGGCAATTCTAAAGATTTTGAGATAATTGCGAAATTCTGCAGTGATGGCATAGCATCTGAGGTGTATTCAGTTACAGCAGTTTCACATGCATTGTACAGTATATGGTAATTATCTTTACTGAAAAAGTAGCCATAATTTTCAGTGATGCCATTGCATATATCCTCAACTGTTTTAATATCACTGTTGTATGTGTTGAACGCTATTGCACCAATCACATCTCCGGTTTTATTTGTGATACTTACACTGTGATGTCTGTCCTGTGCTGCCAGTATATTGCCAGGTATATCAGCACTGTTTTTCAGTTTCCAGCCTTCAGGAAGTTCAAGACTTACAACAAACGGACAGGTGTTTTCGCATAAGCTGCAACCGGTAATTTTATTATCTTTAAATGGGAAAACAACCTGTGTAAATTCTTTTGGTGCACTGTTCTGATGAAATAAACCTTCGAACCAAGCTGACATATAATCAGGATTATAAACATCATATACTATGTTATCAGCGTTTGTTTCACCATTTTCACCTGTCAGCCATATTTCAGTGTAATCACGGTTGAAATTAACTTTAAGTGTGTCAGTTTCAGTTGACAGCATAATATAACTGTACCCATCTTCTGTATTGGTCTGCACTTCTTTATCATCATTCAGTTTAATCTTTTTCAGATTTTTCATAAGAAGAGCAATATCATCTTTGTTTGCATTTATATATTGTACATCCTTCAGAATAATAGCAGATTCAATGTTTTCATCAGAGAGATTGATTATCTTTCTGGCAGTCAATCCCATTGGGTTAAATGCAAGGGCAGTTACTGATGCAATCATCAGCAGTGTAATAACCGCACCGCCTATAAATGCAGGTTTTTTGTAATTAAGAATATTGATTATTCTGTTTTTGGTATCGCCTTCACCAAAAGCCAGATGCATAGCAGGCTGTTTGGGGCTTGGCATTGAAATATTCAGCAATGTCTGTGAATATCCGGCCTTTTCGTTGCCTCCGAGTTTTTTTATTACAGCTTCATCACAGGCCATTTCCATATCGTTTTCTGCCATTTTAAAAGCTACCCATACCAGTGGATTAAACCAGTGCAGACTTACGGCAGCAAATCCCAGTATTTTAAAAATATAATCACATCGTCTGATATGTGTTTTTTCGTGAAGAAGTATAAATTCTTTCTGCTTTTCAGTCAGATTTTCCGGCAGATAAATTTTAGGCTTTATTATACCCATTATAAATGCTGTAGGTATAATGCGGTTGGTATAAATATTGTCAGATATATGTCTGCTGCCAGCAAGTATAACCTTTATTTCATACAGGCTGATAAGGTTGTTCAGTACCATATAAATACTGCCAAAAAGCCACAGTACAGCCGCTATTTTTATATAGTCAATATTTGGTTCATTATTTTTGACAATCCTGTTTTCATCAGGCAAGATTTCAGATTGTGAAACATCCTGTGCTGGTAAAACAGGTGTAATCGTAGTATCGTTTTCTACTATCTGTTCTATTTGTGGTGCATACACTATATCCTGTGGTACATATTCAATCTGACTGCCGGAAATATGTGCAGCAGGCATAAAATTGAACAGGGAAGTGTCCAGTGAAAAAGAATATGGGCACAGCAGTCTGAACAGTACAATACCCCATAATAAATATGAATAGATTTTTGGTTGTTTTTTCAGTAGCTGTCTTATGACAATGACGACCAGAATTACAACGCTGGCAGTTATACTCATATTGACAATCTGAAGGAATAAATTTTTAATCATCATTTACCTCCTTATAGCTGTCAATCAGTCGTTGCAACCGGTCGATTTCATCTTTACTCATACCTTTGTTTTTGGAAAACAGTGTAAGAAACATCGGCAGAGAGCCTTCAAATGTTTCGTTTATGAAATTCTGGCTCTGCGCCAGGGTAAAATCTTCTTTTGTCACAATGGTTTCTATAGTACCGTTATTATTTGTAAACAAACCTCTGTCACACAGTCTTTTCAGCATGGTATATGTGGTGGTTCTTTTCCAACCAAATGCTTCTTCACAAAGTTGTGTCAGTTTGCGTGATGTTAATGGAGCGTTGGCCCAGATAATATCTGCCAGTCTTTTTTCCATTTCACCAAGTCTGTATTGTTCCATAATAAAACCTCCAGTCCTGTCTAATGTCATTAGACTAATTATAGTCTAACATCATTAGACAGATTGGTCAACACATTTCACAATTTGTTTACAAAATTTGCACAATTAAAAGAGCAGGCAAGCCTGCTCTTTTAATTATTTATGTATAAGATATAGCTGGACACTCTGGCTTTTGCCATCTATAAAATCTGCACTGACACAGTATTTTGTGCTGTCATCATATGTAATGGTTATATTGTCGTCTGATGTGTAATTAGTGCAATTATCAATGTTACCGGCTAAATCTGTCTTTATAACAGAGATGTTTTCTGCTTCCATAGGCAAATAAAGGTTAAGACCAATTTCTGAATATTCAGAGATAATGTAATATTCTTTGGAAGCTGTATTATACTGCACATTGTAATATTCAGATGGCTGTATTTTCATCTGTCTTCCGGTTACAGTTACCTGTAAGAATCCATACAGCAGTATTGCAACAAGAGTAAGTGCTTTAAACCATAGTTTAGATGTAATAAAAGACAGCGTTGCATATGCTTTTAGTTTTCTGAAATTTTTTATTATACCAAAGATAGTTCTGTTATATGCCCGGTCTCTTTCCTGCTGTGAAAAAGCGTTGCCGCAGTTTTTACAGAAGAGAGCTTTTATTATATTTTTGGTTTTACATTTTTTACAGATCATAAACCCTCCTTACAGTCTTGCAAAAGTCAGGTTATAAAATTCTTCGCCCGCTGTATACCATTTTCCGTCGGCAAATACCATAGTAGTTATATATCTTGCCCAGCCATATTCTTCTTCGGATTCATCATAATAGATTACGGTAAAAACCATTTCATTGGTGATAAATCCGTCATCTGTCAGCTGCTTGGTAATAGCTTTGGGTTCAAGACCGTGTATAATATTGCCTGCGTCATCTCTTACCAGATATTCGTTGGCATATGATATTCTGTACGGACTGTGAAAGTGCAATGTATCGGCATTAATTGTCTGGCCTGCAACGGATTCCATATGACTTTTTGTCATCTGATGGGTGGAAGCATACCCGTAACTGTCAGGCAGATAAAGTGATTCCAGTGTCGCGGTATCTCCCGAAACAACTGCATAAATCATATTTTCTATTGCCGCATACATGTCGTCTTCTGACGGTGTTTCCCGGTTTTCTATAACAGGGGGCGCTGTTGGCGTCACCGGTATTTCTGAAGGACGGTCATTATTTATATATTCGCTTATATATTCAGGTGGTTGGGAAACTAGCTGTACTCCTGGCATACCGGTAATATAGTCAGTTGCATAAACAGCAATAACGCTTATGACCAATACAACACCATACAGATGAGATAACAGATATCCTTTCGAGGCATCGTATACAGTATTTACAGCTTTGCTTTTGAATTTTGACTTTGTTCTGCTGACAAGATAATCAATCAGCAGATTTTCATCGGGATCCATTTTTTTGCCACACCTGGTACAGAAAGTACTGCGTTTATCGCCCAGAGCACCACACCATACACAATATTGTTTATTGTTTTCGTTGGTATTCATAGCGGCCTCCGGTTATTCCATTATTACATACAATTCCAACTCTTGCCTGCCGGATTGAATAACATAGTGTTCTTTGTCATTGTAAAGAAGCATGATATTTTCGTCGATGGAATATTCTTTCTCGTTTATTAGTTTATCATTGCTGTCTACTGTAATCAGATTGACTTTATCTGTTTTTTCGGGAACATACAGATTTAATCCAATCTGTTTTTCATCCGTGACAAGAAAATATTCTTTTGTAGTTTTATTGTATTCAACATCGTAGTCACGGCTGTCGAGAATTCTTATCTGACTGCCGTTTAATTTCAGAACAAGAACACTGTATAAAATCAAAAACAGCAGACTTGCCACTTTAAACCATCTGTTACCGGTGATAAAGTCGAATGTTATATAAGATTTTAAATTGAGAACATTGTCGATAATGCCGAAAACAGTTCGGTTATATGCTTTTTTCTTTTCTTTTTCGGTAAATTGATGACCACAGGCTTTGCAGTAGTCGGCTTTCATAATGTTTTCAGTTTTACAATTTTTACATTTCATAAACAGCACCCCATTAACCTGAATGTCCAACAGATTGGATAAAATCATCCACTATGTAATATTCACCATCTATTACGGCAAACACAAAATAATGATGTGTATTCATAAATCTGCCTTCAATCTGTTCTACAACTTTTATATTGAAATCTGCAGTAAAAGTTTCAAATCCCATTTTTTCCAGTTCCTGGCTTGCTATCATTGATGAATGACGATTATATAATCCCAAATTAACACTGTCTAATCTTATAAAGCCGTTACATTCATCCGGAAGGGTGAGAACATCCCTGTAAAGATTAAGGTCGTCTTCATTAGGAAAATGGTATTCATAAGAAGAAAGGTCACCGCCGGTAAAAACAGCATTGATATAATCCGTCATCAGTGCTACCAGTTTAGTTTCGTCTACAACAATAGGCCATTCATACTGTTCATTTTCACTGAAACTGTTTATTTTACTTTCTGCAATAAACAACTGCCCGTCTATTTCTACAACAGAAAATGCAACTTCGCGGGTATATACTTTTTCAGCCGATGCAGCGTCTTCAATATATTGTTCTTTTATATATTCAGCAACATTGTAGCCGCTTTTATATAATTGTCCACTAAGCTCCAAAATGAATTCTTCTGGTTTACTGATAGTTTTGCTTGTGGAACTGCGCAATATAAAACTGGATGTATCAAGAAAGCGTTCATCATAAAGTACTTCATATTTGCCGTTGAATTCAAAATCAGCAGGAAGACACAGTCCAAATGAAGAACCAGTGGGGTCTATATTTTCTTTACTTATAATCCGCAAGTAATCATTGCATATAGTTCGCACAGCATTTGCATCAAGCGCAGCAGAAGCATTATAGTTTACATTACTGTCGGAGTTTATTAAATCTAAAGCAGCGGTAATATATTCGGGTTTATCTGCATCACGATATTTTTTTATATAAGGCTCACTTGCAAATACAGTTATACTTGCAGCTGCTATTATAGCAATAGACATTACTGTTCCATAAAGATGTGATAGGATAAAGTTTTTTATCGCATCAAACAGGGAAGATTCAGCATCGCCTTTCAGTTTGTCTTTTGTGTGAGAAATTAACCAATCAACCAGCTGATTTTCTTTTTCAATCTGCTTTTTACCGCATTTTGGACAAAATTTGGACTGGTTTTTCAATTCACTGCCACACCATATACAAAATTGTTTCTTAGATATATTTTTTTCTGTATCCATTTTTTAACTCCAATAGGTTTTATTGTCTTAATTATAATAAATATGAAGGAATTTATCAACGACATAAAAAACAAAACAGCAGAAAACCTGCTGTTTTGAATTAATATTTTAATTGTATTGGTTATACTTTTCTACAATATAATCAAAAGATTTTTGTAATTCACTAATACCTACTGGTAATGGTTTATCTGGGTTTATGTTTTTCCACCATAAAATATGAAAACGGATGTATCGGTGAAGTTCGTTTATATATGCCTCTACACCCATACAATAATCCAGTTTTGCAGAAATTGTTTCATTTTCGGCTTGTTCAATTGATTTTTTTATTTCGAGTTCAGCATTCTTCTTGAGTTTAAGATTTGACTTTCTTTCATCGATAAAAAAGCATACACTGTAAAAAATGTAATAAATGCCTAAAGCTACAAAACTAAATGGTTCAATGTTGGCGTCTGAAAAAGTAGAATAAGCAGACATTACAGAGCAAAGGCAGATGGCCATTGTAACAAGTCCGTTACCAGGAATTTTAGTAAAATGAAAATCCTCAGACGCTTCTTCCATAATAATTTTTGTCATAGACATAACCAAAATACCAGAAATACCCATCAATAAAGAGATAATCCGACGAATCCAAAAACTATTATTTATTAAAAAAGAGAGAAAATCAGGCACAACAGGCAATGCACTACCACCGGACAGAAGAAGAATGAGACCAAGGGCAGTAAACCGGAAACTGATAGGAGATATGTGAGATGTTTTTGGGCTTTTTTTGGACTTGCTGTTTCTGATTTGTTTTTCTTTTTCAGAAAGCTGCTCTATTTCTTTCAGCTTTTTGTTTGAAAGTTTCAATTGTTTGCCAAAATAACCGATGCCTTTCATAAAACCAAAAGATTTGTCCATTTCTTTGAAATAATCTCCATCAATTGGCTTTATGTTTTTAGCACCATACCAGTTCAATTCACTGCCTGGGAAATAACCTATTGTTTTATAATCATACAGATAGGCATTTACAGTTTTTTCCATATCCAGATAATCATTGTGATTGCCTTGATTAATCAGGTCTATTGAATCAATTGCATTTTCAGCATTTACTATATTTTTATTGTCAATGTCAAACATTTCACTCAGTTTTGCTCTGTAAACAATACCGAAAGCTCTATTTTTAATATGTGTTGATATTTCAATATCTTTGTTATCAATAAGATTTAAATCTTCGAAAAGTTCATTATCAGAAGGGAATATAAGTGCCATATTTATACCTCGGTGAAAAAAATTTATTTAGTCAGCAGAATCACACATTCTACATGTTTTGTGCGAGGGAACATATCATAAGGCTGTACAAACTCCACTTTATATCCATGCTCTGCCAGGTATTTGCAGTCGCGGGCAGCTGTGGCGTGATTGCAACTTATCATTGAAATTTTAGGAACATTCATTGAAATAATTGCATTCAGTGTATCTTCATCACAGCCTTTTCTCGGCGGGTCAACAACTACCGCAGTTGGCAGGAAGTTTTCCTCAAGCAACATTTTTGCGGCATCCTTGGCATCGGCGCAGATAAATCTTGCATTGTCAAAACCCATTTTCTTTGCATTGATTTTTGCATTTTCCACTGCCTGTGGCACTATTTCCACACCAACCAGCTGTTTGATTTTATCAGCCATTGAAAGACCGATGGAACCGGCGCCACAGTACATATCCAGCAAAATATCACTTTCAGTAAGCTGCAGTGATTCTTTTGCAATAGAATACAGTTGCTGTGCACCATCATGGTTTACCTGATAGAATGAATGTGGACTGATTTCAATTTCCACACCGCAGAGAATATCTGTAATATTGCCATTACCCAGTACAGTATAATTCTTTTCACCCAGAATAACATTGGTGTTTTTATCGTTTACATTAATTACAATAGTTGTAATTGCAGGGAACTGCTGTTTCAGCATATCACATAATATATCCCTGTTTTTGAAATTTGCAGTTGTACATACAAGACACAGCATAATTTCACCTGTAACCCAGGCTTTACGCAGATAAATATGACGTACAATGCCACTGCGTTTTTGTTCGTTGTAACCCTTGATTTTCAGTCGGTTCAGCAATTTAACTGTATGCTGTGCAATTTCATTTAATTCAACAGGTTGCAGCAGACAATCATCGCAAGGGATAACCCTGTGGCTTCTGGCAGCATAAAAACCTGTTACTGCCTTACCGTTTTCATCAACTGAAACAGGAAACTGTGCTTTGTTTCTGTATCTTGCATGTTCGTCACAGGACAAAGTGGGGCGTACCTCACAGTCCATTTTGGCGATTCTTTCAAATACTGATTTAACAAAATTATATTTTGCTTTTTTTTCAGCTTCATAACTGATATGCTGAAAATCACAGCCACCGCATTGGCGACTGATAGGGCACACAGGCACTATTCTGTCAGAAGACGGTGTGATAACTTTTTCGCATCTGCCGAAGCTGTATCCGCTCAGCACTTTTGTGATTTTGATTTCACATAAATCACCAACAGCAGTAAAAGGTACAAAAATAACCATATTTTCATATCTTGCTACACCGTTGCCGTCACTGGAATAATCTATAATTTCAGTTGTAATAATATCGTTTTTCTTCAACATACTTGTCCTTAAATAGTGGCAGGAATATACAGATATTTATCAATAATACTGTAATCCAGATTTTTAAACGGATAAACTTTTGCATTTATATTGGCCATAATGGCATCGCGGGCATCAAAGTATTCTGTATAGTCAATAAAACACATCAGCATATATGGGTATGCTGTATAGCTGTTTTCTACACCAAATTCAATGCCAAGGATTTCAACACCGTCACCAGATGGTTCATAGGCATCAGGGAAAACATTCAGGTAATTGCTTTCCAGAATAAAATATGCTTCATTTTTCTTTTTGTTGTCCATACAATAGTTAAGTACATCGCCTTTAGACAGATAAATTTCTTCCAACTGTTCCAGAGGGATACCCAACAGTTCAATGTTTTTCAGCATACTGTTATAAAACATCTGCTGTATGTTATTCATTGTTTCGGGCTGTATAACAGAGAATGTAAATATCTGGTTGTCATCCTTGTCAGTAATGCCTGTCTTCCAGATTTCATTTATTTTTATGGCAAACATTTCACCGATATACTGATAATCAGCACTGATGCAGAATGCTTTGTCATAACCTGAAATTATTTCCCGGTCAATATCATTCATCAGAAAAAAAACAGGGACATTGATTTCTTTTGCTATCGTAACAATAGCACCGGCTGTGTCATTATCTATACTTTCGTCACATATTGTAATACTTTCAATAAGCGGTAAAGTTTCTTCTGTTAAAAGTTCAGCATAGCCTGATGCAGAGGACAAAACATATTTTTCACTGTCACTTTCATTTACACTGTAATAATTATAAACATTTTCAAATGACGGTGAAATGATATTAAGTTCATATTTTATAATTTCTTCCTGTGAACAGGCTGAAAAACTGAAACACAAAAATACAAAAAATGCTAAATGGAATAATTTTTTCATACTTCTCCTTGGTTTTCAAGAGATGAAAGGTATTTGCTTGGAGGGATTTTTTTGATTTTCTTGAAAACTCTTGAAAAATAAAACTGGTCAAAGAATCCTACAGAAACTGCAATCTGTGAAATAGAAAGATTGGTGTTTTTAATCAGTTCGCAGGCTTCGTTTATCCTATACTCGGTCAGATAGTCAATAGGGGACTGGCCCAGATTGGAAACAAACACTCTGTAAAGATGGCTGCGGCTGATGCCTACTGCACCTGCAATATCATCAACACTGATGTCTGAAGAATAGTTGAACTGAATATATTTTATGGCTTCAATAACATAGCTGGATTGTGCCACAGTCTGCACAGGGCTTATCATTGTGCCTTCTTCAATAAGTTTTGCAAGAAAAAGATAAAGATAACCCAGCATAGCGGTAGAGTTACTCATAGTGTTACCACTGTTGGCGTAAATCTGGTACAGGTATTCCTTGCAGGTTTCATAATCTTTAGGAGAATAAACAGGGGAATTGTCTTTAAATGGCAGGTTAGATACAGCTTTCTGAGCATAAGTGCCATTAAATCCAACCCAATAGTATTCCCATGGGTCGTTTTCGTCTGCAATATAGTTTACAACCTGTGATGGTTTTATCAGAAACATATCGCCAGCTTTCAGACTATATGATTTTCCATTGCAGGTATATTTTCCTTTACCTGATATAACAAAATGAATAAGGAAATGGTCTCTGACACCAGGTCCCCATTGATGGCTTGGTGTGCAGCTTTGCAGACCGCAGTTAAATATTGCAAGGCTTACGTTGTCAACTATTTCTTGTTTATAGGATTGTTTGTAAGGATTAGTCATTTTTTACCTCCAATTATACACTATATATAATAATAATGTATTTATCGCTAAAAATCAACAAAAATCCATATTTATTATTTAAAAATATTAAATTGATTTTTATATAAAATATATAAAACATAAAATTAAATATATATAATTAAAAATCAATATCATAATATCGTAATAAAAGTAATTAGAAACGTTTCCAGTTTTTATGGTTTAATTATTCTAGGATACAACTAAAATATAAAAGAAAAAGCCGGTTTACCCGGCTTTTTAATATAATATTACAATTTAAAATCCTCAACAGAATAATTGGGAAGATTAGGGCGGCGTTTCGGTATGCGTTTTGTGGGCATATACACATATTTGTTACAGGAATAAAAAGGCGAAACAACCCCTTTTTTACTGCACAGTATCATTGCATTGTCTCTGGACCTGGTGCCAAACTGGCAATATTCACAGGCAGGGGAAATCCTGTTGCCAAACAGTTTGTTTTTTTTGTTGAATAAACCCATAATCTTCACCTCATTATTTATTATAACTGATTATTCATATTTAGTAAACAGTTTGTTTTTGTCTGATATTATTATAAAAACTGCTGTAATTAAAAACATAACTGAGGACAATTCAGGTGTTTGGGAATATAAAACAAACTTTGGCGTAATGTTTGAATTTACATGTAAAACTGTTGGAAACAAGTTTATGAGAATAGATAATATTAAAACAGAAATCGGCGTATGTATAATTCTTGACAATAAAAGCTTTCTGATAATATCAGAATTACCTGTAAAGTGATATACTTGACACAAGGTGCAAACAGGAAAAACACTCAGTGAAAAACATAATAAATAAATGTTATTTTTAAAATAGTTTAATATTTTTAATGTTCCGCAGGTGACTTCCATAAAAACAGCAGAAAAAATATTAATTAATATATTGCCAGATGTGTAAAGTGAAATAACTTCACAAATAACATTGAAAAATATTACGAACCCACAGATTACCAAAATCGTATCTACGGATTTTTTTATGGCAGAAACTATATTTATATCACTTGTCTGATAATTATAACATGATGAAACAATGTTGTATTCATATAAAAATGAAAAAACAAATGCTGTTATCATGCTTGCGGCTGTCAGGCTTACATATAATATCAGGCCGGGAACAACATTACCATACGCTGAAAAGCCTGTAGCAAAAACACAGTATGAAAAAGAATTGTTTATCATCGCCACGGATAAAACACTTAATGCTTTTTCACTGTATCCTCGTCTTTTCATTTCGTTAATGTAATTGGCACCAACAGCAAATCCGCCCAGTAAGGATACTGCCAGACAACCTGAGAAATAGTTATCTTTTACTTTCATCAGCCTGCCATACCAGCGGAAAGGTATGGACAATAATTCCATTATTTCAGGTTTAGCCCGATAGTTTGCGAAAACCATAAATATGTAAAGGCTTGGTATAACACTGTTGTAACAAACCAGCATACCGTTTTTTACTGATTGTATCAATAACTGTGGATTATAAAGGACAAAAGCCATTATGATTATCAACAAATAACTTTTAACATTGTTTTTATCTAACATATCAACACCTCATTTATAAATATATATGTTAGTAAAACTAAAATATTAGGTGATGTTATGTCGTTGAAAAATAGTATATTTTTCCAAATGGTCAGATCTGTTACGGATAAAAATTACTGTGCCAACCAGACCTTTATTTCTATAGATTTAAAAAATGGAATTATTGTCGACCAGTTTGAAAAATTGATTGACTTTTCTGCCGACTGTTTTAATCTTACTGCTGCTGGCAGAAATGTTTATATTTATGGAGAAAATCTGAAAATAACCTCCTATTCAAAAACTATGATTTACATTACAGGAAATATAAGTAAAGTAGAAATATTTGAGGTAAAACATTGATGGCTAAGATTGTTTTCCGTGCCACAGCCGGCTTATATATACAGTTTTTGAATTTTCTTAAAGAAAATGAAGTAAGTTTGTCAAAGATTGAGAAAGACACATTAGGCTTTAGTGCAATTTGTGACAGTAAGGATTATTTTTTTATTGCTCAAAACAGTAGAAAATTTCAGACTAAAGTAAGGATTGTCAAGAAAAAGGGGTTATATTTCAAAATAAGGAAATTATTAAAAAGAAAAGGTATTTGGGTATCAGTTGTTTTGTTTTATCTGATGATTTTTCTTTACTCACATCTTATATGGGACATTAATATAAAAACTGAAGATTTGCAGTTGAAAAATACAATAGCCGGTCAGCTGTTTAACCGGGGAATATATGCAGGCAGTATATACAGTGATGAAACATTGAATCAGGCGACAGATAAAATAATGTTGGCAAACCAGAGTCTTGGCTATATAACTTTGAATTTTTATAAAGGTGTACTTGATTGCAACATTTACAAAAGAACGGACAAAGAGGATTATATTTCTGATCTTGGAACAGATAACATTTGCGCTGCAAAATCTGGAATAGTCACTGACATCAGAGTTTATGACGGTTATTCACATCTTCAATTGGGACAAAGTGTTTCACAGGGGGATATTATTGTTTCCAATATCTATACCGACAGACACGGAAATATTTTTACCGGAAAGACAAGAGCCTACATAGAAGCTGTCTGTGACGAAACTTACAGGGTTTTTGTCCCTTATGAAAAGGAAGTACGGATTTTGACAGGATTAAGTGATGAATATAAATCTCTATTTTTTGCCGGAAACGAATTCACTTTACATTATGCTGATCTGACTGGCTGGTATGGCAGTGTGAAAACAGAAAGAATAGAGTATTTTTCTTTTATGGGTTTCAGATTTCCTTTTACAGTAAAAACTGCCACATATCATCAAACACGGCAACTTGAAGTTAAAAAAGATATATCTGTGGCATTGTCTTATGGTAAATTGCAATTGCAGCATATTATTGAAAATGATGTGAAGCTTAAAAAAGAAATTACCAGACATTATAGCTATATAAATTATGATGACGGACTGGAGGTTATATGTGATATAAGCGGTATATATGAGATTACATAGTATTTATTTACTTATTTTTGATATTATGATATACTTAATTATTAATAAATTACTTTAGAGGTGAAATTTTGGCAGAAAAACTTTTTGAAGTTCTGGATAATGATATAGCATTGGCTATATGTGGTCCGTTCAATACAAATATTACCCACATGGAAAAAACGCTTTGCAGTGCAATTATCTGTCGCGGCACAACTTTTAAAGTGACGGGTGATGATGATAATGTAAACAATACCATCAGTGCACTGACAGCAATGGAAGATTTATATAAACGCGGCACAGACCTGGATGAACAGGCTGTAAGATACTGTGTTTCACTGGCTTTTGAAAATAATGGAAGCAAAGCCAGGGAACTTACAGGAGAATTGGTATTGCTGACAAGTAAAGGTAAACCAATTAGGGCAAAAACTTTAGGGCAGAAGGAATATCTGAAAGCTATTGAGAAAAATTCAATTACTTTCGGTGTAGGACCTGCAGGCACAGGTAAAACATATCTGGCTGTTGCAATGGCAGTAAAAGCATTTAAAGCCGGTACAGTTTCAAGAATTATCCTTACACGTCCTGCAGTTGAAGCCGGTGAAAGACTGGGTTTTCTGCCCGGTGACCTGCAAAGCAAAGTTGACCCATATCTGCGTCCGCTTTACGATGGTCTGTTTGATATGATGGGTGCTGAAACTTTCCGGAAATTAGTGGAAAAAGGTGTTATAGAGGTTGCTCCTCTGGCATATATGCGTGGCCGTACACTTGATGACAGTTTTATCATCCTGGATGAAGCCCAGAATACCACCAAAGAGCAGATGAAGATGTTTCTTACCCGTATGGGTATGGGCTCTAAAGTTGTTGTAACAGGGGATATAACACAGATTGACCTTCCACGGGAAAAGAAATCCGGTCTTAAAGATGCTATGCAGATTCTTAAGAATATAGATGATATTGCAATAGTAAGACTCAGCGAAAAGGACGTTGTTCGTCATAAGCTGGTTCAGGATATTGTAAAAGCTTATGAAAAAGCTGCTGCAGAAAAACCAAAAATAGAAAAACCAAATTTTAACGACAGAAAGACAGGTAAAAGATTTTATGCCAAATAAAGTATGGATTACAAACGAACAGAATAAAGTGAATTTCACACCGGCTATGCGCCGTCTTATCAGAAAAAGCTGCAATGCTGTTCTGGTAAATGAAAATATGCTGTTTGACTGTGAAATTTCAGTTACACTTGTAAGCAATGAAGAAATTGCACTGCTTAACGGTCAGTTCAGAAACAAACCAGTAGAAACAGATGTACTGTCTTTCCCTTTGGGTGATGGCGGTATGTATGATGAAAACCCTGAAACAGGTGCTGTAATGCTGGGGGATATTGTTATTTCTCTGGAAAAAGCTTTGCAGCAGGCTGAAATGTATGGACATTCAACAGAAAGGGAAGTAGCCTTCCTTACAGTACATTCCATGCATCATCTTCTTGGTTATGACCACGAAAACGGCGGCGAAGAAGAAAGAATTATGCGAATGAAAGAAGAGCAGGTTCTTGAAAAAATGGGTCTGCCAAGAATTGGTATTTCACTTTCTGAAAAAGAGTAAATTATGATTAAAAGATTTTTAAGAAGTATGGGTTATGCCTGTACAGGTATAAAACTGGGCATTATGGAAGAGCGCAATATGCGCATAGACATTGTTGCCATGCTGTTTGTTTGGTTCCATATGCAGTTTTTTGCGTTGACAAGAACAGATAAAGCTGTTGTAATACTTGTTACATTTTTGGTGCCTGCTTTTGAACTTATGAATACCGCTGTGGAAAGAGCGGTACATAAACCGGATGAGGAACACTGGATGCCGGCGGGGGACGCCAAAGATACAGCAGCAGGTGCAGTGCTTATTATGACAATAGGTGCCGTTGTGATAGCTTTTGTTCTTATGGGAGATATTTCAGGCATAAAAAATGTAATCAGTTTTTATTCAGAAAAACTGTCAAATTTGCTGTTGCTGCTTGGATATATTTGTGCTTCCTATGCTTTTATAACATTAGACAATTACAGAAAAAAGGATAAATAAATGGAAAATTCCAAATCAATTTTTATTGCCCTTGTAGGCAAACCAAATGTAGGCAAATCTTCACTTATGAATCTTGTTCTTGGTGAAAAGATTGCTATAGTTACACAGAAACCACAGACAACCCGCACCAGCATTACAGGTATTCTTACTAAGGGTCCAACACAGTTTGTATTTATGGATACTCCTGGTATTCATACACCTAAAACCAAACTGGGCGAAAGAATGGTAAAAACCAGTACAAAAGCCATTGCCGATGTGGACCTGGCGGTTATGCTGTTTGAACCGTATAATGAGTTTAATGAAGCAGAACTGGCTCTTATAGAAAATATCAAAAAGGCAAGAATTCCTGCTATTGCTGTTCTAAATAAAAAAGATACTATCAAAAAAGAAGCAGATGCTGTTGAACAGTGTGAAAAAATCAAAGAGCTGGGTGTTTTTGATGATGTAATGGTTATTTCTGCAAGAGAAAACACTGGTGTGGATGAGCTTATGGCTAAGATTGACAGCTATGCCATGGAAGGTCCGCACTACTTTGAAGATGATGCTGTTACAAATATGCCGGAAAAAGTTATTGTAGCAGAAATTGTACGTGAAAAACTGCTTTTGAATATGAGAGATGAAATTCCACACGGTACTAATGTAGAGGTGGAATCTTTTAAAGAAAGAAAGGATAAAAATCTGATAGATATCAGCGTTGTAATCTATTGCGAACGCAAAAGTCATAAAGGTATGATTATAGGCAAACAGGGTACTATGCTGAAAAAAATCGGTTCACAGGCCAGGGCTGATATCGAAGCTTTCCTCTCAGCAAAAGTAAATATGCAGTGCTGGGTAAAAGTCAAGGAAGACTGGCGAGATTCCAACTATATCCTCAACGATTTCGGGTTCAAAGACGAATAAGGTTTATTTTTCCACTGATAATCTGCCTGCAGTTGTTTAAAATAACTGTATCAGATTAAAAGGTGGTATTGTATGAATACAGATTACTGGCAGAAATTTGTTCAGACAGGTTCAGTAGCTGATTATCTGAATTATAAAAACAGTATTTCTGCAGACAATAAAGAAACAGAAAATGGCAAATCAGACAATAAAAGCAACAGGAATAGTAATAAAAGAGATAAAAACAAAAGAAAATGACAAGATTATTACTGTCCTGTCAAAAGAACTTGGTGTAATCAGCATATATGTAAAAGGCGCTATGAGATTGAAAAACAAATTTCATAGCGCTACAGGTTTGTTTACATACAGTGAATTTATACTGTTTGAATCCCGTTCTTCAGATTTGTATCAGATAAATGAGGCATCCGTTAAGCACATTTTTCATCAGTTAAGCACAAATGTAGAACATCTTGCACTGGCTATGTATATGTCTGAACTGGTGTGCGAAGTAAATGTGCCTGACGATATGAACAACGAAATTCTTCGCCTGTTTCTCAATATGCTTCACATGCTTACCACCGGTAAATGGTCGGTTTCACTGTGTAAAGCCGCATTTGAAATGCGACTGCTTTGTGATACCGGTTTTCGCCCCAATCTGCTGGGGTGCAAAAAATGTGCAAAATTTGAAACCGAAATATTTTATTTTGATACTGAAAATGGCGAAATAGTATGTACCAACTGCTGGAAACCTTATGATGTAGGATATTATATAGCAGAAATGCCAACTATAATGGCGTTGCGCTATCTGGCGTACGCTGACCTGGAAAAAATGTTTACATTCAATCTTACAGGTATACCGCTTTACCAGTTGGGGCAGATATGTGAAAAATATGTTCTGGAACATACAAAATATGACTATAAAACACTTGATTTCTTTAAAAGTGTACACATAGAGGAAAAATAAATGAAAACTAAAAGTTTGAAAGCCATTGAATTTGATAAAATTCTGGCTATGCTCAGCGAACTGTGCGTGTTTGCTGACAATAAGAAAAACGCACTGGAATTATTACCTTCCAATGATACAGAGTTTGTAAGAGAAGAATTGCTGAAAGCAGACGTTCTTATGGCGTATATCTACAAATATTCTGACCCTCGTCTGGACAGTGCTGCCGGTGCATACGAAGCTGTGGTGCACAGCCAGAAAGGTGCTATGCTTTCCTGTGCTGAACTGTTGACAGTTGCCAGAATGTACCGCAATTTTGAAAGAATTAAAAAATGGTATTTTCAATACGAAAGAAATGACAGCATTCTTGACTGGCAGGTTTCTTCAATTACAGAAAATCCACATCTGGAAAAAGCTATTACAGAGGCTATTATATCTGACAATCAGGTTGCAGACACAGCCAGTGATGGCTTATATGATGTAAGGAGAAAAATCAAACAGGCTGAAAGTTCTGTCCGTGACAAACTGGATAATATTATACGCAGTTCCACATATCAGAAATACCTTCAGGAAGCTGTTGTTACTATCAGACAGAATAAATTTGTTATTCCTGTTAAGGCTGAACATAAAAATGATATTCCGGGTGTGGTACATGATGTGTCATCATCAGGTTCCACTTTCTTTATTGAACCTGCAATTATTGCAGACCTGAATGCAAAAATAATGCAATTGTATAACCAGGAACAGGAAGAAATAAATAAGATATTATACAAACTGTCACAGTCTGTTGCAAACAATTCAGGCTTCTTTATTGAAAGCTATAATAAATTGCTGGATATAGACAAATATGTTGCCAGGGCAAAACTGGCTATCCGTATGGACGCAGTTATGCCTGCAGTAAATGAAGAATTGAAATTCAATCTTGTGAAGGCCCGCCATCCGCTGATTGAAAAATCAAAGGTTGTGCCTACAGATATTTCACTGGGCTTTGAATATGATACTATGATTATTACTGGTCCTAATACAGGTGGTAAAACAGTTTCATTGAAAACAGCAGGGCTGTTGTCTGCAATGGCAGCATCTGGCTTGCTTATACCTGCCCATGAGAGCAGTTCAGTATGTCTGTTTGATAATATTCTTGTAGATATTGGTGATGAACAGTCAATTCAGCAGAGCCTGTCCACATTCTCTGGCCACATGACAAACATTGCAAAAATACTTAAACAGGCAGATGCCAGATCTCTTGTTCTTATGGATGAACTTGGTGCGGGTACAGACCCGGCTGAAGGTGCAGCTCTGGCTTTAAGTATTATTGAACAGCTGAGAAAACAGGGTGCAAGGGTAATGGCCACAACCCATTACGGCGAACTGAAAATTTATGCTCTGGAAGCACCGGAGGTACAGAATGCCAGCTGTGAATTTGACACAGAAACACTGCGACCAACATATAAAATCATTATGGGTGTTCCGGGCAAATCAAATGCTTTCTACATTTCAAAACGTCTTGGCATCAGTGATGAAATTATTGAAAATGCTAAAAGCCACCTTTCAAGTGAAGAAAAGAACCTGAATAAAGTATTCGGGCAGCTGGAAGATATGAAAAAACAGTTGAAGGCCAGCCAGGAAGAAATAGAACAGCTGAAAGATTATTCTGCTGTAAAAATGAAACAGGCTGAAGAAAAAGCTGAAAAACTTATCAGAAAAGCACAGCAGGAAGCTGATGTGCTGACACGGCGTGCCAGACAGAATGCACAGAAAGTTCAGGATGAAGCATATAAACTTTCTGATGAACTGAAAATACTGCAGAAACAGGAAAATGTTTCTGCACAGCAGCGTCTGCAGAAAGCCAGGGATATTGCCAGAAATCAGTCACAGAAACTTATCTCTATGGTTGAAGATAAAGAAGAACCTATGGCAGAACATCCACAGCTGGAAAGCGTTAAAAAAGGGGACAAGGTTATTATTGCTTCCCTCAACAAACCTGCAGTTGTGCAGGGACCTGCAAATTCAAATGGTATGGTGGATGTGGTGGCAGGAATTATCAAAACAAAAGTTCATATAAGTGACCTTTATGCAGACACTTCAAAACCAAAACAACCGCAAAAACAGTATAGAAATGTACAGTCGAAAGTTGTCCGCAGTGACAATGTGCGTGATTCTAATACGGAAATCAATCTGCTTGGTATGACTGTGGAAGATGCTATTCTGGAGGTAGACCGCTTTCTTGATAATGGTGTAATGAAAAAACTGAATGTGCTTTATATCATTCACGGTAAGGGTACAGGTGCTTTGCGAAACGGTATTCATCAGTACCTCAGAAAACATCCACATGTGAAATATTTCCGCCTTGGTACTTATGGTGAAGGGGAAAGTGGTGTAACTGTTGTGGAACTTAAATAGTTCTTTGATGCAAACTAATTTATACAAAAACAGTAGCATATACTATTGACTTTACAGGCAGGTATAATTTATAATAAATATATTAGAAATCTAACAAAAACAAATACTCATTGCGTAGGCATTGAGTATTTTGTTTGTTCAAGTGTTAATTTTTATTGATTTTATATTTGAAAGGATGTGCTATTTTTGGCGAGAGATTTTACTACCGGCAGTCCAATGAAAACTATTTTCTTGTTTGCCATTCCAATGCTTATTGGTAACATTTTCCAGCAGCTGTACAGTACAGTTGATACAATTATTGTAGGTAACTTTGAAGGCGCCCACGCTATCGCTGCAGTATCTGCATCAACAGCTATTCAGTTCCTTCTGGTTTCTATTGCTATGGGTTTTACATCAGGTATGTCTGTTGTTATTTCACAGGTGTATGGTGCCCGTGACTATGAAAGAATGAAACGTGTATTCTCCACAGGTTTTATTTTTGTTATTATAGTTGCTCTTGTACTTGCAGTTGTAGGTAACATTATTACAGAACCTGTACTTGCACTTCTTGGTACAGACCCATCCATTATGCCTAACTCTGTAATTTATCTGAGAATTATGTTCTCCGGTATGCCTTTCCAGTTTGTATATAATATGTATGCATCTGTTCTGCGTGCTGTAGGCGACAGTAAAACACCACTTTATTTCCTCATTGTTGCAGCTGTAACAAACATTATACTTGACCTTGTATTTGTTGCTACATTTGGTATGGGTGTTGCAGGTGTTGCTCTGGCTACACTTATTTCACAGGCTCTGTCCGGTTTCCTTTGTCACCTGTATGTTGGCAAAAAAGTTCATATCTTCAAACTGGGCAAAGGTGAATGGAAACTTGAAAAAGAACTGCTCAAACCTATTATCAGCTACGGTCTGCCAGCTTCTATCCAGCAGTCAGTTGTTTCTCTGGGTATGCTGTTCGTACAGACACAGATCAACTTCTTCGGTCCAAATATGACGGCTGCTTATGGTGTATCCAACCGTATCCAGAACTTTGCTACAATGCCACAGATGCAGCTTGCTATGGCTCTGTCCATGTTTGCAGGTCAGAACATTGGTGCTGGCGAAGAACAGAGGGCAAAAGACGGTATCAAAGCTACAATGTTTATGCAGCTGATTTATGCCGGCGCAATGTTCTTTATCCTTCCAGCTATTGCTCCTGCACTTATCAAACTGTTTGGTCTTGCTGATGATGCAGCAGTTATGGGCCTTGCAACAATGGGTCTTTCCTTCATGGCTCGTATGGTTTGGATGTTTGGTATGTTCCAGGCTCTTAACCAGTTCCACCGCGGTGTTGGCGATACAAAATTCTCTATGTTTGCATCACTGTGTATGGTTACAGTTCGTGTTCCTATTACAATCTTTATGGTTCACACACTTCAGCTGGGCGAAATTTCCATCTGGGCAGGTATGTGCACAGGTTGGGGTATTGCATTTGCAGTTAACGCAATACGCTTCCTTACAGGCGGTTGGAGAGGTAAAGCTTACGTTCAGGGTCGTGTTGACAGAAAGAAAGAAGAACCTGCAGAAGCTTAATTCTAAACTTAATAAATATAACGGGATAGTTTTCAAAACTATCCCGTTTTCTTTTGCCATAAAATGACATTTATTACAGCAATCAGGTAATAAAATATTAGCAGGTGATATTTTTGAAAATGACAGTTTATATTGACCTGCTGATACTTGTGAATATTCTGGTCAATTACTTTCTTATAAAACTGACAGCAGTATTTTCAAACAGTAATATAAATTCTAAAAGAATTATTATCTCATCATTCATTGGCAGTCTGTTTTCGTTAATTATAATTTTTGATATGCCTGTAATTGTATCTGTACTATTAAAAGTTTTTTCTGTTGTGTTTTGCAGTTTTATTTCCTTTGGTTTTACAAGTAAATTTATATTTGTAAAACGAACAATGATATTGTTGTCAGTGTATATGATGTTTACTGGAATTTTGCAGATGCTGTCAGAAAAAACTTCATATATATACATAAATAACTGTTCTTTTTATATAAGCATCAATCCTATTATTTTTGTTGCTGTTGTAGTTGTATTTTATATGATTTTTACTTTTGCAGAAATTGTTTTCTGTCAACATCCCCAAAATTTTATTTACGATATAGTAATAAATACAGAATTTGGCAACATTTCCGCAACAGGTTTTTATGATACAGGTTTTAATGTAAAAGATATAATGCACCACAGACCTGTGATAATGTGCAGTATGGATTATCTCGGAACAACTGGACTTTACGATATATATAGCAAAACTGAAAGATTTTATAGTGGAGATATAGACAAGGAAATTATACCACTGTTTTATTCAGACATAACAGGAGGAGGCATGTTACCGGCATTTAAAACAAATAGCGTAATTATAAAAAAGAACAAAAATGCAAATGAAGTAAAAAATGTATTGGTTGCTGTAAGTAAAAAAGATTTTTCAAATGAACGGCAGATAATATTCGGTAAAGATTTTTATGACAGGTTTGGTGATTAAAATGAAAAAACATATCAGATTGATAATTCCGGCATTTATTGCTTCTGTGGGTAAATTATTGTATATAAATGGGCCACAGGTTTTACCTCCACCACTTTCTCCACAACAGGAAGCACAGGTTTTCGCAGGAATTGAGGCAAAGGATGAAAATGCAATTAATATGCTGATAGTACATAATTTAAGATTGGTGGTATATATAGCTAAAAAATTTGAAAACACCGGCGTGCCGGTAGATGATTTGTCATCAATAGGCACAATGGGGCTGATAAAAGCTGTCAGAAGTTTTGTACCGTCAAAGAATATAAAGTTTGCTACATACGCCAGCCGCTGTGTTGAAAATGAAATATTGATGTACTTGCGTAAACGGTCAAATAAAAACATAGATATCAGTATGGACGAAGCTCTGTCAACAGATGCAGACGGCAATGAACTTAATCTTATTGATGTATTGTATACTGATGAAAATGAAATCAGCAAAGATATGGAACTGGAAAGTGACAAGAAGATAATATGGCAATCTCTGGAAAGGCTTAACCCCAGAGAAAAGGAAATAATGATTATGCGCTTTGGTCTTGACGGAAAAAGAGAAAAAACGCAGAAAGAGGTTGCAGATATAATAGGCATATCCCAGTCATATATATCCAGGCTTGAAAAAAGGATTCTAAAAAAACTTAAAAAAGAAATTGAAAAAATTGGATAACAACAATTTACATACATTAAATATCACTTTTCTACAGATACTAATTAAAAATTGTAGGGAAGTGATATTTCTGTATTTGAAAAAAGTTGAAATCACTGGTATAAATACGGCCACTTTGCCTGTATTGTCAGACAAAGACAGAGAGCAGTTGATTTTCAAAATGAAAAAAGGTGACAAAAAAGCAAAAGACCGGTTGGTAATGGCTAACCTGAAATTGATATTAAGTATAATACAAAAAATAAATATCAAAAACGCAGACCCTGATGACTTGTTTCAGGTAGGATGTATTGGACTTATCAAAGCATTAAATAACTTTGAACCTGCTATGAATGTACAGTTTTCCACCTATGGTGTAGTAATGATAATGGGTGAAATAAAAAGATATATGCGTGATAACAGCATATTAAAAATCAGCCGCAGCACAAAAGATATGGCTTACAAGGCGTTAAGTTATCGGGAACTGTTTTCAAAAGAGTCAGGAAGAGAACCTACTGCTGAAGAAATTGCTGCCGGTCTTGATACTACAGTATATGCGGTGACCAGTGCGATGGAGGCAATGTCGCCCACACTCTCTCTTAATGAACCTGCATTCTGTGAAGAAGATGACAGCATTTGTTTAATGGATCAGGTACAGGGTGAAGATTTTGAAAACAGTTTTATATCAAAAACTGTTATTCAGGATGTACTCCATGCACTTGAAAAAAGAGATAAATATATTCTGAATTTAAGATTTTTACAAGGTAAAACTCAGACACAGGTGGCAAAAATAGTAGGTATAAGCCAGGCACAGGTTTCCAGAATAGAAAAAAATATTCTTATGGCTGTAAAAAAACAGCTTGATGTATAAATGAACACCATAGAATCAGTTTTCATATAATGAATATATGGAGGTGATTTTATGGTGTCTCTTTCTGTTCTGTGTGAAAAAGACATTATCAGCATTTCAACCGGGCGGAATATAGGCAGGGCTGATGATATAGAATTTAATGAAACAACTGCAAAAGTGGAAAACCTGGTTGTATTCGGCAGACCCAAATTATTTGGTTTACTGGGCAGGGGAAAAGATATCAGAATTTCCTGGTCAGATGTGATTACTGTAGGACAGGATGTAATCCTTATCAATTCGGCCGGTATTAATCAAAGCGACAAAAACGGTAGAATTAATGTGGATTATGACTGAAAAACCTTTATTTTAGGGCAAAAAAACGAATATAGGGTATTGACATTGTGCATTGTGTACGATATAATATTTAGGCGCAAATACGCACGCTGTATTCCTTATGGGTGGTGTATATAAATATGTCCCATAAAAATTCGCAAAAATACAGCGGAGGACACAACCAAACGGAGGTAAATAATTATGTCATCAGTATCAATGAAACAATTGCTTGAAGCCGGCGTGCACTTCGGTCACCAGACAAGAAGATGGAACCCTAAAATGGCTAAATACATCTTCACAGAAAGAAACGGTATCTACATCATCGACCTGCAGAAAACAGTAAAAATGCTGGATGCAGCTTACGATTTCATCAGAGAAGTTTCTGCTGAAGGCGGCGAAATCCTGTTCGTAGGCACAAAGAAACAGGCTCAGGAAGCTATCAGAGAAGAAGCTGAAAGATGTGGTATGCATTTCGTTAACGCAAGATGGCTTGGCGGTATGCTGACAAACTACAAAACAATTCAGAAAAGAATTGCTCGTCTTGAACAGCTGAACAAAATGAAAGAAGACGGTACATTCGATCTTCTGCCTAAAAAAGAAGTTATCAAACTTGAACTCGAAATCGAAAAACTCGAAAAATTCATGGGTGGTATCAAAAACATGGGCACACTTCCAAAAGCTATGTTCATTGTAGATACAAGAAAAGAAAAAATCGCAGTTGCAGAAGCAAGAAACCTGGGTATCCCAGTAGTTGCTATCGTTGACACAAACTGTGACCCAGACGAAGTTGACTATGTAATTCCTGGCAACGACGACGCTATCAGAGCTGTTAAACTGATTGCTGGCGCAATGGCTGACGCTATTATCGAAGGCCGTCAGGGCGAACAGAATGTTGCTGAAGAAACAGAAGAAGTAGCAGAATAATTATTGAATTATTTTAGTTATTAAATATATCACAGGATATTTATAATAGTTGGAGGAACAAAATTATGGCATTTACAGCTAAAGATGTTAAAGAACTTCGTGAACGCACAGGTTGCGGCATGATGGATTGCAAAAAAGCTCTTACAGAAACAGATGGTGATTTCGAAAAAGCTATCGAATACCTGAGAGAAAAAGGTCTGGCTGCTGCAACTAAAAAAGCAGGCAGAATCGCTGCTGACGGTATGGTTTTCTCAACAGTTGACAGAGAAAACAAAGTAGGTGTTGTTGTAGAAGTTAACTCTGAAACAGACTTTGTTGCTAAAAACGAAATGTTCCGTGAATTCGTAGCAGACGTAGCAGCAGTTGTTGCAAAAGAAAACCCAGCAACAGTTGAAGAACTGCTGACAAAAGCTATGCCTAACGGTGATACAGTTGAAGCTGCACTTCAGGAAAAAATCCTGGTTATCGGTGAAAACCTGAAAATCCGTCGTTTCGTAAGATACGAAGGTCCATGTGTAGCTTACATCCACGCAGGCGGCACACACGGCGTTCTGGTAAACTTTGAAGTTTCTGACGAAGTATTTGCAAAACCTGAATTTGAAGCTTACGGTAAAGATATTGCTATGCAGATTGCTGCAGCAAACCCAACTTACCTGAACAAAGCTGATGTTCCTGCAGAAGTTCTGGAAAAAGAAAAAGAAATCCTGACACAGCAGGCTATCAACGAAGGCAAACCAGCTGCTATCGCAGAAAAAATGGTTGCAGGCAGAATTGCAAAATACTACAAAGAAAACTGTCTTGTAGAACAGGCATTTGTTAAAGACGATAAGCAGTCTATCACTGCTTACACAAACGCTACAGCTAAAGAACTGGGCGGCGACATCAAAATCGTTGCATTCACACGTTTTGAAAAAGGTGAAGGTATCGAAAAGAAAGTTGATGACTTCGCAGCAGAAGTTGCAGCTATGTCTAAATAATTTTAAACCTATGTTGAAAAATCCCTTACAGCAGAAATGCTGTAAGGGTATTTTTTTTGCTGAAATATATGGTATAATAGGAAAAAATAAAAGGCTGGTGCAAACTCTATGATAAAAAATAAGTTGATTTATAAAATCCTGTTTCTAACAGGACTGTGTACGTTTTTAGCGCCTTTTGTTTACTGGGTTATACTGAATTATGTTCATAATACTCCATGGGAATTATTTGACCTGATAGTCTTTTGGTCAGTGATTTACTGGCCTACATACATTGCAGGTATTGTTGCTATTGCATTTTCCGCATATAAATTGAAAAATAATTAAAACAGCGACTTGTAAATACAGGTCGCTGTTTATTTAGATTTTATTAAAGGTCGCTATCTTCATCAAATTCTTTTTGTGAATCAAGGAAAATAGTATTCATATTGATTTTAGCAAAATTTTCTTTTAAAAGTTCTTTATCATAACCCAGCTGCTCACATACCTGGTTGTTGATAGCTGCAAATGTATGTGCGCTTCTGATTACAGGCACATCGATGGGGCTTTTTTCTTCTATAAGCAGTTTTTCAGCCAGCTGCATAAATTCTATATCTCCGTCTTTATACAGACTGCCCATGCCCATAAAAGCACCATTGATTGTGAATGAGTGAGAACCTGTAAACTGTGGTATACCTGCTGCTGTAAAAACAGGGGATATTTCCAGTTCTGCGCTCATAATTGTATTGTCTGTAGGTGTCAGTACAGCATCAACACCTTGAGCAATAAGTGACTTTGCTGCATCCGGTACTTCTGATTTGTTGTTTGGATTTGCTTCAACCCAGTCGATACCAATACCTGTCAGATATTCTTTGGCTTCTTTTATTGGAAGTTTTGATGATACTTCGGCAGTGTTGTACAGCAGCCCTATTTTTTTTGCACCAGGAACAGCAGCCAGTGCAACCTGTGCCAGTCTGCTGCCATCAAGTGAGTCAGAGGTACCGGTGATATACATACCTGGTTTTTCAAATGAATCAATAACTCCGGCACTGATAGGGTCAGAAACTGCACGAAACAGCATATTTATTTTATTTTCTGCCAGAATATCTTTCATTACAACAGTTGGTGGAGTAGCAATGGAAATCACAAGGTCAACTTTTTCTTCTACCAGTTTATCAGCAATAGCCTTCATCTCATCAATGTCAGCTTTACCATCATAAACATTGTTTGAATAATCAATTTCAATATTATATTTTTCACTTAATTCATCAAGGCATCTTTTGGCACCAAGTTCTATTCTGTTGAGGGAAGCATGGTCTGTATACTTTACGATGCCTACTTTGTAGCTGTTTTTCATAATATACCTCGGATATTTGTTTTGTTTTTAATTATACACTGTAATTTTATAAATTTCAAACTTTAGATGCTTATTCTTGAAAAAATATACCTTTATTATTATAATAATAGATATAAACATTTTTAGGAGATTATATGATTTACAGTGAATACGGAAAGGGAAATGATAGGGTTGTAATTTTGCTTCATGGTGGCGGTCTGGCACAATGGGGTTATGATGCTGTAGCAAAATTGCTTTCTGAAAATTATTATGTTATTTTACCTGTCATTGATGGCCACGGAGATTCAGACAGAGATTTTGTGTCTATAGAAGATAATGCGGAACATATCATAGAGTTTATAGAAAGTAATTTTGGTGGTAATATTTTTGCAATAGGTGGTCTGTCTCTTGGCGGCCAGATTGTATTGGAAATGTTGACCCAAAGAAAAGATATATGTAGGTATGCCTTTATTGAAAGTGCACTGGTTATACCATCAAAAATTACAAATATTATGGTAAACCCTATGATTAAATCCAGCTACTGGCTTATAAATAAACCTTGGTTTGCACGTTTGCAGTTTAATTATCTGAGAATGCCAGAGGAACTGTTCGACAGATATTATGAGGATAGCTGTAAAATTTCAGAAAAAAATATGATTTCTTTTCTGAAAGCAAATTCATCATACAGTATAAAACCTGCGTTAAAAAATACAAGTTCGCAGGTAGTCGTACTGGCTGGTGGAAAAGAGCAGGGAAGTATCAAAAAATCTGCACAGCTGATAAACAATACAATAGCCCACAGCTGCATGGAAATTATCGACGGCATGTATCATGGTCAGCTGTCAATGAATTATCCGGAAAAGTATATTTCAATTATGAATAAGTATATAAAATAATAATATTGAAAAGATTTATTAAATTTTTATTCACACAAAATACAACAATTAGCCTTTACTTTACATACAAAATATAGTAAAATAAGATAAAATAATGTGTTAAAAATGGGGTGCCCAAAATGTCTATCAAATATAACAGAGTATTGATTAAACTGAGTGGTGAAGCCCTGGCCGGTGACAAAGGTTTTGGCCTGGACTATCCTACAGTTCTTGAAATTTGTAAAAATATTAAAGATGCACATGACCTTGGTGCAGAAATTGCTATTGTTGTTGGTGGCGGTAACTTTTGGCGTGGCCGTTCATCAGGCGATATGGAAAGAACAAGAGCTGACCAGATTGGTATGCTGGCAACAGTTATGAATGCACTTTCAGTTGCTGATGCACTGGAACATCTTGGTGTTGAAGTAAGAGTACAGGCTGCATTACAGATGCAGCAGGTTGCAGAACCTTATATCAGAAACCGTGCCACAAGACATCTTGAAAAAGGCCGTGTAGTTATCTTTGCCTGCGGTACTGGTAACCCATTCTTCTCAACAGATACAGCAGCTGCTCTAAGAGCTGCTGAAATCAATGCTGATATTATTTTTAAAGCAACAATGGTTGATGGTGTTTATGATAAAGACCCTAAAAAATACCCTGATGCTGTTAAATATGATACACTTACATTTACACAGGTTCTGAACGACCAGTTGAATGTTATGGATATGACAGCTGCTACAATGTGCCGTGACAACAAACTGCCAATTCTTGTATTTGATATGGCAGATGGCAATATTGTAAAAGCAATCAAAGGCGAAACAATCGGTACATTGGTACAGGAATAAAGGAGATTTTTAATTATGACAAAGAAATATGAAGATAGAATGACAAGTGCTGTAAAGCACCTTGAAAGCGAATATGCATCTGTTCGTGCAGGCAGAGCAAACCCAGGCGTACTTGACAAAGTTACAGTTGACTATTATGGTGTTGCTACTCCTATCAATCAGGTTGCTACAGTTTCTGTAACAGAAGCAAGAACACTTTCCATCCAGCCTTGGGACAGAAGTCTTCTGAAAGCAGTTGTAAAAGCTATCCAGATGTCAGATGTAGGCATTAACCCAATTGATGACGGTATCAGCATTCGTCTTGTTTTCCCAGCACCTACTGAAGAACGTCGTAAAGCATTGGCTAAAGATGTTTCTAAAATGGCTGAAGAAGCAAAAGTTGCAGTAAGAAACGTAAGACGTGATGCTATGGATAAGTTCAAGGCTGCTAAAAAAGCTGGCGAACTGACAGAAGACGACCAGAAAAAACTGGAAGAAAAAATGCAGAAAATTACAGACAAATTCATCAAGGAAATTGATGAAGTTGCAGCCAAGAAAACTAAAGAAGTTATGGAACTGTAATTTAATTTACCGGGTCTATTTATTGAAGGGCATATTGTTTGATATGCCCTTTATTTTCATATAAGTGAATTGAGGTAAAAATGGACAATAATATCATAATTCCAAAACATATTGGCATTATAATGGACGGTAACGGTCGTTGGGCAAAGAAAAGAATGTTACCACGAAATATGGGCCATAAAAAAGGTGCAGAAGTTTTTCAGGATATTACAAGATACTGCAATGAGCTGGGGCTTGAATCAGTTACTTTCTATGCTTTTTCCACTGAGAACTGGAAAAGGCCTGCAGAAGAAGTAAATGGTATAATGTCATTGCTTAAAGAATATCTTATAAAAGCATTTGACTATGAAAAAGAAAATAACAGGATTGTTTTCCTGGGCGATAAATCAGCATTCAGTGGTGAGTTGCTGGAACTTATGCTGGATATCGAAGAAAAAACAAAAGACAGAACAGGTATGACACTTAACATTGCTCTTAATTATGGTGCAAGAAACGAGATTGTTCACGCCACAAAAGCCATTGCAAATATGGTTAAAAATGGTGAAATTGATATAGATGACATTGATGAACAGCTGGTAAGTGACAACCTTTATACAAAAGGTCAACCTGACCCTGATTTTATACTCAGACCAAGTGGAGAAAAACGTATATCAAACTTTTTGCTGTGGCAGATAGCTTATTCAGAGTTTGTTTATATGGATGTGCTGTGGCCTGATTTTACAAGAAAAGATTTGGATGATGCCATCATTGAATTCAACAGACGAAACAGAAGATTTGGTGGCGTTTAAGGAGTTATTATGAAAACTAGAGTTATTTCTGGCTTGGTGGGTTTAGTGGTACTGTTTGTAGTACTGAGTCAGTTTCATACTTGGATTTTCAATGTAGTGCTGTTTGCATTATATGCTATCGCTGCACACGAAATATTTAATGTTTATAAAGAAAAGAATATAAGACGGACAGAAATTTTGCTTGATATTGTAGGATTTCTTGTACTTATTGTTTCCGACAGATTCAACTATATTTCAATCTGGAGTGAAAAAAATCTTATTGATGCCAACAGTGCTATAAATATATTATCAGCATTTTACATGATAGTTATAGCCATACTTATGGTTGGTTTTGCTGCTATTGTGGTGTTTAATTTTAACAATATAGATTTCAGAAATGTTGCATCTGAAATAGCGTTTACTTTGTTTGCTTTGTTTGGATTTTACGCTGCACTTCGCTTCAAGACTATGTTACCGTATCATAAATATGGATATGATGGTGTTTTACTTGTAATATGTTCGGCAGCTATAGCCTGGGGTGGTGACACCTGTGCTTATTTCGCAGGTTTTCTTTTTGGCAAACATAAAATGGCACCGCATCTTAGTCCTAAAAAAACCATTGAAGGTGCTATAGGCGGCGTTTTAGGTTCAGTTGTTCTTACATGGTTTGTTTTATGGGTTTACAGCTTTTTGAAACCAATGCTTGAACAGTCTGCTGCTGTATACTCATTGAATATCATTACCTTGGCATTGGTTGGTGTTGTTGCGGCACTGGGCTCTTTCCTGGGAATTATCGGTGACCTTTTCGCTTCGGCTGTAAAAAGACAGGCAGGAATAAAAGATTATGGCAACATTATGCCTGGTCATGGTGGGGTAATGGATCGTTTCGATAGTATTCTGCTTGTAATAATTGTAGTTTCCTGCGCTATCCCATTGATTATACTTAACGGAGGTGTTTTCGGTGTATAAAAATATTATAGTTCTTGGTTCTACAGGTTCTATCGGCACACAGACACTTGATGTATGCCGTAAGCACAATATAAATGTTATTGCACTTTCAGCCAACAGAAGTATTGATACTATTGAACAACAGATAATTGAATTCAAACCACAGTATGTCTGCTTAACTGATGAAACTGCAGCCAATAATTTCAAGACAAGGGCAGAAGAACTGGGGGTTACTTTGCTTACAGGCAAACAGGGACTTGTAGAACTGGCCCAGCTTGAAGTGGAAGATACAGTTGTTCTAAATGCAGTTGTAGGCATTGCCGGTTTAGAAGCTACACTGGCCGCCATTGAAAGCGGCAAGGATGTTGCTCTTGCAAACAAGGAAAGCCTTGTTACCGGTGGTAAACTGGTAATGGACGCAGTTAAACGCAACAATGTAAAACTTCTGCCGGTTGACAGTGAACATTCTGCTATTTTTCAATGCCTTCAGGACCCGTACAGTGCAAAAAAACTGAAAAAAATTATTCTTACAGCTTCCGGTGGTCCTTTCTTCGGTTATTCCAAAGAACAACTGGAAAATGTTACAAAAGCTCAGGCCCTTAAACATCCTAACTGGTCCATGGGTTCTAAAATAACTATAGACTCTGCATCGCTTATGAACAAGGGTCTGGAACTAATAGAAGCCGTTTGGCTTTTTGATGTTAAACCAAGTGATGTACAGATAGTGGTACACAGACAGAGCATTATTCATTCAGCTGTTCAATTTGTGGATAACAGTGTTATTGCACAGCTGGGTGTACCGGATATGCGTCTGCCTATTCAGTATGCAATTACTTATCCTGACAGATTTGAATGCCCGGCAGATGAACTGGATTTCTTTGCAATGAAAGACCTTACATTTGCTCCTGCAGATCCGGATACATTCCTTTGTCTAAAAGCTGCGATTGAAGCTATTGATAAAGGTGGTTTGTATCCTTGTGCAGTAAATGGTGCAAATGAAAGGGCAGTTCAGCTGTTCCTGGAAGATAAAATTGCATTTGCGGACATTGGCCGCATTGTTTACAGGGTTCTTTCTGAATTTGAGTTTGGTGACAATTATACTTTGGAAGAAGTATTTGAAACAGATAAAAAAGCAAGAGCCTTTGTAGATTCCCAATTATTGAAATAGAGGTTTTTGAGATTTAATGAGTATTTTGGTTTCTGTTCTGGTTTTTGGTATTGTAATAATGATTCACGAGCTGGGTCATTTTATAATGGCTAAAACCAGTGGAATTAGAGTAAATGAATTCAGCATAGGTATGGGACCACAGCTTTTCGGAAAAAAGGTTGGGGAAACTGAATATTCTGTCCGTGCTTTGCCTATTGGCGGTTATGTTGCAATGGAAGGTGAAGACGAAGAAAGCGATGCAGAAGATTCATTCAATGCTGCACCTGTACAAAACAGAATAGGTGTAGTAGTGGCCGGTGCTGTAATGAATATAATACTGGGTTTTCTGGTGTTGTTGTTTCTTACCAGCAGACAGTCTGCAATCACCAGCCGCACAGTATACGGTTTTTATGAAGGTGCAATGACTCAGCAGACCGGTCTTATGGCAGGGGACGAAATTGTGGCTATCAATGGTAGAAAATGTTATATTGCCAACGATATAATCTACGAGTTTGCAAGAACACAGAATGGTGTGGCAGATTTCACTGTTATCAGAAATGGTGAAAAGATTCTGTTGGAAGATGTAACTTTTGATACTTATGTTGATGAAGAAACAGGTCTTAAACAGATGGTTATAGACTTTTCAGTTTATCCTGTCGAAAAAACTATACCCAATATGCTGAAAGAAGCTGCCAACTGGACTGTATCTATTGCGAGAATGGTTTTTTTAAGTCTTGTTGATCTGGTAACAGGGAATGTGGCTATAAATCAGATGTCTGGTCCTGTGGGTATTGTATCTACTATCAGTGATGCTGTCAGCTATGGTTTGGAATCTGTACTGATGATTCTGGCAATGATTACAATTAACCTGGGGGTATTTAATCTTTTGCCTTTCCCGGCTCTTGATGGCGGCAGACTGGTATTTCTTCTTATAGAACTGTTAAGAGGTAAACCTATCGACCAGAAATATGAAATGTGGGTAAATGCTGCAGGAATGTTGCTTCTCTTTGCATTTATGATTTTTGTTACTTTCAGTGATATAACAAGATTATTTTAATGGTGATAATTATGAGACATGAAAAAAGACAGGTAAAAGTAGGTAATGTTTATCTGGGCGGAAATAATCCTATTCTCGTTCAGAGTATGTTAAATGTAAAATCAAATGATGTGGCAGGAAATGTGCGGCAGGCAGTTGCTCTTGAAAAGGAAGGCTGTCAGATTGTACGTGTTTCAGTGCCAAATCTGGAGGATGTACGTCTTATTGAAGCAATAAAAAAAGAAGTGAAAATTCCTCTTGTTGCTGATATTCACTTTGATTATCGCATTGCCATTGAGTCTGTTGCAGCAGGTATTGACAAAGTTCGTATCAACCCAGGCAACATTGGTGATGACGACAGGGTAAAACAGGTAGTTAAAGCATGCCAGGCACATAATGTACCTATCAGAATTGGTGTAAATGCCGGCAGTCTGGAAAAACACATTCTGGCTAAATACGGTGCACCAACACCTGAAGCATTGTGTGAAAGTGCAATGTATCATATCAAGCTGCTGGAAAAATTTGACTTTAACGATATAATTGTTTCTATCAAATCCTCCAATGTGCCTACAATGGTTCAGGCATACAGACAGTTGGATTCCATGTGTGATTACCCATTACATCTGGGCGTTACTGAGGCTGGTACATATCGTATGGGTCTTATCAAATCAGGTATGGGTATCGGTGCATTGTTAATGGATGGTATTGGTGATACATTGCGTGTTTCACTTACAGATTCTCCACTGAAAGAAATTCCTGCAGGTTTTGATATACTCCGTGCAGCAGGTATAAAGGTGCCTGGACCGGAAATTATATCCTGCCCGACATGCGGCAGAACAAACCTTGACGTGGCAGCTATTGCCACACAGGTGGAAGAAAGATTAAAAGGTATAAACAAAGATATTAAAGTTGCCGTTATGGGCTGTGCAGTAAACGGTCCTGGTGAAGCAAGAGAAGCTGATATTGGCATCGCCTGTGGTGTTGACAATGCAGTTCTTTTCAAAAAAGGAGAAAAAGTAAAAGTTCTCAAAGGTGACTTTATAGACGAATTTGTAAAAGATATTTACAATTATTTAGAGGAAAAAAGTGAGTAATTATATACTTTCGGTTTTTGCCGATTATAATAACCCTAATTATATAAATGAATTCAACGGTGCACTTCTTGAAAAGATAGATGTGCATCGCAAGAATTCACATCTTTCAGCCGTGATTTCATCATCACGGCTTATACCTTATGTAGCTGTGGAAGATTTTGCCGCTTTTCTGGCAAATAAATATCCTGAATATTCTATTTCTATAACCAACAAATTTGATTTTGGTACTTTTTCCACAAGACATCTTTTGACTCTGGTACAGCATTTCTGTGATGATGTAGTCAACGTGCCATTGAATTATTTTAAAAATTCAGATATAAGTTTTGATAATAACATTATGCAGATTACTGCAAGCACAGGTTACGGCTTTCTTAAAGGCTGTGATTTTGAAAACAGCTTTTCTGAATATATCCAGACACTTACAGGTACTATAATACCTGTAAAATTAGTTAAAACTGTCTGTGAAAAAGAAACAGAACCTGTGGTTATTTTGCCTCCGGTTGTAAAAATGGTTGAGAAAAAGGCGCAGTATACAGATTTTCATATTGATGGTCTTGATATTAAAGATAACTCTGTAAAGGTATTTATGGGCAAATATACACCGCCTAAAAACCTTATGAGTATCGATGATGCCCTCATACAGAACGGAAAGGTAATGGTATGGGGTAAAGTTTTCGCCACAGCACAGCAAGGGAATTTCAGAAAAATATACATTTATTCCATTACAGATGGCACAAACTCTATAAATGTAAAAATTCTTCTTGACCCTAATGAAAAGAACTTTGATAAATATGATAGTGTAAAGCCAGGTATGCATTTTCTCGTCCGCGGTGACTGCCAGCTGGACAAGTACGAGCGTGACTATGTTATTATGCCTTATGACATAGTTACATTCGATGTTAAGGCGAAAAAAGATAATGCGGAAACAAAAAGGGTAGAGCTACATCTCCACACAAAACTGTCTTCAATGGATGCACTTATCGCTCCGGATGAAGCTGTAAAATATGCCTATAAACTTGGGCACAGAGCTGTTGCAATTACTGACCATGGTGTTGCACAGGGCTTTCCTCAGGCAATGCTGGAATGTGACAAGATTCAGAAAGATGACTCGGATTTCAAGGTTATCTATGGTTGCGAAGGCTATCTGGTAGATAATATAGTAAATGTTTATCAGGGCGAATATTCCGGTAAAATTAGAGAAACAGAGTTTGTTATTTTCGATATTGAAAGTACAGGTCTTAATCCTAATACAGAGACTATTACTGAAATAGGTGCTATTCGATGGAAAGATGGGGAAGTACTGGACGAGTTCCACACATATGCAGACCCAGGCAAACCTATTCCAAAAAACATTGTTGAACTTACTGGTATCACCGATGAAATGGTTGCAGGTGCACCTGGGCAGAAAGAAGCTATTGAAAGCTTTAAAGCTTTTATCGGGGAAGGTATTTTGGTTGCTCATAATGCAGCAGGTTTTGATGTAAACTTTCTTAAAGTCAATGCAGCAAAAGTAGGAACAGATTTTAAATACCAGTTCCTTGATACACTGCCACTCGCCAGAAATCTTTTACAGGATTTAAAGAATCATAAACTTGATACTTTGGCAGACCACTATAATTTAGGTAATTTCAATCATCATCGAGCTACTGACGATGCAATAATGCTGTCCAGAATTTTTTATGGTCTTATAGATGATCTGGAAAAACAGGATATATATGATATTGATAAAATCAATTCCGATTTAAGCAGCACTGATAAACTGCCAAGACGAAGCAATCATATAATACTTCTGGCTAAAACACAGAAGGGTGTAAAAAACCTTTATAAACTGATTTCTTTTGCTCATCTTGAGTATTTTTTCAAAACATCAAGAATGCCAAAAAGTGAAATAATTAAGCATCGAGAAGGCCTTATCATAGGTTCTGCCTGTGAAGCTGGTGAACTTTACAGAGCTATTGTAGACGGTAAAAGCTATGATGAATTGCTGAAAATAGCTGATTTTTATGATTTTCTTGAAATTCAGCCTCTTGGTAACAATGAATTTATGGTTCGTGACGGCAAAGTTGAATCAAATGCTGTTCTGGAAGAATATAATAAGATAATTGTCAAACTGGGCGAAGAACTGAATAAACCTGTCGTTGCAACAGGAGATGTTCACTTTCTTTCTATGGAAGATGCACAATACCGTGCTATACTTATGGCTGGTATGGGTTTTTCAGACGCTGACCAGCAGGCTCCGCTGTATTTCCGTACAACAGACGAAATGCTGAAAGAATTCAGTTATCTTGGCGAAGATAAAGCGTATGAAGTGGTTGTTACAAATACAAATCTGATTGCAGATATGATTGAACCTGGCATACGCGCTATTCCAAAGGGGACTTTCCCGCCTAGCATTGACGGCGCCGAAGAAGAACTGAGAGAGGCAACATATAAGAAACTCCATACACTGTATGGTGAAAATCCACCACAGCTGATAGTGGAACGAGTGGAAAAAGAACTTAACAGTGTTATACAGCATGGCTATGCTGTTTTGTATGTAATTGCAAAGAAACTTGTACAAAACAGTGAAGAACACGGTTATCTGGTTGGTTCCCGTGGTTCTGTTGGTTCCTCATCACTGGCGTTTTTCTCCGGAATTTCAGAGGTTAATCCTTTGCCGCCACATTGGCTTTGTAAAAAATGCCAGTATTCAGATTTCAATGTGCCTGCAGATGTACTGACAGGATTTGACCTTGAAGATAAATACTGCCCGGTATGCGGTGAAAAGATGTACGGAGATGGCAATGATATTCCATTTGAAACTTTCCTTGGTTTCAATGGGGATAAAGAGCCGGATATAGACCTTAACTTTTCCGGCGAATATCAGGCAAATGCACACAGATATACAGAAGACCTTTTCGGACATGAATATGTTTTCAAGGCAGGCACAGTTTCAGCTCTGCAGGATAAAACTGCCTATGGCTATGTAAAAAAATATCTGGATGAAAGAGGACTTACCAAAAATAAGGCTGAAGAAAACCGCCTTACACTTGGATGCTCCGGCGTAAAAAGAACTACAGGTCAGCATCCTGGCGGTATGGTTGTAGTGCCATCTGACCACGAAGTGTATGATTTCTGCCCGGTACAACATCCTGCTGATTCTAAAGAAAAGGGCGTAATCACAACTCATTTTGAATTTAAATATCTTCATGATACACTGCTGAAACTTGATATTCTGGGCCATGATGTTCCGACAATGTACAAACATCTGGAAGATCTGACTGGTATTAAAATGGCTGATGTACCTATGAATGATAAACAGGTTTACAAGATGCTTACCAGCACCGAACCTATAGGTGTAAACCCAGATGATATACAAAGTCAGACGGCTACTTTTGGTATCCCGGAACTGGGTACAGACTTTGTTCGTCAGATGCTTATTGAAGCGCAGCCACAGACATTCGCTGACCTTATACAGATTTCAGGTCTGTCACATGGCACTGATGTATGGATTGGCAATGCACAGGAACTTATAAAAAACAAAACCTGTACCATTTCTGAAGTTATCGGCACCCGTGATGATATTATGTTGACCCTTATCAAAAAAGGAGTTGATAAAGCAAAAGCCTTTAAAATCATGGAAATAACCCGTAAAGGTAAGGCGGCTAAAGAATTCAATGCCGAAACCGAAGATATGCTGCGCAGTCACGGTGTAGAAGAATGGTATATTGACAGCTGTAAAAAAATTAAATATATGTTCCCTAAAGCCCATGCGGTTGCTTATCTTATGGCGGCTATCCGATTGATGTGGTTTAAACTTTACTATCCGGTTGAATTTTATGCCACATATTTTACAGTCCGTGGCGAAGCGATCGATTATGAAGCTGCAGTAGGCGGAAAAGCACTTGCCACTAAAAAACTGAAAGATGTAACAGCAAGACTGCGTATCGAAAAAACAGCAAAAGACGAAGAATTGCGCACATCTTTGCAGATGGTATGTGAAATGCTGGCACGAGGTTATGAATTTTTGCCAATTAAACTCGGTGAAAGTCAGGCTAAAAAATATGCAGTCGTTGATGGAAAAATCCGTCTGCCGTATATGTCACTTAAAGGTGTAGGTGAAACTGCGGCAATGCAGCTGGAAAAAGCTTGCAAAGACAACACAGAGTTTTTGTCTGTAGAAGATTTCCAGAAAGCATCAGGGGCTTCATCAGCAGTTATTGACACTCTTTATGAAGTTGGTGCACTTGGCAATATGCCAAGGACAAATCAGGTATCATTGTTTACAGATTAGGGGTGAATTGTTTGAATATTGGTGTTTCAACCGGTTGTTTTTTTCCGCGGCAGACAGACAATGCACTGGAAGCGGTTGCTCTTACAGGCGCAAAATATACAGAAATATTTTTCAATACTGACAGTGAGCTGGATGAAGAATATGTATACAAATTAAAGAATATTGCAGATGCAAATGGTATACAGGTTATTTCTGTACATCCATTTACTTCTGCAATAGAAACCTTTATGTTCTGGTCGAAAAGCGACTATAAACTGGCTGATTCAATCAGGTATTATGAAAAATATTTTCGTGCCTGTCAGATTTTAGGTGCAAAATATGTGGTTATTCATGGTTGTTATATTTCTTCAGAATATATGTCGATGAAAAAATACACAGATATACTGAATCTGCTTTCCCGAAAGGCAAGGGAATATGGCGTATACATTGCTCAGGAAAATGTGGTTAAATTCAAATGCGGTTATATTGAGAATCTTACCGAATTGATGCATTATGCAGATAGCGACATTAAATTTGTTTTTGATATAAAACAGGCTGTCAGGGCAGATCAGGATATTTATTCTCTAATCGATTTAATGGGTGACAGAATTAGCCATGTGCATATAAGTGATTTCAATGACAGTCAGAACAGTCTTTTGCCTGGTCAGGGATTATTTGATTATGGTAAAATGTTTGAATATATTTCTGTAAAGTATAATGTGAAATATGCCCTGATAGAAGTTTACAATGAAAATATTACCGAAGATTATGGACTTTCACAGTCACTTGATCTTCTGAAAAATATTGTTTGATTGTTGCAAACTTTCTTAAAAACATTTAAAATAATTTTGGAATATTAATTTGAGAGGTTAAAAATATGAAATGTCCATTTTGTGGTGGTTTTGACAGTAAAGTTGTAGATTCCCGCCCAACAGAAGATGGTGAAAGAATCAGAAGACGCAGAGAATGCATAAACTGCGGTAAAAGATTTACAACCTTTGAAGTGGTGGAAACTACACCTATTATGGTTAAAAAGAAAGATGGCTCAATACAGGCTTTCAACAGGGATAAACTGCTGAATGGTATGATTAAATCCTGTGAAAAACGTCAGGTTTCAATTCAGGACCTGGAAAAAGCTGTGGACAGAATTGAGTACAAAATTGTAAACAGCCTTAAATCAGAAATTTCTTCTGTTGAGCTGGGCGAAATGGTTATGGATGAACTCAAAAAACTTGATGAAGTTGCTTATGTTCGTTTTGCATCTGTATACAGACAGTTCAGTGATGTTAACACTTTCTTTGAAGAACTCAGTGAGCTGTTGAAAAAGAAAAATAATTAATCAATTTTGCTCATATATTCTTTTATCTGATTTATTACAGATATGATTTCTATACTTTTTTCTTTACAATCCATCAGCTGGTCTTCAGACAAATAGTTTTCTATCAATAAAATATCAGTTTCGATATCTTTTATATGCTCCTTGCTTACAAAAAGCTGGAGCATATTTTTTTGTTTAAAGAAGGTTTCTTTCGCTCTGGATACAGACATTATTACTGTTTCACTTATCTTTTCTGTATTTACAACAGATACAAATACATCTTTGTAATAATTAAGATTATTTTGAATATAATGGTTTGTTATGAATGTTCCGGACAGAATTGAAAGGAACAGAATAACAGAAAAATAAAAGTTTTTCATAATATCTCCTTTAAAGAAAGATTGTATTGGCCGTTTCCGTCTATCATCAATAAAAGAATGTCTTCTGGTGAAACATTTTCTTTTTCAAGTATCTTTTCTACTTTACTTTCAGTAACGTTTATATATCCAAGGTTATTATATCTTGTTTTACCATCAACAATAATTGAAAAAGGTGGAATATCAGCCTTGTCTATATTTGTTTTGGCAGATGGGTCAGGGTAAATGCTGACACTGCCATTGGTTTCCACGATTGCCAGGAAGACTTCTTCAAGGTAAAAAATATCTTTTGACCTCATAGCCATCAATAAATCGTCAATTGTAAAGCGTAGCGTTTTCATAACTGATTGATTGATAATTCCGTTGCTGATTATTATTTTAGGACTGCCATATGCTACTTTTGCCAATTTTTCGTTCTTTTTTGCAATTACAGACATGAATATTTCATAGCATATAATAAGTAAAATTGGCACAACAGAATAGAGCAATGGCAATTCAGGGGCCTCTATGACTATTGAAGTCAGGTTGGAAATAAGCATAGTGGAAACAAAGTCGCTGGGTTGAAATTCACCCAGATTTTTCTTGCCCATTACACGCAGTGCAAACATAACAAGAAAAAACATAATTGTAGTTCTTAAAACTATAGAAATCATATTTTCACCTCGATTTATTATTGAAAGATTGAGTAAATTTAAACATTTTGTCCACAATCTTACAGAGGTGTTGATATGGAAAAATTATTATTTGAATCCTTGGATAAAAATAAAGCTGTTTTTGATAAAAATTTTGAAAATGCTGCTGACTATTTTTTCAAACCTGTAATAGTTTCAGGAAAAAAAGCAGCTATTGTTATGTGTGAAGACTTGGTTGATACCATAAAGCTGTGGCAGATATTTATGGAACCGCTGAACAATTTAAAAATAACAGACAACAATCTGTTTGATTATATTTTTGATAATACTGCTATTCCTTTCAATCCCACACCCTGCAAAGACTTCCGGCAAGCTATGTTTTTTCTTACTGCAGGTTTTGCTATGCTTTTGATAGATGGTGAAAGCAGGGCACTTGTAATGGCGGTACAGGGGTACCCATCAAGAGGTGTTGATAAACCGACAAATGAAAGCAATCTTCGCGGTTCAAAAGAAAGTTTTACTGATACCGGCAGAAAAAATATGGGAATGATACGCCGCAGGATACGCAGTAATAACCTGGTGGTTAAAACTCTACAGTCAGGAAGTAAAACAAAAACAGAAATTACAGTCTATTATCATACAGACTACTGTCCCCAGGAGATGGCAGAAAAAGTGATGGATAAACTGAAAAGTATAGATTTACCTATGATTTTTGAATCAGGATATATATCACCATTTATTGACGACACAAAAGGTTCTCTCTTTCAGTCGGTAGGCTACACAGAGCGCCCTGATACTCTGTGTGCAAAAATATGTGAAGGTAAGATAGGTATAATTGTAGACGGCACACCTTTCGCTATATACTATCCATCTTTTTTTCACGAGAATTTTACAACAAATGATGATTATACACAGCGCCCATATTTTGCATCATTTATAAGATTAATCAGATATTTTGCATTTTTTATTGCTGTTGCATTGCCGGGATTTTATGTTGCATTTACTTCCTTTGCTCCACAGGCAGTAGCAAATAAACTTTTATTTTTGGTTTATTCATCACAGAATACAACACCATTACCGTTATTTGCAGAGGCTGTGGTTATAACCATATTGCTGGAAATAATAAAAGAGGCGGGGTTGCGTTTGCCGGCTCCTATTGGCAGTTCAGTTTCAATAGTTTCAGCATTAATAATAGGTGATGCTGCTGTAAATGCTGGGTTTATAGGCAGTGCCATGTTGATTGTGTGTGCATTAAGCACAATATCATCATTTATTGTACCTTCATTTTATGAAGCTGTTATTATTCTGCGACTGATTTTTATTATATGTGCGGGACTGTTCAGTATACCGGGGCTTGCCTTTGCAACATTATATCTTTTAGTAAATATAATTATTGTAAACAGTGCGGGTTACCAATATGCTGATATTTTTTACACAAATAGAGAAATGATATTTAAAGATGGTATTACTAAAGCAAGCTGGCGAAATATGAAAACAAATTATGATTTAAAGGGAATAAAAAATGAAAACAGATAAAACTGCAATAAATCTATTGTTTTTTTCTTATGCTTTTTTCAGTTTTGCTATAATGATACCAAAAGATAAAATGACTGTTTATGACTGGATAAAACAACTGGTTTTGTACGGATTGATTTATATTATTATAATTTTGTTTACTGCAGATAACAAAAAATTTAAACCGCTGACAAACCTGATTTTATTGATATATATAATCAGCCTTATCAGTCGGCAGGCTTTAAAAATGTGGAATTATATGAAATTGTATCATGGACAGACTACAGCAAATTCAACTGTTTTGGTTACAATATTTACTGTAATATTATTATCATATATCAAAGATAGCAGGCTATCACAACTGTATTTTCCGTTATCTATAAGTGTAGCAGTACTGTTGTTTATTGTATTTATTCTAAATGTTGATAAAATTAGCAGTTATAATTTATATAATCAGTATCAGAACAATGGACTTGCATTGAATGTAACATTGTTTGATTATATTGTTCCTTATGTAATTGCAGTAAAAACAACTGGTGCAAATGCGAAAAAAGACGCCATTTATACGCTGTTTTTTACGACTATGACATTTATAGCCATTACTTTGTTTGCTTTTATGTCTGTAAAAGGGAATATACTGTATAGTCTTTCGCCTTTACAGATGCTTTTTCAGGTTTCATCGACAAAACTGATAAGGAATTTTGATGCCTTATTTAATTATATAGTATACTTTTCTTATTTTGGTGCTTTATCTTCTTTAATCACATCCTATGGACTTCTCAAAGAAAATTTTACTTTTTTTAATAAAGGGGATTTATTGCTTGCAGTTCCGTTTTTTATTTTGTTTTCAAAAATTGAAATTCCTGTATTATTTATTGATTTGGTAATGGCAATAATAATGATATTTGGCAGGGAAAGAAAAGGATATTATGAAAAAGCGACTGATTAGTTTTATTTTTTTATCGATGTTATTGTTTACCGGTTGTGGCAAAAGGGATGAAACTTTTGTAAAAAATATTATGCTTTCCCAAAATGAAAAATTATTTTCTGCAGATTTTCAGACCTATGATTTTGAAACACAAGAAGAATCGTATAAGACACAACAATACTCATCCTCTGATATTTTTTCGCTTTGTATAAAAGCGGTAAATGAAAACAGATATAATTTCAGATTATGTGAAAATGTTTTTATTGATGCTGTGCTGCTGAAAGATGATTTCAATAAGATTTTTTCTGTTATAAACAGTCTTAAAATTCCTCCATCAGTAAACTTGGTTTGTTTTATAGATGGTGTAAGTTTTGAAATTGATGTTGAGAATCTGATAAAAACGCCGCTTTATAATTTTTCCAAAGATATTGATGGAGCAGATGGTATAATATCTTTGACAAATAAAGATGGAAAGAATTCCGGTGCTGTAATTGTACAAGATGGAGAGGTTATAAAGTATCTGGATGATAAACAATGGCTGATATTTAATATGCTGACCGGAGATAGAAATGGTTTTTCTTTACTGCTAAGGGATAATGAAATAAATGCAGTTATAGATTGGTGCGATGTTTATCGTACAGCTGATAAAATAAACATTACCATAAGCCTTGCGGACTATAAAGGTATTTCAGATACAAATCTGATAAAAGAGTATATAAGAATGGAAATAACAGATAATGTATATGTTCTTATGAATGATGCAGTTACAGGAAAAATATTGAGGTATGACAATAATATTTCTGCATTGCCTGATATTGAAATAAATATAGTTTGATATAATCAATTTTAAGTTGAAATGAAAGATGGAATATTATATAATCATATTAAGTATATATTATAGAATGTGGAGTAACTATTATGAAATTTTTTGTAACTTTGGAAAAATTCATTGCTCAACTTAATCTTGAAATTTTGTCTGTTCCTGATGACATCAACAAAATTCATATCACAAGTACAGAAGTAAACCGTCCAGGTCTGCTTATTTCAGGTTTCAGCGAAAACTTTGAACCTACCAGACTGCAGATTCTCGGTAAAATGGAATTTTCTTATCTGGACAGTCTGGATCAGGGTGTTAAGATGGAAAGAATCAATAACCTGTTTTCACGCGGTGTTCCTGCTGTAATCATTACAAGGAATATGCTTATTTCTACCGAAATTGTAGAATGTGCAAGAAAACATAAAGTTCCACTGCTCAGAACCAGTGAAGAAACATCTGCATTTATGGCACATGCTATCAGTTATCTTAATACTGAACTGGCACAGCGTGTTACTCGCCATGGTGTACTTATGGAAGTTTATGGTGAAGGCATTCTGATTGTAGGTGACAGTGGTGTTGGTAAATCTGAAACAGCTATTGAACTTGTAAAACGCGGACATCGTCTTATTGCGGATGATGCTGTTGAAATCAGAAAACTTTCACATACATCACTTGTTGGTCAGTCCCCTGAAAATATCCAGAACTTTATCGAACTGCGCGGTGTTGGCATTATCAATATTGCCCGTACTTACGGTGCATCTGCCGTTAAACAGAGACAGGAAATCGATATGGTTATAGAACTGGAAAACTGGAAACCAGACAAAAGTTACAGTACAACAGGTCTTACTGATGAATATACAGATATCCTTGGTGTATCAGTTGTAAAATCAGTTATCCCTGTAAGACCAGGCCGTAATATTTCTATTGTTATTGAAACTGCGGCTGTTGTAAATCGTCAGAAAAAAATGGGATACTTTGCTGCAAAAGAATTGCTTAAACAGTTGGGTATTGAAGAATAAAACGTATAATAACTTTATAGGAGAATTTAACTATGGAAAAATTATATATCGGTGTTGACCTTGGTGGCACAAATATTGCAGCAGGTATTGTGGATGTAAATGGTAATATCTTGTGTAAAAAAAGTGTTAAAACAAATCTGCCAAAACCAGAGGCAGAACTTGAACAGGATATATATAACCTTTGCAAATCTTTATGTGAAGAAAACAAATACAACCTTGATAAAGATATTAAAGCTGTTGGTATCGGTACACCTGGTTCAGTTGACGGCAAACGTGGTATTGTATGGTCAAATGTAAACTTTGGCTACGAAAACTGGAAAATCAAAGAAAATCTGGAAAAACTTTTCGGTATTTCTGTGTATGTAGAAAATGATGCCAATGCTGCAATTATTGCAGAAGTAATGGCTGGCAATGCAAAAGGCTGTGATAATGCACTTATCGTTACACTTGGTACAGGTGTAGGTGGCGGTGCATACCTCAATGGTGAAATATATGCTGGCTACAACTATGCCGGTCTTGAAGTGGGCCATATCGTTATAGAAAAAGATGGCAGACAGTGTAACTGTGGACGTAAAGGTTGTTTCGAAAGATATGCAGCTGCATCTGCTCTTACAAGAGATACACAGGCAGCAATGAAAGAACATCCAGAAAGTGCATTGTGGGAAATCTGTCCTGATATCGAAAAAGTAAATGCCAAAACAGCTTTTGATGGCAAAAAACAGGGTGATGCAGTAGCAACACAGGTTGTGGATACATATATCGATTATCTTGCCTGTGGTCTTGTTAACCTTATCAATATCTTCCAGCCACAGGTTGTTTGTCTGGGTGGTGGTGTTTCAAATGAAAGACAGTATCTGCTTGATTTGCTGAAACCACACATTGACAGAGAAGATTTTGCAAGAAACGCCCGGGAAAGAACAGAAATTGTTATTGCTAAATTCAGAAACGATGCCGGTATTATCGGTGCCGCAATGGTTGGTGTAAATAATGATTAAAACTTTTTTGAATAATAATGACATAGAAGCTCACTTTGATGAAAGTATGAAAAAGCATACCACATTCAAAGTGGGTGGCAATGCTATGTGTATAGCAATGCCGGATACTGTGAAGAAAGCAGCTGATTTAATAAAATTTGTAAATGAAAATAATATAAAACATTATTTCCTGGGTAATGGCTCAAATGTTATTTTCAATGACGATGGTTTTGATGGCATTATTATCAAAACATCTGCTTTAAACAGTATTGATATTAAAGAAAACACTGTAACAGCCGGTGCAGGCGTGCTGATGACTTCTCTTTCAAAAAGGGCGCAGGAACACAGCCTTTCCGGATTGGAATTCTGTTATGGAATTCCTGGTAATGTTGGTGGTGGTATTTATATGAATGCCGGTGCCTACGGTGGAGAAATATCAAACTGTCTTGTTTCTGTTGATTATATTGATGAAAATGGCAATTTGGGTACAATAACAAAAAATGATTGTGATTTTTCTTACAGACATTCCAGATTTATGGACGAAAACTGGCTTATAGTTTCTGCCACATTTGAAATGCATCCAAAAGACAGTGCAGAAATGCTGGTTTTTATGGAAGACATCATGCAACGCAGAAAAGATAAACAGCCACTGGATAAACCAAGTGCCGGCAGTTCTTTCAAACGTCCTGTTGGTTATTTTGCCGCAGCACTGATTGATGAATGTGGTTTGAAAGGTCTTACAGTAGGTGGCGCCCAGGTAAGTGAAAAACACGCCGGATTTATTGTAAACATAGGTGATGCCACTTGTCAGGATATAGTAGACCTTGCTGACAAAGTGCGGCAGATTGTCCTGGATAAAAAAGGTGTTGTTCTTGAAAAAGAAATGATAATTGTATAATTTCTGGAGAGGAAACTATGGAATCTACATTTTCTAAAAAAAGCAGGAATGAAGCACTGGATAATTTTAAATTTTCGAAAGATGATTGCTGTAATATAAGTTTTTTACAGGGATATTTTTACCGCGACCAGCTTTCGCAGGAAGATGAAAAAATTGTTCATAAGCCTGATATTCTAAAATCTGCAAAGGTTGTAAAAAAACTGCTGGGCAGATATGATATAGACTCCTATGTGGTGGACAGGGAACATGAAGGCAAACGCCAGGTTACCAAGCTTTATATTACAGAACCGGAAATTGTACATAAGTTATTTTTATTGATGAATGAAAATAAACCGTGCGACAAGTGTATGGTAAATTATCTTACAGGTGTTTTTGTGTCTGACGGTATTTTGGTAGACCCTGAAAAAGATTATCATCTGGAGTTTACATATACTGATGAAAAACTGGCCAATAACCTGTTGAATACATTGAAATTTGCAGGTTTTGATTTTAAACTCACACAAAGAAAAACATCTTATGCTGTTTACACCAAAAACAGTCAGACTATTGAAGAGTTTTTGGTTACTGTGGGGGCACAGTCTTCCTGTCTGGAACTGATGGGTGACAAAATGGTTAAGGATATCCGTAATCATCAGAACCGACTTACAAATTGTGATGCTGCCAATATAGCAAAAACAGTTAAGGCAGGACAAAAATATATAAAAGCTATCCAGAAATTAATTGAAACAGAACTGCTGTACGACCTGCCGGAAGATATACAGGAGCTGGCTCAGCTTAAACTGGAAAATCCTGAACTGTCCCTTGATGCATTGGGGAAAATGTGTTCAGAACCAATGACAAAATCATCTGTAAACAGAAGATTACAGAAACTTTGTGCCGTGGCACAGATAGAGGATTAATATGAATAAAGACTTTGTGCATCTTCATCTGCACACCGAGTACAGTTTGCTGGACGGCGCTTGCCGCATAGACAGACTGATGAAACATATAAAGGAACTTGGACAAAGCGCTGTGGCCATTACAGACCACGGCGTTATGTATGGTTGTGTTGATTTTTATAAAAAAGCAAAAAAAGAGGGTATAAAACCTATTATCGGCTGTGAAGTATATGTGGCCAGCCGTGGCAGAAAAGATAAAGTGTATAAACTGGACACATACTATCATCTTGTACTGCTGGTAAAAAATGAAACAGGTTATCAGAATCTTACAAAACTTGTTACCCTTGGTTCTTCAGAAGGGTTCTATACAAAACCTAGAATAGACCACGAATTACTGGAAAAATATCATGAAGGCCTTATTTGTCTCTCCGCCTGTCTTGCAGGCGAAATTCCAAGGGCGTTATTGGCTGGTGATATGGAAAGGGCAGAGGAAACTGCACTTTTCTATAAAAAAATATTTGGTGAAGACTATTATATTGAAATTCAGGACCATCATATAGAAGACCAGCAAACTGTTTTACCGATGCTTTTGCAACTTGCAAGAAAGCACGATATTCAGTTGGTAGCCACTAATGACTGCCACTATATAAATAAAGAAGACTCAAAGATGCAATATGCGCTTATCTGTGTACAGACAAACAAACGACTGTCTGACCCGGATACTCTTGAGTTTGAAACAGATGAATTTTATGTAAAGAGCACTGATGAAATGTATGATTTATTTTCATATATTCCACAGGCTTGTGAAAATACAGTAAAAATTGCTGAAAAATGTAATTTTGATTATGAATTCGGCAAAACAAAACTGCCAAAATACACATCACCTGACGGCAGTCCGAATCAGGTTTTCTTTGAAAAGCTGTGCCGTGATGGTCTGGTGAGAAGATATGGTACAATAACACCTGAAATGACTGAAAGACTGGATTATGAAATCGGTATTATCAGTAAAATGGGGTTTGTGGACTATTATCTTATTGTTTATGATTTTATTAACTATGCCCGCAGTCACGATATCCCTGTAGGTCCTGGGCGTGGCAGTGGTGCGGCCAGTCTCTGTGCGTACTGTATGGGTATCACTAATATTGATCCACTGAAATATAATCTGATTTTTGAGCGTTTCCTTAACCCTGAACGTGTCTCAATGCCAGACTTTGATATTGACTTCTGCTATGAAAAACGTCAGTTGGTTATTGATTATGTAACAAGAAAATATGGCAATGACCATGTTTGTCAGATTATTACATTTGGTACACTTGCAGCCCGTGGTGCTGTCCGTGATATTGGACGTGTATTGGATATTCCATACAACACTGTGGATAAGATAGCAAAACTTATACCTAATAACCCTGCAGCACATATCAGTATTGAAAAAGCACTGAAAATGTCTCCGGAACTTAAAGCAATGTATGATGGGGAAGGACAGGTAAAAGAATTACTTGACCTGGCTATGAAGGTTGAGGGTATGCCAAGGAATGCATCCACTCATGCGGCAGGGGTTGTAATTACAGACCAACCTGTGGTAGAATATATACCTTTGCAGAGTAATGATGGTCAGCTGGTTACACAGTTCCCAATGACAACTATTGAAGAGCTTGGTTTGTTGAAAATGGACTTTCTGGGTCTGCGTACACTTACAGTTATTGACCAGTGTGAAAAAATGATTCAGAAAACAAATCCGGATTTTCATGCTGACAATATTCCGTTGAATGATGCAAAAACTTTTAAACTTCTGGAAGACGGAGATACAATAGGGGTGTTCCAGTTTGAAAGTGGTGGTATGAAAAGTGTTCTTACAGGTCTTAAACCTGTTGATATAGAAGACCTGATTGCTGTTATTTCTCTTTACCGCCCTGGTCCTATGGATTCTATTCCTACATTTATACAAAACCGCCATCATCCGGAAATGATTAAATACAAACATCCTCTGCTGGAAGATATTCTGAAAGTTACAAACGGCTGTATTGTATATCAGGAACAGGTAATGCAGATTTGTCGTACTCTTGCGGGTTACAGCTATGGTCAGGCAGACCTGGTACGTCGTGCAATGGCAAAGAAAAAAGCTGATGTTATGGCTGCAGAGCGTTCACATTTCATTTCCGGTTGTGCTGAAAATGGTGTAAGTGAAGATATTGCTATAGAAATTTTCGATGAAATGTCCAGCTTTGCTTCTTATGCATTCAATAAACCACATGCCGCTGCGTATGCTTATGTTGCATACCAGACAGCATACCTTAAAGCTCATTATCCAAAAGAATTCTGGGCAGCAATGCTGACAAGTATTTTTGAAAATACAGCAAAAATATTGGAATACACCCAGGAGTGCAGACAGAGAAATATCAGAATCCTGCCTCCGGATATCAACAAAGGTTATTCAGGTTTTGTTGTAGAAGGTGAAAATCTTCGTTATGGAATGGCTGCTATCAAAAATGTGGGTAAGACATTTATCGATACTATGACAGCAGAAAGAGAAAAAAACGGCGAATTTGTCAGCATTTTTGATTTCTGTCGCAGAATGGCTGATAAAGGCTTTAACCGCCGTGCGCTGGAAAGTCTTGTAAAAGTTGGTGCGTTTGACCAATTCGGCATTAACCGCCGCAGACTGTTTATAAATATTGATTATCTGCTGAACAGTATAAACAATGAGCAGAAAAACAAAATTTCCGGTCAGTTGGATTTGTTCAGTGTACCAGAAGTGGTAGAAGATTCCAGATTTACATTTAAAGACGACCGGCATTTTCCACAGGCAGAAGATTATTCTGATAATGAAAAACTGAATCTTGAAAAACAGCTGGCAGGTATTTATCTGTCAGGCCATCCACTGGAGAAAAATCAGGAATATGTGAAAAATATATCAACCTGCAACATTTCTCGATTGACTAATGAGGGTAATGAAGTATACGATAATACTAAACAGACTCTTGTGGTAATTGTTTCCAAATATCGTACTTATAATACCAAGAAAAATGAAGTCATGGGGTTTGTTACAGTGGAAGACCTTTCAGGCTCTATGGATATGCTGGTATTTCCAAATGTATTCAGAGAAGTTTCGGACATAATAAACGAGAACAATGTACTTATTGTAAATGGTACAGTATCACTGAAAGATGATGAAGCCACTATTCTTGCAGATTCCGTTTATGAAATAGGTTCAGAAGAAGCTGGTCATATACTGGCTGCAAAAAAAGACCCTAAATATGGACTTTATATCAAGGTTGACGGTCAGAATACACCACAGTTCAGGCAATGTTGTGGAGTGTTGGCCAGATACAGCGGTATGATGCCTGTATACTTTTATTTGCAGGATAAGAAACAATATGTAAAAGCTCCACAGAGACTGTGGATAAGAGAAAGCATAAATGCTCTTGATGAGCTTAAATACGTTGTAGGGGAAAGCAACGTAGTTATAAGAAAATAAGAGGTGAGATTAAATGGGAGATATTAAAACAATTGGTGTTCTTACCAGTGGTGGCGACGCACCTGGTATGAACCCTGCAATCCGTGCTGTTGTACGTGCTGCAATATTTAATGGTTTTAATGTCAAAGGTATCAGACATGGTTACAATGGTCTTATCAATGATGATATTTTTGATATGAACCTGCGCAGTGTTTCTGAAATCATTCATCGTGGCGGTACAATGCTGTATACAGCACGATCACTGGAATTCCAGACACTGGAAGGTCAGCTGAAAGCAGTGGAAAACTGTAAAAAACATGGTATTGATGCATTGGTAGTTATAGGTGGTGACGGTACATTCCGTGGTGCACAGGCTATTTCCAGACATGGTATCAGAACAATTGGTATTCCAGGTACAATCGATAATGACATTGCATGCAGTGATTATACAATCGGTTTCGACACTGCATTGAATACTGCAATGGAAATGATCGATAAACTTCGTGATACAACACAGAGCCATGAAAGATGTTCTGTTGTAGAAGTTATGGGCAGACATGCAGGCTATATTGCTGTAAATACAGGTATTGCAACAGGTGCATTGTGTGTACTGGTACCTGAACAGCCTTGGGATATCGACAAGGATGTAATTGCAAGAATCAAGGAAACACAGGCTGAAGGCAAGAAAAACTTCCTTATCATTGTTGCAGAAGGTGCAGGTAAAGCATTGAAAATCGCAGAACAGATTCAGGAAAAAACAGGTCTTGATACCCGTGGTACAGTTCTTGGCCATGTGCAGCGTGGCGGTTCGCCAAGTATGCGAGACAGAGTTGTTGCTGCACAGATGGGGGTTCATGCTATTGAATTGCTGCAGGCAGGTATTTATAACCGAGTAGTTGCAATGAAAAATGATGCTATCGTAGATTATGAAATTGAAGAAGCTTTGAATATGAAGAAAGAACTGGACCCACTTATGCTGGGTGTAGCAAAAGTTGTTTCTATTTAATAATTACAGCCAGGTGGATTCACCTGGCTGTTTTTTATTCAATATCAGCTTTTGTATTGAATATACTGTTATAGGTGATTCAATGCTAAAAAGAAATAAAACTAAAAACAGTATTTTCAAAAACAAATTATTAATATTTTTATTTATGTTTACTATAATATTTGTTTTTATAGACAGCAGAATAAGACCGCAGATTATTACTTTGGCCAGATATAAAGTACAGTCTGTTGTTACACAGGCTGCAAACCAGGCAATAATAGAACAGATGGAACAATCTCCGTTGTCTTATGGTGACCTGATAACAGTACAAAGAAATGAAAATGGTGAAATAACTTTATTATCCTATAATGCACTCGAAGTAAACAGACTGAAATCACAGATTACTTCTACAGTTATAAGTAAAGTTCAGATGATGGATAAAGCTGATATTTATATTCCTATTGGAAGTATTTCAAATCTTGACATGTTAAACAATAAAGGCCCTCTGCTGCATTTTGTAATTACACCTGCAGCATTTGTGGAAACTGATATTGAGAGTGAATTTGAAACAACAGGTATAAATCAGGTAAATCACAGGATTTTTATTGTATTGAAAATTTCTGCATCAGCTCTTATCCCAAATTACTCGACAGATGTTGAATTTAAAACAAGAGTATGTGTCGCACAGACGGTAATTGTAGGCAAGGTACCGGAAAATATTTTTGATAATCTTCATTATTTAGACGATTGATATTGTAAAAAATACTTATTTTTGCTATAATAAATTGTTGAAATTTTTGAGGTGTAATGTATGGACATTAATAAAATCAAACAGGAACTTGATGAGCTTAAAAGTCAAATAGTTTATCATTCCAATCTTTATTACAACGAAAACCGCACAGAAATTACTGATTATGAGTATGATATGCTGATGAACAGGCTTAAAGAAATTGAAAGTCAGTATCCACAGCTTATCACTGAAGATTCACCTACACAACAGGTACAAGGACTGGCAAGTTCCACTTTTGAAAAAGTTGCACACGCAGTAAAAATGGAAAGCCTGCTGGATGCATTTTCTTATGATGAACTGCGTGATTTTGACCGCAGAGTAAGAGAAGCAGTTGATAATCCTCAATACGTAGTTGAAACAAAGATTGATGGTCTTTCAATGAGTCTTGAATATGTAAACGGTGTATTTACCAGGGGGTCTACCCGAGGTGATGGTCTTGTTGGTGAAGATGTTACTGCAAATCTTGCCACTATAAAGTCAATTCCGAAAACCATTAAAAATGCACCTGAATTTCTTGAAGTTCGCGGCGAAGTATATATGCCTAAGGAAGTTTTCTTTGAACTGATTGCGAAACAGGAAAACGAAGGAAAAACTCCATTCAAAAATCCGAGAAATGCGGCATCCGGTTCAGTAAGACAGAAAGACAGCAAAATCACAAAAGAAAGAAAACTGGATATATTTATTTTTAACATCCAGCAAATTTCTGATGAAGTTGAACTTACCGGTCACAAACAGTCACTTGATTTACTCAAAAAATATGGCTTTAAAGTGTCACCAAAATTCACTTTATTTGATAATATTGAAGATGCTATCAAAGAAGTTGAAGCCATTGGCGAAATGCGTGGTCAGTTTGCCTTTGATATTGACGGCGCTGTAATTAAGGTAGATAACCTCGCACAGCGTGATGTTATGGGCAGTACAAACAAGTATCCACGTTGGGCTGTTGCTTACAAATATCCGCCTGAAGAAAAAGAAACAGTTCTTAAAGAAATTGAAATTTCTGTAGGCAGAACAGGTGTTCTAACACCTACTGCAATTTTTGATACAGTTCAACTGGCAGGCACCAGTGTTTCACGCGCTGTACTGCATAATCAGGATTTTATTGACGAAAAGCAAATAAATATAGGCGATACAATTGTGGTCCGAAAAGCAGGGGATATTATTCCGGAAGTTGTTCGCCTTGCTAAGAAGAACACAGACGGTATTTACAAAATTCCGCTTGTATGTCCTTCCTGTGGAAGCACAGTGGAAAAAACTGATGAATCAGCACTGAGATGTAATAATCCTGACTGTCCACAGCAACTGGTAAGAAATCTTATTCATTTTGCATCGAGAAATGCAATGAATATTGAAGGTCTGGGTGAGGCTGTTGTAATGCAGCTGGCTGAAAAACAGCTGATTAAAGATGTTGCGGATATTTATTTCCTTACAAAAGAAGATGCTTTAAAGCTTGAAGGATTTAAAGATAAATCAGCAAATAATCTTATAAAAGCAATTGAAAACAGTAAGTCCAACAATATGGACAAGCTTGTTTTTGCCTTTGGAATCAGAAATATAGGAGAAAAGGCTGCAAGACTATTGTGTGAAGAATTCAAAACAATAGAAAACTTGCTAAATGCTACTGTAAACGATATAATAAAAATTGATGGTTTTGGTGAAATAGGAGCACAAAGCGTTGTTAATTATTTTGCAAATGAGAATGTGCATGACATTATCAGAAGATTGCAGGATAAAGGTGTGAACACTAACTTTATCTCCACAGTTGAAAGCGATGTGTTGAAAGGCAAAACCATTGTTGTAACCGGTACATTACCTACACTTTCCCGTGATGGTGCCGAAAAATTGATAACCGATAACGGCGGTAAAGCCGCATCGTCAGTATCCAAAAAGACAAGCTATGTCTTGGCAGGTGAAAAGGCAGGCAGCAAGCTGGATAAAGCAAACCGGCTGGGTATTCCTGTAATCACCGAAGAAGAATTTTTAAATATGATTAATAAATAAGGGGAGACAAAAATGGAAATTGATATTATGCGTCTTGCAAAACTTGCAAAACTTTCCATTCCGGAAGACAAAGTAGAAGAATTCCGCAGCAAAATGGAAAGTATTATTCAAATGGTTGAAAATCTTCCGGATGACCTTGATACAACAGGTTCACTGGTTGACCCGGACGATACAATGGAACTGAGAAAAGATGAAGTTCAGCCATCTTTCCCAAGAAATGAAATGCTGCGGAATGCTCCATACACAGCAGCCGGCTGCATTCTTATACCAAAAGTTGTTGATTAATTAAGAAGGAGATTTGAAATGGATAAATTATATAGCTTGACAGCTGGCCAGATGAAAGATCTTCTTGATAAAAGAGAAGTTACAGCTGTTGAAATTACAAAATCCGTAATAGAAAACATAGAAAGAACAGACAAAGAAATTCAGGCATATATTACCTATAACTTTGACCAGGCTCTCCAGCAGGCAGCAGGAGCTGATGAAAAGAGAGCTAAAGGCGAACAGCTGGGCGAACTTGCAGGTATTCCTGTAGCCTTAAAGGACAATATGTGTACAAAGAATCTGCGCACAACAGCAGGTTCAAAAATACTGGGTAACTTTGTACCGCCATACAATGCTACAGTAGTGGAAAAACTGTTGGCAGACGGCGCTGTTATCATAGGTAAAACAACATGTGACGAATTCGCAATGGGTTCTTCCGGCGAAAACTCTGCATTCCAGGTTGCAAGAAACCCTTGGGATACAACAAGAGTGCCAGGCGGTTCTTCATCCGGTTCAGCTGCAACAGTTGCAGCAAGCCAGGTACCATTGGCGCTGGGTTCTGACACAGGTGGTTCTATCCGTCAGCCAGCTTGTCTGACCGGTATCGTTGGTATGAAGCCAACATACGGTGCTGTTTCACGTTATGGTCTTATTGCCTATGGTTCATCTCTTGACCAGATTGGTCCTATGGCCAGAACAGTTGACGACACAGCTATGCTGTTTAAAGCTATCTGTGGCAGAGACAAAATGGATGCTACAAGCAAAGATTACACATATACACCTTATGGCGACAGTGTAAAAGGTATGAAACTTGGTCTGCCAAAAGAATATTTTGGCGAAGGTATTTCTGCTGAAGTTAAAGAAAAAATCTATGCTGCAGTAGAAACACTGAAAGAACAGGGCGCTGAAATTGTTGAAGTATCCCTGCCATCCACAGACTATGCTCTGTCTGCTTACTATATCATCGCTTGCGCAGAAGCTTCCTCAAACCTTGGTCGTTTTGATGGTGTTAAATATGGTTTCACAGGCTCTGACAGAAGCAGCCTTGAAAACCTGTATGTTTCTTCAAGAAGTGAAGGCTTTGGTGAAGAAGTACAGAGAAGAATTCTTCTGGGTACTTATGTACTCTCCAGTGGTTTCTACGATGCTTACTACAAAAAAGCTAAAATGCTGCAGAAAGTAATCAGAAAAGAATTTGAAGACGCTCTTAAACTCTGCGATGCTATCATCACACCACTTAACCCAACAACTGCTTTCAAAATTGGTGAAAAGAGTGACGACCCTGTTGCAATGTGGGCAGGTGATATCTGTACAGTTACACTGAATATCGCAGGTCTGCCAGGTATCAACGTACCTTGTGGCTTTGACAGCAACAATATGCCTGTTGGTTTCCAGGTTCTCGGTCGCAAATTCTCTGAATCTACATTATTGACAATCGCAAAATGCTACGAAAATACAGTTGGCGGCTTTGCAGTAAAGGAGTTTTAAGTTATGAATAGCAATTACGAAATTGTTGTGGGTCTTGAAGTTCATGCTGAGCTTTCCACTGAAACAAAAATCTTCTGTGGCTGTAAAAATGAATTCGGCGCAGAAGTAAATACAAATGTTTGTCCTGTATGTATGGGTCTGCCAGGCACACTGCCTGTTCTCAATGAACAGGTTGTTGAATATGCAATCAAAATGGGCCACGCAATGAACTGTACAATCAATGGCACAACAAAACACGACAGAAAAAACTATTTCTATCCTGACCTTCCAAAATCATACCAGATTTCACAGTTTGATATTCCACTGTGTGAAAATGGCTATCTTGATGTACTGGTAGGCGACGAAGTAAAAAGAATCGGTGTAACAAGAATTCATATCGAAGAAGATGCCGGTAAACTGATTCATGATGATTCACTGGGCGGTTCACTGGCTGACTACAACCGCTGTGGTGTGCCACTTATCGAAATCGTTTCCGAACCTGATATCCGTTCTGCTGATGAAGCAAAGGCATATCTGGATACAATTCACACAACTTTGCTGTACCTTGGTATTTCTGATGCCAAAATGCAGGAAGGTTCAGTTCGCTGTGACGTAAACGTTTCTGTAAGACCTGTAGGTTCTACAGAGTTTGGCACACGCGTAGAAATGAAAAATGTAAACAGCTTCTCTGCAGCACACCGTGCAATCAACTACGAAGCTGCAAGACAGATTAAAGTGCTGGAAAACGGCGGTGAAATCGTACAGGAAACAAGAAGATGGGACGATGTAAAAGGCGTTAACGTTCTGCTGCGTTCAAAAGAAGATGCACAGGACTATCGTTACTTCCCAGACCCAGACCTGCTGACTTTTACAGTATCTGATGAAAAAATCGCTGAAATCAAAGCTTCTATCCCTGAACTGCCGGTTGCAAAAACAATGAGATATATGTCTGAACATGGTCTGTCCAGAGCAGATAGCGAACTGCTGGCTCTCAACAAAAACACAGCTGCTTTCTTTGAAGCAGTGGTTGCAACAGGCAAATGTGAACCAAAATCAGTTTCAAACTGGATTCTTGGTGATATTTACAAAGTTCTCAACGAAAGAAAATGTGAAATCACAGACTTGGCTCTTACACCTGCAAATCTGGCAGAAATGATCAGTCTTATTGAAAAGAAAACTATTTCCAATGCTGCTGGTAAAACTGTTCTGGAAATTATCCTGAATGAAGACAAAGACCCTAACGAAATCGTTAAGGAAAAAGGTCTTGCCCAGGTTTCTGACACAGGTGCTCTCAATGCTATTGTTGAAAAAGTTCTGGCAAACAACGAAAAAGCTGTTGCTGATTTTAAAAACGGCAAAACAAATGTTGTTGGTTTTCTTGTTGGTCAGTGTATGAAAGAAAGCCGCGGTAAAGGCAACCCAGCTATGCTGAAAGATATGGTTGTTGCTGCAATCGAAAAAATGTAAAATTATATTCTTAAAATCATAGGGATTTTTCTCTATGATTTTAAGTTTACTTATCACTATTTTTATAAGGAGAATCCAGGTATGAAATACTTCCCAAAAGATAAAAAAGCACTTATGATGGCAGCTCTTGGCAGAATTCCTGCTGACCTGGCGATTACCAATGCAAATCTTGTAAATGTTTTTACAGGTGAAGTTTATAAAGCCAACGTATTTGTACATGATGGTTTTGTAGCCCATGTTGAAACAGAAGATTTCGATACTGTAAATGCTCAAGAAATCATTGATGCAAAAGGAATGTATCTTACACCGGGCTTTATTGATGCCCATGTACATATTGAAAGCTCTATGATGATTCCACGCAACTTTGCAAAAGCTGTTATTCCACATGGCACAACAATGGTTATAACAGACCCACATGAAATTGCCAATGTTTACGGTATCAGAGCTGTTGAGTATATGAATGCACAGACAGAAGGACTGCCAATGAAAATGTATATCGACATTCCTTCCTGTGTTCCGGCAGTTCCAGGCCTGGAAAACGCCGGTGCTACATTTTTGGCTGAAGATATTAGAAAAATGCTCAGCCTTTCCAATGTTATCGGCCTGGCAGAAGTAATGGATTTTATCGGTGTTTACAATGCTGATGACAGAATGATGGATATTCTGAAAGTATTTGAAGAAGACGGCAGATATATTCAGGGGCATGCTCCCGGACTTAAAGGCAGACAGCTGTCATCCTATAGAATAGGTGGCCCTACAACCTGCCACGAAACAAGAAATGACTGGGAAGTTAAGCCTAAAATGCGCAGTGGTATGTATGTTGATGCACGTTCATCATCCATTGCCAAAAACATTCCTGCAATTCTCAATGGTCTTGAAGGTGTTAAATTCTATGACAGACTTACATTCTGTACAGACGACAGGGAAGTAGACGAAATCATTGCCAGCGGTCATATGAATGACGTACTGCGCGATGCGGTAAAATGTGGCTTTGATCCTGTTACAGCTATCAAATCCTGTACACTCAATGCTGCACAGGCTGTACATATGGAAAACTATGGCGCAATTGCACCGGGATATGTTGCAGATATGCTGCTTATGCCTTCTCTTGAAGAACTGAAACCTGCATACGTATTTACAGACGGCAATCTTGTTGCTAAAGATGGGGTGCTGCTTGCAGAAATTCCAACACTCAAATTTGATATTGAAGAAGAAAACAGTGTAAATGCACCTGACTTTACAGCCGAAGATTTTAAACTTAAATATGAAAAAGGCAATAAAGTTAAAGTAAATATGATGGAATACCTTGATTTCAATGGTTCCACATCTGTATGTACACAGATTGAACTGCCTGTAGTTGATGGTGTTGTTGATATTTCAGCTGATGACAGCCTGCATTATGCAATTATTGTTAACCGTTACGGAAAAGGTACATTTACAAAAGGTGTTGTAAAGAATTTTGGCAAAATCAATGCTGCATGGGGTTCAACAGTATCCCACGACAGCCATAATATCTCCATTGTTTACAAAAAGCCTGAAGATGCACTGGTTGTTTACGAATGTCTGAAAAAGACAGGCGGTGGACAGGCTCTTGCTGAAAACGGTCAGGTTATTGCCAATGTGGTGCTGAATGTTGGCGGTCTTATGAGCAACAAATCAAATGAAGAATTGGCTGCTGAAGTACAGAATATGAAAGTAGCACTAAAAAATGCCGGCCTTGATCTTGCCAACCCAATGCTGAGAATTGTAACTTTAGCGTTGCCTGTTGTTCCAAAAGTTAAATTCAGTGATATGGGTCTTGTTGATGTAAACAAACAGGAATTTATCCCTATTTTTGTGGAAGAATAAATTATGATAAATGAAAAATTAATTAAATATTTCAGCCAGGATATTGCTCTTGCTGTTATCAGCGGACTGAAAAAAGGTGCAGACTGTGAATTTTCCAAAGTTACTGTCAGACCGTTTTCATCAGGCGACAGTTTGAAATATCAGTTTGAATATACTGTAAAAGCACAGGTGAAACATAAAAATGTTTCAGCTGATGAACTGGTTGACGAAGTGGCTGAATTATTGGAAAACTATTTTACACAGTGTATGGTTTATGGCAGAGAAAATGATTTCCATATCAACTGCTTTAATGGCAAAGTGAAAGCAAAAACCATGCCTCCAAGCAAAAAAGTGTCTGTAAAAGCTCATAACAAAAAGAAGGAATACATCCTCAATGAAGGTGAAGAAATAGATTTTCTTATCTATCTTGGTGTTATGACAAAAGAGGGCAAAGTTGTAAAGGCAAAATACAATAAGTTTCGCCAGATAAACAAATATCTGGAGTTGCTGAAAACCTCTCTTGATATTTTGCCAACTGACAGACCTCTGAAAATTGTAGATTTTGGCTGTGGTAAAGCATATCTTACCTTTGCACTTTACTACTATGTGGTTAAAATTCTTGGCAGACAGGCAGACATTACCGGCCTTGACCTGAAAGAAGATGTAATCGATTACTGTAATAAAGTTGCAAAAGATTTGAATTACACTACTCTTGAGTTCCAGAAAGGTGATATCAAAGACTATGACCGCACACAGGATGTAGATATGGTTATAATGCTTCATGCCTGTGATAATGCAACCGACGAAGGCATTGTTCAGTCTTTGAGATTCAATGCAAAAATAATAATTGCAGTCCCTTGCTGTCAGCACGAATTCTTTAAACAGATTGGCAATGAAAATTTGCAGCCGCTACTGCAGTTTGGCACATTGAAAGAAAGATTTTCTGCCCTTGCAACAGACAGTTTACGTGCCCAGATTCTGAAAGCTCTTGGGTTTGATGTATCAGTTATGGAATTTATAGATACAGAACATACTCCTAAAAATATTGCAATCAGAGCAATCAGAAACGGTGGTTTCAATCAGAAAGAATTCGATAACTATACTGCATTCCGTGATTATTTTAATCTTAAACCTTATATCGAAAGACGATTGAAAGAAGAAAATATTCTTAAATAATTTTATATCCCCATGTTGTATACATGGGGATTATTTTTTTTGTTCTTATTTTGTGGACAAGTACATATCTATTATCAAGGTGAAACTATGGATAAAACTATTGAAAGAATTTTAGATAAACTACCTCACGCTGTACAAACTTTCTGTGTTGAAAACTATGAAAGAAATATTACTGAAATAAGAATACGACACGGATTTGATGTAAAGGTAGCTGTAAATGGCCAGTATATTGTTATAGAAAACAGCATAGCTGATAAATCGTTGATAGAAGATTTGTTTTATTTCTTTTGTGATGATACAGTTTCTGCATTTGAAGACCAGACAAGTCAGGGCTATGTTACATTGCCCGGTGGCCATAGGGTCGGCATATCAGGAAAATTCAATTCAGATTTATATGGCAAAACTGTAGTCAGTGAGATACTGTCATTAAATATACGTCTTGCCGGATTTCATCCTGTACATATTAATAAAAAAGTACTTGATTTTAATAAAGGACTTCTTATTGCAGGAAGCACGCATACCGGTAAAACAAATTTTATAAAAAATATCTGTAAATTGTTAAGCAATAAAAATATTGTAATCTGCGATGAAAGAAATGAGTTGTATTCACCGTTTCTTGATTGTGATTTTATAATTAACCAGCCTAAACATATTGCAGTTATGCAGGCTTTGAGAACAATGAACCCTGATTATATAATCTGTGATGAAATTGGGTCAGACAATGAAACAACAGCTTTGCTTAATAGTCTTAACAGTGGTGTTGCTTTTGTATGTTCAGTTCATGCTGATAATATGCAATCATTAAAAAACAAGCCCAATATCAATGTTTTATTGAATTATGATGTATTTGACAAAATAGTATTTCTTGCCAGAAACGAAAATGATTTTTATATAAAGGAAGTATATGATTTATAAATTAATTGGTACAGTGCTTATAATACTGTCTGCAATGTATTTTATTTGTAGCAAATTGATTGTAACCTATTTTACATATATGTATCTTGAGGATGTTGTATGGATTTTAAGGCAGATGAAAAATGCATGTAGTATAGGAAAAACATACAATTCTGTTTATAGAAAAACCAAAAATTTAAGATATTACTGTTCAGATGGGCTTTCTTTGCTTGTAGACAAGAATCGGTCAATGACCAGCAAAGATATTTTGAATTCTACAGGAAAAAGAAGTAAAAGGGAAGAACAGGAATATTTGGATTACTCTATCGAAAAAATAGAAAATTTAAAAGCGGAATACAAAAACTATACTGATATAAACAAGAAAACATTTATTCTTACAGGTTTTTCTTTGGGACTAATAGTAGTAATTGTACTGATATAGGAGTGATAAAATGAATGTTGATTTAATTTTCAAAATAGCTGCAATAGGTATCATTGTTTCTGTGTTGAATCAGGTTCTGGTCAGGTCAGGCAGGGAAGACCAGGCAATGTTGACTACGCTGACAGGTTTGATAGTTGTTCTGACAATGGTTCTCAATCAGGTAAAAGAATTATTTATCACTATAAAATATTTATTCGAGCTGTAGTATGGAATTTATTAAAATATCACTTATTGTCTTTGTATGTATCATACTGATAAATTGTTTGCCTGTATACGATAAATCAGTTGCTGCTATAGTAACTATTGCAGCATGCACTGTAATTATGATGACTATACTGAATACTGTTATTCCTGTTATAGTCAATATAAAAAACTTGTTTTCTGAAAATATAAATTTTGATTTGGGAATAATCTTCAAATGCATGGGTATCAGTATTATTACACGGTTTGTTGCAGACCTTGCAACAGACAACGGTAACAAAGCGCTGGCAAACCGGATGATATTTGCAGGTAAAATAGCAATTATTGCGTTGGCCTTGCCTTTGTTTTCGCAGGTGCTTGAAATTATAGGAAAATTGATTGTATGAAAAAAATACTGACTGTAGTGATGGCTGCGTTGATGTTTGCTATACCGGTAAAAGCAAATGCAGCAGAAGAATTCACGGAAAAAATAAATGACCTGACGCAACAGTATATAGAAGATGCTGATATAACACGGATTACAATTTCGGATGTATTTAACTATCTGTCAGATACAGTTAAAGAAAATATACGAGCGCCATTAAAACTTGGATTGAAAATGCTGGCTGTTATTTTTCTTTACAGTATCGTACAGGTGTTATACGAGAACAAATATGGTGCAAATACTGTTTATCAAAGCCGGTGCACAGTGATTGTTTTTATAAATCTGTTAATGCCATTAAAGGATATTATTGAAATGGTAAGTGAAAACCTTTATTCTGTTAAAAACTTTATGATTAGTTTTCTGCCGGTATATGCAGGTATATCTATGGCTAGTGGTGAGATTTTTTCATCCCAGATATATACAGGCTTTTTCCTTTCAGCATTGGTTTTTATATCCAATTTATGTTTGAACATTATAATTCCATCTATTAAATTATATTTTGCTTTGATAATTTCAAATGCTTTGTCTACTTATATAAGATTAGGTACTGTAAGTGAATTCTATTCAAAAACAGTAAAGAATATAATGAAGATTTCAGTGTCAGTAATTTGCTTTATATTGACAGTGCAGACGACAATCACTGGTGGTAAAGATACATTGGCGATAAAAGTAGGTAAACTTTTATCAGGAAGTACAGTACCTGTTATAGGTACTGCTTTACAGGAAGCGGTGGGAAGTGTTTACAGCAGTATGGAAACTATAAAAGGCTTCGCAGGTGCAGCAGGTCTGGTTACTATTGCCGCAATATTTGCTCCTTCGTTGATAATATTGGCGGTTTACTATTGCATAACCAATGTTTTATATATACGGTCGGATATTTTTGATGCAACATCTATAAAACTGTGTCTTAAAGGTTACAATGATATAATCCGGTTAATTATTTCGGTAATTGTATTGTATATGGTTATGCTGATATTTGCGCTGACAATAATGATTTCAATTACAAATGGAGTATAAAATGGAGAGTTTATACAGAACAATTGGCTTGCTGTGTATTACAGGATATATAACAGGTATATTAAGTGAGTTTATACCATCTGGCTATACACGGAAAGCAATAAGACTTACTGTAGTAATTTATATTATCACTTCTTTATTTATACCTTTAGAGGATTTTACAGGCTTGTATAATTTTCAATATAACGATACAGAAGATTATTCAGTTTATACCGAAAATTATGTTATTGAAAAAGCAGCTGAGGAACTGGAACGAACAATATCCAGGTCGTTGGCTGATAAAAATATATCCTATAATCAGATTGATGTGCATATACATAAACAAAGTGAAGGTTTGCAAATAGAAAGTATTTATATTTATGGGGTAGATAACATTCAGAAACCTTACGTTGAAAGCATACTTGCTTCCTATGATAACCTTATATTTGGAGATTAAAATGAAAGACGGTTTAAAAGACAAAATACAGTTATTCTATATAAAATACAGAGTAAACATTATGTTGATTATGGGAGCTGTGGGTATACTGCTGCTTTCAGCAGATGATTTGATACCAAAGAAAATGCCTGTTTCATCTGATGAATATTCAATAACACAGTATAGAACAGAAATGGAAAAACAATTGGAAAATGTATTGTCAATGGTTAATGGAGCCGGCCAGGTAAAGGTTATGATTACACTGGAAGGCAGCAGAGAAAATATTTATGCATGGCAGGAAAAAACATCTGTTGATGAAAAATCAGACCCTGAGTCTTCGTTTGAAGCCTTTACGAAAAGAGAGACCTATGAAAATGAAATAGTGATGGTCAATGCAGGAAGCGATAAAACTGCCCTGATAGAAAAAACAATGGAACCAGTGGTACAGGGGGTTGTTGTCGTGTGCCAGGGTGCAGATGATATAAAAGTTACAAGTGATATTACAAATGCTGTAAGTGTTGCACTTAATGTGACATCCAACAGGATTTGTGTAATAAAAATGGATTAGTCAGGAGGAAAACTATGAAAAACATACATAAACAAAGAAAGGCATCGTTGTTATTATTGAGTTTTGCAATGGTGCTGGCGGTTTATCTGAACTGGCAATATGCTCGTGTAGGTTCTGATACATATATACTTACAGATGATCTTACACAGCAGATGAATACTCAGGTAACAGATGAAACAGATATGCTGAAAACACAGGAAGATTATGAAACAAAAAATTATGGTGATGCACAGCTGGTTTCTACTACAAAGTCTGACAGTGACAAATATTTTGAACAGGCCAGACTTTCACGTCAGAAAACCAGAGACGAAGCACTGGATACATTGCAGAAAACTTTAAAAAATGCAAAGCTTTCTGATACCGAGAAAAAACAGGCAACTGAAAAACTGGCGCAGATTATTCGGAATATGACCAGTGAAACAGATATAGAGAATATGGTAAAAGCAAAAGGCTTCCGGGATTGCGTGGCAAGTATAACAGATGAAAAAATAAGCCTTGCAGTGCGGCCTGTAAAAGGAGAACTGTCAAAAGCTGATGTTTCAAAAATCAGGGATGTTGTTCTTGCCAAAACCACAATATCTTCACAAAATATTGTTGTTGTAGAAGTAAATTAGTGTTGTTATATTTATGCAATAGTGGTATAATATTAAATAATCAAATGCAAAATTTACAGGATATATTCAAAATCTTGCAAATTATACAATAAGCATTAGTTTTAAATTATACAGGAGGCAACAATATATGGAATTAAAAAACACAGTTAAACAAGAAGGCGGCCTTAAAATTTCTGTCACTGTAATTGAAAAAATTGCCAAAATTGCAGCTATGGAAGTTGAAGGTATCAGTAACGTTTCTGTTGGTTCATCAGGCGTGAAAGGTTTTCTTGCAAAAACTAATCTGCCAAAAGCAGTAGAAGTAAATATGTTTGATGGCGTTGCTGATATTACAGTTCATGTTGTGGTAAAATATGGTGTTAAACTGCCTGTGCTGTGCAAGGAAGTTCAGCAAGCAGTAAAAGCCAATGTACAGAATATGACAGACATTACTGTTTCAAAAGTAAATGTGGCTGTTACAGGTGTAGAATCAATCACACAGGAATAATAAGATCCGAAAAAGGATATAAGGGAAAGAAAAAATGACAAGACATAAATCAAGAGAAAATGCATTTATTGCAGTTTTTGAGGCAAGTTTCAGCGCAAATGACCTTGATGATATTCTGGCAGTAACACAGGAACTGCCAGAATATGAAGAATATATGCTGGACAAATTTGCGCTTAATCTTATCAAAACTTACTATGACCATGCAGATGAAGTAAATGAAATGATTCAGTCCAAACTGAAAAATTGGAGCTCCAACCGTATTTCACGTGTTTGCAGCGCTATTCTTCGTCTGTCAGCAGCTGAAATGATGTTTTCACCGGAAGACATGGACAGTGTAATTATCAATGAAGCTGTTGAAATCTGCAAAAAATTTGCAGGCGATAACGACTATCAGTTTGTAAATGGCGTTCTTGGTGCTGTTTCAAAAGAACTGCGTGGCAATAAATAATGATTACCCTTGGAATTGATACCAGCAATTATGCAACTTCTGTTGCTTTGGTGGACAATGACACTCATCAGGTGATATTTTCTGAAAAAAGATTTTTATCTGTTGATGAAGGGAAAATAGGTTTGCGCCAGCAACAGGCTTTGTTTGAGCATATTAAAAATCTCACCAATATCTTTTCTTCATTTAAAGGAGTGGATATTGGTGCTGTTGGCGTTTCTGTAAGGCCTAAGGATGAAGATAATTCATATATGCCATGTTTTCTGGCAGGAAAAATGAGTGCCTATTCTATCGGTGGTGCAATGAATTTACCTGTTATAGAATCTTCACATCAGACAGGTCATCTTGCAAGTGCTCTATTTGATCTTAACAAGCCAGAACTTTTCGACAGAACACTGCTTATGCTTCATGTTTCTGGCGGTACAACCGATATTCTGTTGGCAGAAAATGGTATTGTTAAGAAGTCATTAGGTTCTTCAATGGATTTGTTTGCAGGGCAGGCAGTAGACAGGCTTGGAGTAAAACTGGGGTTTCCGTTTCCGGCAGGGCAATATGTTTCTGACCTTGCTGAAAAATGTGAAGAAAAGATTCCAAAGCCTAAAATCAGTGTAAAAGGTTATAACTGTAATTTATCAGGTCTTGAAAATCAGTGTGATAAATTGTTGGCCCAGGGATATACAAGAGAATATGTATGTAAATATTGTCTGACTTTTGTGGCACATACACTGATTAAAATGATAAAAAATGTAAAAGAAGACTTGGGTGATATTCCGTTGGTGCTTGCAGGCGGCGTAATGAGTTCTACTGTTATAAAAAAGATTGTGACGGAAAAGTTGCCGGATGCAATGTTTGTAAAACCTCAGTTTTCCAGCGACAATGCCATAGGTGTGGCGGTAAATGCATACAGGAAGGTAACAAATGGTTGATATTTTATCCGTTACATCACTTAACTTATATGTAAAATCAATACTTGAAAATGATTCAAACCTTACGAATATAGCAGTTGAAGGTGAACTTTCAAACTTTAAAAAATATCCTTCAGGTCACTGTTATTTCACTTTAAAAGATGAAAAATCCAGCATAAAAGCTGTTATGTTCCAAAGTTATACCAGAGGTTTAAGTTTTGTACCGGAAAACGGTATGAAAGTTTTGGTCAGAGGTAAGGTGTCTCTTTATGAAAGAGATGGTGCATACCAGCTTTATGTAACAAATATGTTTCCAAGTGGTGCGGGTGCATATCAGCTTGCTTTTGACAGATTAAAAGAAAAACTGGAAAAAGAAGGTCTTTTTGACATTGCGAAAAAGAAACCTTTGCCACGGATTCCATTTAAAATAGGTGTGGCAACATCATCCAAAGGTGCTGCACTTCATGACATTATCAGCACAGCACAGCGTAGGTTTCCCTGTGCAGAAATAATTCTTGCACCTTGTATGGTACAGGGAGCAGAGGCTGAACCAACAATTATCAATGCTATAAAACAACTTGATTCCATTGAAGACATAGATGTTATTATAATTACCCGTGGCGGTGGCAGCAAAGAAGATTTATGGGTATTCAACAGTGAGATGATTGCAAGAACTGCTTTTGCCTGTAAAAAGCCAACTGTCAGTGCCATAGGACATGAAATAGACTTTTCCATACTGGATTTCGTATGTGATGTCAGGGCAGCAACACCGACACAGGCAGCAGAAATAGTTTTGCCAGATGTTTATTCTTTGAAAATGCAACTGTCATCTATGGAAAGAACAAACTTAAGACTGATAAATCAAAGTTTTGAACAATATAAAAATAAATTGGCATTAATTGAAAAATCAGATGGTTTCAGCTATGTGAAAAATGCTGTGAATTACAATAAAAATGTAATATCAACAATTGAAAGCAGTATCAAACTGTCTATAGACAGAAAGCTTTCTGTTTTAAATCAGCAAATAAATGCTAGAACACAGATTCTTGAAAACCAGAGCCCTTTGAATAATCTTAAAAAGGGTTATGCGATGATTTACAAAGATGAAACAGCTGTAAAGAACTATGACTTTACAGTTGGCGAATCCGCTAAAATAGTGACTTTCAGCCAGGAACTTGACTGCAAAATCACAAAAGCTAAAAGAAGGAAACAATAATTTTTATGAAGCAAACATTTGAATCTGCAATGGCCAGACTGGAAGAAATATCAGAAATTCTGGCAGAAAACAATGTTACATTGGATGAATCCCTGAAGCTTTATGCTGAAGGAGTAAAACTTTTGAAGTTCTGCAACTCCAAACTGGAACAGGCACAGATAAAAATCAGGGATATAGAAGGCAATCCATTGGAGGTAGAATAATATGGACACAAAAATCTATATTGATGCCATAGAAAAAGAACTTGCAGCTTGCTGTGATGAATTCTTTTATAAAAAGTCTTCTGTTGCAGATGCTGCCAGATATTCATTACTTAATGCAGGTAAAAGAATAAGAGCTGTTTTATTGTTTATGACAGCAGAGATGTGTGGTAAAGACTGGAAAAATTATCTTCGTCTTGCCAGTGCGGTGGAAATGATTCATTGTTATTCTTTGATCCACGATGACCTGCCGTGTATGGATAATGATGATATGCGCCGTGGCAAACCTTCCTGTCATAAAGCTTTTGGCGAAGACACTGCTTTGCTGGCGGGGGATGCCCTTATAGGTCTCGGCCTTGAAACTATTGTTAATGATGAAAAAATCGACGATATTTCAAAAATCAAGGCTATGAAAGCTATTACAAGAGCAATGGGTCCTATGGGAATGATTTATGGTCAGGAACTGGACCTTGAATATGAAAATAAAACTGCTGACAAGGTTATTCTGGATACAATTCATCGTCATAAAACAGGCAGAATGATTTCTTTATGTGGTAAGCTGGGCAGTATTGATTCACAGCTTACAGATAATCAGAAAGATGCACTGGAACTGTTTTTTGACAATATAGGTCTGGTTTTTCAGATTGTTGACGACATTCTGGATGTTGAAGGCAATCAGGAACAGCTTGGCAAACCTGTAGGCAGTGACAGTGAAAACAATAAATCTACTTTTATTACCCTTTATGGTCTTGACCAGTCAAAGGCAATAGCAAATCAATTGACACAGCAGGCAAATGAAGCGCTTTCTGGTGCATTTGGTGAAAAATCACATGCATTGCTGGAATACACTTCCTACCTGTTGAACAGAAAAAAATAGGATTTTAAAATATGTTGCAAATAATAAACCAATTAAAAGACAACTATATTTTTATGGCTTCAGCGTTATCCTGGGCAACTGCACAGGTACTGAAAACAATCATTGATTTCCTTATTACAAAGGATTTCACCGCTGAACGCCTTGTGGGTGCAGGCGGTATGCCAAGCGCTCATTCAGCATTTGTAAGTTCTTTGGCTGTATCCACAGGCAGATTCTGTGGGTTGAATTCACCAGAGTTTGCTCTTGCATTCGGGCTTGCCTGCGTGGTTATCTATGATGCCATGGGTGTAAGACGCGCAGCAGGGGAACAGGCTAAAATGATAAATATGCTGGCTGATGAACTGCTGAAAAATCATAGTAAAGATGGTAAAGTTGTAAACCAACTTAAAGAACTTCTGGGGCATACACCTCTGGAAGTATTGGCAGGTTGCGTTCTTGGTATTACTATTGCAATGTTGTTTAAAGGAATATAAATATGGATTACCCTTTGTTGAATTCAATTAACAGCAGTAAAGATGTTTCTGCGCTTCCATACGACAAACTGGAACATCTGTGCAGTGAAGTCCGTGCTTTTCTTATAGAAAATGTTTCTAAAACCGGCGGGCATCTTTCTGCAAACCTTGGCACTGTTGAATTGATTACAGCTATGCATCACAGCTTTTCCACACCACAGGATCAGTTTGTATTTGATGTAGGTCATCAGTGTTATACTCATAAATTATATACAGGCCGCCGAGAAAAATTTGACGGTCTGCGTAAACTTAATGGTATTTCAGGCTTTCCGGCACCATCGGAAAGTGAAGACGATATTTTTATTGCAGGCCATGGCAGCACATCGATTTCTCTTGCAGTCGGTCTGGCAAAAGCAAAAAAAATTAAACACGAGCCAGGTTATGTGGTTGCTGTAATAGGTGATGGTGCATTTACAGGTGGTATGGTATATGAAGGCCTGAATAATGTGGACAAGCACTTGGACAATCTTATAATCATACTTAATGACAATAAAATGTCTATTTCCAAAAATGTTGGGGCTGTACCTGGCTATCTTTCGAAACTCAGAACCAACAATGAATATCTCAATATAAAAGAAAATGTATACAAAACACTGAAAAAAGTTCCTGTTGCAGGTAAACTGGCTATCAATACTCTGGTAGCATCTAAAAATGTTATCAGAAGAAACCTTTATCAGGCAGGTACTTTCTTTGAAGACCTGGGTTTTGTATATCATCAGGTTGAAGATGGCAATAATGTAGAAATTGTTTGCTCTGCTCTGGAAGCAGCCAAAAGAGTTGATGGTCCTGTTTTTATTCATGCAGTAACTACAAAAGGTAAAGGTTTTGCTCCGGCTGAACAGAATCCAGGAGAATTTCATGGCGTCAGTGCATTTGACATTGAGAATGTTCCTGACCCTGATGCAGCACCAAAGGATTCTTACTCCACTATATTTGGTAAAAATCTTTCAGAAAAGGCCAATAAAAATGATAAACTGTGTGCTATTACAGCAGCAATGAAGTATGGCACAGGTTTACAGTTCTTCTATCGTGACCACAAATCAAGATTTTTTGATGTTGGCATGGCAGAAGAGCATGCAGTTACATTTGCCGCTGCTTTGGCAAAGGCAGATTTACAGCCTGTTGTTTGTCTGTATTCTACATTTATGCAGCGTGCAATGGACCAGTATATCCACGATGTAATGCTGATGAAACTGAATGTAATGTTTGGTATTGACCGTGCCGGTCTTGTACCAGGTGATGGTGAAACACATCAGGGTATTCATGATATAGGTATATTTGCCAATTATACAGATACTCCGGTTGTATGTCCTTCAAACTATAATGAACTTATCTGGTGGCAGAATTATCTTATAGATAATGTCAACGGCCCAAAAGTAATCCGTTACAGCCGTGGCGGACAGGATGAAAATACCAAAGACTATCTGTGTACCGGCAACCAGTTTGATGTTATCTCTTCCTGCCAGACAACAGATAATCTGATTGTTTGTTATGGCAGACATTTCACACAATGTCTTGAAGCACAGAACAAACTGAAAGAACAGGGAATACAGGCAGATATACTTAAAATAAATATGGTTAATCCTGTACCTGATGGTGCAGTTGAAATTGCAAAACAATATAAAAATGTACATTTCTATGAAGAACACGTAGAAAATGGCGGTGTGGCACAGAGATTTGGTATAAAACTTATGGAAGTTGGATTTAAAGACAAATACAGATGTCACTGTGTAAAAAATTATGTAATAAAACAGGCTACAGTTCCACAGCTGTGGAAATTGTGTGGTCTTGACAGTGAAAGTATTATAAAAGATATAAAAGGTGAATAATGAAAATTAGATTGGACCAATACATTTTTGAGCAGGGCTATGCACCTTCCAAAACCCGCGCCCAAGCGCTTATTATGTCTGGTATTGTGTTTGTGAATAACCAGAAAGCAGACAAAGCCGGCACAATGATAAAAGAAACAGATATTGTCGAAGTACGCGGAAAAGACCTGAAATATGTTAGCCGCGGCGGATTGAAATTGGAAAAAGCTATTAACGAATATGGTTTGAACCTTACTGATAAAATCTGTATGGATATTGGTGCATCTACAGGCGGTTTCACTGACTGTATGCTTCAAAATGGTGCACAGAAAGTTTATGCAGTAGATGTTGGCTATGGTCAGTTGGCGTGGAAACTCCGCAGCGATGAAAGAGTTAAAAATATGGAGAAAACCAACATACGCAATGTTACAGTTGATATGCTGGATGAAAAAATCAACTTTTTCAGTGTAGACGTTTCTTTTATTTCTCTGAAACATATTTTTCCGGTTGCTTATGCAATTTCTACAGATGATGTTATGGGTGCCTGTCTTGTTAAACCACAGTTTGAAGCAGGCAGAGAAAAAGTAGGTAAAAAAGGCGTAGTTCGCGACAGCGCAGTACATAAAGAAGTAATTGAAAATGTTATTGGTTATGCAAATGAATTTGGTTTTTATGTTCATAATCTTACATTTTCACCTATCAAAGGGCCTGAAGGAAATATTGAATTCCTTATTCTTATTTCAAAAGACAGTGAAAAGCAGACTGTGACACAGCAGGAGATTGATGAAATAGTACTGCGGGCCAAAGAACATCTTGGTGAATAAAATGAAATTCTTTCTTAAAATCAATCTTTCAAAAGAAAACAGTGTTAGCGTTGCAAAACAGGTTTTGGAAATACTGGATGATTCAAATCATCAGTATATGCTGTGTTGCGATGATAAACTGGGAGAAATTGTAACAGCAGACAGATGTGCTGTTTCGCAGACAGAGGGCATCAGCTGGTGTGATGCCATAATAACAGTTGGCGGTGATGGCACATTGCTGAACGTAGGTAAAATTGCATCTGATTTTGACAAACCTATTTTTGGCATCAATACCGGCCATCTTGGATTTCTTACAGCCATTGAAAGAAATGAACTGGCACTTTTGAAAGAATTGGAAAATTGTGATGTTTTTACTGTAAAAAAACATCATTTCATACAGATAAAAATAAATGATTCAGACTGGAAATATTGCCTGAATGATGTTGTTGTTTCAAAAAACATATACAGTAATACTGTACAGTTGCTTTTACATTCCAATGGCAGTCAGATTATGCAGTTTTCCGGTGATGGTGTGATTATTGCCACATCAACAGGGTCAACTGCCTATTCACTTTCTGTAGGTGGACCTATTGTAGACAGTGACCTGGAAGCAATGATAATCAGCCCTGTTGCTCCCCATAGTCTCAACAGGACATCTATGGTTCTGGGTAAGGACAAGCATATTACTATTTCTGCCAGCGACAGGAATAATTATAAAGCTTACATTGCTTTTGACGGGGCAGACCATGCAGAGATTGGCAGCGAAGATGAAATTACTGTCCGTTTATCAGATAAGTATGTTTCCATTTATACTTTGGGCAAATTCGGTCAGTTTGAAAAAGTCGATAAAAAACTTAAATCAAGATAATATATTGTAAAAGGAGTTTACCATGAAAAAAGCCAGACATAAAAAAATACTTTCTCTTATCAGCGAATTCAATATTGACAGACAGGAAGTTCTTCTGGATTACCTTAAAAAAGAAGGTTTTAAAGTAACACAGGCTACTGTATCAAGAGATATCAAAGAAATTAATCTGGTAAAAATTGTATCTTCCAATGGCGAATATAAATATGCACAGAATACTATTGTTGAAGATACAAAAGCTACTTTTACTCGTTTTGACTTTATTTTCTCTGAATCAATCAAATCTGTTGACTATGCTAACAATATCATTGTTATAAAATGCCGGGCAGCTATGGCACAGGCTGCATGTGAAGTGTTTGATAATCTTCATTGGGATGGCGTTGTAGGCACTCTTGCAGGTGAAAACACAATTTTTATTGTAGTAAGAACAGAAGAAATAGCACACAATCTTTGCGAAAAACTGAAACAGTATATCAAATAGGGAATATTTAAATGCTTTGTGAACTTATTATAGAAAATGTGGCAGTAATTGAAAAAGCCAGTATAAATTTTTCAGAGGGTTTTACCTGTCTGACAGGTGAAACAGGTGCAGGCAAATCTATCATTATTGACTCAATCAATGCCATAATGGGCGAAAGAATTTCAAAAAACATAGTAAGAACAGGTGCTGACAAAGCATCTATTGTTGCTGTGTTTGATAATCTTCAGCAGGATATAATTAACAAAGCATTGGAATTGGACATTGATCTGCGTGACGAATGTATTGTTTCACGCCAGATTACAGCAGAAGGGAAAAGTACGGCAAGAATAAACGCTGTGCCTTATCCGGTTTCTGTGCTGAAAACATTGTTCAGTGATGCTATCAACATTCATGGTCAGCACGACAGTCAGAGCTTGCTTACACCATCAAAACACATTGGAATTCTTGATTCTTTTGGTACAGATTCTGCAATAAAAGCTACATATGGCCAGTTCTATAAAGAATATATAGCAATTGAAAAACAGATTAAAGAACTGGAAGAAATAGACAGAAACAAACGGAATACATTGGATTTACTGTCCTTTCAGGTACAGGAAATTGAGGATGCACAGTTATCAGCTGAAGAAGAACAGCAGCTGAACAATGACAAACAACTTATTAAAAATGCTGAACATATACTCTCTTCTCTTTCAGATGCCTATAATTATCTGTTTGGTGATGATGATATTCTTGGCGGTCTTTCTGCATTGCAGGAAGCTGCTATGAGTACCGAAAAAGTAAGTTCCTTTGCTAAAGCACTCTCTGAAATCAGCGCTAAATTGAATGATGCTGCAGCAATCGCCCAGGATGCAGGTTTTGAACTGAAAAGTTTTATGGATGATTTTGACATTGATATCTCTGATATTGACACAATCGAAGAAAGACTTGATGTTTATTACAGAATGAAGCGTAAATACGGTCCTGAAGTTGAAGATGTACTGGCATTTTATGAAGAAAGCAATGCAGAGCTTGAAAAAATAGAGTTCGCCCGGGAAAAACTTAAAAAGCTTTACAGTGAAAGAAACGTAATTACCGACAAACTGTCTATTTCTGCAGGCAGATTGACACAGAACAGAAAAGATGTATTTGATAAACTGGCATCGGAAATTGAACAGTCGCTTGTTTTTCTTAACATGCCAGATGTTAAACTTTACCTTTCCTGTGAAAACAAAAATTATGGTCCTGACGGACAGGATAATATAGAATTTCTTATTTCCACCAACAGGGGAGAAAATGCCAAACCTATGGCTAAAATTGCTTCCGGCGGTGAACTGTCAAGAATTATGCTGGCTATAAAAAGTGTACTTGCTGAAAAAGAAGATACTCATACACTTATATTTGATGAAATCGATACTGGAGTATCAGGTTCTGCTGCAATGAAAATCGGTAAACTTTTAAAACAGACTTCATCAGGTAAACAGGTGCTGTGCGTTACACATTCTGCTCAGATTGCAGCTTTTGCCGATAACCATTTGTTTATTCAGAAAAACACCAGAGGAGATGCTACATTTACTTCGGTTACACTTCTTGGTGAAAACGAAAGGGAAAGGGAAATTGCCAGAATTATTTCAGGGGACAATATTTCTGATACAGCGCTTATGAATGCAAAAGAAATGATATCAGCTGCAAAAAACAGTTGACAAATAATTGTCATAATGTTATCATTTCTCATATACAAAAACGCTATGACAAAGACAAGTAACTGAAAAAGTTCGGTACAGAGAGAGTGCGGTTGGTGAAAGCACAACTTGAGTTTTCAGCGAATACCCTTTCGAGCGGCAGTCCGAAACAACAGTAGGCGCTGACGGCAGTTCCCGTTACAGAACAAAAAGTCTTTGTACTTTGTGAGACGGATTATTGCGAGATATTCCGTAAACAGAGGTGGTACCGTGTTATATATTAACGCCCTCTGCCAAAACGGCAGGCGGCGTTTTTTTATTTCCATTTTGCCCGCCAGCTGAAAAGATTTTTAAGGAGGATTTAATAATGGAATTTAATGGCATGAAATTACCTGATAACGCTTTTGACCTGCTGGTAGAAAGAGGTCTTATTGCAGGCGTTACAAACCCAGAAATCGTACGCGAACTGATGGAAAAAGAAAAAATCACATTTTACATTGGTTTTGACCCAACAGCTGACAGCCTTCATGTAGGCCATTTCCTGCAGTTGCTGGTTATGAGATATATGCAGATGTACGGCCACAGACCAATTGCCCTTATCGGCGGCGGCACTTGTATGATTGGTGACCCTTCCGGTAAAGCTGATATGCGTCGTATTATGCCAAGAGAAGAAATCGATGCCAACGGTGAAAAATTTAAAGTTACTATGAAAAAGCTTCTTGATTTTTCTGAAGGCAAAGCGATTATGCTGAACAATGCTGATTGGCTGATGGAACTTAACTATGTTAACTTCCTGCGTGAAGTAGGCTGGCATTTCTCTGTAAATAAAATGCTGTCTGCTGATGCTTTCAAAGTAAGAATGGACAGAGATATAGGTCTTACATTCACAGAATTCAACTACATGCTGATGCAGGGTTACGATTTCTACCGCCTGTTTAACGATTATGGCTGTATTGCACAGTTTGGCGGTTCTGACCAGTGGTCAAACATTCTTGCCGGTACAGAACTTATTCGTAAAAAAGACGGTAAAGATGCTTATGGTGTAACATTTAATCTGCTGACAACTGCTGATGGCGTAAAAATGGGTAAGACTGTTAAAGGCGCTGTATGGCTTGACCCAACAAAAACTACACCTTACGAATTCTTCCAGTACTGGAGAAACATCAATGATGCTGACGTTGCAAACTGTATGCGTATGCTGACACTTATTCCTTTGGAAGAAATCAATGCTTATGTTGAAAAAGGCGGCGCTGCTTTCAACGAAGCAAAAGAAAGACTTGCTTACACATTGACAGAAATGATTCACTCCAAAGAAGATGCAGACCTGGCCCTGAAAACTTCCCGCGAACTTTTCTCCGGTGCTGCAAACAGTGATACAATGCCTGCATTTGCACTTTCTGACGATAATTTTGTTGATGGTAAAATTGCTATTCTTGACCTGCTTGTTGCATCAAAACTTGCTCCATCCAAATCTGAAGCAAGAAGACTTGTAACACAGGGCGGTATACTTGTAAATGATGTTAAAGTTGAAGGTATCGATGCTGCATGGGATAAAGCAGCATTCAGCGAAACATTTATTATCAAAAAAGGTAAGAAAACATTTCTTAAAATTACACTGTAATTAAATAATTAAGCGGACTGGATTTCAGTCCGCTTTGCTTTTTTAAGAAAATATGTTATAATAAATTGTTACAAATTTTTTTACTTTATTTTGGAGGTAAATTTGTCAATATTCGTAATAGGTGATTTGCATCTGTCTTTTGGTGTAGAGAAACCTATGGATATTTTTCAGGGATGGGAAAACCACTGGCAGAGAATAGAAAAGAACTGGCGAAAACTTGTGAAAGAAAATGATACCGTTGTTATTCCAGGTGATATTTCCTGGGGGCTGACAATTGATGAGGTTTTGCCTGATTTTCAGTTTATAAACAGTCTTCCCGGCCAGAAAATTATATCCAAAGGTAATCATGACTACTGGTGGCAGACAGCAAAAAAACTGCAGGAATTTGTAGTAAAAAATAATTTTGACACAATCAGATTTCTGCACAACAACAGCTATGAGGTGGAAGATAAAATTATCTGTGGCACACGTGGCTGGATATTTGAAAATGGTCAGCGGCAGGATGAAAAGGTGATTCTTCGTGAAGCAGGCCGATTGAGAGCGTCGTTGGATTTCAACAGAAACACTGATAAAGAGAAGATTGTTTTTCTCCATTATCCTACTGTTTATCAGGACCAGCGTGCCAATCATATAATTAACACACTTAAAGAGTATAATATCAAAAGATGTTATTACGGACATCTTCACGGCAAAACAATAAATTATGCGTTTAATGGTGTACACGAAGGCACCAAATACAAATTAATTTCTGCTGATGCCATTGATTTTTGCCCATATATAATTGATTAATCTGTTTTTGTGTGATATAATTATTTAGTCATAGTGCGTTTTCGTGCTATGGTACCATAATTTTTGATAAAAACAATTTAAGGAGTTTTAGAAATATGGAAATTATCAGAAATGAAAAAGTTGCTGAAAATACAGTTGAACTTGAATTCAAAGTATCAGCAGAAGAATTTGAAAAAGCACTGACAGCTGCTTTCAGAAAAGCAAACAAAGAAATCACAGTTCCTGGTTTCAGAAAAGGTAAAGCACCAAGAAATGTTGTAGAAAAAATGTTTGGTCAGGAAATCTTCTTCAATGATGCTATCGACGAAATCCTGCCACAGGCTTACGAAGATGCAGTTAAAGAAGCAGGTCTGGTAGTAGTTGCAAGACCAGAACTGGATATTACAACATGCACAAGAGAAGAAGGCTTTACAGTAAAAGCTACTTTGACAACATACCCAGAAGTTAAACTTGGTCAGTATAAAGGTCTGAAAGTTGAAAAAACAGTTATCCCAGTATCCGATGAACTGATTGAAGCTGAACTGATGAACCTGCAGGACAGAAATGCAAGACTTGTTTCTGTATCTGACAGAGCTGCTCAGCTGGACGACACAGCTAACATCGACTTTGAAGGCTTTGCTGACGGCGTTGCTTTTGAAGGTGGTAAAGGCGAAGGTTTTGATCTGCTTCTTGGTTCAGGTCAGTTTATCCCTGGCTTTGAAGAACAGATCGTTGGCCACAACATCGGCGATGAATTCGATGTAGAAGTAACATTCCCAACAGAATACCACGCTGAAGAACTGGCTGGCAAACCAGCAGTTTTCAAAACAAAACTGAACGAAATCAAAGTTAAAGAACTGCCAGAAATCGATGATGAATTTGCTAAAGATGTAAGTGAATTTGATACACTGGAAGAACTGAAAGCAAACATCAAAGAAGTTAAAGGTGAAGAAGCTGACAGAGCTGCTGAAATGGATATGGAAAACAAACTGGTTTCTCAGGTTGTTGAAGGTATGGAAGCAAACATCCCAGAAGCTATGTTCGAAACAAGAGTTGACGACATGGTAAATGATTTTGCCAACAGACTGTCACAGCAGGGCCTTTCTATCGAACTGTACCTGCAGTACACACAGATGGATATGGAAAGCTTCAGAAAAACATTCAGAGAACAGGCTGAAGAACAGGTAAAAATCCGTCTTGCTCTGGAAGCAGTAGTTAAAGCTGAAGAAATTACAGCTTCTGACGAAGAATACGAAGAAGAGCTGATGAAAGCTGCAACAGCTTACAACTTCCCACTGCCAGAACTGAGAAAAATGATTCCGGTTGAAGAAGTAAAACACGACCTTGCAGTTCAGAAGGCTATTGATTTCATCAAAGCAAACGCTGAAATCACAAACGCATAATTTTTACTGTTATAGCCTAAACTAACTAATGAAAGAAATTGGAGGTTATTTTATGGCATTAGTACCAGTAGTAGTTGAACAGACAAGCAGAGGAGAAAGATCTTACGATATTTTTTCCCGTCTGCTTAACGATAGAATTATAATGCTGTCTGATGAAGTAAATGATGCAACAGCCAGTCTTGTTGTTGCACAGTTGCTCTATCTTGAAGGACAGGACCCTGATAAAGATATTCATCTTTACATCAACAGCCCAGGCGGTTCCATTACAGCAGGTATGGCTATATATGATACAATGCAGTACATCAAATGCGATGTATCTACTATCTGTATCGGTATGGCTGCATCTATGGGCGCATTTCTGCTGGCTGCAGGTGCAAAAGGCAAACGCTATGCACTGCCAAACAGCGAAATTATGATTCACCAGCCACTTGGCGGCATGCAGGGTCAGGCTTCAGATATTAAAATTCATGCTGACAGAATTATTAAAATGAAAGAAAAGCTGAACACAATTCTGGCTGAAAGAACAGGCCAGACACTGGAAAAAGTTACAGCTGACACAGACCGTGACAATTTCCTGTCTGCACAGGAAGCCTGTGAATATGGTCTGATTGACAAAGTGATTGAGCACAGATAACGGAGAAATATGGCAAATAAAGATAAGGTTATTTCTTGTAGTTTTTGTGGCAAATCTTCCAATGAAGTTGAACGTATTATCATTGGCCCGGGTGTAAACATCTGTAATGAATGCATTTCTTTATGCTGTGATCTGCTGGAAGATGAAGGTCTTATGGAACCTAAAAAATCTTCCAAGTCACAGAAAAGAAACAGCAGGGAAGAAGATATAAATATTCTTTCTCCAATGCAGATCAAGCAGGGCCTTGATAAATATGTTATCGGTCAGGACGATGCAAAAATTGCTCTGAGTGTAGCTGTTTACAACCATTACAAACGTATCCTCAGCGGCAATAAAATTGATGATGTTGAAATTCAGAAAAGTAACATTCTGCTTCTTGGTCCATCTGGTACAGGTAAAACTTTGCTTGCACAGACATTGGCAAAAATGCTGAACGTTCCTTTTGCAATTGCTGACGCTACAACTCTTACCGAAGCAGGCTATGTTGGTGAAGATGTAGAAAATATTCTTTTACGTTTAATCCAGGCTGCTGACTACAATGTAGAAAAAGCACAGATTGGTATTATCTATGTTGATGAAATCGACAAGATTACACGCAAAAGCGAAAACCCATCCACTACACGTGATGTTGGTGGTGAAGGTGTACAGCAGGCTCTGCTGAAAATTCTTGAAGGTACAGTTGCTTCAGTTCCACCACAGGGTGGCAGAAAACATCCACATCAGGAATTTATACCGATTGATACAAAGAATATCCTGTTTATCTGCGGCGGCGCATTTGACGGTATTGAAAAACATATTGCAAAACGCACATCTGTTGCAGGTACATTAGGCTTTGGCGGCACAGTAAAAGCAAAACAGGAAGAAGATATTTCAAAAGTTCTGAAACAGGTTGAACCGGATGATCTGGTAAAATTTGGTCTTATACCTGAAATCATCGGTCGTCTGCCGGTTGTTTCTGTTCTTTCCGCACTTGATAAAGATGCTCTTATCAGAGTTCTCAAAGAACCTAAAAACTCTCTTATCAAGCAGTATCAGGCCCTGTTTGGTCTTGATAATGTGGAATTGGAAATCACAGATGAAGCCTTGGAAATGATTGCTGAAAAAGCTATTGAAAGAAAAAGCGGTGCACGCGCATTGCGATCAATTTTTGAAAATTGTCTTATGGATGCCATGTTCAAGGTACCTGACGACAATACAATAGAAAAAGTTATCCTGGATAGAAATGCAGTTGAAACAGGTGTTTGCCAGTATGTATATGGTCAGGCACGTCAGCGTTACAGTGATAATTCTTTTAACTGATTTATAAGAGACGTCTTATGGCGTCTCTTTTTATTTTAAATATGGCTCTATTGAAAAAATCTTTTATATTTGTTATAATATAAATTCAAGTGTATCCAAATTTTATAAGGAGGTAATTATGTCTGTTAAAGTAAAAGTAAAGACTGACAAAATAGGTGAATATCTGCATTTGCCTGCAATCGCATTGCGTGGTCTTGTTATCTTTCCAAACAGTATTGTTCATTTTGATGTAGGCAGAGAAAAATCTGTAAATGCCGTAAATGAAGCAATGGCAAATGACAGAATGATTTATCTTGTCCCACAGGTAGATATGGATGTAGAAGACCCCGGTAAAGCTGATGTGTACGATGTAGGCGTTGTGGCTGAAATCAAACAGGTGCTTAAACTTCAGGAGGGTCTGGTAAAGGTTATGGTAGATGCCAAATACCGTGCCAAAACAGTTGATATAGAACAGGGAAATAAATTTATCAGTGCACTGACAAAAAATTATCCTGTAAATAAAATTCGTTCAGGCAGAGAAAATGTGGCGGAAGCTCTTGTGCGTTCAATTAAAGAAATGTTTGAAGCTTATCTTACAGTTGCTCCAAAACTTTCAAAGGAAGTTATATCTAAAATTTTCCTTTCTGATGAACCAAATCAGCTTTGTGAAAACATAGCTGCCAATATTATGTTCAGAGTGGAAGACAAACTGGCTGTTCTTACAGAATCTTCTTTGGAAAAAAGAATGAATTATGTTCTTAAATTCCTTAAAAATGAGTTTGAAGTTCTGAAAATAGAAGCTGACATAAAAACAAAAGTTCATGCTGAAATGGACAGAAGCCAGAAAGAATATTATCTTCGTCAGCAGATGAAGACAATTTCTGAAGAATTGGATGAAGGTGAAGATACTGTAAAAGAAAGTGATGAGTATAAACAGAAAATTATTGCTTTGGGACTTTCCGATGACAGAACAGACAAACTGATGAAAGAAGTAAATCGTCTTTCAAAAATGATGGGCTCTTCACAGGAAGCAGCAGTTATCAGAACATATCTGGATACCTGTATTTCATTGCCTTGGAATGTTTCTACAAAAGAACAGGCAAATGTAATAAAAGCTGAACAGATATTGAATAAAGGCCACTATGGTATGGAGAAAGTTAAAGAAAAAGTGCTTGAAATTCTTTCCGTTCGCCAGCTTAAAGAAGATGTAAAAGGTCAGATTATTTGTCTGGTTGGTCCTCCAGGTGTAGGTAAAACAAGTATTGCATCTTCTATTGCAGAATGCCTTGGCCGTAATTTTGTCCGTGTATCACTGGGTGGCGTAAGGGACGAAAGTGAAATCAGAGGCCACAGAAGAACTTATGTGGGAGCTATGCCTGGCAAAATTGCCACTTCACTTATAAATGCCAAATCAAACAATCCGGTTATTCTGCTGGATGAAATTGACAAACTGGCAGGTGATTTCCGTGGTGACCCTGCTTCTGCCTTGCTGGAAGTTCTGGACAGTGAACAGAATCACGCCTTCAATGACCACTACATAGATATGCCTATTGACCTGAGCAATGTGTTTTTTATTGCTACTGCCAATAATATGAGCACTATTCCAGCTCCTTTGTTGGACAGAATGGATATTATCGAACTTTCTTCCTATACAAGAGAAGAAAAATTCAATATTGCAAAAAGACATCTGATTCCTAAACAGCTGGAAAAGAACGGCATGAAACCGTATGTCAAATTCAATGATAGTGGAATATATGAAATTATCGATTGCTATACCAAAGAAGCCGGCGTAAGAACTCTGGAAAGAACAATTGTTGATTTGCTGAGAAAATGCGCTAAAATAATTGCATCCGGTAAAGCTAAAAAAGTTTCAATCACCAAAAATAAAGTAATCGAATTGTTGGGTGCTGAAAAATTCAAACCTAATAATCTTGACCTGACTGATACTGTTGGTGTTGCAAACGGTCTTGCATGGACCAGTGTAGGCGGTGAAATGCTGCCGATAGAAGTTACTGTTATTCCTAATGGTAATGGCCGACTGGAACTGACAGGCAGTCTGGGTGATGTTATGAAAGAATCATGCAAAATTGCTTTAAGTTATATTAAGGCAAATGCAGAAAAATATGGCATTACAACAGACTTTTCAAAAATTGACATTCATATTCATGCACCTGAAGGTGCTGTGCCAAAAGATGGTCCATCTGCCGGCATTACACTTACAACTGCACTTTTATCAGTATTGACACAGAGAAGTGTAAAAGGTGATGTTGCCATGACAGGTGAAGTAACATTGCAGGGCAGAGTGCTGCCAATCGGTGGCTTGAAAGAAAAAGCAATGGCTGCATACAGAGAAGGAATAAAAACAGTAATTATTCCTTATGACAATCAGCCTAACCTGCAGGATGTTGACATTAAAGTTAAAGAACAGATTAAATTTGTGCCTGTAAAAACTATTGACCAGGCAATAAGTGTAAATCTTAATTAGGTGAAAAATGATTATTAAAAAAGCAGAATTTTTTGCTGCTTTCGGTACAAATAAACAGCTTCCGGCATCTGTAAAACCGGAAGTTGTATTTTCCGGTCGCAGTAATGTTGGTAAATCCAGCCTTATAAATAAACTTTGCAACAGAAAAAATCTGGCCAGAGTATCTGGTGAACCAGGCAAAACAGGTACCATCAATTTTTATACAGTCAACGATTTTTACATTGTTGACCTGCCAGGTTATGGATTTGCAAAAGTAAGTGATAAAGAAAGACAGAGATGGGATAAACTTATCAATTCCTACTTTGAAACAGGCCGTGGCATTAATCTTGTAGTACAGCTTATAGACTGCCGCAGAGAGCCGTCAAATGATGACTATATGATGCTGGAGTATCTTTCACACCATAATATTCCTTTTATTATTGCTCTTACAAAAGGTGATAAACTGAATAAAACACAGCAGAATGCTGCTGTAGAACAGTTTAAGGAATATTGCCGGGGTTATAGCTGGTCAGATGTTATTCTTACAAGTGTGCCAAAAAATATCGGGATAGATACATTAAGCAGCACAATTGAAGGCTTTTTGGGAGAATAATTATGTCATATAAAGAATTCAGTTATTTTTATGATTATTTCAACTATAATGCCGACTATGACAAGCTGTTTAAAAATATAATTTCTCTTGCAAAACAGGGTGGTGTTACCCAAGGTATCGTATGTGACCTGGGCTGTGGCACAGGTGAATTGGCTTTTCGTTTTAACAGCGCCGGCTTTGATGTAATAGCGGTGGACAATTCTGACGAAATGTTGGATGTTCTCTTTGATAAAAGAGATGAAGCAGAGGCATATAATATACAGATTCTTAAACAGGATATTACTCAGCTGGATATGTATGGCACTGTAGATCTGTTTACATGTACATTTGACACTGTAAACCATCTTGAAGGTGCGCAGGCTGTACAGAAGCTTTTTGACAGGGTTTCATTGTTTATGGACCCTGACGGTGTGTTTATCTTTGATATGAATACCAGGTATAAACATATTAACGTATTGAAAAATGAAGTATTTGACTTTATAGACGAAGAAGCTGACTGTCATTGGCGAAATACTCTTTATGATAATGAAAACAGAACAAAAATTTCCATTACAATAAATGATAAACATGCCGGTGAAGTGTACAGTGAAGAATTTTTTGAATATTATTATAATCTTGAAGATGTGCTTTCCATGCTGAAAAAAGCAGGTCTTAAAGTTATAAAGCTTATAGATGGGGAATCTTTTAAAGATATAAAAGAAGATACTCAGAGATATTTGTTTATGGTTAAAAAGGAGCATAGCAATGGCTAAAATAATTAGAGCAATTTCTGATATGGGCGGTGTTGTAATCACAGTTATAGACTCAACAGACATTGTAAAAAGAATGGAAGAAATTCATCAGACATCTGCAGTGGTAAGTGCTGCATTGGGCAGATTTCTTACTGCATCACAGCTGATGGCTGCCAATCTGAAAAGTGTTGATGATTCCATCACATTACGTATTAAAGCTGATGGTCCTATCGGACTGCTTACAGTTGGATGTGACGGCAGAGGCAACTGCAAAGGTTATGTGGAAAATAATATAGTTGAACTGCCACTGCGTGCAGACGGCAAACTGGATGTTGGCGGTGCTGTAGGCAGAGATGGATTTTTGTATGTTGTAAAAGACATTGGTCTTAAAGAACCGTATGTAGGCAGTATCCCACTGGAAAGCGGCGAAATTGCTGAAGATATTACTGCTTACTATGCATATTCTGAACAGATTCCAACTGTATGTGCACTGGGTGTTCTGGTAAATCCTGACCTTACAATCAAAAGAGCGGGTGGTTATCTGTTACAGTTGCTGCCAGGTGCTACAGATGAAGAAATCACAATGCTGGAAAACAATATAAAAAATGTTAAAAGCATTACTTCATTTTTTGAAAGTAATAAAACAGTATATGATGTAGTAGATACAGTTCTGGAAGGTTTCAATCCAAATATTCTTGATGAAAGTGAAGTGCATTATCACTGTGACTGTAACCGTGACAGGGTAGAAAAAGCGCTTATCAGCATTGGTATTAAAGATCTTGAAATGCTGCGTGATGAAGAAGAACAGATTGAAATGGGTTGTCAATACTGTGATGCCAAATACTATTTCACTAAAAAAGATTTGGATAGAATGATCAAAACACTTAAAAATAAATAATTATATTGTTGTTTTGGTTAAATATTTAAGTTCTTGAAAATATTTGAAAAAAATTCAAAAAAAGTGTTGACAAATCTGAAATCAGTGGTATAATAATTAACGTTGCCGAGAGTTATGGGAGCATAGCTCAGCTGGGAGAGCATCTGCCTTACAAGCAGAGGGTCACAGGTTCGAGCCCTGGTGTTCCCACCCAATCTCGGCGACAAAATGCGGGTTTAGCTCATCTGGTAGAGCGCCACCTTGCCAAGGTGGAGGTAGCGAGTTCGAGCCTCGTAACCCGCTCCAGCATCCTTGAAAGAGGAAAAGTGTGGGAGCATAGCTCAGCTGGGAGAGCA
>JAFSCU010000044.1 GCA_017436575.1 Oscillospiraceae bacterium
AGTGGCAGTATCCCGGGTACAGCCAAGATGGTCATTGATGAATAGCGCGACAGCTGTATGTTCTTTAAGCGATGACACTTACATTGCAAGTATGACAGCAGTAAGTGATGTGTATAAAATGGATATAGATGTTGTCTTATATGAAAAAGGGCTTTTTACAAGTTATAAAGAAGTTTCGAGTATAAGTAAGATTGTGTATAATAATTATCATACTACATACAACACTTATGCTTTTTCATCTAATAAAGATTATAAAGTCGAACTAACTGTAACAGCCTATACACAGTCCGGACAAACTGAAACAATCACTGTATACAACGAATACACCTGATTTATAACTTTTTATCCGCAATTTAACCATTTAACACTTGTGCCTGTAAAAAATGGTCAATCAGCAATAATTGACCGAAAAATTTATCACTTTTGAAATTTTCCATAAATTTCCTGAGGTGCGCCTCATGTTACATAAGCCGAGAAAATTGTAATATTTTATCAGTATTTGTCGACAAATTTTCAAAACTATGTAACTGTGGAAGTAACCTATATGAGAAAAGAATGCGAAAAGATTTTAAAAGAATTGTTTTACAACGAATTGATAAAGACAAGAAATGAACAGAACCTGACACAGGAAGATATGGCCCAACTGCTGATGATGGACGTGCGTTCCTATATAGAACTGGACCACGGCTGTTCCTGCTGCGGTGCGGTGACACTGTGCCAGTTTCTGTGTTTCTGTCACAAAAATCCTGTTGAATTTATCAACAATTACAAAATATCGGTAGAAAGGCAGATAGGAAATGTGGCCTGACACACACTCCACCATACAGCCGGATTATATGGCTATTTATAACGTAATGTTGCCCCTGAAACCAATAGGCAACTATAAAGGATTCTGGCTGTTGATATCAGTAATCGAAGAAATTTTCAAACAGAAAAATATCAAATACAATCTTTCCAGGGATATTTATCCACCGGTTGCCCGGCTGTTTGAGTGCAACCCAAAATCTATCGAAAGATGTATACGCACACTGCTGCTGAATATAGATATGTCTGCTTTGGCAGGCATTACCGGTGCAACAATACCTGAAAATATTACAGTCAGCCAGATTATTGATATTTTGGTGGTACACCTTTTAACTAAATAAAAACAAAAGCACCCCAGGTGGCTTATACAAGCCGTCTGGGGTGTTTACTTTTTTATAAAATATTCTATTTGATAATCTTGTACTCTTTCAGCAGGTCTACCCTGCTGCCGGCAATTTTCAGTGAATCTATCGCCGAATTGCCTTTTGAACTGCGCAATTCTTTTGCATAAGTCATTGCACGGCTGGCCCAGGCTTTTGGCAAAAGATAGGGTTTCTTTTCAAGGTACGGGTATCTTGACTGCAGTTTTTCTGCAGGTGGGAACAGGGTGCCTTTCAGACTTTTGCCTGCTTTTTTGCCTTTTTTGTCCGCTACAACAGCATCAAGAGTAACATTGCTGCTGTGTCTGCGGCTCATTGTGGAACCACCGAAAACACCGCCCGAAAGCATATCGGCCAGCATATTTGTTTCGTCCTGTGAACAGGCTGACCAACCGGCAGGATAATTGGCTTTTTCTTTGTCAAAAATCAGATATTTTTCACCGATTCTGAACAGTGTAGCGGCAAAAACATCCGCATTTATTACTTTGCAGTTGTCAAAAACTTTTTGCCAGTCTATCTGTGCGCCATAAGCATTGGCATAGATAACAATGTCGCAAACCTGGCGGATACCAAAGCCGCTGTGAATAAAATGTTTGAATGCATGGCATATAAGATAAAACAGATGGTCTGTATGGTTTAATGTCATAATGCCGTCAACCATAACAGCATTGTCGAAAACATCTGTAAAAAAGCTGTTCCAGTTGCCATAGGCCTGTGAATCAGGCGGAAAAAGAGTTTTATGCAGTTCTATATACAGTGGACTGCCTGTTTTTCTGAAAGGGATTTCGTATTCGGTGGTAAATCTTTCTGCAGGTGTTTCTGTATCAAGACCAAATTCTTTGAAAATCTGTACACATTTTTCAAATTTATCCTGCGGGATAAGCATATCTTCATCTGTGGAAAGACGCAAATCCGGCTGTGGATACAGACTGCGGCACACATAACCTTTTACAACCAGCGGAGTGCAATCAGCCTCTTTCAGTTTGCTGTAAAGCTGTAAAAACTCGGTTGTTTTTACGGTTTGCAGCATAACCAGCTGGCGCACTTTGCTGCGCAGTGCCATTGACCCGGACAATGCAGGGCAATTGTAAACCGCCTGATAAATCAGCGGCAATACATTGTGATACTGTGACAGACTGAAAATCTGTGTCCACTGCTCCTGTGTGATGTTGTCTGTGTCAGTGTAGGTCTGTGCCTGTAGTGCCGACTTTAAAATATTTAAAAACAAGGTGTAGATTCTGTCCATCTTTCTCCGTCCGTCAAAGAAATGTGTTTATAATAGAAAATTGATATGTTTCTTTACATTAAAATCCCTTTTCTGAACGAAACAGCACGGGGATTTAATGTTAATCTATAATCTGCATTTCACGCAGTTTGCCGAGGAATTCAGCAGTGTCTTTTGCAGCTTCTTCCTGTGAAACTTCGTATTCTTCCAGTATTTTGGCAACAATTTCTTCCTGTGTATCCAATTCTGGAAGATTATCCCAGATAAATGTTGCCACTTCATTAAGGACAAAAAGCCCGTTTGAATCATAAACTGTTTTACCAACAGGCACAAGAATTGTATCACCGGCAATATCGCGTTTAATCAGCTGTTTTTTAATTTTCATCTTCTGTTTTCCTTTCCTGATAAGCTTTCCAGGTTTCCTGTATGGTGGCTTCTGTCTGCTGACATACATAGGACGGTACACCGTCAAAACGGCCGGTTTCTGTCACACACACTGCGGCGCAAACAGGGCATACAGGGCGTTTAGGGCAGGCTGTGCACTGTGGAGGTATGCGGATTTCCGCCGTTTTTTCAACTATGGTTTTCCAGGCAGATTCAAAACCATCTTCCAGCGGATAAGCTGCAGGGCCCGGCATCATTCCACAAGGCAGCATACGGCCATCCCATGTCATCCAGAATGAAGATGAGCCGGCACGGCAACCTACGCCTTCGTCCAGGTCTGCTGGGCAGTCAGGTTCATCAACCGCAATAAGATTTTTCATATTTTCTGCACGAAGCATAAACTCTTCTTCAGTAAAACGCTGTTTATCCCATCTTACACTGCAACGTGCTGCTTCCAGTGGAGACAGCCTGTCTCCATGACCATACTGCCCACCGTTGACACGGATAGATGGGTACATATAGCTGGAGGCTTTTGCGTGAAGGCCGAGTTCCTGTGAAATGGCATATATTTTTTCAATATCCTGCTGATTGTAAGGTGTGATTGATACATTGAGACGAATATCTATACCAGCCTCTTTTACAGCACGGATATTTTCAATAACTTTATCAAATGCAGCCTGGCCGCACATATTTTTATATGTTTCTGTGCAACCGCCATAAAGGGAAACATTTATGCGGAAAGGTGGGTTTTCAATAAGTTTGCGCAATATTTCCCCTGATAGCATAGAGCCGTTGGTGTTGATTGAAATCATCAGCCCCATTTCTTTCATTGCATCATATATTTCAAAAAAGTCCTTGCGCACAAATGGTTCGCCCCCTGTGAGAAGGACAAAAACCATACCCATATCCTTTGCCTGTCTGGCAATGTCAATCCACTGCCGTGCTGTAAGTTCTTTGCCCTGCGCCTGTATATCATCATTTTTCAGATGCACATAGCACATAGGACAATCAAAATTACAACGGGCTGTCAGTTCAAAATTGCCACCGATTGGCAATTTTAGCCTGCGCCCTTTACTGTGGAGATATGTGGCTATATAAGGTTCTGTATTAACTTTTTTCATCTATATTTCTCCCTCCAAAGCCTTTTCCAAAGCGATAACTGCGGATTCGTCAGGTATACATGCAAGGTAATAGACCGGAATATTTTCAACAATATTCTTTGCCAATGTTGAAACCTTTTCCATATCATCCTTATCCCAGGTGTTTACACTTACACCTTCCCATACCTTTGAAAAAGCCCGGTAGCCTTTGATTCTTTTAATTGTTGTAACAGGTGCCTGTGCCAGATATACAACAGCTTTCAACGGTAATGTACGATTTTTACAGTATTTTGAACTGCCGGCAAAGGGTATGCCACAGGCATATATTTTGCCGTCAACATTTCTTATCGCTGCCCTGTCACCATTGATTATCTGCGCCCCTCTATATTTATTCCACAGGTCCGCCTGTGTGGATTTGCCTGTTTCTGAAGGTGCAGTAAACAAAATGGCCTCGCCATTGTGTTCTATATAAGAACAGTGATATACCACACCGCCGGCCTGGGCAATCAGATGCTCTGCCGCCAGTGATGACAGCACTGTATGGGTGCCTACCCTATCTGTAAACTGTGATTTTTTCAGCTGGACATTGTGGTTGTAATCTTTATGTTCTGCACGGATATATGCATTTTCCCAGCTTTTTTCCACTGAACCTATATATCGCACAGATGCACCATTTTCACTGTATACACGGAAACCCGGCTTTTTCGCCACGCACTGACCGGTTGGCTGTGTAAGTTCTTCGCAATAATCAAAATTAAAAATATGTGGATTTTCTACAGTTTCTACTGCAAAAGGAGCAAGGAATCTTTCATCTGTATACATTATTTCTTCCGGCATGATAATCTGATATTCCACACCGGCAAAACAGTAATTCTTTATTTTCATGGTTTAAACAATAGTAACAAACATAATAGCCGTGCCGGATTTTGACAGGTGAGCACCAACTACCTGGCGGATTTCACCGGCTTTAAGGCCACCAGTGATTCGGCTACGGTATGTTATGCCGCCATAGTACAAGTCAGCCGCACTGTTTTTATAATAAACCACAATTTCGCCATCAATGTCGTTATCTGAAATATTTGTAACGTTGATAACTCCATCCAGCACCTGCAGTTCCAGTTTATCTGTCATAAGAGATGGTTCCGCACTGAAAAGTGCCAGATTTTCTGTTGTGACAGTTGTATAGGCTGTGTTTTTGTCATAAGACATTCTGGTCTGTTCCAAAAGAACAACAGACTGGCCCGGTGGCAAGGTTGTCAGTTCAAACAAGCCATCTGTTTCGCCTGTTTCAAGGGTAATTTTTGCATACTGGACTGTTTTATCCCCTGTGTTTTTTACTACCATCATCAGCACACCGGAAACAACTTCATCGCTGCCGTCTTCCATATAGATGCCGGTGTAACTGCCGATGTCGGTAATTACCAGCCCATTATTAAGATTTATATAATGTTCTTCTAACTGGTCAGCAGATGCCTGCTGACTATTATCCGGCAGCGCCGGCTGTGAAGATGAGCCGGAATTCGCAGCGCCGCCACAGGCTGTAAAGAACGATAATGTTGTGATAATTGCCAATAAAGTGGCAATCAGTTTTTTGTTTATAAGTTTTTTCATATTTTGCCTTTAAAAAGTATTTGCCATATAAAGAAGGCCGCGCCGCAACCGGCACGGCCTTCTGGCTTTAAGTATTAGAAATTATGAGTTGAAGAGGTTAGTATCTGAATCTGGAACATGATAACAAGGAAAGTTAAATGCACCTTCTGCTCCCTCAGGTATCTGAAGACCAGTACATCCAGTTACTCCTTCCAAAAATACAACTAAACCACCTGTTTCATAGCCACAATCGCCACTATTAGCACCTTCTACTTTAGTATCACAGCCTGCAGCTATATTTATACTGAGAGTAAAATCTTCAAACATAATTTCAGGTTTTGAATATATTTTTTTCATATAGTTCCCTCCCTTACCATCTGAATATATTGTTTAACAAGTTTGAAACGAAATTGATAACAGTATTAATTACATTGTTAATAACAGTTGTTGTGTTATTGCCATTGGATGGCTTATTGCTGTTATTTGGTTTTTCGTTTTCTTTGGCAGGTTTGGATGGTTTACTATTGTTGTTTTTATCCTCTCCCTTACCAGGTTTAGATGGTTTTTCAGGCTTGTTATTGTCTGGTTTTTCATCCTTATCAGGTTTAGAAGGTTTTTCTGGTTTGTTATTACCAGGTTTTTCATTTTCTTCTGGTTCTGGAGTTGGAGTAACCTCAGGAGTTGGCTCTGGAGTTTCCTCTGGGTCTGGTGTAGCATCAGGTGTTGGTTCAGGTGTTACTTCCAGTTCCGGAGTTTCTGTAATTGTATTATCAATTTCTGGTTCCTGAACCACTGGTGCACGCATTCTCATAAGCGCGAATGTTGCAGCCTCTGGAGTCATTCTCAACATTGCAGGTGAAATAGGTTCAGTTTTATATGTTGTCTTTATATTTGTCAGTGACAGAATAGGACTAACAATTGTTTCTTCACCAGATGTTGCGCTTTCACTAACATTTTTGATTGTTATTACTCCATCTTCAGCATATTTCAAGATGCTGTAATACATATCAGTTGTTGTGTCTACAGTAAAGGAATCACCATTGATTTCATATTTTACAGAATTGCCATTTGCAACTTTTATACCAAGCTGAACATCTGCAACATTTGCTGTATCAACGCTAAATGCAATAGCCTGACCAGGTGCCAGATAAAGTTCATTGTTAGGACCATAACTTACATAGTCAGCTATTGATGTTGTTGCATCATTGCAGTCAATAAAGATTGCACCGCTTAAATCGTTACCTGTTACTGTTACTGTGCCATCTTCATTTTCTGTTGTAACATAGTTAGAAGCTGCAATGATATTATTACGCAGTTCCTGATATGTTGGCCAGCCTTCGCCATCAGCTACGTAAGCATTATTAGCTGTATCATTTATGTTACCTGTTGGGTCGTAGATACGTATAGCATCAAGATACAGATCATATTCACCAGAAGCTGTTGTATGATCATAGAATTCAATATATAATGCTGTGATCTTCACTGTATACTGACCGTATTCCAGACCTGACATCTTGATAACAGGAACCTGATAAATTGCTTCTGGATTATTAAGTGATATAGAGCCGTCTGCATTCATACCATAGTATGTGTCAACCATTGTTGTTTTATATGCAGAACCAGTTGCTGAATCACCTTTATAAACCTGAACAGTAATGCTACCTGTTGTATTGCTTGTCATGCTGATTACATCGAAGCCAGTACCCCAGAATGTAAACACTGCTTCTGCGCGTTTATTCAGGTTAACTGTAGTTTTTGCAGCTGAGCCCATAGAATAAGTAGACATTTCTTTATATGCGCTGTCATAACCATAGTTGTTATCAGCATCCAATGTGGCACTGATTTTGCTTTCGCCTGGTCTGTCTTGATCCTGTACACCATTCTGTACAGAGTTTGAATCCCAGCCAGCTTTGCCGATGTATTCTGTTGTGTTGCCGTCGCCATCAGCATCGGCTGTGTCAGGTTCAAATGTTTTCAGGTCTACAAAATCATCTTCATAGTAAATAGTAGTCGCTGGGATTACTGTTACTTTTGCATACATAAATGCATTTGTCAGAGTATTTGGATCTGCACTGTTCTTTATGTAGCTGATTGGAGATTCGTAGTAGAAATCAACAGGTTCGTCAAACTGCATTGTATGCTGTTTGAAGCGAATCTTACTGTTGGCTTCAATAGAGATTGTGTAACTGCCGTCTGGGGCTGTTACAGGGTTCTTTGTAAGCCGGTTTTTGCCGTCCTGTGGTTCATAGAAGCCTGTGTTGAGTACAATATTAGCTGGCAATTCGTTTGCATCTGTAGCTATACCAATAACTTCGTTATTCAGCAGATAGTCATTACCTACAACGTCGATAAGCACATCAAGACCATAGTCTACAACAACTGTATCGTTGGCAAGAGATTTGTTCCAAACAACTGCGAATGCAACTGTTGTGTTATGGAAGTCAAAGTTGTTATGTACTCTGTTGTCTGTATGCTTTTTAACGATTGTGTAAACCTTGCCATTTTCGTCTACATAGTAGATATAGTTGCCAATCTGTGTACCGCCTGTCACACTACCGCCTGCATCCTGAATTTCTTTTATAGTTGCCTGTGTTTCACCTTCTACAGGTGTGTATGATTTACCATTAAGGTCAACAGTGTAAATTGTTACACCATCTAATTCACTTGTTGTATATTTAGCACCTTCGATAATAGCACTCTTACAGAAATAGTAGCCGTCTGTTTTTGCATCATCTATATATGTGCCAGGAACAGTGTATTTTGTTGCATCAGCCTTTGTATTGAATACATATGTAGTATTTTTGTCTGCTGCACCTTCGATTACAAAGTGGTTGTTCAGGTTAACCTGTTTTTCATCTTCGTAAACATGAATATTGTATGCCGCACTTTCGTCATAAAGTCTGAATACGTCTGGCACCAGGTCTTCAGCAAGATATTTTGCTTCCAGACCTGCAGACTGTTCCATATCGTTCCAGATTACGTGTTTTGTAAACACATCTGTGATGTAAACAGCTTCTGCAAATGGAACTACACGGCCCAGACGGTTAACAGGCTGACCATCTTCATTTACAAGGTAGAATGTGTAAGATACCTGTGCACCATTCCAAGTCATCTGTGGTCTTGGGAATACCTGCTGTACTTCTTTATCCTGAAAGTTTGTATATGTCAGTGTAGCATATTCGTTAGTGTAATATGTACCGGCAGGAATCTGATTTTCAACATCTGTACCTGCTGAGTTGTCAAGATATGCAAAGTACTGCAGTGCAAGTTCTGTGGAGGAGATTTTTTCTTCTTTCCATGTCAGATATTCGCCATCTGCCTTGCCTTTGTTTTCATATGTGAAGTATTTACCTTCAATTTTTGTGATAGTATTTGCTGCACCATCCACTGTGCCTACAGTTACATGTGCACAGTTAGCGCAGGCTGTGCCATCAACTGTATGGCTTACAAGCGCACCTGTTTCACCATCAAATGTGAAGTTTTCCTTGATAGTAGGGTCGCCTGTACGTTCTTTATTAGCATCCAGTTTATATTCAGCAACCTGGATATAGAAATCTTCCAGGCCGTCTGTTTCCTGGGAAGTGATGCCTTCTGGTAAAGCAAAGTTGATTGTATATTTATTGCCTACTTTATCTTCTACCACAACATTTTTTGCAGCTTCCAGAATCTGCTGGGAAATGTTGCCGAAAACGTCCTTCATATCTGCTGCTGCGTTTGCGTCAGCAACGGAGAAGAAGTATTTATCAAGTTTGGAAACAGCATTACCTGTATCACGCTGTGCGGCAGTTTCGCCTGCTGGACCGGAAATATCGTTCAGCAGCATATTGGATACGCGTTCACATTCTTCTGCAGTTGCACCGTTGAGGGAACTGTTTGTACCATGAAGGCCCAAACCTACAGAATAAACAGTAACACCATCCTGTTTCATCAGTGATGACCAATGTTCATATTTGTAGTTATCGCCACGAGTTGCATATTCCACTCTGTCAACTGTAGCAAACATTTCCGCCATAGCACTTGAACTGGTAATTTTATCATTTGCCCCTGTGCCATATCTGTATACGTTAGGAATACCGTCAGACATAAATACACAGAACTGTTTGTTGCCATCTGCTTTAGATGCATTAAGAATATTATAACATTCTTCAAAGGACTGGTCATATTCTGTGCCGTATGGTGGATTTTGTGGTTTCACAAATACTGTATCGATTGTACCGTCATTTTTTCTTGTACCATCAGCATTTCTTGTACCAATCAATTTATCCAGTTCGTCAGCACTATTAATAATCTGATAACCATCTTCTTCATTGGTTGTCATTAAATTGATACGGAATTCATGTCTTGACTGACCAGCATATTCAGGGTTACCACCGGCAAAGCTGCCGATATAAATACGGTTATCGTTAAATGTGCCGTCTTCATTGATTACAATGTTTTCTACAAACGCTTTAACAGCAGCTCTTGTAGCAGCCATACGTGAATCTGTCATAGAGTTGGAGTGGTCCAGCATAAGGACAACATCCAGTCGGTTATCTTTTGTAAAAGGTACACCTGTCATAGACAGCTCTACCTGTGCAATACCTGTTTCAGAATAGTTACCTACTGCTGTTGCAGTTTTGTCAAAACGGATAGCACCTTCTGCAGGGTATGTTGGGAAGTCGTTTGTACCATCGCCTGGAACAACGTAAAGAGACTGTGTTACAGAAAGTCTGATTGTATCTGTTACAACCTTACCATCTGCACCTTCGTAAGAAACTGTAACATCTATGTCGCCATAGCTTTTGCCTGTAAATGTGATAAGGCCTGTTACAGGGTCAATCGTAGCGATGGATGTATTGGAAACAGTCCATGTAAGATCTTCGCCAAGACGGCCGATATCCACACCTTCATCACCTGCGGCAGCATGGGCTTTTACAACTGCCCATACAGCATATGTATCGCCTGCTTTTATGCCTTTAAGTGCAACCGGTTTATCAATAACATCGCCTACTTCAAAAGTATTTGTATAGTACTGTGTGCCGGCCACAAACTCTGTTGCCAGTTCATAACGGTTTTTGGTTGAATCATATGTATAGTATTTGTTTGTAACAAATGTGCTTTCTGTTACTTCAACCGGTTTAAGCTCTGCTTTATGCAGTTCTACAGAGTAGAAGGCTGGTGCTGTGGCTGTAACAGCAAATTCAGTATATGCTGTCAAATCACCTGATGTGTATGTTGCCCTTACAACTGCGGTGCCTGTAACGCCAGAAAGTGTAGCAACACCATTTTCAATTTTTGAAATAACACCAGGAGTACCTTTATCATCACCTGTCATTACTTCATATGTTGGAGTAAGGCCAGAGGAAGATGTGATATCTGTAGGTGTTTCAGCACCCTCTACAAGATCCCAAAGTTTAGATGTAAGGTTAACAGTTGATTCTTTAACTGCTACGGTTTCAATATCGTCAGCTGTTACAGAATATACATGGCCTGGTTCGCCAGTAACTTCATTAACAGTTGTTGGAACGTAGAAGTAAACACTTCTGCCTGAAGCGCTATTTGAGTTTGTGACATACCAACCACTATTATATCGGAGATAATATGTACTACTATTTCTTGTATAACTCAATCTATGATTGCTAGTGTTATAAGACCAAGTTGTTGAGCTATCATCAATTCTTGGTGGATTATTATTACTACTTGCACGATACAAATAGCCATCTTCGCACTCAAATGTATAGTTGCCAGCTACTGTCCACAATTCATCTGTAGCATCATCAAGTTCGATATATGTGCCGATTTCTGAATCTGTTTTTACAGTAACACCTGTTGCCGCCACAGAACCATTGTTATTGGCAAGCGCATAGTAAGAACCTGCAGAGTTACCATTAACAATCAGATAAGAATTATTTGCAGAGATACTGCTTGTAAGTACATAAACTGTTTTTGTTGTAGTTGTCTGTGTGCTTTCAACAGTTGCATCTCCACTTTCCAGATTAATAGTAGCACGATCGCCTACTACATATGTGGAGAAGTGTGTAGTTGTGAAAGTTACAGTACCATTGTCGTTAACTACTGCCTGCATATCCACAGCAGATTTACCACTGTCAGAAACATAGTAAACAACAGGATCTGTTACGCCGTCAGGTACTGGCAGAGTAACCGTTTTTTCGCTGTCATTTGCTTTGTAACCTTTTGCAAATTCAAGAGAAATGTCGTATGCTTTGTAGTTACCTGTTACACGGTTGTGAATGGCTGTTGCAACATTTTCATTTGCAGAGTCAACAGCTGTAACGCCTGTCAGGCCATATTCGCCTTCGCCTACGGAAATTGTGATACCATTTTCAGTAATTTCTTTGGCCCAAGTTTTGACAACAAATGTAACTGTTTCGCCACCATAAGAAACTGTTACAGTTTTTTCGCCGTAGGAGCCTGGCTGCAGGCCTTCAAATGAAAGTGCATAACCATCTGTTTCTTCATTGAAGTTGTTCCAGAAAATTTCTTTTGTGTATGTTTCATCATCGAGAACATAGTTTGCTGTTACTGACATGCCAGTGATGTCAAGGTAGATAACATAAGACTGCAGGTCTTCATTATAAACAGCGTCTATGTCGAAATAGTCAATTTTTGTTGGTGGAACCAAAGCAATGCTGTCAAGCACAGCATCTGCTGGAATATTTTCAGCAGGAGTGCCGTAAACATATTTACCCATAGCGGCATTTTCGATAGTAATGTATTCCACATCATATTCGTCTTTTGCCACTGTATAAGATGTAACAGCTTCATATTTGCCAGTTGTTTCGTTGTAATGGTATACAACAAGGTTATTTGATTGCATTCCGTCAGGGTCAAGCCACAGTTTAACTGTAGCTGTTGTGCCTTCCACCTGGCCATCAAGGCTGATGTCATAGCCAAACCAATAAGACATAAGTTCTTCAGCTTTGCTGTCTTCATCGATTGCTGTGAGTTCAGCACCAATTGCTGTAGCAGTTACTGCTGCAAATGTATCTTCTGAATAGTATGTCTGTTCTGCTGGATTAACAGTAATATTAAATGTAGCTGTTTTTCCTTCATAGGTTATAGTAACGGTTTTTGTGCCGGCTGTGGACATATCAACAGCAGACAGTGTGTAATCTGTAACTGATGCTGTTGTATTATCGCTGTATGTAGCTGTAACTACAAGACCTGCTGTGTCAAGTGTATCGCCAACTGTGTACACTGTTTTTGCAGGTGGTGTTACTTCGATAGAAGAAATTGTAGCAGCTGGAACAATACGAGCAATAGTGTTTCTGGATTCGCGTGTATCAACATGATATTTATCAACTGTAATTTCTTTATCTGTGATTGTCAGCAGAGTTGCCCTGTTAATTGCTTTACCAGTAACAACATCATTACCTAAATATCCAGCGTTGGCATATGTAAAGTAGATTTTTATATCAGTTGAACCATTACCAGTTGACTGTACATTAAGTGTGCTGTTTGGTGCAACATAGTATGCGTTTGTATCTCTTGAATCTTCATTGGTATGGTTATGACCCCAGAAGAAAAGAACGTTGCGGTCAATAATGTCATCATCGCCAGCTGCAACTGTATTCAGTGCATTTGCCCAATAAGTTGCACCTTTGTTTTCACCACGGCGATAATGCATTGGCACGTGGGAAACAACGATAATTGCTTTGGTTTTGTCTACACCTTCGCTATTTGCCCATGCCACAAATTCTGCTGATTCAGGCTGTGCAGCTGATGGTACAACCTTACTGCCATTGTAAATACAGTCGGCTGTTACACCATAAACATAGAATTTGTCGCCTTCGTAAAGCAAACCTGCTTCAGGATTATCCAGGAAAATACCCACATCATCATTCGTACCATCATCATGGTTACCAGCAACTATATCCATATTTGTAGCATCAATGCTTGATGTAGCTGCTGTTACTTCAGCAAGTATTTTTGATGTTTTATACTCAGGATCGTCATTAGCAGTACTGTCAATATCGCCACCCAAAGCAAGGTAATCCAATTCATTTTCGCCGATATCTTCTTCCATACCGTTAATCATTGGACCCATAGCAGTAGCAATGTGATGGCGGTCTGTTGCAACAAACAGATAATCGATATCTGTTTTGCTGCCAACCACTCTGCCTGCTTTTGGCTGAACTGTTGTGAGTTTAGTAGTTGGCTCTGTCGAAGGTTCAACAGATGGTTCTACTGATGGTTCAGCAGTTGGTTCTGTTGAAGGTTCAACGGAAGGCTCTGTTGATGGTTCTGCAGAAGGTTCGGTGGAAGGTTCTGCAGTGTTTTCCACATCAGAAATATCCTGACTGCCACCATTTAAAGTGTTGTCAGTTTCTTCCTGATTTTCAACAGGGGTTTCTGTTGGGTCTGGTTGTGTGGTTGCTTCAGGAGATGGGGTAACTGTTTCGGTTACCTGAGTTTCCGGCGCAACCGGGGTTGATTCTGTCGCAAAAGCTGCCAGTGGCAGGCTGTTAAGTGAAATGGAAACAGCCAGGACAAGAGCTAATATACGACTGAGTTGTTTACGCATTCGTATCCCTTCTTTCTATAAGTATACAAGGCTTGTAGCCAAAACCCATTTTTATGGGTTTCGGCAATTGTTTTTTGTTTTATTTCATCTCTTAAAAGAGTATTTGCATAAAACTATTGTATTTAATTTATTATATCATCCTTTGTGTATATTAGCAAGTGATCGCAATGTCACAATTGGATGAAAATAATTGTGAATATATCCAAAATGGTTTTTGTAACCATATTGTAAACTGATAAATATTATTCTGTGGCAGGTGACTGTTCTGCTTGTGGCTGCTGTTGTACAAAAAGCTGTGGGTAGAGAAATTCTTTCAGAGTTTCAGAATTTTTTTCAAAATCCACTGCAAACATATTTCTGCCGCCCATACCCACCATACTGCCGAAAGTATCCTGTGCAGGAACTGTCATCTGCTGGGTAGTGGTTTTGGGCAGAACTGGGATAAGTTTCATCAGTTCAGCCACTTTTGATTCTGGAATATTTGTTTTCACCAATGGCAGAAGCGAATCTATAATTGAATCCAGTTCATCAAAGGATTTGTTTTTGCATTTTTCGATAACTGAAATAACAATTTCGCGCTGGCGCTGGATTCGCACCCAGTCATTGTCTATATAGCGCAGGCGGGCATAGTACAGGGCTTTTTCACCGTCAAGGTGATTTTCTCCCACTGTAATATTATGGTAGCCTGCTTTTATAAAGGCATCTGCTTCCGCCTGGTCGAAGTTTACAGTAACGCCGCCCAATGTGTTGATTGCGTGGATAAAAATATTGAAATTTATTCGCACATAGTAATCCACATCAACTTTGAAACAGTGGCTGACTTCCTGCATCAGCAGTTCAGCACCGCCATAGCGGAATGTATGGGTAAGCCAGTCCCACTGGCCTGCATAAGGGCCTTCCAGTATAGGCACACCCATACCGCGTTCTAGACTGACAAGGGAAACCACAGGGGCTTCGCCAGACATATTGACCGAAAGCAGCATACAGGCATCGCCACGGGCATTGTCACTGTAAGAGCCATCTGTGCGTTCGTCGGTGCCAATGAGCAGGACATTGAAAACATTGTCGTCCCAGACTATATTGCCATCAGCCAGTACTGATTCCATAGGACTTAAACCTGCCAGGACTGTGGATTCACGCATTGCTTCGGTCAACTCATCACTGGCATTGACAGTGCCTTCGTAATCTTCTGAATAGGATTTGCTGTTGCTGTCATTGTATATTTTGGAATACTTGCTGTGAAAATAGCCGTATACCAGCACAGCCAGCAATAAAATCAGTATAAGAAATATAAGCAGCACTGTTCTGAATATTTTTCTTTTGGGGCGGTTTTCGCCATTTGTAAGATTATCTTTCATTTTCAGCCCCCATTATTCTTCATCATCCCTGCCGCCGTAGCTGCCATAATAACCATAGCCGTAACCGTAATAGCCTGATTTACCTGACTGTGGTGTAGTCATATTTATAATGGTACCCAGGATAGGTTTGCCTGTATCGTTAAGGCTTTGGGCTGCTTCAAGAATCTGCCGGCGCAGTGCATAATCCTGACGGACCGTAAGAATGCTGGCATCTGCCCACTGACCTATTTCTGTGGCATCTGCCATCATTGCTGACGGTGGTGTGTCAAGAATTATGTAGTCAAAGGATTTTTTCACTTCCTCCACAAAAATGTGGGCTTTTCTGTTATTCAAAAGCATTACCGGATTGTCCACCGGTTTTCCGCCAAGAACAACAGAAAGATTAGGTGTTTTGCTGTTGCAATAAATGCTGTTTATGTCGCATCGGGCTTTAAGAAACTCGCTTAAACCGTTTTGATTTTCAATGCCAAGAACACTGCCAACAGACGGATTGCGAAGGTCACAGTCTACCAGCAAAACTTTTTTGCCTTTTTGTGCCAAAGCTGTAGCAATGTTTATGGAAACTGTAGTTTTACCTTCGTTTGGCAATGTACTGGTAACCAGCAGAACTTTGCCTCCGATTTTATCAAGGGCTCTTTCCACACGGATACGGAGAAGACGGACAGATTCATTAAAGCCGAATTTATCGTTTCTGTCATTTACAACAGGACATCTGCCGTTTTTGATACCGCGGACTTTTGGCATACGGCCGATGCAAGGCAGGTTGATAACACTGCGCAGTTCTTCTTCCCCTGAAACAGTTCTGTGGGTTGCCCAGTAGAAAAATGCCAGACAGCCCCATATTGCAAAGCCTGCAAAAGCACCCAACAGACCTGAACGGATATAATCCGGTCGGTTTACAGGCTGGGTTGGCATACCGCTTTCGTCCAGCAATGCCAGTTCTGTGGAGCCTACCACAAATTCAGCAACTGTAGGGTAGTTTTCTATAACACAGTTAAGCACATCATACGCCACCTGTGGGTCAGGTGAAGTAACTGTAAGGGTAAAAATATTTGTATTGCCCACTGCGCTTGCCCTGACATCTGGCATTGCAGTAATACCCAGCTGTTCCTTTACCCGATCACTGAGAAGACCGTTGGTAAGAATCTGCGGGAAAGTTTTTGCCATCTGTTCCGCTGCAGAGTTGTTGTAATACTGCTGTGTGGAATAGAATGGATTTTTCATATGTACTGTAAAAGATGCACTGGCCTGGTATCTTGGATAATAGCTGTGCCACACACGGAAGCACATAACCGATGTGGCAAGTACAACCAGCAGAATACCCGGCACCAGCAGGCGCATTGCGCTTTTTATCAGCCCTCTGATAAGGGCTATCAAGTCAATTTTGGGATATACATTATCCATATATTTATTATTCATTATGTATTCTCCTCATCATTGCTTGCTTTATAGTATTTCCGGTTGCTTTTACCATAGCCGTAACTGCCGTATTTTCCATATTTACCGTATTTTCCATACTTACCGTATTTACCATACTGATAAACAGGAGTAAAGTTGTCAGAACCGTATACATTGTTAAGAACACAGCCCAGAAGATGACTGTTTCTTTCCAGCACAGCCACCGCATCGTTTACTGCCTCGGCTGTTGCTGCATTCTGGCGGACTACCAGCAGAGATGCGTCTGACAGTTCGCTGATGTTTTCGGCATCAGATGCTGCTGACATCGGCGGCACATCGATAATGATAATATCGTAGTTTTCTTTTGCTTCACCCAGCATATTTTTCATCGCTTCAGAGTTCAGCAGACCTGTTGCTGTTTTAAGGCTTTTGCTGCCTGCCAGCAGATAAATATTCTGCGTTTTCAGATATTTCACAGCATCGCCCAGTTTTGCCTTGCCTTTGAGCACATCGGCAGTGCCATAGCCCAGTTCTTTTATATCAAATATAAGGTGCAGTGACGGTTTGCGCAGGTCACAGTCAACAAGAAGGACTTTTTTGTCTTTCTTTGCCAGTGAAATAGCCAGGTTTGCGGCCACTGTGGATTTGCCCTCGTTTTCAAGGACACTGGTTATCATAACGATATGTTCGCCCTTGTGTCTGCGTTTGTCCACACGGCCAGCCAGTTTGTTGATAGCTTCTGTATAGGCAAAACTGGTAACAGGGTTTGTGATAAGAATGCTTTTCCTGCTTTTGCCAAACAGTGTTTTTCTTTTCTTTTCGTGATAAAGTTCTCCCAGAACATAACAGTTGAGCTTTTCGTCCGCTTCTTTTCTGCTGCGGATTTTGTCTGACATATATGCCAGCACAGCCAGAAGACCTGACACTGCCACAGCAAACGCTATGGCAACTTTTACAACAGTTCCAAGTATGTCCGGAGGGTTTACAGGATTGGAAGGTGCTGCAGGATAGGAAAGCACTTCCATAACAGTGCCTATCAGCGCCTGCTGTGAAACCACATGGTGATGTTCGATAACGCCTTTGCACATAAGAAAAACAGTGCGTGGGTCCGAACCTGTAACTGTCATTACAAGAAGATTTGTATCACCTGTAACTGATGCAGAAATAGTGCCGTCAAAATAGGATAATCCCATTTCTTCCAGCACCTTGCGGCGCAGGATTGAACTGTTCAGCACTTCTTTAAAAACTTCAGCAGTGCTGTTGGCCGCACTGAGGTTTGTATATGATGTGCTGGTAGGACTGTCAGAACTTACAACAAAGGTTGCAGATGCCTTGTAAACCGGTTTGTATGTAAAGTCAACAATTACAAATGTAAGCATGGCGGCAATAAGCACTGACGCCAGAATCACATACCATTTTTTCAAAACATCCTGAACGATAGTTATAATCACACCTACGGACAACTGCTGACCGGGAATAGCTGTATTGATTTCGCTCATTTCTATCCCTCCACTACCACATTAAGGCGTGTATAGCCTTTGTAACGACCGCCTAAGTCCACCATATATGTAACTGAATAAAGACCTGGGGTTGTGGTATCTACATCACTTTTCATTTCAACATTTATAATGTTTATAGTTGGGTTTATGCTTGGATTTACATATCTGTTCACATAAACCATAGTGCCTGCTTTCCAGTCGGCGACAAGAGGATACTCCTTTGTGCCTACAACAAGGTTCTGGAGGTAACTTTCAGGCCGGAATTCTCCGCCCTGCTTTACATAAACCAGATATTCGCTGAGTTCCACAGTGGCATTGTAAGTGCCTGCATCGTAAACTTCCACAGGCAGTGTGATACGCTGTGTGTCACCCATACTGTTTGTCACACGGAATTCTATCTGATGTTCGCCAGGATAGTTAAGGCTGGTAGCTTCGCTGAGCAGTGTGCCCTTTACCCTGTCGCTGATATCGCCGTCAATTTTGTCTGTTGCAGACACAAAACTGAGCACATCAGGTGCGGTGTTGCTTGCAAAAACAAGGGCCTTTGTCTGACCGAATACAGGTGGTGTATAATCCCTGAATTTTACTGTTCTGGTTGCCTTTGACACATTGCCGGCAGAGTCATACGCCACATAGGTAATATATGCAGTATTTTTTGCTGTAAATTTGGAAAAACCTTCAATAAGAATGCTGGAGGTAACATCTCCGTCCACATCATCAGTTGCAGTTACGCCTTTCAGCAAAGCCTTTTCGTTGGCAGTAACAGAAACATTCAATATTTCTGAGTCAATATGTATTTCAGGTGGCTGCCTGTCATCTGACAGCACAAAAAGAAAAACATAAGCTGCTGTCAGTATTGCACAGAGCAGTACAAGCATAGACACAAATAACTTTTTATTCTTTATGTTCACCTTTTCTCCTCCCTTTATCTGAACCAGTGAGGTTGTGCCTCACGGATAATTTCGTTGTTGATTAATTTCATAGGATTGGCATCCAATAATTTTTTTGCAGTGGCCGGTGAGAATTCCTCTGTCAGCAACTGCTGTACATCCTTCATCCAGGTTGTACGTCTGATCGGCGAGTGGGCATCGCTGGCAACAGCAAAAGCAAAGCCTCTGTCCACCAGTTCAAATGCCAGCTGTTGTTCTGCCCTGCCAAAGCTGCCCAGCAGACTGCCTTTGTTTATTTGCAGCAAGCAGCCCATTTCAGTCCACAGGTTAAGCAATGCAGGGTCAGACTGTATGTATTTATATCGTTCGGGGTGAGCAATAACAGGGCGCAACCCCAACGCCAGCACATTTTCCAGAATTTCTGTTGCCTGTGCTGCATAATTGTGAAATGCAAATTCTATCAACGGATACCTTGAGCCGTTGATACCAATTAATTTATCCTCTTTGAAAAGTCCGGGAGTTTTGGAAGTCCCGAAAATTTCCATACCCGGTTTTAATTTAAGAGGTATTTTTTCCTTTTTCAGCATCTGTCGGAAATACAGCATATCTTCTGTAAGCCGGCTGTCCCAGTAATTTTTGCGGTCAGCAAAATCCATACAGTGTGGCGTAGCCACCAGCACAGTCACACCGCTTTCCACAGCCAATGCCGCCATTTCCAGTGCGCTGTCCATATCTGGCGCACCGTCATCGACACCAGGCAGTATATGAGCGTGGATATCTACCATATTCCCTCCTTTTTGTTTTCTATGTATTGATCTATTTGTTTCCAGTTATAAAAGTATATATTTTTATTATTGCCGGTCTGACCGGAACAAACCAAGGCCACACCTTTTCAAAAAATTCCCACCAGAAACAACCTGGTTTCTGGACTTTTCCTTTTCGCAGGGCCGATGTCATAACTGCAATAATCTGGTCTGTTCGTATTCCTTTTTCCAGCGCGGCCTGTGCATCTCCTACCATTGTGAAGCAGTTTTCCTCCACTTTATAAACTCGATGCAATATATATGCACCGCTGTCTCTTTTGTACAACAGCACATCACCCTTTTTTACAGGTCTGTCCAGACGGGAAAGATAAACAGTATCCCTGCCGTGAACCAGAAACGGCGACATACTGTTGCCGCTGATAACCAGTGGCAACGCCTGTATGCTTTCGTCCTGCAAAAGCTGTCGGTATTCTTCCAGCAAAACATCAGAAGACATTACACGGGTATTTTTAACCATTGTATTCCTCCGTCATATTGCCGTCCCGGATATAGTAACAGCAGTCACAGATATCTTTGCCTGCCGGGCGGTGGGTAACAAGGATACAGGTTTTCACAAGACCGCTGGCCATAAGGTTTGCCAGCAGTTTTTCTTCTGTTTTCATATCAAGTGCCGATGTGGCTTCATCCAGCAGCAATATATGGGCTCTCTTCAGCAATGCCCTTGCAATGGCAATACGCTGTGCCTGTCCTTCGCTGAGACGTTTGTCCCTGCCTCCTATCTGATGGTCAAGACCGTCCGGCAGTTTTTTTACAAATTCATCTGCACAGGCAATTCTGAGCACCTGCCACATTTCCTCATCTGTAGCATCCGGTTTGCTGATACGCAGGTTTTCTGCTACCGAGCCAGAAAAAATATGATTGCCCTGTGGCACATAGCCAAAGATAAATCTGGTCGCAGCAGACAAAGAATATTCCCTGCCGCTGTCACCCATAAGGAACGCTTTGCCACCGGTTGGGTGAACAAGCCCCAGCATAATTCTCAGCAAAGTCGTTTTGCCTTCACCCGATGGTCCTGTAAGGGATATAAGCTGACCCGGTGATGCTTTCATATTGACCTGTTTCAGTACAGGTACACCCCCCCGGTAATTGAATGATATATTATCCAGTACCAACGTGTAGTCTTTTTCTTCTTGAAACTCTGGCCGGATAACTGTTTCTTCCCGTGGCAGCTGCACAACAGCCATTATACGGCCTGCAGATGTACCAATGGAAATGCAGGCAGGCACAAGGCTGACAATGGCAGAAAAAGCATTGCCCAACATACCCGAAAGCTGAAGAAACATTGTAACTTCGCCATAGGTTATGCTGCCTTTCCACAGACGGTAGACACCCCAACCAAAACATCCAATATATGTGACAAGGCTGAGAATGTTCATAAGTATAGTTGTGCCTACAGAAAACTTGCTGTATTCCAGATATTTCTCTTTATAGTCCTGCTGCACCTGAATCATCTGTTCGGTGAACCAGTCGGTTACACCCAATGATTTTATGCTGGTAATATTCCGGAAACTGTCCTGCTGAAAAGACATTACATTGGAATAGACATCTTTCATAGCTTTGTTATGATAACGCATTTTCCTCATCAGCACATTGGAACAAAGAATTGTAACTGGGGTGCTGATAAGCGAAATCAGAGCCATTACAGGGTCGTAATGGAGAATGATAAAAAATGCGCCCGCCAGTTGTACAGTGTTTGAAATCAGTGAGGGCATAAAGCCTGTAACACTGCCGGAAACAATATTTGCATCACTGCTGATACGGTTCAGCAGATCACCACTGCGGAAATTTTCCAGTGACTGCCAGTCTGTACGCAAAATTCTGCCATATATTTCAGCCTGAATTTCGTTCTGGATGCGGATATTCAGCACAGCAGCAACACGGGCACAAACAGCTCTCATGGCAATGTTGCCCAGTCGCATACCCAGCATAATAGCGGCAGCACTGCCTATGACACCACTGTCATAACTGATAACGGCATCAATAAGAAATTTACTGGCAACGCTGCTGCCCAGTGCCATAACAATGCCCGCAACACCCATAAGGATATGGGCTGCAACAGACCATTTGTAACGGACAACATATTGCCATACCCACAGGGCTTCTTTCCAGAGTTCACGGACAGTGCCATCTTCAATTTTTGTTTTAATTTTATGGTACATTTTCCACTTCCTCTGAAACTTTATATATGATTTATTATCTACAAACAATTAAAGTTTTAACCCTTTGATTGTTTCTTTGACTACCTTTGATTTTTCAAATTTATTCTGCATAAGCTGACGTCCGCAAACACCCATTTCCCTGCGTTTTTCCACCGGCTGATGGATAAACTCTTTCATAACCTGATACAGGCTTTCTTCATCTTTAGGTGTACACAGATAACCGCTGTTTCCTTCATCCACTGCTTCCATACAGCCGTGGATTCGGCTGGTAATAAGCGGTCTGCCCATTGCGGCACCTTCCAGCAGAACATTGCTCATACCTTCGTGATAACTTGGCAGAACAACACAGTCTGCCTGTTCATAGTAAGGTCTTGGGTCTTCCTTGAAACCGTGGAATTTCACAATCCCCTTCTTTTCCATTTCGTCAACTTTTTCTTTGTATTCTTCTTCGAAAAAGCCAACCATATCAAGCACAAAGTTTTCCCCTTCATCTTTCAGACGCTGGGTGGCGGAAAAAAGTTCGTCAATACCTTTTTCCTTCATAATTCTGCCTATGTACAGAAAGTGAGTCCTGTCATTTTCCGGATATTCTTTGTAAGGATATTTTTCCATATCAATTCCTGCGCCATTAAGAATTGTCTGTTTGTCAGCAGAAAGACCAATTATTTTCTCAAAATCGCTGGCATCCACAGTGTTTTCAAAAAAGACTGTCTTTACTTTTACAAATGCCAGTTTATAAAGCAGAGCCACAAACTGCGCCAGACCTTTTCTCTGGAATGCAGAGCCCAGCCCCTGTACATTTGCACAGTATTGCACACCTGCCAGAGTGCAGGCTATACCCCCATATATATTAGGTTTTATGGAATATGTAATAACCAGGTCCGGTTTTTCCTGTTTCAGCAGTTTCTGGTAGAAACGGAACAGTTTCAGGTCTTTTTTAGGGTTGATGCTTCTGCGATCCAGTGCTGTATCTATACAGCGCACACCCATAGACTGAAAATCATCTTCATGACCTACAAATGGTGTACTGAGTACAACCTCGTGGTCTTTCATAAGTTCCTGAACCAGTTCCAGTCTGAATCTGTAGAACATATATGAGTGATTTGTGATTATAAGTATCTTGCTCACTTTACTTTTTCCTTCTTTTACTGACATTTTATTTTTCCGGAATAAAATTTATCAGAACTATTTCCGGAGGATTATTAAACCTTGGCACCCAAGTAAATCCGCTGCCAAGACCGCTGGATATAATAATATCTATTTTATCTTTTTTATAAAAGCCATACACATAGTCTGGCATCAGCCCCTGGTCAGAAGCATACAGTCCGCCCAGAAAAGGCAGTCTTACCTGACCTCCGTGGGTATGCCCACTGATTACCAGGTCCACATCCCAGGTTTTCGATGCCTCACCCAGAACAAAACTGTCCGGACGATGTGCAAGCATTATTTTTAATTTTTCGCTGTCCTGAAATTCACATAAAAAATTGTAAACTTCTTTTTTCATTGTTTTTGGGTTTGTGCTATTGGTGCTATCCAGTGCAAAAGCATAATCCACCATTCCGCCCACGCGGATTTGCTGGCCGTTTATTTCTATATCATCATAACCCAGGTCAAGAAATATCGCTCCTGCTGCTTTTACATCATCAATTATCTGACTGCCCTGACTGGCAATATATTTGCCTTCATGATTGCCCCGGGAAAAGTATACCGGTGCCACAGCTGAAAGTTCTTCCACCAGCTGTGTAACATGGTCGTGGTTTTCATCGTATTTATTGATAAAATCCCCTACCATAAAAATTGCATCCGGAGACTGTAATTTTATCTTTTCAATCAGCTGACTGTTGTTTTTGCCATATTCAATGCTGTGCAAATCAGAAACAGCAACTATTTTAAAAGGGTCTGTAATCTTGTCTGACTGATAAATATATTCTGTTATAACAGGATTGTGATATGAGATATAAATGCCTGTAACACCAACTGCTGCCATAAATGCAAACAGCACCGCAAAAAAGGTCAGAATTTTCTTTATTTTCAAAGCAATTCATCCTTTCTCTACGGTATGTAGAATATATGATATTCCATCATAAGATTATATCATAACATTTCACATTTTGTCACTTATTATTTTGCTTTTTTCCAATTGTAAAATAATTGTAATAAATAACTTGGTGGGATTGTTATCTGATTATAGCTTTATCGGGGTACAAATCCCTATCGCGGCATTGTATCAATCATTAATTACAATCGATTTAATTCACAATAAAAACGACCAAGCATTCCAACTTGGTCGTTTATGGTGAGCCATCGGAGACTCGAACTCCGGACACCCTGATTAAAAGACAGTACAAAAAGGGCAATTTTCCTTTATTTTACTGGGGAAATGAATATGCTGACATACATTGGGCATACATTGAATTGAAAACAAGCAATTTTAATATCATATAATCAGACAATGTATCTCACACATTTTTATTTAAGCCTATTATTTTCCTATAATACTTTTCACAATATTTTTCACCGGTCTCGGTACAGACTGGCGTATTGCTCGTTTAATTTTTATTGAACGTAGTCTTTTTCTATACCACTTATCAAGCTCGGCATAATTGTTTCGAGCAAGTTTCAATACAATATCACGCTCTGGTTTTAATACAGATGGTGCTGTCAGCTGACGATTATATTTAGCTGCTTTCTCAAATGTTGATTGCCAGCAGTTGATTCCATGACCATAAATCGCCACCAGTTCTCTGCCTTTATCGTTATTAACCATCATACATGAAACACCTTTGTGTTCATCAATTTGCCCGCCGTTTTCTAAAAGCAGTTCAGGATGCACCAGGTCAATACACCAGTAATCACCTATAGTTATATCGCCTGGTCGACGGTCAGATGCATATGGACAGGAATAGCAGTTTTCACGATATGTATAAGAATTTAAAAACATCTGATAATAAGATGACTCTTCCGGTTCAAAATAAATAGTGTTGCCATTTTCCAATGTCATAGCACCATGTAATTTCCAGCCTTGGCTTTTATCACGGAATCGATATGCAGTTATATTTGATTTATTCTTTGCTTCTTCAAAAGAAATATATTGCTGAAATAACTTTTCACTTGGTACACCATGACAAATCAAGTCTATAGTATACAAATTGATATAATCTTTCTGCAGAAAACCTTTCAGTCCTGCAATCTGGCAAGGTGTTCCACTAAAAAGTACAGTTTTTCCATTTTTTAAATCTTCCAGAACAGCAGGATATATTCCCTGTGTATTACTGTGAACATACTTACTGCCTTTCAGCAGGCATAAATCATTTTCATTTTCAACTTTAATATGCTTTACAGTCAAATGATCATTTTCATAAATCATTGCACTGCCATAAACCGCACCGCCACTTTTCAACACTGATGTGGCAATACTTGAAAAAAGTCCACCTGACGCAGATTTAGAAATATCTGTGTTTTTTGCAACCGCTGCAAATACTTTTTTGTCAGAAACAGCAGGCTGTTCGTGCTGATAAGCACAGACTTTAGTACACAGACCGCAGTTTATACATTTTTCATTATTAACTTGTGGATATAAAAAGCCATCTTGGTCTGGCTGCATTGTAATTGCCTGTACAGGACAGACAGATTCACATGCTGTACAGCCGGAGCAGGAAGATTTTGAAACAAATAAATTCATTGTTCACCTTACAGAATATACATTTCAGTTCATTTTTCTAATTGTTTTTAATAATAGTCTTACAGCGCGAAGCAGCAATTTTTGTTTGGGATAAGCTAACACATAATAATCGTAGTTTTTTGAAAAAGAAACTATTTTTTCAGCTTTTGCCCGATTCATTGCAGATGTATATTGATTCTGAAATTTTACTGCTTTTGCTGCATTAAATTCCTGCCTTTTTTGTTGACATTCTATCAAATCCCATTGAGCTGTATACAAGAACTTCAAAATAGACAAATGATACAATTCAGAGCAGTTGTTTTCTTTGAAAAATTGAATTCGTTCAAATTGAGCATCATATTCATCAAAGCGTTTATTGATATTGAGAGTGCCTGTAATACCATTTGTATTTATATAGTAAAAATAATGTATATCGTCTGTCACTGCTATTTTTTTGCACTTATAATATAGTTTATATGTAGTGAACTCATCTTCAAAAAGGCGGCCAACAGGAAAAAATATATCATTAAACAGTTCTCGTTTGAAAATTTTACCGCAGGATGAGACATAGTTTGAGACATCTGTGTTTGTAAACATTTGTTTTTCGACGTCCAATCCGGAAAAGACAGTAATTTTTGAGCTAATTTTATCAGAAGAAATATCGATTTCTTTTTCATAAGAAAAACGCTGGAATGAACAAATAACAGCATCAGCATCAGTCTGATGAAGAATAGACAGTTGTTTCTCTAATGTTTTTGAATGAATTATATCATCAGAATCTACAAACATAATATATTTGCTGTCGGCAAGCTGTAACCCAGCATTGCGGGCGGAAGACAGGCCGCCGTTTGTTTTGTGAATAACTGTTATATTTTCATGCTCCCTGGCATATCTGTCGCATATTTCGCCGGAGCCATCTGTAGAGCCATCATCCACAAGCACTATTTCGTAATCGGTAAAAGTCTGGGAAAGAACACTGCTTACGCATCTTTCCAGATAATTCTTAACTTGATATACGGGAATGATTATAGTTACAACAGGCATTATTTTTTTAAAATCCTTTTTAATGTTTCATAATTTTTATTACCTAAAATTTTAAGTAAAACTCTGTTAGGTAAATGTTTCCAATAGTCAATTTTTTCGTTTTTTACTGCTTGTCTATGTTTTTCGTGGTATTCCTTTTCTGACTGTGACATCCAGGTTGAATCAAACCAGTGAATAGAAATGGTTTCTGTAGATTTTTTGATTTTTCCTGTTTCAAAATCAAGAGGGCATAAATATATAGTAGGTAAAATGAGAATATTATCATCCAAAAGCTGTTTGCTGTCATCCTGCTTCAAACCATGAGCCAGCATTACATTGGTGTTGATTACAGGGCAAGGAGTTCTGTTCAATGAGCCATCATCAAGAATAAATTTCATATTATCGTAATCTGCCATAAGTTCTTTAAGAATATAGTGTTTCTTTTCAGCACCAAAACCAAGACCTGTGGCAATATGTACACCATCTTCAAAGCCAAAATATGCCTTATATTTTAACAATGGATTCAGGTTTTTTATCAATTCCACATCGGTGTCCATATATATGCCACCGTTGTCATAGACAACTTTCAGACGGACATAATCTGTAACAAAAGCCCATTTTTTTGCTTCATAAGCCTGATGGACATAAAGCGGACAAGCAGAAATATCAAAATTATCTTCATTCCACTCTATTATTTCATAGTCAGGGCAATATTTTTTCCAACTGGCTATACACTTTTGTGCTGATTCTGGCAAAGGATTTCTGCCAAACCAGCAATAATGAATTGTTTTCGGAATCATAAATCACCTTGTTAAAACATTTTTAATTTCTTCTGATAAATCCTTTTCACAGATTTTAGATAATTCTAATATCTTTTGCTGTAAACATTTAGTTTTATTATAATTCCATTGTAAATACTCAAAATCATTATATCCATCCGTATCACAACACCACTCAGGATAGCCAAGTTTCGTCAAATACGTACGCACCTTGTCATCCCACACAAAACCACGGACTTCTATTCCAAAAGAAGTAGCAACAATCAAACTATGCATACGAAATGATACTATTTTCTCAAAACCTGTAATATTATACACCAATTCTTCAGGAGTAATTGGGCGTTTCATCAACATACTATGAATATCATTATCTATATAGCCAACATCTTTAAGCAAAGATATTGCCGTATTTTCATCAGCGCCATTTGTAAATACTTTAAAAGAAATATTGCTTTTTTTGAAATGCGTAATAATATCTTTTTGTATTTTATAATGTTGCGGCAATGATATTACTCCAATGCCATATTCAGCTACCTTTTCCGAATTTCTATTGAAAAACTTATTGCAGCATATTGCCGTATCATAAGTTTCTGTTGGTGTGGTTATATCTCCAAAAAGTTGTAGAAATCGATCCATTGAATCTCTGATAGACACGTTTTTAACATAATTATGTGCAAAAGTTTTTCTTAACAATTTAACACCATCTTCACTTAGATAGCCCATTCCACACGAATGAAAAAGAACGGGAATCTTTTTAATGGATAATTTACGAACCGTGTAATAGATAAGTCCAGCAAAATAATCCATGAACATTGCTCCGCCTGCAAAAATTGCTATGTCAATTTGATGTTCCTTAAGAATATTTTCTAACAACAAAATTGTTCTCAGATATCTTCTTTCATTATTTTTATATAAATTATAAAAACTTGATTTTTTCAGAATAATCGGTAACTTTTCAGTAATTTTTATAAAACACTTTCCAAGTATTGAATAATCTTTGTTATTATAATATTCTTGATAGTTTATTCGTCCCGAAATATCAAACAGTGTAATATCAGCATCTGAATATTCATTTTCTATCATTTTTTTTACAGTTTGACAAATTACAGCATCACCAAGATTTTCTGAATAACATTCACCAATAAGTAAAATATTCATGACCTACACTCCATCATTGTGTATTATAGCATCTGGAAAATTAATATTTCCCCATACAGCAGGTTTCCAAACCATTTTTGTAACATTATCCGGGTTATAATATTCTTTACGGAAAGTGAAGGCATCACCTACGACATCATGAACGACTTCATTGCCATACTTATCCACTTCATAAAGAACAATACGTCCGTTATATTCACCTGGTGCAAGCAAAGATAAATCAAAAGACATTGTCAAATCATTTAATCCTTGTTTAGATTTTATTTCAGGTTGACTGGCAATCATACCTACTGGTACTCTGTTACCATTAAATATAATCATTCTGAATGCTGTTTCTGGAAAATCCAATTTACTGGAATAGGATATACTCGCTTTAAGTTTTTGATTATTGTATATGACAGGAGACTCCAAATCCAGTAATTCAATAGAATGAATATGCATCAAACCATCTGCTATTGGTTCTCGTGGGATAGAATCACAATCATTATACAAGCTGATTCTTGAGTTCGCTCCCATATAAACCCCAATCGCTTCTTCCACATCCCCTTCAAACACTACTTTACCCTTATCCAGCACTATACATCTGTCGCACAGCTGTCTGATTGTATTCATGTTATGTGAAACATACAGCACAGTGCGGCCTTCTTTTTTTGCGGCATCGCGCATTTTGTCCAGACATTTTTTCTGGAATGCCATATCGCCAACGGCCAGCACCTCATCCATAATCATAATTTCACTGTCAAGATGTGCTGCTACAGAGAAAGCCAGTTTTACATACATACCGGAAGAATATCTTTTAACAGGAGTGTCGATAAATTCCCTTACTTCTGAAAATTCGATAATATCTTCCATTTTGGCATCAATTTCGGCCTTTGTCATGCCCAGAATTGTGCCGTTCATATAGATGTTTTCACGGCCTGTCATTTCGCCATTAAAACCAGTACCTACCTCCAGCATAGATGCAATTCGGCCATACAGCTGAATTTTACCTTCTGTCGGTGCAGTAACACGGGACAGCAGTTTTAGCATTGTGCTTTTACCGGCGCCATTGCTGCCGATAATACCCAATGCTTCGCCCTTGTAAACAGTCAGATCTATGCCATTGAGAGCCATAAAGGTCTGGCCTACCAGGCGCTGTTCCTGACCTATTTTTGTATTTGGGTCTTCTTTACCACGGATTTTTGCCCACCAGCTTTGCAAATCGCCCTGCAGTGTGCCACCGCCAATCTGCCCCAGCTTGTACATTTTTTTCACATCAGTCAGGCGGATAGCTACTTCACGGTTTTCTTGTGTATTGCTCATGTTATCCTCCTTAAACCGTGTCCATAAATGTTTTTTCAACTTTGTTGAATATCATAACGCCGATTATAAGAATCAGCACTGAGAGCAATGTACTTAACGCCAGTGCTCCCGGCATGATTGCCCCCTGCCCCAGAATTGCATAGCGGAACAGTTCAACCGGTGCTGTAACAGGGTTAATTAACAGGACTGTTTTCATCCAGCCTTCTTTCAGCGCAGAAATCGGATATACAATAGGTGTGGCGTACATCCACAGCTGAACCCCAAAAGAAACCAGAATAGAAAGGTCGCGGTATTTTGTAGTAAGGCTGGAAATGATAATACCACAACCAAGCCCCAGCATACCCAGTTCCAACAGCACCAGTGGTATCAAAGGCCAGGCGTGCCAATTAGGCCGCACTGCACCTGTAAGCACATAGTAAATCAAAAAACCTGCAACAAGGAACATCTGCACGCCAAACTGAATCACAGCCGACAGTACATTTGAAATCGGTATTGTTAGGCGTGGGAAATATACTTTGCCAAAAACCCCTGCATTTGCTGTAAATGTATGGGCATTTTTATTTACAGAACTTGAAAAGTAAATCCAGATAGCATTGCTGCACAAGTAAAACAACAGTTGTGGCACGCCATCAGTAGAAATACCGGCAATTCCACCAAAAACACAGGCATAGATGATACTGCTGATAAGTGGATTAAGAAAAATCCAGGCAGGACCAAGAATTGTCTGTTTATATGTAAGCACAAAATTTCGTTTTGTAAAAAGTGTAATCAAATCCTTATAACGCCAAACCTCTTTCAGATTCAGGTCAAACAGATTATGTTTTGCGGTAATTTCAGTATAATACTGATTTTTTGTTTCGTTCATTTTATCTCCTTTAAAAGCATTCAGTCTGTTTCAGTGCTTCTCTGATTGCTTCTAATTTCTGATATTCATATTTTTTATCTGGTTCAAGGAAGGCTCCTTCGCCCCATTCGTTCCATGCATTGATAAATATCATCGGTTTGTTTTCTTTTTTTGCACGATGTACAAGTCTGGTCATGTAGCTTTGAAATTTTTCAATGCTGAAGCCGGAATGTACAAGCCCGTGTTTATTGCGCGGAGTGTTGTCCCAGTCTACAAATCCGCCGGGCAGAAATTCGTCAGTCCATGGGGCTGAAAGTATTTTTTCCCACACTTCATCGTAAAAATACATTGCCAGGCTCTGTGGTTTTGCGTAGCTGGCTGATGTGGTTTTCAAACGCTTTTTTCTATAGGCAGACAGTGCGTCTTCCCCTAAGTATTTACGAAACAGCTGAACCTTTTTCGATGTTCCTGGTTTCATTGAAGAAATATTTCTGGCATGAACAGGTTCAAAACCTATTCTGAAATCAAAGATGTCATCACGATAATACATATCAGAATAATATGTAGGAAACTGGAAGGCCAGACACAGACCTGGAAAACCTTCTTCCACAGCTCTTTTTCTCCAATATATTGTCATCTGATACAGATCAATAATCTGATCTGGTTTATATATCACAAAAAGCGGCTTACCGTCTACTGTAATGTATCTTTCATCTCTGAAAAATGGCAGAAGATATTGAAAATGCTTTTCCCAATCCTCTTTACCGCCGTAATCCTGCTCCATGATAACTTCACGATTACCACCATCCCAGTTTTTGCTCCAGTTTTCATTTGCCCAACTAAAACAAAACGGAATGTCCACTTCAGGATTCAGCAGCATTTGCTCTGCAGGTTTTTCAAGGAGCTGTCGACCATTTTTAAACCAATAGTGATAATAACAGAAACCGTAAACACCGTGTGCTTTGGCCTGTTCCGCCTGTCTGATTTTTACATTATCATCCAGCAGGTTGTATTCACCATCCAAAGGGATTCGAGGCTGGTCGTGTCCCGGGAAAAGAGGCTGGGCTTTTCGTACATTTGTCCATTCGGTAAAGCCTTCACCCCACCAGTTGTCATTTTCCGGTATTGTATGAAATTGCGGAAGGTAAAAGGTAATTATTTTAATACCTTTCCCATCTTTTATTTCACTCATTGGTTGTCCTCCTTGAATTTGCTGAACATAATTAAAACTATAAAATCTGTTGCTTTATTTTTTCATACCGCTCTGTCAGGCTTTTCATCTGTTTTTGGGTAACATCCTGTAGCATAGGGCGATGCATCAGTTTTGCCAATTTATGCTGCCTTTCCAGACGCAGCATCCTGTAATGGTAAAAATATTGTACTCCCTGCGGACCGAATCTTTTTCTGTAATATGTCATTGCACCGGTCATTCGCATGGAAAACTGTCTGGAATTGAAAGAGTTGTCTATTTTGAAGGTTCCCCCATCCAGATGTATTATCTTTGCTGCAGGTACGCTGATAATTTTATATCCTGCCTGATGTATTCTCCAGGACAGTTCTTCTTCCTCGGCGTACATAAAGAAATCGGGGTCAAAGCCGCCCATTTTGTTATACAGCTTTCGGGATAGCATCATATCTGCACCAAAGATATAACCCACTTCCATAGGTCTGTCTGTGTGATTAAAAGTGTTTTTATATGTATATCTGCGCTTCTGTTCGTCGCTGTAAAACCTCTGTCGGTACAGACGGAAGATAATTTCTGTGATTATACTTGTCCAGCGAGCCTTCTTTTTCAGGGAGTCCACATCATCAAAACTGAGGCTGAAAGAAGAATTTTCTTTCATATCCACAGAATAAAGATTACCGCCTACTATACCGACGTTATTGTTATTTTCAAGATAATCGTATAGGATTTTAATTGCATTGTTTACAAGAACAGTATCAGAGTTCAGCAAGAAAACATAATCGCCTACAGCGTTTTCAAATCCCAGGTTATTGGCTCTGCCAAACCCAAGGTTTGTATCAGATTCAATCAGTTTTATTGTTTCTCCAAATTCTTTTCTCAATACTTCCAAAGAATTGTCTTTAGAAGCATTGTCAACAACGATTATTTCATAGGAAATACCCTCTGTCAGCTGTCTGACAGAGTTTACACAATCTATAACCAGATCCGGTGTTTTATAGTTGACAATAATAACTGAGACATCCATTGTTATTGTTTCTCTCTCCCCAGCAATTTTTTGACAAATTGTCTTATTTTGAAATAATAATAAATATGAGAAGGTTTATTATTTAGATACCTGTTGATAATAATTTTCTTTTCACCTTCTAAATTGCAATTCAAAAGATAAGCTTTCAAACCGTTCACACTATCCATCTTTTCACAAGCATCAAATACCTTTTCTTTTTTGTCAGCACCATAAAACATCACATATATATAACCACAAATTCTGGTTTGTATTTTGTTTTTGGCATTAGAATCAATATTGAATTTTTCTTCAGCTATAGACAAAAGTTTCAGCTGATTCCTCATAAAATCACAGTATGGAGGTATCCTTCTTCCCTGTTCATAGTCATAGTTATAACCTACATAATCAGTAAGATAAAAACTATTACATCTGGAATAATATGATAGACAAAAATCTAAATCTTCCTGGGCATACATCTCCTCATTGAAACGTATAAAATATTTATTTATAATTTCTGTTTTAAAAAATTTACCTCCGATATATCCATATATTTCAGAATTATCGCAAATTCTGTTCCATAATTCTTCTTTCAAATACCCATTCACAGGTGGTATTTTTGGAAAGCATATATCAGTTGACAATTCTCTCCCCTTTAATCCGCTTATAACAACATCTGTATTATTTTTAACCATAAGTTCAAGACAGTGTGATAGCATATCGTTCTCTATCCAGTCATCACTATCAAGGAACAACAGATAACTTCCTGTGGCTCTTTGTATACCAATATTTCTTGCAGAGGAGACACCGCCATTTTGTTTGTCTACAACAATTACTCTATTATCTTTCTTCATATATGAATAGCACATATTTAAGCTGCAATCAGTCGAACCATCATTTATAAGAATAATCTGTATGTTTTTATATGTTTGGTTTAAAACAGATTCTACACATTTTTCTAATGTTCTCTCTGCATTATAAACAGGTATAACAACACTAATTAAATCCATCAACTCAAACCTCTGATATTATCCACCACAAATTATTTTTAATAATCTTCATTAGTATTTTTTGTTTTTTGCTGACTGCGTACCATTTCGGTTTGAATACGCATTGTTTCACCATATTATCAGCCATTATTCTTTTACAGTATTCATTCCTTTGCTTCTTATCTGTAATGTTATGTCTTTCGCCAAGACCAAGAAGAATACAAAACCAAGTCAGTCGGTTTAATTGTATTGAGAAATCAAAATTTTTATCTCCTGAAAAATCTTCATAAGCATGATTTACAATACTTTTGCAGGCTTCCCATCTGTCTGGTTTGAAGGATTTTGAGATTGAATTTGGATTGTAAAAGTAATGATATACCCCAGCATTGTCGTCATAATAAAAGCTGCTGGCTTTTCTCATAACATTTGCACTGAACAAAACATCTTCGCTGTATCTGATATCTTCATAAAAGCAAATATTATTCTCCTTTAGAAAGCTGTGTTTATACAATCCACCCCAAGCTCCTAATACAGGGGAAAATGTCAGCTGCGCAGTTACAAGCATTTTAGGCAGTATGTCTTTTTCAATTTTGCTTTTGTCATATAATCCACCTGCGATTTCACGTGCCGGTTCCAGCATGCAAGGTGCATTCTCCGGCAGTCCCGGCCAGCCGGTTCTGAAAGAGCGATAGCGCACAAAGTCTACATTGTATTTCTTTGCAAGGCTGTATAAATGCTCAAGACCATCGGGTTCAAGCCAGTCATCACTGTCAAGGAAAAAAATATATTCTCCCACAGCAATACTCATACCTGCATTACGGGCTGAAGCAAGCCCGCCGTTTTTTTTATGAATGACCTTCACTCTACTATCATTTGCCCGGAATCCATCACATATATATGGACAATTATCAGGAGAACCATCATCTACCAATATAATTTCCAGATTGTCCATAGTCTGTGCAAATACGCTGTTTACACACCTACCCAGATACTGTTCCACATTATATACAGGAATAATTACCGATACTTTAGGGATCATATTATATCTTCCTTACTGAATCTATTACTTTATCAATGTATTTTTTGGAACTGGAAATCTGACTTTGCAACAAAGCATCAACTTCTTTGTAATCAATGTTTTCCCCGTTCATAGAAATACCCAAACCTTTCAGCAGGTCTCTCATTCTTGTGTTTATTTTTTCTTTTCTTTCATAAAGTACAAACTGTCGCTCAAAGATAATTGAAAAAGCTACTGCATGAAATGAATTTGATATAACCATCTCCGCATTTTTTACAAGTTCTACAAACTTAAGGGGACCATCATCAAAAAAACATTTATCACAAATTGAATTTGGAAACATTGAATAAATACTCCAGCCATTGCTTTGAGCCAATTCAACAGCTTTGGCATTCATTTCAATATTTTCATCAAAATCATATATCAACAGATATTTTTCTGTAGGAATATTATCTTTCAGCAATGCTTCCCATTCTGTTTTTGAAAGCAGGAACACCGGATCAACAACCTGTTGCGCTGTGGTAATACCAAGATTATTCAAAATTGTAACACCCGATGTTTCTCTTACTGAAACATGGTTCAGATTTCTCAGCCATTCTGATATTTTTTCTTTGTAGTTTTCATCAATATCTTCTGTAGCGAAACTGGCGGCATAGGATGCACACACAGAATCTGCCGGTGCAAAATCCAGGTAAAAGGCCGGGTCCTTGCCGTTCTGAAATATGGTATTCCATATCTGGTCACTACCGGCAAATATAATATCTGCATCCAGATTTGCCTGTTTCAGTTCGTCATTATTCTGATAGGTTGTTTTTGTAACAGGCAAATATTCTTTTGTAAAGCTGTCAAAAGCTTTTTTACGCTGTGAAAATCTTTCTTTTAGCCTGCCTGGAAGTTTGGCGAGATTGTACAACAACCCTACAACCGGTTTATCGTATTTAGGATTTTTAACTCCCCACAACTGATAATGTTTTAAATAATAGGGTTTATAATTTATTATTTCCACCTGGTGACCCAGTTTTGACAGATAGGCAGATAAAGCATAGGCCTGCAGACTGGCCCCCACATTATACACATCGTGGCAGGTTATTGTCTTGATAATCATATAGCTGTTTCGTTAACCCACTTTCTTATAAAATTATTTATAAACATTATGACATATGAACACATTATACAGATAAGCAACAAACCCACAAGCATAAATAATGGATATCTGAAACTTTGTACAAGTCCATCAAAAATATATGTGTAAAAAAACATATGAGTGAGCCATATGTTTGTAGAATGTTTACCCAGTGACATAAATATCTTTCTGGATATTTCACCTTTCTCCCATATGTTAAACAATACAAAAACTACTATTGCCACAGGTAAAACGAGCACCGCTTTATGCAGAACATTGTAGGCCGTAAAAACTATACCCAGAATAATCAAGCATATTGCAACTCTTGACTCTTTTTTATAGACTGCTTTTGTGAATTTATCACTTATTTTTCCAATCATTTTATACTTACAGAAATAACCACCTATCCATACACTTGGCAATATTCTAAGTATATTTTCTATTTCTGTAATTACATAGCTTATCACAGCACTATCCATCTGTATACTAATAAGTCCAAATCGTCTTATCAGATAGCCTGTTACTTCCAGAGCAAGACAAACTATAATACCATTGATCAAGTTGAATTTTTTTACTATACACATCAGTATGCCGACAGGTATCATCATTATAAATACATAACTGTGCAAATACCACCATGCTCCATTGTAACTGTCAAGCAAAAAGATGTTTTTAACAAATCTACCTATACTGCCAGGTATGCTATTACCGCCAGTATACAATATGCTTATTAAAGAAAACATTACAAGTATTATCCAGTAATTAATCAGTAATTTAATAATTCTGTTCCATCTTTCTTTAAAAGACGTTCTGTTATTCTCATACATAAGGTAAATTGCATAACCCGCACACATTGAATATAGTGGAACACATATTTCCGCAAAAAAGCCAAATAGATACACAAGTGGCTTTGACTTATTTAGCCAGAGTAATGGAGTGCCAAAAACAGCTGAATCTGTTCTACAGAATAAATGCAATATTACCATACATAATATGCCAACGCCCTTTGTCATCTGTGCATCTTCTTTGTTATAAGTCATTGTGTTTACCTGTCTGTATAATACTTTCTATTTTTGCAATTTCTTCTGAGTTGGAATAATCTCTGCTTTTACAATTTGTTATTAATTCTTCAGTCAGTTTTTTATTGTTTATTAACCGGGCTATTCCGTCTGCACAGCCTATGTTATCCATCGGTACAATGATGCCATCCACACCATCTTCCAACTGACTTAATGAGGTGGCATAATTGGTTATCATTACAGGTTTTGCCAGCATCTGTGCTTCTCTTACAGTCACCGCTTTGCCTTCATATCTTGAAGGTTGTATATAATAATCACAAGCGGCTATATAAGGGTACGGATTGTCCTTTTTACCCAGCAGTATAACCCTGTCTTCCATTCCAAACTGTTTTATTTTATCCTTTATCAGTTGTTCATCTGAACCAAAACCTATTATGTACCAATAAACATCCAATCCTTTTCCTAAAAGTTTGGAACATATTTCCGGCACATTGTCAAAATTTTTGGCTGTACAATATCTGCCAATCGACAATAGTTTTATGCCTATATCTGGCATTTCATTTTCGACCGTAAAAGCATATGATTGATTCTGAATATACTGTTTTGAAAGAATATTTTCAATTACAACAGTATTGTTTTCATATTCAGGAAACATACCTGTAAATGCCTTTTTACATTGTTCGCTTACTGCAACAATATAATCGACTTTACCGTAATCACTTTTTAAGACCGCAATATTATTTTCTTCTGTAGAATAATCAGTATGTATCCAACCTAATTTTATATCGGCATCAACCTTTTCACTGATGAATTCAAATGGCCTGAAAAAACCAAGCGCCAAATCATAATGACCATCAAGGTTTGGTGCTGTTTTCCTCAAAACTTTAGCCCGTGTTTTATCAAAGTCTATTTCATGAAAGTGTTTTATCAGTTCGTCAATAACTCTTAAATATGCTGAATAATAACACCTGTGTTTCAGCTTTGATATCAAAGATTCTCTCAAGTAAGCTAATTCTTTTACTTCTGGCAATAAATTAACTTTTTCATTTATTAAATCAAATAATGGGCCATGATGACCATACAAGAATAAATCGACATCATATTTATCATAGTCAAAAGAGTCCAATAATCCTAAAAGGCTTCTTTCAACTCCACCTAATTCCATTGAGCCTGTAAAAGCTATTAAAACTTTCTTTTTAGGAAATTCTGTCATTTTATGCTCCGTAATTTACTTTACTTGTGGCAAGTTTATATATTCTTTAGATGCAATGTAATCTTCTGCTTCAGCTATTCCTCTTTTAAAAGCTGTAGCATACACCTTATTATCTGCTTTAAGTGCTTTGACTGCTCTATATAAATACATCATATATTTCCAGTACAAAAGGCATATGCTATTAATCACCTTCAATATATTATTATCTTCCATATCCTGTATAAAGCGTTGCCAAAAGATTCTATGCATATAAGCCATACAGAATACCGGTTTAGTATCTGCCATTTCTTCTTTTGATGTTGATGTTTTTGCATCATTGTGTTCATAAATCGCATCAGATACTATACAAGCAGAATAGCCTTTTTTCACCAGTTTATAAGCCATAACCCTGTCATCCCCTGCAGCGTAGCCATATTTTTCAAGCCAGATTATCTCATCTTCCATTTTAATTGCTTTCATGACATGTGTTTTAATCATAAAGCATGTCCACGCAAATGATTCCGTTGGATAATATCTTCTTACTGATGTATCAAAAGTATGATAAGACCAACCGCCACTTCTCAATATTTTTACATACATATCTCTGTTGAATAGCGATAAGCTCACCGATGCTGTCAATGTTCCCGCTATTGTTCCTAAAATACTTGCTGGAAAAAACGAGAACAATGGACCTGTAGAACAATCAAACAAGTTGTTTTCCAAGGGAGTTATTAATTTTTCGATAAAGTCTTCATCAAAAGATACATCATCATCTAAAAACAGGATATATTCAGAAGTTATATATTTTAACGCCTCTATTCTTTGTTTTATCATACTTTTTTCACAATAAACAAATTCTTCCCATCCTAAACGTTCTTTTGGTAATTCATAGCCATGAGGAAGAACCACGACAACCTTTTCCGGTTTTAACTTGCTATTGGCAATACTATCCAGCAATTTCTGATATTTCATACCGGCACGCCCCAATGTTCTTATTGCAATAGAAAAACTTTTCATTTTTTTCCTTTCTTCAACCAATCAAAGCAATTTTTTCCAAAAATACGATGGAATGGTCTAGTTATTTTACTTCTTAAAATTGCTTTTTTACTCAATGCGCTTTTAGAATACCAGTGAACAGAAACTGTGTTTTTTGTTTTGTTTAATCTACCGGTTGGGTCGTCATAGGGATTAAGATACTCTACGGGTAGAATTACTGCTCCGCTAACATTCTGCATTTCCCCGTTAAGCTGTAAACCCATAGGAATCAACGCAGCTGTGTTTAATGCCGGGCAGCCTGTCAGTTTATAACAGCCTGTTTCATCAGGCTTTAAATCATCATACTGTTTTAACATAGCTTCTACAGTCTTATGCTTTTGAACTGCGGCAAAGCCAAGACCTGTTGCAACATAATCATCATTTTCAAAACCATAAAACGCATCATAGTCCAGCAATTCAGCAAACGGTCTGATAACTTCGACATCGGTATCAAAATAAATACCGCCTTGTTCACAAACAACTTTAAGTCGGGCATAATCGCTGAGATACGCCCATTTCTTATTTTCATAACAATATTTTGTATACGGGTGAGCGTATACATCAAAATTACTTTCGTTCCATTCGAATATTTCAAAATCAGGGAAATATTTTTCCCAGCTGGCAATACATTTCTGTGCCAGTTTTGGTTTTTCGCCATTACCGAACCAGCAATAATGAATTTTTTTAGGGATCATAATTAACCTACCTGTTTAGATTTGTTTTGCACTTTTCTAATTTTATCCCTTAGGCTTGCCGGTACAAGACCTATTATCATAGGTCTAAATGCTTTCAAATAACTTTTCATTCCTAGCCCCAGCATCTTACAACCTTTTAACCTTACATAGGTTGAATTGATTCTATATTTATATTTACGCCTGTTCAATGCGTTTTTATCATTACGCATCATATATAGTGGCTGCTGAATGTTATAACACCTATATCCTTTGGCATATAATTTAATCCATAAATTAACATCCTCAACGCGAATCATATGTTTGTCTACTGTATAGCCATTTACTGCATCTATACATTCTTTTCGCATCATTACTGGAGCATGGCAGATTGGAGAACCTGAAATTATATCCTCTTTCTGTGGTGTTTCAATAACACTATGTACACCCCATTCTCCATTTTCGTCAAATAAGATCATTGACGAACTAACGATATCAAAATCAACATTTTCTATAAGAAAATTTATCTGCTTTTCAAAGCGATATTCTTTACAGCAATCATCTCCATCCATACGAGCTATATAACTACCTGTAGCTTTTTCCAAACATCTATTTAATGTAACATTCAAACCATAATTCTTATCATTTTTCAATAATATCAATCTGGAATCCTGCTGCGCCAAGCTTTTTGCAAGTGTGTATGTTCCATCAGTTGAACCATCATCACACATAATCAATTCCCAATCTGTATAGGTTTGGTTACGAATTGATTCTACCGCCTGTTTCAATGTTCCTTCACAGTTATAAATTCCCATCAAAACTGATATCTTTTTGTTCATAAAATCTTCCTTTAAACTAATCCATTCCGTAACGGAATATTTTTGCCCATAATTTATAATTTGCACACAAAAGAAGTGCAGATATGTAGTACTTTATACCCCATTTAAATAAACGCAACTGTTTTTTATGAGTTTTGACATATTCTATAGACTCATTAATATAAGCGTTGTCTGGATTTTGTAGTTTTCTTAAAACAGTCTGGTAAAACATTGCAGATTTAGCTTGTGAAAAACATACCACTTCTTCCGAAATATTTCTCAATGCTTCTGAAGTGTAGCGCCATGCTCGTGGTAAACTAATATAATGTTTATCAACCACACGATTTTTCCTAAAGGAATTCATAATACTTCCCTCAGTTATAATATATCCATACATTTTCTTTTTAATATAAGCAGTTTTTTTACAATGCAAAATATAGTCAATATTAAAAAACTGGTCCTCCGCGCCATAAATATTTGTGATAAAACGAATCTGGTTTTGATCCAAAATTTCTTTTATGTACAACTTATTCCACACATATGGTCCCACATTACCACAGCAAATCCGTTTTGCAGTTTCAGCCTGATTTAAGTGAAAAACAGTCCGTGACCCAGTTTTTAATATTCCCGATATATCTTCACGTTTGCATCGGTGAAAATCACACATTGAAAGCTGAACACTCTCTGTCATAGAGTTAACCATATCATTAAACATATCTGGCGCAATAACATCATCCGCATCCACAAATCCGATAAATTTTCCTTTAGCTTTATCCAAACCTAAATTACGCGCTGCAGAAAGGCCCTGATTTTGTGTATGAAAAACACAAATATTAGAATGCTTTTCAGCTAGCTTATCACACAAATCTCCTGTTCCATCTTTTGAGCCATCATCTATTACAATGATTTCATAGTCTTTAAAATTATTGGCCAAAACACTGTTTATACAGGCTTCCAGATACTGTTCCGCATTATATACTGGTATAATGATACTAAGCGTCGGCATTATGAATTAAATTTCTCCCTATTAATATTTCATTTAAATCTTGTTCAAAATCCAAGATAATAGGGTGATGTTTCCATTCCCTTTCAGATTCTGGTGGTAATTGCATATAATCATTGAATTTACATTTCAAATGTTCGTCCCAATCAGCAAAGCACATAAAATCGCCATCTTCAAACTTCAGATATGTATATCCACCCAGCATATTCTTTGAAAAATGTTTTTTAAGTGAACCAACAGTTTCTATACCAACGGTTTTCAGACTGTCATTATGATTATATACTGTTATTTTTTTTAGCAGTTTCTGTCTTTTAATCATTCTACTATTATGCGAATTCAACTTTAACAGTATTCCTGATACCAGCTGTACAACTTTATTGGATTTTGAAGGAACAAACTCTCTTGTGTACAACTGATAAATCATACAGTGAAGTTTGTACATCATTAACCGTAAGCCTTTATCTGGTATTCTGTCTATTGGGAATATGTCAATAAAAATACCTGTATGATATTTTTCTCTTTCCCATTCATACTGCAGAAAAGTTGTGTTTTCTTTTCTTATCTTGGTAAAAGACTGCGTAAATTCAGGTGTGTTTTCTTTATTCTGGATGATATAACCTGATGGACAATCCTTTGTCCACAATTCAATAAATCTGTTGTAGTTTTCTCTAGACATACATATATCTAGATCATCATCCCAGGGGATGAAGCCCTGATGTCTTACAGCACCAAGTAATGTGCCTGCATACAACGAATATTGAATATCATTTTCTTTACAAAAAGCATCTACAACTTTCAACATTTCCAACTGAGTAAGTTGCAGTTTTCTAAGTGTGTTTTCCATATTTCTATTCCTTGAGTTCAGCTTTTATCTGAGTAGTTGATATTTCAGGAGTTCTGGTAAGATATACAACTTCACAATAATCTTTTAAAAAGTCAAACTTGCCTTCCCAGTCATTTCCAATAACAAAAGTATCTATTCGGAATTCTTTTATATCGGATATTTTTTGCTCCCAATTTTCTTCTGGGATAACCAAATCAACATATCTTATCGATTCCAACAACTGTTTTCTCTGCTCATAAGAAAAATAGCATTTTTTATTTTTCTGATTATGATTGAATTCATCAGTTGACAATGCCACAATTAGGTAATCCCCCAGTGCTTTTGCTCTGCGCAAAAGATTAATATGCCCATAATGAAGCAAATCAAATGTACCATATGTAATAACTTTTTTCATATTCGATTCCTCTTAATGCATTCCCCATTGTATAAAAATCTGATAATAATAAAACCCTATATATGCTACTATAGCTGTCAGTTTCACCAGTCTCGCTGACTGCCTGGTAAATATATTATCTATCTCCCACGGCAAAAGGATATAATTGTACAGAGAAGCATAAATAGGCAAGCGTCCCATAAAGATACCGCTGGTAACCATTGATATAATGTACAACCCTGTTGAAACAATAGACATATTTGTACAGAAATTGATAACAGGGTCATTTGCCTGTCTGATATGTTTTATACCTATTGCCGCCAGGATTGTCGGCACTGAATAAACCAGAACCCTGATTGCATTTGTACCATCATCACCCCAGCTTGTCCAGTCTGAAACCATGCTGGAATACTGTGTTTCCTGCATTATAATATCAAGAATATCTGTAAACTGGTCAACAAACATAACCGCAACAAGTGTTGCCGCAAGGAATAAAATGGATTTAATATTCCACGCCTCGCCATGCGCAATTATAACTATCGGTATCATCAGAAGTGCCGACTGATGCATTGTGGCCGCCAGCAAAATAACCAATACCGTTGGCATCCACTTTTTTTGCAGCATTAATTCAGTTGCCGCAAACATAAGTGTTACAGCTGTAAACTGGCGCATACCGTTGAACATCCAGGAGATATAGTCCGTGGATGCTATAAACAGAAATACTGAGAACAGATAGTCGATGGAGTATTTTCTGTAAACATGAATAAGTATCATCCCCTGTATAACAGCAATGATGAAAAAATAAAATATATCACTGCCGATCACACATTTTATAAGCCCGCCTAACACAGTAAAACCCGTGTCTTTTTTTACATTCGGAAGGTGACGTATAAGGCCAATAATGGTGTCTGGCAAATCATTGAATGCCCTTCTGTATGCTTCTGTATCACCAACCCATCTGCGGAAAGTGGTCATAATAATGACAGGTGCAAATGCAAAAGTCGCAAACGCCATAGATACCCTGTATTCTTTTTTACCTGATATGTAAACTGGACTGTAGCCTACATTCACAAGTTCTTTAACAAGGAACATAGCCATTATCCATATTAAAATCAAAATATATTGTGACATTAAAAATCTCCTATTAAGCGAGACTGTTTTTGACATAATTCTTTAATTTAATTATTATAGCACAAACAATAAAAGTATTCTACTATTTTGAGACAATTTACCTTGGATTTCATAAAAAAGGCGGCAGTAAAATTACTGCCGCCTTTGAGCTTTGAATATCATTTTTACTTGTTTTTATGCACACCATTACTATTCTATTTCAATTACCAATATATCATTATACCGGACTTCTGTTCCGTCGGTCAGAGATATGGTATGTTTTATATCATCCGTTTTCTTTACACCTGTCTGTTTTGTCACATATCGCCCACCATAGTTTTTTCTGCTGTCCGGCACAAAATATGTAATGATTACAGCCGGTCCATTTTTGATATTGCCTTGAATACAGTTCAGTTTTTCAGAAATTTCCTGTACGGCATCTTCTCCCAAAACAATCCTGCTGTCCACTGTTCGTGCCGTTTCACTGATTGCTTCTCCGTGACCGGTCAAGGCCGCAAAAGGTGCAAACTGGGCAGCGCGGTCGTGGATTAACATATGGGGGTGCTTTTTGGAAATATGTCTGGGTAAATTTATAATGCCCTGATAATCGTGTATATCTCTTTTCATTGTTCCTCCCCTGCCCGATGGCCGCCAATCTGTCTGTTGCGGTCTCTCATTGTGGCGCCTTCCTGAAAACTCATTCCTTTCAACACAGCATTTTTGCCATATTTATGTTTTAAGCCCATAACAGCTTTCTGCAGTCGCTTTTCCTTTTCGAGAGCTTCGTGTTCTTTTTCAACATCTGCAGATGAAACTGTTGAAAACAAATCGAGCTGCTGCACCTGCTGTTCTTCCCGCAGTTCTTTTTCCGTTTTGATATGGGAAGCCACCAGGGTAAGCCTGCGGATAAGCAGGTTTTTGTCTGTTATCCTGTCATACAATCCGAGAACCGCATTTGTTATGAGTTTTGCAGATGAGGTATATCTGTCAAGATTTGCTGTTCCATGGGCGTGTTTCGGTTTTTTGCGGCCATACCGGTCAATTACAATTTCCCCATCATAACCGCTATCTGCAGAAATATTTTCTATATCATAACCTACAGTCAGCACCATCTGGTCGGTGACAAGTTCCCCTTCCAATAGCTGATACACCACTGAATCCGCCATTTCGTGAAGGACAACCCTTGCTTTTTCAAAGGTATAAGGACTGTGCAGCACCTGGCCGGAAGCTATACTTTTAGCCTGCGGTTTGTATCCTTTTATATCTGCAATGGTAACAGGCTCCCAGCCCCAGGCGTGGTCAATCAGCAGTTCGGCATTTATGCCCAATTCTTTATAGAGTATATCCTCATTGTGGATGCTCATTTTTGCAATGTCACCCATTGTGTATATATCAAACTTTTCAAGACGTTTTGAAATGCCTTTACCCACACGCCAGAAATCTGTGATAGGCTGATGTGCCCACAGTTTTTCCCTGTAAGTCTTTTCATCCAGCTGTGCAATACGCACTCCGTACTCGTCAGCTTCTTCGTGCTTGGCCATAATGTCCATGGCAACCTTTGCCAGATACATATTTGTACCGATGCCTGCAGCTGCAGTGATACCTGTCTGCCACAGAACATTGTAAATAATATCCTTTGTCAGTTCATAAGCTGTCTTTTTATAGGTTTCCAGATAATTGGTAAGGTCGATAAAAACTTCATCTATGGAGTAAACGTGGATATCTTCCGCTGAAACATAGTTAAGATAGATTTTATAAATCTCTGTGCTGTATTTCAGATACATTGCCATTCGGGGCGGTGCAATTATGTAATCCAATTCAGCCGATGGATTTTCTTTCAATACACTGTCGTAAACAGATTTTACGGTAAACTTTCTGCCGGGGGCATTCCATCGGCGGTTTTCATTTACTTCTCTTACTTTCTGGATAACCTCAAACAGTCTTGCCCTGCCGGGTATACCATAGGCTTTCAGTGATGGGGAAACAGCAAGACATATAGTTTTTTCGGTACGGCTGGCATCTGCCACCACCAGATTTGTGTCCATAGGGTCAAGGCCGCGCTCGGCACATTCCACAGAGGCATAAAAACTTTTCAGGTCTATTACTGCATAAACTTTTTCTTTCATAACTGCCTCCTGTGGTGATTTATAATTTAATTGTAGCATAACACAGCAATTTTTACAACTATCAGTTGTATCTCATTTGCTATATATTAACTTTTGAAATAGTGTCGCAAACCCGTACGGTTTATATAAAAACAAAAAAGCCCTGACCTTTCGGTCAGGGCGCTTTATCTATTTCCACTTTTCATCAAGCGGTGGTCTCGGTCTTGCGACCTCAACTCACTGCCTGACGATTAGTTTCGTCTGCAATTTCCTTTTGTCTTCCGTCGGATTCAATCCCCGCAGATGCTTCCCCGGTGCCCGTCTTGGCTCTCGCCTTCCTCGGTTTCCCCTGTCTCTCCGACCTGTTGCCATGCCGTCCTTCCGATTCCGGTACTCAGCTTTCTACAGTTCCTTTCTCCCACGCTGGCTCGTCCCACAGTGCTACTTCACCACTATGCGTAGGTTATATTGTACATATTTGTGCAGGGTGTACAACCATTCAACAATGCAAATAACTTGTCAAACCTAATTCATTTTGTTACCATAATATTAAAGGATAATCCTATTCAGACAGGAGGATATATGATGAAGGAATACACAAAAGCAAGTTATAACAATAATCCCAATCAGCGTGAGCTTGACAATCTGCAGGTGGCATACCGTGCAGCTTGTGAAGCAATTGTACTGCTGGAAAACGACGGTACTTTGCCACTGGCAAACAAAAAAATCGCCCTGTTCGGCAACGGTGCCAGCCGCACTATAAAAGGTGGCACAGGCAGTGGCGAAGTAAACGAACGCCATAGCGTTTCCGTGCTGGAAGGGCTGGAAACAGCAGGTTTTGAAATCACCACAAAAGATTGGATAACAGAATACGACGCCCTTTATTCAAAAGAGAAAGATGAATTCAATAAAAACAGGTTTAAAAAAGCTATAAAGGAAAAGAACATCTTGGGCGGATTTTTAAGTGATTTTCCGGGCTGTGATGCAAGACCGATAACAGAAGATGATATTTCCGCCAGCCACACTGACAGTTGTGTTTATGTGCTGTCACGCCAGGCCGGTGAAGGTCTGGACCGCGTGGCCGAAAAAGGCGACCTGTTTATCACAGACAGGGAAAGAGCCGATATTTCCCTGTGTGCTGAAAAATATGAAAATTTTGTTCTGCTTATAAATGCAGGTTCACAGCTGGATATGAAATTCCTGCAGGAAATCAATGGCATAAATGCCGTGCTGTTTATGGCACAGCTGGGTACTGCCGGCGGCACAGCAGTGGCTGATACCCTTTCCGGCAAGGTTAATCCAAGTGGTAAGCTGACAGACACCTGGGCAAAACAGTATGCGGATATTCCGTACCATGACCAATTCAGTTATCTGAATGGTAATCTGGACGACGAATACTACCACGAAGACATTTATGTAGGTTACAGATATTTTGACAGTTTTGGTGTAGAGCCAGCCTATCCTTTCGGCTATGGCAGAAGCTATACAGATTTTTCTGTGGAAGCAGAAACTGTTTCAACAGATGGCACTGTGGTTACAGTAACCGCAACTGTGGAGAATACAGGTGATAAATACAGCGGCAAGGAAGTGGTGCAGGTTTATCTGTCCAGCCCACAGGGCAAGCTGAACAAGGAATATCAGTCTCTGGCAGGCTTTGGAAAAACAGCATTGCTGGCACCGCATACTGCAGATAAAATACAGATTACTTTTGATATAGCAAAATTTGCAAGCTATGATGAAGAAACAGCCAGTTATATCCTGGAAAAAGGGGAATATATTGTCCGCGTGGGTAATTCTTCCCGCAATACACAGCCTGCCGCAGTTATTGTGCTGGATGAAACCGCAGTTGTGTCTGTACACGAAAATATCTGCCCGGTGCATAAAGAATTTGAAAAACTGACAGAGCCGGCAGTAAAACCACAGCCTGCAGATGAAACAGTGCCAAGAATAAATATATCAGCAAAAGACATCAAAACAGTTACATATACCTATGAAACATCTGCTGTATGTGACGATGAGCGTGTGACAGAATTTATTGAAAAGCTGTCGGTAGAAGATATGATGGATATTGTTATCGGTGTAGGTATGTTTGGCGGTGAAAGACGTTTCAATATGCCGGGTTCTGTAGGCAACACCACATCGAAATTCTGGGATAAAGGTTTGGCAAATGTCACACTGTGTGACGGTCCTGCCGGTCTGCGTATATCCAAACGTGCGGCTATAACCTCTGACGGCCGGATAAAAAATGTGGATATGCCATTTTCATCACTGGAATCACTGCCAGGATTTGTAAAAAGATTTATGGCAGCAGATGAAAATAAAAACACCCTGTTGTATCAGTACATCACTGCATTTCCTGTGGCCACTGCCCTGGCACAGACATTCAACACTGATATTCTGGAAGAAGTGGGTGCTGCTATTTACAAAGAAATGAAAGAATACGGTGCAGTTTACTGGCTGGCACCAGCGTTAAACATCCATAGAAATCCTCTTTGCGGCAGAAACTTTGAATATTATTCTGAAGACCCATTCCTGTCCGGTGCAATGGCCGCCGCCATTACAAAAGGCATTCAGCAGGAAGATGGCTATTATGTAACCATCAAACACTATGCAGCCAACAATCAGGAAAACAACCGCAACTTTGTTTCCAGCAATATAAGCGAAAGGGCTTTGAGAGAGATCTATCTGCGTGGTTTTGAAATTGCTGTAAGAGACGGCAACGCCAAAGGTGTGATGACATCGTACAATAAAATCAACGGTACATGGGCACCGAACAATTATGACCTGTGCACAAAAGTGCTGCGCAACGAATGGGGCTTTGACGGTGTGGTAATGACAGACTGGATGTCCACCGGCAAAGGCAAAGCAGACAATGCCCTGGCAATGAAAGCCGGCAATGACATGATAATGCCTGGTGGAAAATATTATAAAAAAGATATGCTTGCAGGGCTGAAAGCCGGCAGATGCACAGAAGAAGATATCCGCCGCTGCTGTGCAAATGTGGTGAAATCCATTCTCAACAGCCAGATTCAGAAAGAATATATTGATAATAACTGATTAAACTGAAAACAATCATATTACACAGAAAAATGTGACATACATTTTGACATACATTTGTATGTCACATTTTGTTTGCTTGTGTATTTTTGTGTTACACAGTTTTTTCTGACAAGACAGAAACAAAGTCGGAAAACAAAATAAAAATCAAAAAAGCCTGTGAAATTGCAGCAAATGCAAAAATCACAGGCTTTACTATTTTTTGTGCAGACAGAATATATTTCAATGCTTATTTTTGTATAAACACAATAAAAAACCGCCTGTATTCCAACCCAGGCGGTTTGTTGCTTTTCACTTTGAAAGGGAAGTTACTTCGCATATTAAATTCGCAATAAAAACGACCAAGCATTCCAACTTGGTCGTTTATGGTGAGCCATCGGAGACTCGAACTCCGGACACCCTGATTAAAAGTCAGGTGCTCTGCCGACTGAGCTAATGGCTCTCACTCTTAGCTGTTGTCCTTGACAGCTTTTATATTATAGCAAGGGGCAAGCAAAATGTCAACACTTTTTTTGAGAAATTTTTAATTTTTTCTGCATTTTTCTGATATTTGTCAGTTATGACCAGCTTTTCACCATTATCAAAGGGTATTTTACCATATTTTAACTATAATTTCAAGCAAGCTGTATACCCAATTATATAAAAGTTTAAAAAAATTCTTTGGTTTTCCTGTTTTATTTGCAATTAACTACGCCAGGCAATATAATATATACATAATATATAATAAGAGGTTTTTATGAAAATACTGTTTATTGGCGATGTGGTGGGTATAAATGGTGTTAACCTGCTGAGAAAAGGATTGCCAGGTTTAAAGAAAGAATATGATGTTGACGTATGTATAGTTAACGGAGAAAATTCCAACGAAAGCGGCACAGGCATGAACAGTCGTGATGCACAGGATATTTTCACCTGTGGCGCAGACGTGATAACAGGTGGCAACCACTCCATGCGCAGGGCAAATATGGCATTGTACACCGAAAACGAGTATATTCTGTGCCCTGCCAACCTGCTGTACAGCGAAGATGGCTGTGGTGTGGCAACTGTGGATATGGGCAGGCACCAGATAGCAGTAATCAATCTGATGGGTGTGGCTTTTATCGACAACCACAGAAACCCGTTTTTTGAGCTGGATAAAATTCTTAAAAATATAGACTGCAAAAATATATTTGTGGACTTCCACGCTGAGTCCACTGCAGAAAAACAGGCTTTTGCCAACTATGCAGATGGCAGGGTGTCAGCGGTGATAGGTACCCACACCCATGTGCAGACCAACGATGAACAGATACTGCCAAAAGGCACAGCCTACATCACTGATGCCGGCGCCGTGTGTGCCGCACACTCGGTACTGGGTGTACAACCACAGCTGGCTGTGGAAAAGCAGAAATACCTGAAACCTGTACAGTTTAAAGTAGCAGAAGGTCCCGGCTATATTGACGGTGTATTTGTAGAAACCGACAGCAATGGCAAGGCATTGAAAATTGAAAAGTTCAGAAAATTTGTGAAAATTTAGTTTCTGCAAAATTTTAACGGTTTTATCACTTGTTATGTAGTATAATATTTATAACTATTAATATAAAGCAATAATTGAGATATGCGACATAATAAGGAGAGTAAAATGGACGTATTAAAAGTTTCATCAAAATCCAATCCTGTTTCTGTGGCTGGCGCCATAGCAGGTATTATAAGAGAAAAAGGCCGAGTAGAGGTGCAGGCTATCGGTGCCGGTGCTGTAAACCAGACTTTGAAAAGCGTAGCGGTTGCAAGAGGTTACCTGACGCCAGGCGGAATTGACATTGTATGTGTTCCTTCCTTTGTTTCAGTGGAAGTTAACGGCGAAACAAAGACCGCAATGAAACTGACCGTAGAAACAATATAATAAGTAAACCGCTGTTTTGTCCGGTGTTCGTAAAACAGTTTAAGCCAAGTTGCATTTTGCAACTTGGCTTTTATCGTTGCTCACACTACATAGCAGAATACAATGTATAGAAGTGCGCCCTTACTGTTGGGCAAATTGGGATTTGACGAACAGAAAGGGGTTCGGGGAAATACATTTCCCCGAATAACAATCGCGTAGTCTGCGGAGAGCAAAAATATTTCAAGGGCTTTAGCAGGTTGAAATATTTTTGCGAAAATCGCGAAGAAATTTGTCGAGCGAATGAGTGAAACGAATGAGGTTTCAAATTTCCGCGATTTGTAGCAGACGTAGCATTCCACACTTGTGCAGCGTTAGGGGGCCGGGGCGAATCGCAACGCCCCGGGCCTTTGGTTACTTTCGGCACCGAAAGTAACATAACATCCATAAATGGATGTTATCAAAAAAATGCTAAAACTAATACTTTTCACAAAACGATAGTACAAAGATTCCTCGACAAGCTCGGAATGACACGGGCGGATAATATCCTCCCCTACGGGGTGTGTGTAAAATATAAACTTTTGCGTGACTATTACTTCAAAAATTCTTCACTACGTTCAGAATTACATAATAGCAGTTTGTTTGTTGTAAATCGGGCAGGGAAAACCGCCCCTACGCGGTTTTACATATCAACAACTGTTCGACAAATTCAAATTTTTCTGTCTGATTATATACTACCCCACTCTATGCTATCACATACAACATCAGGCACAGCAGTATAAGCTGCTGTGCCTGTTAACTGTTTTAGGAGTGTCGCCCTTTACATCGGTTTTGTTTTTTATAAACATGGCTTCTGCGCCCTAATCAACAAATTACCATTACAACAATCAAAAAAGGTGAGCTTTCGCTCACCTTTTAATTTTTAAAATTATTTTGCGTAATCAACCGCACGGCTTTCTCTGATTACATTTACTTTAATCTGACCTGGGTAATCCAGCTCGTTTTCAATCTTGGCAACAATGTCGCGTGCCAGAATTACTATCTGGTCGTCATTTACTGCCTCTGGTTTAACCATGATTCTTACTTCACGGCCAGCCTGTACAGCATAGCTGTTTTCAACACCTGCAAAACTGTTGGAGATTTCTTCCAGTTTTTCAAGACGTTTGATGTAGTTTTCCAGGTTTTCTCTTCTAGCACCTGGGCGTGCAGCACTGATAGCATCAGCAGCCATTACGATAAATGCCAGCGGAGTCTGTGGTTCAACATCGTTATGATGTGCCTGGATTGCATGAATAACCGCAGGGGATTCTTTGTACTTTTTGGCCACTTCCACGCCGATGGAAACGTGTGTACCTTCGTATTCGTGGTCAAGACCTTTACCGATATCATGCAGCAGACCGGCACGTTTTGCCTGTGCCACATCCATGCCCAGTTCGCCGGCAATAAGACCGGACAGGTAACTTACTTCCAGAGAGTGCTTCAGCACATTCTGGCCATAGCTGGTACGGTATTTCAGGCGACCGATAAGTTTAACCAGTTCAGGGTGCAGGCCGTGGATGCCGGCTTCCATAACTGCTCTTTCGCCTTCTTTTTTGATTGTGATTTCCACATCTTTTTTGGCTTTTTCCACTGTTTCTTCAATTCTTGCAGGGTGGATACGACCATCGGAAATAAGTTTTTCCAGTGTCTGGCGGGCCACTTCCCTGCGCACAGGGTCAAAGCTGGAGATTGTGATTGCTTCAGGTGTGTCGTCAATGATTAAATCTACACCTGTTGCAGTTTCAAGTGCACGGATATTTCTGCCTTCACGGCCGATAATTCTGCCTTTCATTTCATCGCTTGGCAGCGGTACCACGCTAACCACGGCGTCTGCAGAATGGTCAACTGCACAGCGTGCAATAGTCTGTGTCAGCAGGTTTCTTGCCAGTTCTTCACTGTCTTCTTTCAACTGGTCTTCGTAAGCTGTGATTTTAACAGCTTTTTCATGGGTCAACTGTTCGTCAAGTCTCTGGAGAATCAGTGCCTTTGCAGCGTCCTGTGAAAGACCGGAAATTGTTTCCAGTTTTTCCAGCTGGCGCTGTTTCATCTGTTCAATTTCATCCAGACGGGCAGAAACCAGCAATTCTTTCTGCTTGATATCTGCTTCTTTCTTTTCAAGAGCATCAGTTTTCTTATCCAGATTTTCTTCTTTCTGGTTAAGTCTTCTTTCCTGGCGTGATACTTCGCCACGACGTTCTTTCAGCTCTTTTTCACCTTCAGCCTTCATTTTGTATATTTCATCTTTGGCTTCCAGCAGTGTTTCTTTTCTTTTCTGTTCAGCTGACTTGATAGCGTCATTGATAATTCTTACTGCTTCTTCTTCCGCACTGCCGATTTTTGCTTCGGCTTCTTTGCGTCTATGAGATACACCCATGTTGAATGTAACAAACCCAACAATGGCTGATACAATGAGCACCACCAAGACAACAATCCATAATGGTAATGTCATAATGTGTTACTCCTCTAATAAATGAATTTGCGTTTTTTAATATAATTAAATTTTATATATGTTATATGATAATGGTACTTATTATATATAATACAAATTTAAAAATTATTATGCCACTATATATTTTAAATCCCATTAAGCAAAATGTCAAGGTTATATAGTCAACATTTTACTTGATAATAAAATAACAAATTGTATTTTATATATTGACAACTGTATTCGAAAGTGGTAATATGAACTTACAGCGTTGATACGGACAAGTTTTACAGGTATCGATTTTTCAGAGAGCCTTTGGTTGCTGCGAAAAGGCAAATCCACCTTTAAAATACCACCGTTGAGCCGGCATGGCGAACCGTGCCCGGGAAAGACCGTTATATCTTGCAAGAGTGGCAGTATATACTGCAATTCGGGTGGAACCGTGGGGGATTTATACACCTCATCCCGTTTGGGATGGAGGTGCTTTTTTATTTTATAGCACCAAAATTCCAAAATCTGTAAATAAAAGTAACTTAAAGAAACAGAAAGGGAAAAATTATGATTAAAGTTACACTGAAAGACGGCTCTATCAAAGAGTTTGAAAACCCAATCAGCCTTGCCGAACTGGCAAAATCCATCAGCCCAAAACTTCTGGAAAAAGCAACAGCTGCAAAAGTAAATGGCGACATCAAAGACCTGAGAGACATCGTTGATGGCGACTGCGAAGTTGAAATCCTTTCCTTTGAAGACAAAGACGGCAAAAAAGCATTCTGGCATACAGCAAGCCATGTTATGGCACAGGCTATCCTGAAGTTTATCCCAGACGCTAAACTGACAATCGGCCCTGCTATCGACAATGGTTTCTACTATGATATCGATACAGACGTAGTTATCGGCGAAGAACTGATTGCTAAAATTGAAGAAGAAATGCTGGCTATCGCCAAAGCAGGCAGCGAACTGAAACGCTATAACCTGCCTAAAGAAGAAGCTCTGGCAAAATTCCCAGGCAACGAATACAAACAGGAACTTATCAACGAACTGCCAGAAGGCGAAGAAATCTCCTTCTATGAACAGGAAGGTTTTGTTGACCTGTGTGCAGGCCCACATCTTATGAACCTGAAACCTATCGGCGCAGTAAAAATTATGTCCGTTGCAGGCGCTTACTGGAGAGGCAACAGCGAAAACAAAATGCTGCAGCGTGTTTATGGTATTGCATTCCCTAAACAGAAAGAACTGGATGAATACCTGAACAGACTGGAAGAAGCCAAAAAACGTGACCACAGAAAACTGGGTAAAGAACTCCGCCTGTTTGAAATGGCTGACGAAGGCCCTGGTTTCCCATTCTTCCTGCCAAACGGTATGATTGTTTACAACACACTGATGGATTACTGGAGAGAAATCCACAAACGTGAAGGTTATGTAGAAATTTCTACACCTATTATCCTTAACCGTGCTCTTTGGGAACAGTCCGGCCACTGGGATCACTATAAAGAAAATATGTACTTCACAAAGATTGATGAAGGCGACTATGCTGTTAAACCAATGAACTGCCCAGGCGGCATGCTGGTTTACAAAATGGAACCACATTCATACCGCGACCTGCCAATGCGTGTTGGTGAAATCGGTCTGGTACACAGACACGAACTTTCCGGTGCTCTCAATGGTCTGATGCGTGTAAGATGCTTCCACCAGGACGATGCTCATATCTTTATGACAAGAGAACAGATTCGTGACGAAATCAAAGGCGTTGCAAGACTGTTTGACGAAGTATATGGCCTGTTTGGTCTTTCTTACCATGCAGAACTGTCCACAAGACCAGAAAACTCAATGGGTTCAGACGAAGACTGGGAAATCGCAACAGAAGGTCTGCGCGGTGCTTTGGAAGAAATCGGTCTGCCTTACATCATCAATGAAGGCGACGGCGCATTCTACGGTCCAAAGATTGACTTCCATCTGAACGATGCTATCGGCAGAACATGGCAGTGTGGTACAATCCAGCTGGATATGCAGATGCCAGAAAGATTTGAACTGGAATACGTTGGTGCTGACGGCGAAAAACACCGCCCAGTTATGATCCACCGTGTTGCTTACGGTTCTATCGAACGTTTCATCGGTATCCTGATTGAACACTTTGCAGGCGCATTCCCAACATGGCTTGCTCCTGTACAGGCAGTTGTTATCCCTGTTTCTGAAGCACATAAAGAATATGCTTACGAAGTTCAGAAGAAACTGGACGCAGAAGGCATCCGTGTTAAAGTTGACGACAGAAACGAAAAAATGGGTTACAGAATCCGTGAAAACCAGCTGCAGAAAGTTCCTTACATGCTGGTTGTTGGTGACAAAGAAATCGCTGACGGTGCTGTATCTGTTCGTGCAAGAAAAGAAAATCTGGACGGCGCAATGCCAGTTGCAGAATTCCTTGATTACATCAAAGCAGAAATCAAAGAACGCAGACTGTAATACACATTATACAACAATCAACTCCCCTGCTATATGCAGGGGAGTTTTTATATGCATTTCAAGTTGAAAAATAAATAATATAATGATAATATATTATTAATAAAATACGTATAAGCAGGAGAAAACTATGAAAAAAATCGGTATGGTTGGCGGGCTCAGCTGGCAGTCAACAGTAGACTATTACAGAATCGTAAACGAAGAATCAAATAACCGTATGGGCAACAAATCCACAGTGGAATCCATCATATATTCCACAGACCTGGAAAGAAAATACAATCTGGTTACCAGCGGTCAGCTGGATACACTGGCAGAAGAATTTATCGAAATAGCCCAGAGTCTTGAAAAAGCCGGTGCTGATGTGGTGATTATGTGTACAAACACAATGCACACGGTTTTCGACCAGATTCAGGCAGAAATCAACATTCCTATGATTCATATTGTTGATGCAACTGCACAGGCTATCAAAAAAGCTGGCAAAAGCAAAGTTGCCCTTTTAGGCACTACATTTACAATGACACAGCCTTTCTACAAAGCAAAACTGAAAGATGTTTATGGCATTGACACAGTAGTACCACAGCCTGAACAGATGGACGAAATTATGCGTGTTATTGAAGAAGAACTGACATTCAACATTATCAAGGATTCTTCCAGAGATTACTTTGTAAATGTTATCAAGGAACTGAAAGAACAGGGTGCTGAAGGTGTTATTTTAGGCTGTACTGAAATCCAGATGCTTATCAAACAGAAAGACAGCCCTGTACCTGTTTTTGACTCTACAGAACTGCATGCATTGGCTGCACTGGATTTTGTAATGGGTGAATAATTGCACAAAAAAGAGAGTATCGGCTGATACTCTCTTTTAATTTGTCAATATTTTACCAGTACATAAGTGCTGTCATCATAATGCCCATGCTGAAAACAATGCCCATAACAATACCAAAAGCAATAAAAATCATTGTTGCTCTGGCAAATGAGCGTTTGTTGGCATTTTCCTGCTGCACAAAACCCAGATAAATCAGGTAAATAAGGCCTATTACAGGAATTCCGGAAATCAGCATCATCCACACAAAGTCTGTGGTTGACAGTGTCTGGTCTTCCCTCACCTGCTGTGGCTGTGACACAAGTGCAGCATATTCATACTGTCTGTCTTCCGCAGTCTGTGAATGTTCATACATTGGGTGAACAGGCGCATTGGCACTGTATTCTGACTGACCAGGCTGTGTGATGTCTTCCAACTCAAGAGAAACCTGTTCATTTTCATCTGTTTTCAAGGAATATTCAACATTATTTGTATTTACATCAGTTTCTGTGGTATAATCTTCTACAGGGCTGATACCTGTAAGGTCACCTTCCAGCTGGCTGATAGTGGAATCAAGTTCCGTTATATCAACCTGTTCAAGCTGTGGGACTGGCTGTGACATTCTTTCAATTTCTGCTTTTGGCAGTCCGCAACCACCGCAGAAATTTGCTGTCCGGCTGACCGGACGTCCGCATCTTGGACAAAACATACATATCATCTCCTTTATCATAAATGAATTTTAACACATATATGTGAAAAAATAAAGTTATTTAATCTATCAAACAGACAATTTTACAATTATTTTTACAGAAAGTGAGTAATTTATGCTTACAAAAACTATGTTGGCCGCAGTTGATACCGGCGAATACAATATTGATGACTCCATAAAGGAACTGGCCGCTTTATGCGAAGCAGCCGACCTGGATGTTGCTTTCAGCGTTGTGCAGAGAAGAGACAATCCCGAAAACAAATATTATCTTGGCGAAGGCAAGCTGGAGGAAGCAAAACAGCTGGCACAGGCCAATGAAATAGAGTTGTGTGTGTTTGACTGTGAACTGACAGGCAGCCAGATAAGAAATATTTCTGATTATCTGGAAATAGAAGTTATAGACCGCACTATGCTGATTCTGGAAATATTTTCACGCCGTGCAACCACCAGCGAAGGCAAACTGCAGACAGAACTGGCTTTGCTGAAATACCGTCTGCCAAGACTTTCAGGGGTGGGTGTGTCAATGTCCCGTCAGGGTGGCGGTGGCGGTGGCGGCGGTGGTGCCCGCCGTGGTGGCGGTGAAACCAAACTGGAACTGGACCGCCGTTATATCCAGGGCCGCATAGACCTGATTAAACAAAAACTTGCCCAGGTAGAAAAACGCCGTGATATTCTGAATAATCAGCGTAAGAAAAACGATGTACCTATTGTAGCACTGACAGGCTACACCAACGTAGGCAAATCCAGTCTGCTGAACGCACTTACCGGCAGCGAGATTTTTGAAAAAGATATGCTGTTTGCCACACTGGACCCAACTGCCCGCAAATTGATACTGCCAAGCGGACAGACAGCTATACTGGTAGACACTGTTGGTTTTGTAAGCAGGCTGCCACATAAACTTGTAGAAGCATTCAAATCCACTCTGGAACAGGCAAAATATGCCGATATTATTCTTAATGTATGTGATATTGCCAGCGAAGACAGGGATTTGCAATTACAGGTAACGCAGGAAGTTCTGGCTGAAATAGGCTGTGAAATGGAAAATGTTATCACAGTTTACAACAAATACGACAAAGAGCACGATATGCCTGCCCCACCAACTGCTGTGGTAACCAGTGCAAAAAGCGGATACGGTCTGAACAATCTGCTGAATCGCATTGATGATATGCTGGCAGCCAGAATGGCAGACCTGAACCTGATGCTGCCATACAGCCAGACAGGTCTTATCAATACTATCAGAGAAAACGGCCGTGTTGACAGCGAAGAATACACTGCAGATGGCATTGCCGTAAAAGGTAAAATTGACAAAAAGTTTTTATATATTTTCAACAGCTATCAGGTAAAATAGTTGAAAATTATGTATTATTTAACAAAGTTTCATTTTTCACTTTACAAACATTAAATATATCTATATAATGTTAATCGTATTTATAACTTATTAAATAAAAGAATTTATTGTTTAAATTTTTAAAAAATAACAAAAATTCTTTGAGGGGGAGAAAAATGGACGCTATCGATAAGAAGATACTGGAACTTCTGCAGGACAACGGCAGAATGACTGTAAAAGAAATTACACAGACTATTTCACTTACTGCACCGGCTGTAAGCGAAAGAATCAAAAGACTGGAAAAAGATGGCGTTATCGAAGGCTACACAGCTATCGTTAACCCACGCAAAATGGGTAGAACTGTACATGCCATCATCAATGTTTCTGTTCTGCCAGGCGACACAGAAAAACTGCTGAACCTGGTAAATAACGAACCAATGGTAATTGAATGCCACCATGTAACAGGTGCATACAGCTATCTGGTAAAAGTTGATGCAACAGAAATCAATGAACTGGAAAAACTTATTATGAAATTCCAGAAAATGGGCGAAACATCTACACAGATTATCCTGTCCACACCTATTGCTCGCAAAGCAATACTGTAATTTCATCAGCGAATCCTTATAGTTAAATACACTTAAAGAGACACCGTGGGTGTCTTTTTTTTGTTTTTGCAAACGAAAAACACCTGCACAACTGCACAGGTGTTTACCACTTGTTATATTATTAATTAATTTTACAATTCGTTAATATACTTAGCTGTTCCATAACGCTATGGGCCTCTTCCCTGGTATCGTATCGGCCTATAACAATCACAGGCATATCATCACAATGGACCTGTATAGCAAATTTACTGCCGTCGGCTTTCATAGTGATTTTCTGCACATTGTGTGGCAGCTTTTTGAAATTATGGTTTGTGTTTAAAACTCTTTTCAGCATAGGCACCTACTTGATTTTAAGAAATCTTTTCACACGGTAGTCAACGTATGTAAAACAGGTGATGAACATTTTCCATTCAATCCACAGATAATTCGGGATATTTTTGAAACGGAATTTTGGTTTGTTAATATCTTTTCTCATTCTGAAAGCATTTTTTGTGCCTTCAATCAGCTCCTTGTCAAAACCATTGTGGCGGAACATAAGATACTTTGGCAGAAAACCAATAAGAATAAACGGCATATTGATAATCAGCTGCAGCAGTGGCTGATTTTTCCACAGCAGCAAAGCAGTGTTCTGGCCGGATTTGATAGCCTTGAAGGCGTTATATCTGCCGCCGGTAGTTGCTGAACAAATATGGTAAACTATTGCTTTGGGGTTGAATATGTTTTTATAGCCGTGAATATTGCCTCTCCAGCCCAGGTCCACATCTTCGCCATAGGCAAAAAATGCCTCTTCAAAATAGCCTATTTCATCCAGAATACTTCTTCTGTAAAGGGCTGCGCCGCCACAGGCTGAAAAAATGCGTTCCTGTTTCTGATATCTTTCTTTTGAAAGACCATCGCCACGTTTGCAGGTCCAACCAAACAGTGGTACATAGTCCCCCGCATCATCAGTAAGGTCACGGTTAAAATGCTGAATCATGTGACTGCCAACTGAGAAGATTTTCGGGTCAGAGTCTGCCACTCTTACCAGTTCTGCCAACCAGTCCGGCTGTGCAAAAGCGTCGTTGTTGAACATTACAACATATTCAGCCTGGCTCATTCTTATGCCCTGATTAACAGCCGGTGCAAAACCCAGATTTTCTTCATTTACAATAACATGCAGATTTTTAAATCTGGTCTGGCACTCCCTGATAATGTCCATAGAGCTGTCAGTGCTGGCATTTTCTATAACAATAATTTCATATTCATCGTCAAAATTCTGATTGATACAGCTGTCTATACAGTCTTTCAGCCATTTTTCACCATTGAGATTAGGAAAGATAATACTTGCTTTCATATTTACCTCTTTTATACAGTTTATACTGTCTTATCTAATTAATTATAAAATATATTCCAATAATCGTCAATGATATGGCAAATAAAAAAAGCCGTGAAACACGGCTTTTTCTACGGAATATAATTATTCTTTGTAAGCGATAGCTTCGATTTCCAGTTTAGCACCCTTTGGTACTGCAGCTACCTGGAAAGCAGAACGTGCTGGGAATGCACCTTCAAAGAATGTTGCGTAAACTTCGTTCATTGCTGCGAAGTCAGCAATGTCAGCCAGCAGAACTGTTGTTTTAACAACGTCAGCCATTGAGTAGCCTTCGCTTTCAAGGATGGATTTGATATTTGTCAGGGACTGTCTTGCCTGATCTTTGATATCATCTGATGGGAAGTTACCTGTTGCTGGGTCTACTGGAAGCTGGCCAGAAACATAGATTGTTTTTTCTGTTTTGATAGCCTGTGAGTATGGGCCGATAGCTGCTGGAGCGTTTTCGCTGTAAACTACTTTTTTCATTGTAATCAAATCCTTTCGTTTTTCAACACCTTTTGTGGTGCTTCTTTACTATTACAGTATACCATTTTTGTAAAGCTTTTTCAATAGATTTTATAATTATATAAATAAAAACGCACCCGGTAGCGGGTGCGTATTACTTATGTTAATCTATCGTTCAAATGATTAATTTATAAGTTTTTAATTTTTAATCGACTGATTAAATTACATCAGTTCGTAAGATGGGCTCATATGAACTTTACCGGATTTGTACAGGTATGTAGCAAAGCCGCCGAATGCAACCATGG
>JAFSCU010000045.1 GCA_017436575.1 Oscillospiraceae bacterium
ATCAAAGAAGGCGAAAAAGAAAGAATTCAGATTTTTGAAGGTATCGTTATCGCTAAAAAACACGGCGGTGTTTCCGAAACATTCACAGTAAGAAAAACAGCTTACGGTGTAGGTGTTGAAAGAGTATTCCCAATCAACTCACCATTCGTTGAAAAAGTAGAAATCGTTAGATACGGTCGTGTTCGTCGTGCTAAACTGTTCTACCTCAGAGACAGAGTTGGTAAAGCAGCTAAAGTTAAAGAAAAAATCAAATAAGACATTTAAGAGGACACCTGCTGTCCTCTTTTTGTTTTAATTATATAAGGTGTATTTATGCAGAAACTTTATGATTTAATTGAAAGCATATCACTGGCAGTTTTGATTATTACAGTTACAATACTGTTCTGTTTCAGGATAGTTGTTGTTGAGGGTGATTCTATGATGAATACTCTCCATGACCAGGAAAGAATCATTACATCCAATTTCTTCTACATTCCTGAAAAAGGTGATATCGTTGTTACAGACAGCAATAATGGATATGGCCACCCTATTATTAAAAGAGTAATTGCAACAGGTGGAGATACAATCAGAATAGATTTTGAAACCGGTGATGTTTATGTAAACGATAATGTTTTACAGGAAGATTATATTTTTGAGAAAATCAACCCTGAACCAAGAGACAACATCGAAACTACCATTCCTGACGGTTATCTGTTTGTAATGGGAGATAACAGAAACCACTCTGCTGACTCCCGTTCTGACAATATAGGTCTTATTAACGAAAACAATCTGCTGGGAAAGGCTGTTTTCAGAATTTCACCAATATCAAAGATAGGAAAATTGAAATAAATGAGAGAAAACAATCAGAATTTTGAACAGAATTTCGAAGAACTTGGCTCTGCCAATGTAAACAGCAAAAGCATTCATTGGTTCCCGGGTCATATGATGAAAACACTTCGTCTTATGGAAAAAGAAATCAAAAATGTAGACGTTGTAATTGTTCTTCTTGATGCTAGAATTCCATATTCAAGCCAGAATCCTGAAATTGAGGCTATTATCAAAAACAAACCAAAAGTTTATGTTCTGAATAAAGCTGATCTGGCTGATATGAATATCACAAACCAGTGGATTAAACACTTCAAGGATAATGGCATGGGTGCTATTGCCATTAATTCAAAAACAGGCAAAAGTGCAAAAAATGTAATTGTACAGGTTGAAAAAGAACTGAAAGAACTGCTGGAAAAACGCCAGGCAAAAGGCATTGACGGTGAAAAAATCCGTGCTATGATGGTAGGTATTCCTAATGTAGGTAAATCCACATTTATCAATGCTATTGCCGGCACACAACGTGCAAAAGCTCAGGACAGACCTGGTGTAACCAGAGGCAAACAGTGGGTTACTGTAGGTAATATTGACCTGTTGGATATGCCCGGTGTACTGTGGCGCAAGTTTGAAAACCAGAAAATTGCTGCAAATCTGGCATTTATAGGTTCCATCAAAGACGATATACTTGATATCGAAACACTGGCTGTATCCCTTATTGATGCTATTAAAAATATTTATCCTGATATGCTGATGGAAAGATATAAGCTGACTGAAGATGATATTCAGATGGATAATTATGATATTCTCTGTAAAATAGCAAGGAAACGCGGTATGCTGATGAGCGGCGGTGTTGAAAACACAGAACGTGCGGCTATTATGCTGTGTGATGAATTCCGTTCGTCCAAACTGGGCAAAATCAGCCTGGAAAGGTCAGAAGATTATGAATAACCTGTATGAATTCGACTGTACCATAAGAAGCGATTATCCTGTGTTGTGCGGTGCTGATGAGGCTGGCCGTGGGCCATTGTGTGGCCCTGTTTGCTGTGCGGCAGTTATATTGCCGGCTGATTTTATATGTGATGATATAAATGACAGCAAAAAAATCAGCGAAAAGAAAAGGGAAAAGCTGTTTGATTTGATTTTAGAAAATGCTGTGGCATATTCCATACAAATGGTTTCACCACAGGAGATTGATGAAATCAATATTTTACAGGCATCTCTTACAGGTATGAAAAGAGCTGTACTTGACCTGGGTGTTACTCCTGATATTGTATTGGTCGATGGCAATAAAACACCTGCCGGTATGCCTTGTGAAACAAAAGCAGTTGTAAAAGGTGATGCCAACAGCATGTCTATTGCCGCTGCATCCATTCTGGCAAAGGTTTCTAGAGATAGATTTATGGCTGAATTAGACAAGCAATATCCACAGTATCAGCTGCTTAAGCACAAAGGATATCCCACAAAACAGCATTATGAACTTATTGCAGAACACGGAATCCAGGATTTTTACAGAAAAAGTTTTTTTACAAAACGACCGGAGCTTTTATGGACAAAAGATTAATCGGTGTACTGGGCGAAAAACTGGTATGCAAATGGTACACAGACCGCAAATATAAACTGCTGTCTGTCAACTATAAAACACGATTGGGTGAAATAGATATTATTGCTCAATACAAAAATACAATAGTATTTGTAGAAGTAAAAACAAGAAAAGACAATAAATTTTCACAGGCAAGGGAAGCGGTTACTTATTCAAAACAGCAAAAGATAAAAGCCGCTGCCAGCCAGTATCTTACACAGCAAAGCCTTGAAAATATGTTTGTACGTTTTGATGTGGCCGAAGTATACCACCGGGAAACAAAACCGGAAATTAATGTAATTGAAAATGCTTTCCAATAATTAAAGCCATTGCAGTAATTGCAATGGCTTTGATTTTTATTTGTATAATAAAAATTCTTCTGGAATTACATTGTGTACAATACCTTCTATATAATCAAAGGAAAACCTTGAATCATAGGCTTTAACACCGTGTTTGGCAGCAAGCTCAGGTGTATAATCTGCTAAAATATAGTTTCTTATATTGCTGAACTCATAGTCATAATGTGTTATAGTAGGTACAAAATAAGGCTGTTCAATGGTAATAGTGGCATTTTCGTTTTCATCATAAGTTTTTACAATATTGAACTGGAACAGTCCGCCCAGCATATTGTTGCCCTTTGACTGACCGGAAATAAAATTTCCCAGGGAATAGCATATAAGTGTTTTGTGGTTATTGACATCATTGGTATACCATTCACATGTCTGTATAACATGTGGATGTGTGCCGATTATTACATCAACACCAATTTCATTCAGATGTTTTGCTACATTTTTCTGATAATCGTTTACTGTATTGGTATCTTCCCAGCCCCAGTGGCAGGAAACTATAACTATATCGGCATTTTCTTTTGCAATGGCAACTTGTCTGTCAACTGTTTCATAGTCATCACATCTGATTATATAAGGGGATGTGCTGTCATAAATTGATAAACCATTGGTGCCGTATGTATAAGCAAGAAAAGCCATTTTTATGTTGTTTACAGTCAGATATTTTATATCCTTGCTGTCATCACCAGTGTAGAAACCAACATTTACTACATCCTTGCTGTTCCAGTAATCCAGAGAAGACTTAATTCCGTTTACACCTTTATCATAGGAATGATTATTTGATGTACCTATTACATCAAAACCCATTTCCAATACTTTCTCTCCTAAAGCAATCGGGGTGGAAAACTGTGGATAGTGGCTTGGTGCATAAGCATCATTTACCAGCGTTTCCTGGTTTATAAACCGCACATCAAAAGCATCAAAATAATCTTCAGTGTTTTCATAAGCATAGTCAAAATCATATCCGCCATCTGTACTGCGTCTTGCAGCTTGGAGAAATATAGAGCCATGAATAAGATTATCACCTGCAGCTACAAAACTTACTGTATCAGCAGGGCGGATTGTAGGGGTAGGCTGTGGTGTTGGCGTTGTTTCTGTTTCAGGTTGTCCTGCATTATTTGAACAGGCGGAAAGACTAAATATTATTATAAATAAAAGGACAATATTTAATATTTTTTTCAT
>JAFSCU010000006.1 GCA_017436575.1 Oscillospiraceae bacterium
ATAAACATCTGGGATATGAATATATTAAAACTCAGTTTAACTTTGAAAAATACTTTTAAATATTTACTCCCACAACACCACCCAGTATACCTGCAAACATAACAGCACATATTTTTGAAAAATATATTTCGTTAAAAGAAAACAATCCATATTTAAACGAAACAACAGTTATCAGACAGGTGAATATCAATCCTACAGCCATACCTGTAATAAAGCCTTTTTCTTTATATGTTTTTGCCAATATAAAACTGTCTATAAATGAAGAACATGTAAGCAAGACGGTAGTAAGCGGAATCAGTATATAGTCAGGTGTATCTATTCTGGTTATGGTAAAGGCAGCAATGCACAATAAAAAAATAAGTGTTGCAATACACACAGTAAGATATGTAATCATATAAATAATGAATTTTTGCCAGGGCCTGGCAGTTACAAGAAATTTACTAAACAAAAAAACACCCCCATCGAATAGTAAATACTATTCACGGGGGTGTAATTTTATTACTTAAATACTGCAAAAATTAAGCATCAAGTTTTTCAACATCAGAAATAGCCCATCTTTTTACACGGATTTTTGAAGATGCAGATTCAATAACAACTGTATCTTCTTTGATGCTGATAACTCTGCCAACAATACCACCAGCTGTAACTACGCCATCACCGATTTCCAGTGTGTTACGCAGTTCCTGCAGTCTTTTTTCTCTCTTTTTCTGTGGAGAAATAAGCATGAAATACATAACGCCCAGAACAATGATAAAAGGCATTGTGTTTGACATAAGAACTGCAATAAGTGAGTCAGTTGCAGCTGCTTCCAACATAAAGTACATGGTTCATTTACCTCCTAATAAACTAAATTATAATATATCATATTTTTTATTATAATGCAATATTTTAAATGCGTTTATCCAGCAAATCAACATATTTTCTATAGAATTCTTCAAAGGTACCGTTATCCATGGCATCTCTGATTTTTTCCATAAGATTATTGTAGAAATAAAGATTATGCATTACACACAGACGCATGCCCAGCATTTCTTCCGCTTTGAAAAGATGGCGCAGATATGCACGGGAGTATGTGCGGCATACAGGACAGTCACATTCAGGATCCAGCGGAGAATCATCTGTCCGATATTTGGCATTTTTTATATTAATAATACCATTCCATGTATTCAGATGACCGTGACGCGCATTTCTGGAAGGCATTACACAGTCAAACAGGTCTACACCACGATGTACAGCTTCCAGAATATTACCGGGAGTGCCTACACCCATAAGATAGCGTATTTTATCTTTTGGCATGTGTTCTTCAACAACAGAAATCACATGATACATTTCTTCCTTTGTTTCCCCTACTGCCAGACCACCGATGGCATAGCCATCCAGGTCAAGTTCCCGTATACGTTTCATGTGGTCAGCACGGATATCATCATAGCAACTGCCCTGATTGATACCAAACAGCAACTGATTTTTATTGATTGTATCATCCAGGCTGTTCAATCTGATCATTTCAGTTTTACATCTTTCCAGCCAGCGCACAGTTCTGTCAACAGACTGTTTTGTATAGTTATATTCCGCAGGGTTTTCTATACATTCATCAAAAGCCATTGCGATTGTAGAACCCAGATTTGACTGAATCTGCATACTTTCTTCCGGTCCCATAAATATTCTGTGGCCATCAATGTGAGAAGCGAATGTAACACCTTCTTCTTTGATTTTTCTCAGGCTTGCAAGAGAAAACACCTGAAAACCGCCGGAGTCTGTAAGAATAGGTTTTTTCCATGTTGTAAATTTATGCAGACCACCCATCTGTTTAACTACTTTATCTGTTGGACGCAGATGAAGATGATATGTGTTGCTGAGCATCACCTGGCAGCGTATCTCTTCCAGGTCCTGGGCTGAAAGAGCCCCTTTTATTGCACCGGCTGTAGCAACATTCATAAAAGCCGGTGTCTGCACAGTGCCGTGAACAGTTGTAAATTCACCTCGGCGTGCTGTGCCAACATTTTTTATAAGTTTATACATAATTCCCTCTTTTTAATAGATAAACATAGCATCACCAAAGCTGTAGAAACGGTAGTTGTCATTTACAGCGTGTTCGTATGCTTTCATTGTGTTTTCATAGCCGGCAAAAGCACTTACAAGCATAATCAAAGTGCTTTCCGGAAGGTGGAAGTTTGTGATAAGACCGTCGATTACACCAAACTCATAACCCGGATAAATAAAGATATTGGTGTCCATACTGCATGCTTTTATACAGCCGTGAACTTTCCAGCAGGATTCCAGTGTTCTGGTACTGGTTGTGCCTACCGAAATAACTCTGCGGCCTTCCTGTTTTGCTTTCATTATTTCCTGTGCTGTGTCTTCAGGAATTTCAAACCATTCACTGTGCATTTCATGCTCCAGAATATTGTCAGTCTTAACAGGTCTGAAAGTGCCTATGCCAACATGCAGTGTAATATATTTTATAATAACACCTTTTTCAATCAGCCTGTCCATCAGTTCTTTTGTAAAGTGAAGACCTGCTGTAGGTGCAGCTGCTGAGCCTAAAATTTTTGCATATTCAGTCTGATAAAGGCTGCCATCTTTCAATTCTTCTGTAATGTAATGTGGCAATGGCAGTTTGCCTACAATATCCAATGCTTCAAAAAGTGTCTGTGTATCGTATGTAAATTTTACCAGTTTATTGCCATTTTCAAGAGACTGGAGAATTTCACCTTTCAGAACACCACGGCCAAATACAACTACATGGCCAGGCTGCAGACGTTTACCAGGGCGAGCCATACATTCCCATACATCCTGCTGTACCTGTTTCAGCATTAAAAATTCACATGCGGCACCTGTTGTTTTTGCACCATATAATCTGGCTGGCAGAACTTTGGAGTTATTCAGCACCAATACATCACCAGGTTTAAGCATATCATATATATCTCTGAAAGTTTTATCAGAGTAGTTGAAAGGATTGTTTTTGTCTACACACAGCATTTTGCAACTGTCACGCGGAATCGCAGGTGTTTGTGCAATCTGCTGCTGTGGAAGATCAAAATAATAATCACTTTTATTCATTAATGTTTTGCTCATTTATATTTCCTCTTTAAAAGTTAAACATCTTTATAACTAAATTA
>JAFSCU010000046.1 GCA_017436575.1 Oscillospiraceae bacterium
TGGTGCTCCATCCGCAAACTAAGAAGGGGGAAGTAAACAATGGCAAAAACATCAATGAAGGTTAAGCAGCAGCGCGAACCTAAATACTCAACAAGAGCATACAACAGATGCAAAATCTGTGGCAGACCACATGCTTATCTCAGAAAATACGGTATCTGCCGTATCTGCTTCAGAGAACTCGCTTACAAAGGCGAAATTCCAGGCGTAAGAAAAGCAAGCTGGTAATTTAAAACTTTTAAATATAATAGGAGGCAAATATGAATATCACTGATCCAATTGCAGACCTGCTGACCAGAATCAGAAATGCTTCTCAGGCAAGACATGCAACAGTTGACGTACCTGCATCCAACATGAAAAAAGCTATTGCTCAGATTCTTGTTGAAGAAGGTTACGTAAAAAGCTACACAGTGACAGAAGATGATAAACAGGGTGTTATCACTATCACACTGAAATATACAGAAACAAACGCACCTGTAATTACAGGCCTGCGCAGAATTTCTAAACCAGGTCTTCGTATCTACACAAGCTGCGAAGATATGCCAAAGGTTATGAAAGGTATCGGTACAGCTATCATTTCAACACCTAAAGGCGTTATGACAGATAAAAAAGCTCGCAAAGAAAATGTGGGCGGCGAAGTTCTCGCTTTTGTATGGTAAGGGGGTAAATAGTTATGTCGAGAATAGGAAGAAAACCCATCGCTATTCCAGCAAATGTAAATGTTACAGTTGATGGAAATAAAGTTACAGTTGCTGGCCCTAAGGGAACACTTGATTCCACATTCCATGCTAAAATGGCAATCGCTGTTGAAGGTGGCAATGTAGTAGTTTCCCGTCCAGATGACACAAACGAATCCAAAGCACTGCACGGTCTGACAAGAACACTGATCAGCAATATGGTTACAGGTGTTTCCGAAGGCTTCACTAAAGAACTGGAAGTTATCGGTGTTGGTTACAGAGTTGCAAAACAGGGTACAAACCTTGTTATGAACCTGGGTTACTCACATCAGGTAATCATCCCAGAATCTGATGGCATCAAATTTGAATGTCCAGATCCAAACAAAATCAAAGTTATCGGTATTGACAAACAGAAAGTTGGTCAGGTTGCGGCAGAAATTCGCGAAAAACGTCCACCAGAACCATATAAAGGTAAAGGTATCCGTTATGCTGGCGAATATATTATCCGCAAAGAAGGTAAAACAGGTAAAGGTAAATAATAAAGGAGTGAGCTAATTATGGTAAAGAAACCAAACAGTAACCAGGCAAGACTGAGAAGACATGCCAGAGTTCGCAGAAAAATCAGCGGTACAGCTGCACGTCCTCGTCTGAACGTATTCCGCTCCTCAAAGCACATCTATGCTCAGATTATTGATGACGTTGCTGGTGTAACACTGGTAAGCGCATCAACAATGGACAAAGATTTTACAGGCAATGGCGGTAACATCGAAGCTGCAAAAGCAGTTGGTAATACAGTAGCAAAAAGAGCTATTGAAAAAGGCATTACAGAAGTAGTGTTTGACCGTGGCGGCTACATCTATCATGGTCGTGTTAAAGCATTGGCAGAAGGCGCCCGTGAAGGCGGCTTAGTGCTGTAAGGAGGAGATACAATGGAAAGAATTGACGCAAGTGTACTTGACCTTCAGGAAAAGGTAGTATCAATCAATCGTGTATCAAAAACCGTTAAAGGCGGCCGTGTAATGAAGTTCTCAGCTCTTATCGTAGTTGGTAACGGCGACGGTATCGTAGGTTATGGTATAGGTAAAGCAGCTGAAGTACCTGAAGCAATCCGCAAAGGTGTTGAAGATGCTAGAAAAAATTTAGTTAGAGTATCAATGAAAGGCACAACAATTCCACACGAAACTGTTGGTGCATTCGGCGCAGCAAGAATCCTTATGAGACCAGCTGCTCCTGGTACTGGTGTTATCGCAGGTGGCGCAGTTCGTGCCGTTCTGGAAGCAGCAGGTATCAAAGATATTCGTACAAAATCTCTCCGCTCAAGAAACCCAGGCAACGTTGTTGCTGCAACAGTAGCAGGTCTTGCATCTGTTAGAACTGTTGAAGAAGTTGCAAAACTTCGTGGTCTGAGCGTTGAAGAAGTATTAGGTTAATTAGGGGGTACTTTGAAATGGCTACAGTAACAATCAAACTTGTTAAAAGCCTCGCAGGCCGCATTCAGAATCAGAAAGATTGTGCAGCAGCTCTGGGCCTCAAAAAAGTTGGCGACGTAACAGTTCAGCCAGACAACGCAGCTACAATGGGTAAGATTGCAAAAATCTCTCACCTTGTTGAAGTTGTTAAGTAATAACAGGGAGGTGCACAAAAATGATGCTTCATGAATTGAAACCTGCAGCAGGTTCTAATAAAGCTGCTAAAAGAAAAGGTCGCGGTCACGGCTCCGGTAACGGTAAAACAGCTGGTTACGGCCACAAAGGTCAGAAAGCTCGTTCAGGCGCTAAGAAAGCAGGCTTTGAAGGCGGTCAGCTTCCACTTCAGAGAAGACTTCCTAAAGTTGGTTTTAACAACAGCGTATTTGCAACAAACTACGCAATTATCAACGTATGTGACCTTGAAGAAAGATTCGAAGCTAACAGTGTTGTAGATGAAGCAGCAGTTGTAGCTTGCGGTCTTGTTAAAAAAGTTAACGACGGTATTAAAGTTCTGGGCAGAGGCGAAATCACAAAACCTCTGACAGTTGAACTCAAAGCTTTCTCTGCTTCAGCAAAAGAAAAAATTGAAGCTGCAGGCGGAAAGGCAGAGGTGAAATAATAGTGTTACAGACATTTAAAAATGCATGGAAAGTAGAGGACCTGAGAAAGAAAATCATCTACACAATGATTGTTCTGGTTATCTTCCGTCTGGGTTGTGCCATTCCGGTTCCTTTCATCCAGCCATCTGCTATCGCTTCCATGATTGCCGCTGACAGTGGCAGCATGCTGGGCTATCTTAATATGATAAGCGGTGGTGCATTTGCCAATGCTACTCTGTTTGCACTTGGTGTAACACCTTACATCAACTCATCCATCATCATCACTCTTTTGACAGTTGCTGTTCCTTATCTGGAAAACCTGTCAAAAGAAGGTGAAGAAGGCAGAAAGAAAATTGCTAAAATCACAAGATATATTGCAGTAGTAATTGCAGCTATCCTGTCAACAGGTTATTACTTTATTCTTAAAAGAAATAACTCTCTTCTGTACACAGAAGGTCTTGCAGGTTTCTTCTCTGCAACAGTAATCATCGCTTCTTTCATTGGCGGTTCAATGCTGATTATGTGGATGGGCGAACAAATAGATAAAAAGGGCATCGGCAACGGTATTTCCCTTATTATCTTTACCGGTATCATTTCCAGACTGGTACCAGCAGCAACAACACTTGTTGCTATGGTTCAGGCAGGTTTTGCCGGTGAAACAAAATATCTGATTATGGTGCCACTGATTCTTATCTTTGCAGTGCTGGTAATCGCTTTCGCAGTTGTTCTGAACAATGCTGAAAGAAGAATTCCAATCCAGTACGCAAAAAGAGTTGTAGGTAGAAAAATGATGGGCGGTCAGAGCACACATCTGCCAATCAAAGTTAACATGTCAGGCGTTATGCCAGTTATCTTTGCAAGCTCTATCATGTCTATCCCAGGCACAATCAAAAGCTTCTTTAACATTGAGAGCGAAATTTTCAACAAAATTCTCAGTGTTTTTGATTACAACGGTATTGTATACGCAGTAGGTTACTGCCTGCTGATTATTGCATTCAACTACTTCTATGTTTCAATGCAGTACAATCCAATCGAAATTGCTAATAACCTGCGTAAAAACAACGGTGTTATCCCAGGCTTCCGCCCAGGTAAAATGACACAGGACTTTATCGCAAAAGTTATCAGCAGACTTACATTTATCGGTGCTCTGTTCCTTGTAGTTGTTGCTGTGCTGCCAATCATCACAGGCAACCTTACAGGTACAAACATTCAGCTGGGCGGTACTTCAATCCTCATCATTGTTGGTGTTGCTCTTGAACTTGCACAGCAGCTGGAAAGCCAGATGGTTATGCGCCATCACAAAGGCTTCCTGGAATAATAAATAATTCTCAAAACTGAAAATAATACTTGATTTTAGCTAAATAATGTAGTATAATTATTTAGCTAAATCAATTATTTTAGCGAGGATTAAATAAATCCGATATAAAAAGGAGATTACTAATTATGAAACTTATATTATTAGGTGCTCCGGGTGCTGGTAAAGGCACACAGGCAGAAATCATTTGTGAAAAACTGAACATTCCTACAATTTCCACAGGTGCTATTCTTCGTCAGGCTATGAAAGACGGCACAGAAATGGGCCTGAAAGCAAAAGCTTTTATCGAAGCTGGCGACCTGGTACCAGATGATGTTATCATCGGTATTGTAAATGACAGACTTGCAGAAGATGACTGCAAAAACGGCTTTATCCTGGACGGTGTTCCAAGAACAATCGCTCAGGCAGAAGCAATTGATGCAATGGGCATCAAAATTGATATGGCACTGAACATCGTTGTAAAAGACGAAACAATCATCGAACGCGTAAGCGGCAGAAGAGTGTGTTCATGTGGTGCATCATATCACATCAAATATAAACCAAGTGAAGTAGAAGGTGTTTGTGACAAATGTGGTCAGCCTCTTACAATCCGTAAGGATGATGAACCACAGACAGTTCTTGACCGTCTGACAAACTACCACACACTTACACAGCCACTGGAAGACTACTACAGAGCAAAAGGTCTGCTGGTAGAAATCGATGGTGAACAGAGTGTAGAAAAAACTACTGAACTGGTGCTGAAAGCATTAGGAGTATAATCTGTGATAATTATTAAAAGCCCCGAAGATATTAAAAAGTTAAAAAAAGCTTGCAAAATCAGTGCGGATGTGTTACAATACGCCGGGGAACAAATTAACGCAGGTATGTCTACCTACGAATTGGATAAGCTGATACATGACTATATCATCGCAGCTGGCGCTAAACCAAGTTTTCTTGGTTATGGCGGCTTTAAAGAAAGTGCGTGCATCTCCATCAATGATGAAGTAATTCACGGTATTCCTTCAAAGAAGACTATTATCAGAAGCGGTGATATTGTCAGTGTTGATGTGGGTGCTTTTATTGAAGGCTTCCACGGCGACAATGCTTATACTTTCAAGGTGGGCGCTGTCAGCCCTGTGGCTGAAAAGCTCTTACGTGTTACCAATGAATGTTTGCATCTGGGGATTGCGGCTGCGAAACCGGGCAACAGAATTGGTGACATTGGTTATGCTGTTCAGAAACATGCAGAAGACAATGGCTTCGGCGTTGTCAGGGAATACATTGGTCATGGTGTAGGTCGCGACCTTCACGAAGATCCGGAAGTGCCAAACTATGGCAAAGCCGGTCGTGGTGTGCGACTTGTATCAGGTATGACCATTGCTATTGAACCTATGATCAACGAAGGCACAGCCAGAGTCAATGTTATGCCGGATGGCTGGACTGTTAAAACAGTTGATGGCAGCTTGTCTGCTCATTTTGAGCATACAATCGCTATCACAAATGATGGTCCGGTTATCTTAACTGCGCGTTCATGTGATTGGTGATTTTAAATGAAATTATCAGTTGGTGATGTAGTTAAGTCTGTGGCAGGCAAAGACAAAGACAGTTATTTCTGTGTTGTTGAGCTAATAGACAGTTATTGCTTTTTGCGGGATGGAAAAATCCACAAGCTGGACAATCCAAAACGCAAAAGCTTTAAGCATGTCATAAAAACCCCGTACAAATTGCAATCAGAGGCTTTGCAAGTAAATAAGCATCTGAAAAAGGCTATAGACGGCCTAACTAATTCTTAGGAGGAAAATTTTATGGCTAAAGATGATGTAATTGAAGTGGAAGGCACAGTTGTTGAAGCTCTGCCAAACGCAACTTTCCAGGTTGAACTTGCAAATGGTCATCGTTTGCTTGCTCACATTTCAGGAAAACTTAGAATGAATTTCATTCGAATTTTACCAGGCGATAAGGTAACAGTTGAAATGTCACCTTACGATTTAACAAAAGGACGCATTACATGGCGTTCTAAATAAGAAAAGCATACACAATAGGAGGTTACAAATATGAAAGTTAAGCCATCCGTTAAACCAATGTGCGAAAAATGCAAGGTTATCAAACGTAAAGGTAAAGTTATGGTAATCTGCGTAAATCCAAAACACAAACAGCGTCAGGGTTAATCTGACAATTATTTAAGCAGGAGGGTAAGATATATGGCTCGTATATCAGGTGTTGACTTACCAAGAGAAAAACGTGTTGAAATCGGCCTTACTTATATTTATGGTATCGGTCTTTCAACATCTCAGAAACTTCTCATGGCTGCTGGTGTAAATCCAGACACAAGAGTAAAAGACCTTACAGATGAAGAAGTACAGGCAATCAGAGATCAGATCGAAGAACAGCAGGTTGTAGTTGAAGGTGATCTTCGCAGACAGACAGCTCTGGATATCAAAAGATTGACAGAAATCGGCTGCTACAGAGGCGTAAGACACAGAAAAGGTCTGCCAGTTCGTGGTCAGAGAACAAAAACAAACGCCAGAACACGTAAAGGCGCTAAGAAAACAGTAGCAAACAAAAAGAAATAATTTAGGAGGCTAAATAGCAATGGCAGTTAAAAAGACAGCTTCTCGTAAGAGAATCGTGCGTAAGAACATTGAACGTGGCCAGGCTCACATCCAGTCTACATTTAACAACACAATTGTTACAATCACAGACATGCAGGGCAACGCAATTTCTTGGGCAAGTGCAGGTGGCCTCGGTTTCAGAGGTTCAAGACAGGCAACTCCTTATGCTGCACAGATGGTTAGCGAAACAGCAGCAAAAGCAGCAATGGAACACGGCCTTAAAACCGTTGAAGTATATGTAAAAGGTCCTGGCCAGGGTAGAGAATCTGCAATCAGAGCTCTTCAGGCAGCAGGCTTAGAGGTAAATATGATCAAGGACGTTACCCCTATTCCACACAACGGTTGTCGTCCACCAAAAAGAAGACGCGTTTAATTTATAGGAGGAAATTCAAATGGCAAGATATACAGGCGCAGTTTGTCGTCAGTGCCGCAGAGAAGGTCAGAAACTTTTCCTGAAAGGCGAAAGATGCTACTCTGATAAATGTGCACTTGCAAGAAGAAACTTCGCTCCTGGTCAGCATGGTCAGGCAAGAAAGAAATCTTCTGAATACGGCATCCAGATGAGAGCTAAACAGAAAGCAAAAAGATACTACGGTGTTCTTGAAAGCCAGTTCGCAAAATACTTTGAAATGGCAGAAAAAAGAACAGGTATGGCAGGCGAAAATCTGCTTAAGATCCTTGAAAGCAGACTGGACAACGTTGTTTACCGCGCAGGCTTTGGTATGAGCCGTCGTCAGGCAAGACAGCTTGTTTTACATCGTCACTTCACAGTTAACGGTGAAAGAGTAAATATTCCATCATACCTCGTAAAACCAGGTGATGTAATCGCAGTTCACGGCACAGCATGTGACAAAATCAAAGAAAATGTTGAACTCAACAGCGCAAGACCAGTTCCAATGTGGATGTCTTTCGATGCAGACGCAATGAAAGTTACTTTCAACCGTCTCCCAGAAAGAAGCGAAATCGATCTCGATGTTGAAGAACAGCTCATCGTTGAACTTTACTCAAAATAACCCACACCCCAGGCATTGGGAATGCAATTATAAAGACAGCCTTAGTTTTATAATAGTTGGAGGGTTTACAAATGATAGAAATCGAAAAACCAAGAATAGATACAGCGGTTTTATCCGAAGACGGACAGTACGGCAAGTTTGTTGTTGAACCACTTGAAAGAGGTTTCGGCATCACTCTTGGTAACTCACTCAGAAGAATTTTGCTTTCTTCTCTTCCAGGCGTTGCTGTAACAAGCATCAAAATTGATGGTGTGCTTCATGAATTCACATTTATCAATGGCGTTAAAGAAGATGTAACAGACATTGTTCTCAATGTTAAAGGTATTACAGCAAAACTTTTCTGCGACGAAGCAAAAACAGTTCGCATCAATGCAACTGGTCCATGTGAAGTAACAGCCGGTTCAATCGAAACAGATTCAGATATCGAAATCCTGAATCCAGATTGGCACATCGCTACACTTAGCGAAGGCGCAAAACTCGTAATGGAACTTACATTCGACAGAGGCCGCGGTTATGTTCCAGGTGACAAAAACAAGAAAAATCAGGAATATACCACACTGGGTGTTCTTCCTACAGACAGTATTTTTACACCTGTTCTGAAAGTTAACTACTCAGTTGAAAATACTCGTGTTGGCCAGATTACAGACTATGACAAACTTACAATCGAAGTTTGGACAAACGGTGTAATCAACGCTAACGAAGCAATGAGTATCGGCGCAAGAATTCTCACAGAACATCTGAACCTGTTTGTAGGTCTGTCAGATGATGTTGCACTGCCAAAAATGGTAGAAAAAGACGAAGAAAAGACAGAAAATACACTGTCCATGACAATCGAAGACCTCGACCTGTCAGTTCGTTCCTTCAACTGCCTTAAACGCGCAGGCATCCACACAGTGGAAGATCTTGTAAACAAAACCGAAAGCGAAATGATGAAAGTTCGCAACCTCGGTAGAAAGAGCTTTGAAGAAGTTATGCAGAAGCTGGCTTCTCTTGGCTACAAATTCCCAAAAGAAGAAGATTAGTCTATATATAGTACAGTAAAGGAGTGACTCACATGGCAGGCACAAGAAAACTTGGCAGAACCAGCGACCACCGCAGAGCTATGATGAGAGCTATGGTAACTTACCTTTTCGAAAACGGTAAAATCGAAACAACAGTTACAAGAGCTAAAGAAGTTAGAGCAGTGGCTGAAAAAATGATTACACTCGGCAAGACAAATACTCTGCACTCAAAGAGACAGGTATACAGCTACATCACAAAAGAAGAAGTAGCAAAAAAAGTTTTTGACGAAATCGCACCAAAATACGAAGACCGCAACGGTGGTTACACAAGAATCATCAAAATCGGCCCACGTCGTGGTGACGCTGCTGAAATGGCAATCATCGAACTGGTTTAATCCATCAGATAAATATAATTATAAATCCCCTGAAAAATCAGGGGATTTTTTATTTTACCTTTAAATGACAAATATGTCATTTAATAACATTTATCTTTATTTTTTAGGCTAAATGGTGTATTATATATAGGATATGATTAAAATCAGATTTACGGAGAAAAGATAATGTCTAAAAAAACAAATAAGAACAGCTTTTCAAAAAGTATCAAATTTATAATTTCCCAGGCTATGAAAGGCAGTAAACTGCATATTGCAATGATTGCAGCTGCACTTCTGGCGGTATTGCTTCCGGTGGTTCTTATCGGCTGTAGTGGGAATGATGAAGTTGTTGATGAAGATAAATATATAGAAAGCGAAATGGACCAGGCTTACGACAAAGACCGGGAATCTTTGGATATGGAACAACTGGGGCTTACCATCCTGCCTGAAACTGAAGATGCAGGTCAGGAGTATGTAGATAATACACTGTTTATCGGTGACTCCAACACAGTTCGTACCCAGGTTTATGGTCATACTACATGGGATAATGTGGTTGCCGTAGTTTCTATGGGTGTACAGCATATTCCTTCTTTGAAAATGACCTATTTCAAAGGGTATGATGAACCTGTTACTGTGCCTGAAGCAGTAAAGATAATCCAGCCACAGCGCATTATAATTACCTATGGTACAAACAATACTATAGGCTATTCAGTGGAAGATTTTCTGAAGATGTATAAAGAAGGCCTGGATAAAATCAAAAAGGCCTACCCTTATGCTGAAATTATAATCAACTCTATACCTCCGGTGGATAAAGAACGTGAAAACCAGGCTATTACAATGCAGACAATTGACAAAATGAACAAAGCTCTGTCTGAAATGGCCAAGGAGGAAGGCTACAAATTCCTGAATACTGCTGAAACACTGAAGGATGAAAAAACCGGATTTGCAAAGAAAGACTACACCATCGGTGACGGGGTTCATCTCAGCAAAAAAGGTATGGATGCAATGTTTGAATACATCCGTACACATGCATATATAACAGAAGATACCCGCCCAAAACCTTTGAAAAAAGTGCCTGCAAGGGAAGAAACACCAACAGGTATTATTACTGAAGATCCAATAGCAGTCCGTGGCAGCAAAATCAAAATTATTTTCAAATCTTCCGATGAAACACTGGGTAAAGTAGGCGGTGAAGTGGAGCAGAAACTGAAACGCACTATCACATCATCTGCGGTATTTCCAATTCCTGATGTTGAAAATGGTGGTGTATTTACAGGCTGGTCCTGTGACTATGAGGGCCTGTCATCTACAGTGGAAGACAATGTTACATATAAAGTGCCAAAAGTTGACGAAAATGTAACAGAAATTGTAATTACCTGTAAGTTTGAAAAAGCAACTGTGCAGCTTACAGCAGACGGCAAGGAAGCCAAATCCATTACTCTTGATTCAGGTGCTTCAAAACAGCTTACAGCAACAGTTACACCTGGTTATAAGGGTGATAAAACTGTTACTTGGGTAAGTGAAGACAGTTCTGTTGCGAAAGTTGATTCAAACGGTAAAATTACAGCAGTTGGCGGCGGAAAAACACATATTGTTGCATCTATAAACGACAATAAGATTTACGCTGTGTGTGAAGTAGTGGTAAAACAGTCACTGGAATCAATTTCCATTTCAGGTGAAGGCAATCTGAAAGCAGATGCATCAGCCCAGCTTTCATTGAATCTTAAACCGGCAGGTGCCCAGGCAGATGTTTCAAAAGCCAGCTGGTCATCCAGTGATGCTTCTGTGGTTTCAGTAGATGGAAAAGGCAAAATTACTGCCCATAAAGAAGGCAAAGCCACAATCACAGCCACACTGAATGGCCTTAGCGCCAGTCATAATGTGTCTGTAACACAGCCAAAACCTTTGACAGGTATTTCTCTGTCAGGTAATACAGAGTTGTTTGAAGGCGAAAAAACACAGCTTACAGTGGTTTATGCTCCTGCAGATACAACAGACAGCAAAACAGCTACCTGGTCTTCCAGCAACACAGATGTTGCCACAGTGTCAGAAGGCGTGGTAATTGCCAACTCTGCAGGTACTGCTGAAATCAGCTGCACAGTGGGCGGTCATACTGCGAAAATTACAATTGTTGTAAAACAGGCAGTTGTTGAACCTACACCAACACCTACGCCACAAGCAACACCAACACCTGAAGCTACTCCAGAGCCTACACCAGAGGCTACTCCAACACCTACACCGGAACCTACACCTGTTGCCACACCCCGGCCAACACCGGAACCAACTCCGGAGACTACTCCTGAACCGACACCAGAACAGGCGTCTCCTCCGGCAGAACCTGAACCAACAGCAGAAGCTGTGGTTGAATCTGCTCCGCAGCAGGCACCGGAAACAGCAGTTGAACAGTCTGCTGCAGAATAAAAGGTGCTGATATGAAAAAAGTTGAATTTGTACAGGTAGTATCTGAATTCAGCGGTCTTGGACTGGGCAGGGGAAACAGATATGAGTTTATGGGAGTTGAAGAAATAATCAGACAGCGAATACTTGATGGCTGGCAGTATAATGGTTATGTCCCATTGACAACCAGAGGAACTGGGGAATTGGAAACTATTTCCCTTATATTCCAGAAAGATGAATAACAAAAAAAGACGAGTCACACGACTCGTCTTTTATCATTATAATGGTTTATTTAGCAAATTCTTTGATGATTTCCACAACAACCTGTGTGCATTTAATCATATTTTCTTCTGTAATACATTCAAATCTGCCGTGGGCGTTGTAACCACCTGTACCCAGGTTTGGACATGGCAGTCCTCTGTAAGACAGCATTGCGCCGTCAGTACCGCCACGGGCTGCTTCGCTCACTGGGTTAGCACCAATGGCTCTGATTGCGTTTTCAGCAGCTTCTACCACTTCAAAGTATGGCAGAATCTGTTCTTTCATATTTCTGTACTGTTCTCTCAGATTAAGTACACAGCTGCCTTCGCCATATTTTTTGTTGATGAATGCAGCAATAGTTTTCATGATTTCCTGTTTTTCTTCAATCTTGTCTGCATCGTGGTCACGCACAATGTATTCCAGTGTGGTTTTTTCTGTTGAGCCCTTTGTTTCAATCAGATGGAAGAAGCCTTCGAAACCATCGGTATGTTCAGGTTTGTCAAAAGCAGGCAGCAGGTTATGGAATTCAAATGCCATATGCTGGCTGTTTACCAGTTTGCCTTTTGCGCTGCCTGGATGAATGGAATTGCCATTGAATTCAACCACTGCGGAAACAGCATTGAAGTTTTCGTAACAGATACCGTTGTATGCGCCACCGTCAACTGTATATGCCAGTTTTGCACCAAAGCCTTCCACATCAAATTTCAGTACACCGCCACCGATTTCTTCATCAGGTGTAAATGCAATAACAATTTTACCGTGTGGGATTTTTTCATCAATTACAATCTGCACAGCTTCCATAATTTCAGCAATACCTGCTTTATCGTCTGCACCCAGCAGAGTTGTGCCGTCTGTTGTAATCAGTTTCTGGCCTTTCAGACCGGCAAGGAATGGAAATTCTTTCACAGTCATTTTGTGACCGCTGCCTGCCAGCAATACGTCACCGCCGTCATAATTTTCAATAATCTGTGGGTTTACACCAAAACCGTTGAATTCAGGTGCTGTGTCCATGTGAGCGATAAAACCAACAACAGTTTTGTCTTCATATCCTTCTGTTGCAGGCAGTACACCGTAGATAGTGCCGTCTTTGATTCGCACATCAGCCAGACCCATTTCATTCATTTCTTTTTCCAGAAACTTTGCCACATTCAGCTGAATTTCAGTTGATGGTGTAACACCAAAGTTTTTAGGGTCAGAAGGTGAATCGATTCTGATATAGTTTAAAAATCTGTTCAATACGTTCATAATATTTATATCTCCTCGTAAATGTATGTAACTATACTATACCATAGAAGATGAAAAAATTATATATTAATTGTAATATTTTTTTGAACAAAATAATATAACACTTTAAATTTCTGTCAAAGTATGTTAAAATATAATGAATTATAATGTAAAATTGCGTTTTAATGCATTAATATGTAAAAATAAGCAGTATTGCTTTGGAGGATATAAATATGTCAGAATCAGTATTTAAAGGCAAAACCCTTTTGATTACAGGCGGTACAGGCTCTTTTGGCCACACAGTACTCAAACATTTTTTAACAACAGACATCGGCGAAATCCGCATTTTCTCCCGTGATGAAAAGAAACAGGATGATATGCGTCATGACCTGCAGGTAAAATACCCTGTGGAAAGCCAGAAAGTAAAATTCTACATTGGTGATGTCCGCGATATAAACAGCGTAAACAATGCTATGAACGGCGTTGACTACATCTTCCACGCAGCAGCACTGAAACAGGTGCCATCCTGCGAATTTTTCCCAATGGAAGCAGTTAAAACAAATGTTATAGGTACAGAAAACGTGCTGACAAGTGCTATTAATCACGGTGTAAAAAGAGTAGTTTGCCTGTCCACAGACAAAGCTGCATATCCAATCAATGCAATGGGTATTTCCAAAGCTATGATGGAAAAAGTTATCACAGCAAAGTCCAGAACAGTTGACGGCGAAAAAACCACTATCTGCTGTACCCGCTACGGCAATGTTATGTGCAGCCGTGGCAGTGTTATCCCACTGTTCCGTGACCAGATTCGTCAGGGCAAACCGCTTACAATCACAAACCCTGATATGACACGTTTCCTTATGAATCTGGATGAAGCTGTTGACCTGGTTGTTTTTGCATTTACACACGGTCAGCCTGGTGACCTGTTTGTACAGAAATCACCTGCCTGCACTATCGGCGACCTGGCAAAAGCCACACAGGAACTGTTTGGCGACACAGGCATCAGAATCATCGGAGAAAGACACGGTGAAAAACTGTATGAAACACTGCTGACAGAAGAAGAAGCAGCAAAAGCTATAGATATGGGCAGCTATTACAGAGTACCTGCTGACAACCGTGACCTGAACTATGACAAATACTTTGTTGAAGGCCGCACAGAAGAAAAGCTGTTGCATCAGTACAACAGCCACAACACAGAAAGACTGGATGTTGCAGGCACAATAGCAAAAATGAAAACAACAGAATATATCAAAGAGGAGCTGGCTAAACTTGAAAAATAGAAAAATCCTTATTACAGGTGCCACAGGCTTTATTGGCAAAAACCTGACAGCTACCCTGCTGCAGGCGGGCTACACAAACCTTTATCTCTATGACAGGGAAAATACACAGCAGCAGCTGGAAGAATACTGCACAGATGCAGACTTTGTTTTCCATCTTGCCGGTGTAAACCGTCCTGTAGATGTAAAAGAATTTTATGAAGGCAACACAGATTTTTCTGCAACACTGCTGAAAACACTTAAAGAAAAGGGAAACACAGCACCTGTTGTTGTATCCTCCTCTATCCAGGCCCAGTTGGACAACGATTACGGCAAAAGCAAAAAAATGGGCGAAGACCTTTTCCTTGAAAATGGCAACAACCCTGCTTTTATAGTTCGTCTTTACGGCGTATTCGGTAAATGGTCCAGACCAAACTACAACACAGTTGTGGCTACATTTATGCACAATGTGGCCCATGGGCTGCCACTGCAGATAAACGACCCGGACAAAGAACTGACACTTTGCTATATTGATGATGTAATTGCAAAATTTGTGGACATCCTTGAAAACACAGCAGATTACAAACCTGGTTTCTTTGAAATCGACACACTGCATAAAATCACCCTGGGCAAACTGGCAGAAAAAATCACAAACTTCGGCAAAAACAGAGAAACTCTTGTTATGCCATCTTTGAACACACTGCTTGACCAGCGCCTTTACGGCACATATCTGTCATATCTTGATGAAGACAAATTCGCATATCAACTGAAGAAAAACGAAGACAACCGTGGCTGGCTGGCAGAATTTATCAAAAGTGAATCCTTTGGTCAGATTTTTGTATCCACAACAAAACCGGGCATCACACGCGGTGACCACTGGCATCATACAAAAGTGGAAAAATTCTTCGTTCTTTCAGGCAAAGCGGAAATTTCCTTCCGCCACATGATTACAGACGAAATCATCCGCTATACAGTAGAAGGCAACACACCTACAGTTGTAGATATTCCTGTTGGTTATACCCATAAAATCACCAACATCGGTGATACAGAAGTTATCTGCCTGTTCTGGTCCAGCGAAATATTTAATCCTGACAAACCTGACACCTATTATGTAAAGGTAGACAAATAATATGAAAAGATTGATAATACTTGGCTTTGGCGGTTATGGAAAAACAATAGAAGATGTTGTTCTTTCCGCCAGACTGTTTGACGAAATAATCTTCCTTGATGACAAAGCAACAGATGAAAAAGTAATGGGTACCTGCGGTGATTATGTTAACTACATAGATGAAAACACCTGGTTTTATCCTGCCTTTGGCAACAATAATCTGCGCGTTGAATGGATAAATATGTTTATCAACTCAGATGCGCAGGTGGCTACAATTATTCATCCATCTGCTTATGTCAGCAGCGGTGCTGTAGTTGAAACAGGCTGTGCAGTTCTGCCACAGGCAGTTATTAATACCACTGCAAAGGTAAAAAGAGGCTGTATAGTTAATTTTGGTGCAGTGGTTGACCATGATGTAGTTATCGAAAAAGGTGTACATCTGTGTATCAACAGTGTGGTAAAGGCATACAACCGCATTGCCCCATTTGCAAAAATCGAAGCAGGTCAGGTAATATTCAACAACACTTTCATAATGGAGTAATAAAATGAGCAAACTTAAATTAATGACAATCATCGGCACAAGACCTGAAATTATCCGTCTAGCTGCCGTTATCAAAAAAGCAGACAAATATTTTGACCAGATTCTTGTTCACACTGGCCAGAACTATGACTATGAACTGAACCAGGTGTTCTTTGATGACCTGGGTCTGCGTGCACCGGATTTCTATCTGGACGCAGTAGGCAGTGACCTGGGCGAAACAATCGGCAACATCATTGCAAAATCATATAAACTTATGGTGGAACAGAAACCTGATGCACTGCTTATTCTGGGCGACACAAACAGCTGTTTGTCTGCAATCAGTGCAAAACGTCTGCATATTCCTATTTTCCATATGGAAGCAGGCAACCGCTGCTTTGACGAATGCCTGCCTGAAGAAACAAACCGCAGAATTGTGGACCATATTGCAGATGTAAATATGTGCTATTCCGAACACGCCAGACGTTACCTTAACGCCGAAGGTACAGCTAAGGAAAGAACATATGTTACAGGCAGCCCAATGGCCGAAGTTCTTCATGAAAATCTGCAGCAGATTAAAGACAGCGACATTCTGGAAAGACTGGGCCTTGAAAAAGGCAAATATATCCTTCTGTCTGCCCACCGTGAAGAAAACATTGATACAGAAGCAAACTTCTTCAACCTGATGAATGCTGTAAATGCAATGGCAGAAAAATATGATATGCCTATCCTTTATTCCTGCCACCCAAGAAGTGCAAAATTCATCAAACAGAGAAACTTCCAGTTTGACCCACGCGTTATCCAGAATAAACCTCTGGGCTTCCACGACTATAACCATCTGCAGATGAATGCTTTTGCAGTTGTATCTGACTCCGGTACTCTGCCTGAAGAAAGCAGTTTCTTCCTGTCAGTGGACAACCCATTCCCTGCAGTATGCATCCGCACATCAACAGAAAGACCTGAAGCACTGGACAAAGGCAACTTTATCCTGGCAGGCATCACAACAGAACAGGTTCTGCAGGCTGTTGACACAGCAGTTGCAATGAACGCCAACGGCGATTACGGTATTCCTGTACCTGACTATGTGGAAGAAAATGTATCCACAAAAGTTATCAAAATCATCCAGAGCTACACCGGCGTTGTAAACAAAATGGTGTGGAGAAAGTATTGATTTAATTGATTTGTGCAGTAGAGGGAGAGGTGAAATTGAGAGGGCACTTAGCGCTTCTCTGTTTCACCACACCCGCATAGGGGACGACCTCCCGGACGTCCCTTTAAAAAATATTCAGTTAGGATTTTAAGACTTTGAAAAAGCGTATTTTAATTATCAGCCAGCATTTCTGGCCGGAAAATTTCCGTATCAGTGACATCGCCACAGGTTTTGTGGAAAATGATATTGAAGTGGACGTGCTTTGCGGCATACCGAACTACCCAAACGGTATTATGCCAGACGGCTACGGCTGGTTCAAAAACAAAAAACAGGACTTTAATGGCGTAAAGGTTTACCGCTCGTGGGAAATTCTGCGCAAAGGCAACACCAATATCAGAATTTTCCTCAACTATATTTCCTATCCTTTTTTTGCATCTTTCAAAGTTCTGTCCTTCCTGAACAAAAAATACGATGCTGTTTTCTGTTATGAAACCAGCCCGGTTTATATGATTTTCCCGGCCATAGTTTATTCAAAACTGAAAAAGGTGCCACTTACAACCTATGTGCTGGACCTGTGGCCTGAAAATCTTTATTCTGTTCTCAACATTCAGAACAAATTTTTACGCAGCCTTGTGAAAGGGACAAGCCATTGGCATTACAAACGCTGTGATAAGCTGATTGCCATGTCACCTTCACTTAATGACACATTGGTAAAAATCACAGGCAAATCACAGGACAAGGTGGCCACAATTCCACAGTACTGTGAAAAATTCTATGAACAGGATATTCACAACGAAGAACTGGAAGAAAAATACAAAGATTATTTCAAAATCGTCTATGCCGGCAACATCTCACCTGCACAGAATGTGGAAGTGGCAGTGGATGCAGCTGTTCTGCTGAAAAAAGACGGCATAAAAGATATAAAATTTATTATTGTGGGCGACGGTATGTCAAAAAAAGATATAGAAGCCTATGTGGAAAAACAGGGAGTAGGGGAATATTTTGATTTCCTTGGCTCAAAACCTGTTACCGATATGCCTATGTATCACACACTGGCAGATGCACTGTTTGCTCCACTGGCAAAAAGTGATGATTTAGGTCTCACAATCCCGGCCAAAGTTACCAGCTATATGGCAGGTGGCAAACCTGTTCTTACCTGTATTGACGGGGAAGGCAGTTATGTTATAGAAAAAGCACAGGCAGGTCTTACTGCCCCCAGCGGTGACAGCCATGCCCTGTATGAAAATATTGTAAAACTTTACAGTATGTCACAGTCTGACCGTGACACAATGGGTGCAAATGCACGCCGGTATCATTTTGAATATCATTCCCGCGACAAGGTGCTGCAGGATCTGATAAACTTTATTCTTGATTAAATGGAGGAGTATCTCTTGAAAATACTTGTTATAATTCCTTGTTACAATGAACAGGAAAGCATTGAGCGAGTGGTGGCAAACCTGAAAGAGCACGCTCCTTTTGCTGACTATCTTATAGTAAACGACTGTTCCCGTGACAACACAGAAAAAATTCTCCGTGCAAACGGTATGAACTATATCAACAACCCTATCAACCTGGGTATTGGCGGCGGTGTGCAGGCAGGTTACCTGTATGCCAAACAGAACGGCTATGATATCGCTGTACAGATGGACGGCGATGGCCAGCACGACCCACGCTATCTGGCAAAAGTGTGCCAGCCTGTTATCGATGGTGAATTTGATATGGCTATCGGCTCACGTTTTATTGAAAAAGAAGGCTTCCAGTCATCTTTTATGCGCAGACTGGGTATCAATATTATCTCCCTGCTGATAAAAATTCTCACAGGTAAAAAAGTATATGATGTAACCAGCGGCTACCGTGCATGCAACCGCCAGCTGATAGAATTTTTTGCTGACAATTATGCAGACGATTATCCTGAACCGGAAGCAATTATGTCCTGTGTGCTGAATGGCTACAGGGTGGGTGAAGTGCCTGTTGTTATGGAAGAAAGACAGGGGGGCGTTTCCTCTATCCGCAGCCTGAAAAGTGCATATTATATGATTAAAGTATGTCTTGCCCTTGTGGTAGACAGAATTTCAACCAAAAGAAAGGCAGGTAAATAATTATGTTCCAGTGGCATGACAAGGACCTGCGGGTTCTTTTGATGATAGGTGCTGTTGCGCTGTTCGGTATGATAGTTTATCTTATCAAACACAAAAAAATCGAGGTTAAATACTCTATTATATGGCTGGCATTTTCAGCCACTATGATTCTGTTTGCAGTGTTCCCATATCTTGTATTGGTACTGGGGGATATTTCCGGTGTAGCCAACCCTGTAAACTTTATCTTTATGACATTGTTTGCGTTCTCATTGCTTATTATGCTGTCTTTATCAGCAGTTATTTCAGGTTTCTCTACAAAAATCAAACGTCTGGCACAGGCAAATGCACTGCTGGAAAAACGTGTGAGAGAACTGGAACAGAAAATAGAAACAAAAGGGGAATAACCCTTTTATCAAGGAGTAAAAATGCTGTTTAATTCAGTTAGTTTTTTAATATTTTTTCCTGTAGTGGTATTGGGTTATTTTGCCATTCCGGAAAAATTTAAAAATCTTTGGCTGCTTATTGCCAGTTACTATTTTTATATGTCATGGCAGCCGGTTTATGCTCTGTTGATTCTTTTCAGCACAGTAACCACATATTACTGTGCTGTTTTTATTAACAAGGCAAAAAGCAAAAAACAGAAAAAACTGTTTCTGGCGTCAAATATTGTTGTGAATATAGCAATTCTTTGCTATTTTAAATATTTCAATTTTATTGTCCAGTCACTGCTGGCTGTTTTCCCGGGGCTGTCCATTGCACCGAATAACAATTTGCTGGCTGTCGTGGGTATTTCTTTCTATACATTCCAGTCGCTGGGATACTCTATTGATGTATATCGCGGAGATGTGGAAAAAGCAAAAGATTTCCTTACCTATGCACTGTTTGTCAGCTTTTTCCCACAGCTGGTTGCAGGACCTATTGAAAGAAGCAAAAACCTGTTACCACAGCTGTACAAAGCCCATAAGTTTGACTACAACCGTGTTTCTGACGGCCTTGTACTTATGGCCTGGGGCTTTTTCAAAAAGCTGGTTATTTCAGACGGCGCAGCCCTTATTGTAAACGCAGTTTACAACGATGTTACTAAATTTACAGGCATACAGCTGATTATGGCCACAGTACTGTTTGCATTCCAGATTTACTGTGACTTTTCCGGCTATTCTGATATTGCTATCGGTGCAGCCAATGTTATTGGTTTTAAACTGATGAGAAACTTCAATCATCCATATTTCTCACAGAATGTTACACAGTTCTGGCGCAACTGGCATATTTCGCTGTCCACATGGTTTATGGATTATATATACATTCCACTGGGCGGTTCACGCAAAGGTAAAATCCGCACATATATAAACCTGTTTATTACCTTTATAGTCAGCGGTCTGTGGCATGGTGCATCATGGAATTTTGTTATCTGGGGTGCTATGAACGGTGCCTACAATGTTATCCACCGTGCCCTGTTTGGCAAAAAGGAGCAGCGTCGCCGTCAGCGTATAAAAGAAGGAAAACCTGTACCTAAAACAAACCCAGCCGTTGCAGTTGCAAAAGCTGTGGGCACATTTATACTTATTGATTTCACATGGGTTTTCTTCCGCGCAAACACTCTTGCAGATGCAATGTATGTGTTCCGAAATCTGTTTACAGATTTTTCATTGTTGTTCACATCAGGCTATTTTGTGCAGATGATGGAAAAAATCGGTTTTTACACCAACAATGGTGTGGCAATTTTCTGGTGCATACTGTTTATGTTTGCAGTGGAACTGTGGGAAGGCAAATCCACTCTGGTGGAACGCATAAACAAAAGCAAATGGTATGTCCGCTGGGCATTTTATTACACTATCATATTACTGATAATCTTCTTTGGCTATTTTGGCCAGAGTCAGTTTATCTATTTCCAGTTTTAAAGGAGGACAGATTATGCTTAAATTAATTGGCAGACTGCTGCTTTTTCTTCCGATTTTTCTGGGAATGATGTTGGTATCATACCGTGTGGACCCATCAGGCCTTTTCTGGGGGGCAGGGTTTGAAAGAATGGTATGTGACTATATGCTGGCCGGCAATTATGTTGACGGCTATCAGCAACTGGACGGCAGAGAGCTTAACAAAATCTATGCCAGAGAGTGCGAAAACGCCCCACAGGTGCTGGTAAACGGCTCTTCCCGCACCTTGCAGATAGATTCTTCCTTTGCCCCCGGCAAATCATTTTACAACGTCTCCAATGTAGGCGCAGACGTTTACGACTTTTTCAACAGCTATTATATATTTGAAAAGGAAGGCAAAGTGCCGGAAATATTCGTTATGGGCATCGACCCCTGGATATTCAATGATGGTGAAGAAAATATAGACAAACGCAGCGACAGCGCAATGTTTGCCCGGTTTCTGGCAGAAACCATGGGTTATGAATCACCACAGTACACACCGGAAAACCAAATGGAAAAATACAAAGCATTGCTGGACCCCAGTTATTTTCAGGCCAGTGTGGACACATATTTCAGAAACAAAGACAGTTCCAGTCAGCCGGAAATTGTACCGCCGGAAGACATTTACAGCCGAGACGATATTATAAAGTCACCTGACGGGTCTATCGTTTACGATTTGAATTTCCGCACACGAAACCAGGAAATTGCAGACGGTGATGCGCTGACAGCCGCCAACAACGACCTGCTGCGCCTTTCAGACTTTGACAGGCTGGACCCATACTACACACAGCTTTTTGAAGATTTTATAGTGTATCTTCAGTCAAAGGGTGTTGAAATAATATTCTTCCTGCCGTCCTATCATCACTATCTGTACTGGGAAGCACAGGATAATATTGAAAAATACCACTGTCTTTTTGAAGTGGAAGATTATATAAAGCAGATGGGTGCAAAGTATAATATAGCTGTTTACGGCTCTTACAATCCTGATGCCGTGGGCCTGACCAACCGCGATTTTATGGACGGCCTGCATATGCGATACGAAGCACTAAAAAAGGTTTTACCTGTTATAGAATAGGACTACCAGACATAGAGGAGAAAAATTATGCCACAGATTATAGTAAAAGGCGTTACAGCCGAAGAAACAAAATCCCTTGCAATAAATACAGCTGCAAAACTGGGAGAAATTGTTGACTGCCCTGCAGACTGGTTTGTTTTTGACCATCAGGAATCCAGATTTTTTGATTTCAGCGGTGAAATCAAACACTGGCCTGTAGTACAGGTGTGGTGGTTTGCCCGCCCACAGGAAGTACAGGATGCAGTTGCAAAACTGCTGAACGATTACTTTGTTCAGCTGGGTTACCCTGGCAGCCAGATTTCCTTCCATATTTTTGAATACGAATCATATTATGAAGAAGGCAGTAATTTTGCTTAATCAGTAAAAACAAACAGGCACAGCGCAAAACGCTGTGCCTGTACTTTTTAGTTGGAATAAATTTTCCTGTCTTTAATAAATGAAAGTTTGTATTGAATATAATCATTGTCTTTGTTGTCAAAGTTTTCTGATGAAACCAGGAATATATTTTCAAAGGCTGTTTTATATATCATCACATTGAAAAATGCTTCAACTTCACCGTTGTCGTCATAAACCTTTTCAATATAGTTTTTAAGTGGGTTAAAATCTACCTGCAGATTCTGCACAAAATCATCATAATGGGTTATACGTCTGCCCATAGGGCATAAAAAATCTTCCAGAACAGAATCTTCCTTTTCCATTTCTTCCTGCAGCATGTTCATGGTCCACAGAAAACCATCAGTATAGTTTTGGCTAACAGTATAGTTGATAAGGGTGGATATGCCGTCATACTGCTTTTCGCTTATCAGCTGTCTTACAATGTCGGCGCATTCCAACAGGCTGTCCATATCATCCGGGTCATCCAGATTGTTGTACTGTAAAAAGTTTTCCAGTATATCCATCTAAACTCTCCTTAAATTACTTCACACATCATTTTACCGCCGTCAATACCTGTAAGTCTTACTTTTACAATATCACCTGCATTGTAGCCTTTATCTTCCACCAGCACAGGAATATATCTTGTGGTATAGGCTGTAAAGCGACCGTCAGCAGTTTTCTGTTCCAACAGAGCTTCATCCACAAAACCTATGTATTCGCTGTAAACAGAATCACGTACCTGTTCGGATTTATATGTCATAATTCTGTTTCTTTCAGATTTTGTAGCATTGTCAATCTGGCCCGGCATAGTGGCACCTTTTGTACCTGCACGCTGTGAGTAAGAGAAACAGTGCACCCTCATAAAGCGGCATTTCTGCATAAAGGCTACGCTTTCCAGAAAATCTTCATCGGTTTCCTGTGCAAAGCCTACGATTATATCAGTGGTGAAACTTGGCTTGTCAAACAGTTCTCTCAGCCTGTTCATCATATCTGTGTACAGTTTTGTGTCATACAGCCTGTTCATGTTTTTCAGTGTCTTGTCACAACCACTTTGCAGTGAAAGATGAAAATGAGGGCAGAATTTTTCTACTTTACTCATTCTCACCAGCATATCATCAGTAAACAAATCCAGTTCCAGACTACCCAGTCGCACTCTTTTTACATCTTCTATTTCAGCCACAGCTTCAATGGCGTCACACACATTATTGCCCAGGTCCTGACCATAGCAGGATATATTTACCCCGGTCAGCACAATTTCCTTGTGGCCTGCAGCAGCCATTTTTCTGGCTTCTGCTACAATACTGTCCACCGGGCGGCTTCTTACACGGCCTCTTGCTTTTGGAATAATGCAGTATGCACATTCCCTGTTGCAGCCGTCCTGGATTTTCAGGAATGCTCTTGTGTGCAATGCGTCAGTTTCACTGGCCAGTTCTTCAAATTTGTCTTTTTCGCTGTGAGGCACTATGTCGATGTGTCTTTCTTTGTTTTCTATAAACTGATTTACCAGATTCAGTATTTCGCCCTTGCCTTTGCTGCCGATAATTATATCAGCTTCCTGCACATCTATGGCCTTCTGTGGAAAAGCCTGTGGCATACAGCCGCACAGGGCAATCACAGCATCAGGGTTCTGGCGCCTTGCGCGACGAATCCACTGTATGCTTTTTCTGTCTCCGTTCAGTGTTACAGTACAGCTGTTCACCACATATACATCTGCGGCTTCTTCACCGTGTACCACTTCATAGCCGGCTTTTTTGAAAATATTTATCATAGCAGCAGTTTCCTGCTGATTAACTTTACAGCCCAATGTAAAAAAACAAACTTTCATATCTGCTCCTTTAAATATAAATTACATTATATTATAACAAATTTTATAAACTTTCTCAATATATTTAATATTTCCAATAACTGCCACATAGATATTTATAAAAAACAAGGAGCAAACCTATGAAAAACAAACTGATTATATTGCTTTGCATACTTACGATTATATATGCAGTGGTACCCAGGGCATACGCCACAGATATACCTCCTTATCTTATGGAAGAAGACACTTATGAATATCCTGACGAAGCAGTAAATGTTTTTTCACCACGGATAATGGAAACAATGGCAGGTGCAGACAGTTTTGTAAACAGGATTGCCGGCACAGCTGATTTTGATGTTCCATGTAAGGCGGCTTTTCTGATAGAAGAACAGTCAGGCCGGCGGCTTTATGAAAAAAATGCTGATATACAGCTGCCTATGGCGTCTATAACAAAGGTGATGACTATGCTGTTGGTAATAGAGGCTGTGGAGGCAGGCAAAATAACAATGAACGACACTGTACCTGTTTCAGAACATGCATATTCAATGGGTGGCAGTCAGATATGGCTGGAACCCGGAGAAATATTTACAGTGCACGAAATGATGAAGGCTGTGGCTGTTTCATCTGCCAATGATGCCGCAGTAGCCCTGGCAGAATATGTGGGCGGCAGTGAAGAAGGCTTCTGTTCAATGATGAACCACCGTGCCGCACAATTGGGAATGACAGGTACATATTTTGTAAATGCCTGTGGTCTTGATGCGCCGGGGCACTGTTCCACAGCCAGAGACATTTCCATTATGGCAAGGGAACTTATGAAGCACCCTGTTATTTATGAATACACTACTATATGGACAGATTATCTGCGAAATGGGGAAACCCAGCTGGCAAATACCAACAAACTGCTTCGTTCCTATAGCGGCATCACAGGGCTGAAAACGGGCACTACCAGCGGGGCGGGGGTGTGTATATGTGCCACTGCAAAACGCGACAATATGTCACTTATAGCGGTTGTACTGGGGGCTGATTCCAGTGCCGAGCGTTTTTCAGCGGCAAAAAAACTGCTGGATTTTGGCTTTGTAAATTTTGAGACAAAGGATTTTCCCACTGTACCTGATTTGCCGGACTATATTCCTGTAAGATTGGGTGTGGAAAAGCAGGTTAAACTGGAATGTGGCAGACCAGAAAAACTGCTGTTTGTCAAAGGTGGAGCTACACAGCTGACCTATAAAATAGAACTGCCGGACTATTTGCCGGCACCGGTTTTCACAGGTATGAAAGCAGGCACACTGTCCTTGTACAGCGGTCAGGGCAAGATAGCAGGCTATGATATTGTAATATCGCAGGACGTGGAAAAACTGGACTTTGCCAAAGCTTTGTCAATTTTGACAAAGAAAGTGGGAATGATGTAATAAAAAAGTGGAAAATAGGTTGTGACAGGGTAATTTATTGTTGACACTGCACATTTACTATTGTAGAATAATATAAAGCAAAAGTGGAAAATCATATGCTATTTTACATATTAGAAGGTGAAATTATGTCTGTAAAATTCAATGGTAAATATCTGAAGGGTTTTGTTTCTCAGGCTGAATTTGATAATGTGTATCCACAGGTTGAGCTGTGCCACAACATTCTGCACGCTAAAAGCGGTGCCGGCAATGATTTCTTGGGTTGGCTTGACCTTCCGTTTTCTTACGATAAGGAAGAATTCGCCAGAATCAAAAAAGCAGCAGAAAAAATCAGAAGCGACAGTGATGTTCTGTTGGTAATCGGTATCGGCGGCTCCTATCTGGGTGCCCGTGCAGCTATCGAATACCTGGGTTCAATGCAGTACAACGATCTCAGTGGTCTGAAAGTTTACTTCGTTGGCAACAACATCAGCCCTGATTATCTCAACAATATTTTAAAACTTTGCGAAGGCAAACGTCTTTCAGTTAATGTTATTTCAAAATCAGGTACAACAACTGAATCTGCACTGGCTTTCCGTGTTTTCAAAAAGCTGATGGAAGAAAGATATGGCAAAAAAGAAGCTGCAAAACGCATCTATGCCACAACTGACAAAGCTCGCGGTACACTGAAAAACCTGTCTGACAGAGAAGGTTATGAAACATTTGTTGTTCCAGATGATGTAGGCGGTCGTTTCTCTGTTCTCACAGCAGTAGGTCTTCTGCCAATTGCAGCAGCAGGTTTTGATATTGACAAACTGATGGCAGGCGCACAGAACGCATGCAAGGAATATGAAGTTCTGTCACCTGACAACGATTGTTACAAATATGCAGCAGCAAGAAACATTCTTCTGCGCAAAGGCAAGGCCATTGAACTTATGGCATGTTATGATGCAGACTGGACACTGATGAACGAATGGTACAAACAGCTGTTCGGCGAAAGTGAAGGCAAAGACCAGAAAGGTCTTTTCCCAGCATCCGTTATCTACTCAACAGACCTCCACTCTATGGGTCAGTTTGTGCAGGACGGCAGCCGCACAATGTTTGAAACTGTTATAGACATCAAGGCTCCAAAACAGGATTTCTTCCTTGAAGAAGACCCAGAAAATGCTGATGGCCTCAACTTCCTGGCAAATCAGAATATGTCTATCGTAAATGCCAATGCAATGAAAGGCACAATTCTGGCTCATAACGACGGCGGTGTACCAAATATCGTTATTGAACTGGATGGCAAAGACGAAACAACACTTGGTCATGCTATTTACTTCTTTGAAAAAGCATGTGCAATTTCCGGCTATATGTTGGGTGTTAACCCATTCAACCAGCCTGGCGTTGAAGACTACAAGAGAAATATGTTTGCTCTTATGGGCAAACCTGGCTATGAAGCTCAGCGCGAAGAACTTTTGAAAAAATTAGGTGAATAACGCTTACAGCGTAAAATAAAGGAGTGTATTCTTATGATTAAACTTATTACTGGTCCTAAAGGTTCAGGCAAAACAAAACAGCTGATCGATATGATCAACGAAAACCTCAGCGTTGTAAAAGGCAACATTGTTTGCATCGAAAAAGCTATGCAGGAAACACATAATATCAACGCAGCTGTAAGACTGATTGATGTTGATGAATACAAAATCGCAGACTACAACATGTTCTATGGCTTCTTTGCAGGTGTTCTGGCAGGCAACTACGACATCGAACAGGTTTATATCGATGGTCTTCTGAAAATCGGCGAAAAGAATGTTCAGGCTCTGGGCGACCTGCTGGACAAAATTGCAGCTATTTCTGAAGATAAACTGATTGTTGTTACAGTTTCTGCTCCAGAAGAAGAACTTACAGATAACGTTAAAAAATACCTGTAATATTTACCTAAAACATACTTGTGACAAGGGTGGCGTACTGCCACCCTTGTTGTGAGTAAAATATATAGAAATTCAGCCAAAAACTTCGTCATTTTGTCAAAAAATATCCTTGACAAAATGTGCAAAGCTTTATATAATATTTAAGTGACCTATGAGGTGCTTTATGTTAGTTAATCTCAGCAATATCTTCACTCGTGGTGAGACTGAAAAACAGCTTACAACGGAATTTGATTTTTCCGCAGAAAATGTCAGCTATGATGCAACCTTTGAACAGCCTGTGAAAGCAGACCTGTTTCTGAAAAAAGGTAATGGCGAAACATTTATAGAGCTTACTGTACAGGCAACAGCCAAGTGCAGCTGTGCAAGGTGTTTAAAGCTGTTTGAAAAGGATTTTTCCTTTTCACAGGAATTTATAGTTACTCCGGCGACCCTCACAGACCCGGAAAGCGAAATCCCGGTGAACAGCAATAACATACTTGACGTAAAACAGCTTGTGTTGCAAGAACTTTCTTTGGAAATCCCTTCCATAATGCTCTGTAAAGAGGATTGTCAGGGGCTTTGTCCAAAATGCGGCAGACCAAAGGAAGAAAATTGTGGCTGTCAGCTCGAAGAAAGAGTTGACCCAAGGTTATTAATCTTAAAACAATTACTGGATAACGATGAATAATTAGAGGAGGTGCTAAAAATGGCAGTACCAAAGAGAAAACTTTCAAAAGCAAGAAGAGATAAA
>JAFSCU010000047.1 GCA_017436575.1 Oscillospiraceae bacterium
AGTGCAGGATGTAGACATCAGCTACAATCACATCGGCATACTCCCCGCCAATTTACTCTATGACATTATGAACGGAAAAGCGGCATGATTACTCATGCCGCTCACCGAAAACAATATACTGTTTTATTGGACCGCTCCCGAGGAGTGCTTTTATTTTGCAGTTATATAATTATTCACCTATTTTGCTGCCACATTCACTGCAGAACAGGTCTTCATCATCTGCAGGTGCACCGCAGGATGGACAAACTTTCAAAGCAAGTTCGATTTCATCTTTTTCACCGTCGAAGATTTCTTTTACTTCTTCCACCACGTTTTCCACTGCATCTTCCACAGTGTCCAGTGTTTCTTCTACCTTTTCTTCAAAGCTGACATCCGGAGTAACAACGATTTCTTCTTCCACTGTAAAGTCCATTTCTTCGTTTACTTCTTCAGTTTCCAGCGCTTCCAGTTTGGCTTCGATTGCTGCCACATTATTGAAATACTGTGTCAGCAGTTCTTCGTTCATTTCACCTGTTTTGCGCATAACATAATAAAGTTCGCCCAGCTGTTTCTGTGCTTTGGACATTTCATTTTTCAGTTCCAGTTCGTTTACTTTCTTTTTGCCTTTGTCCATTGCTTCGCCTGCAACAACCTTTGTCTGTTCAAAAGCTTCTGTTGCCACTTTTGTAGCTTTGTCTGCAAATTTTGCAGAGGCTTCCATAAGATCTTCAAATAATTTCATAATTGTCCTCCTTTATAATAATCAAAATTATTTACAAAAAGAATTCGCCCAGCATAGAGTTCTGTGGCAGATTGCCCAGTGGCAGATAACCGATATTTTCAAACACTTCCAGAAGTTCTTTCAGTTTTTTACCCTCTGGTGTATCATCAGCGAATTCTTCAAAATCCCTGAGAACCGAATGCATAACCAATATTTCATAACTGAATGAAGTATCCAGCAGCAGGTCTGCATTTGGTTTGAAAATTTTGATATATCTGTCTTCGCCTTCGCACACTGACCGCCACATTGAAATAGTTTTCTGTGGTGAATGACCGCGGTATTTGTGGTCGCGTATCATACGGCGCAGCAGTCGTATATCCCTTGTGGGCAGTATGCGCTGACCACGGAAAGAATATTCTTCACGCAGCCCGGCATAAATGGCAAAAGTTTCATCTTTTGGCAGCAAATCCAACAGCAGCGGATTGAGCGCGTGTATGCCTTCCACAATAATAAAGCCGTCATCAATTTCTATTTCTATGGCGTCTTCAATGCGTGTTTCGGTGGTAAAATCAAATTCCGGAAACATTGCCACACCCTTTTCCAGCAGTTCTTTCAGGCATTTTTCCAGCAGTGGCAGTTCGATGGCTGTCACATTTTCATAGTCTTTTTCGCCGTTTTCCAGTCGTGGATAGTCGTTTTTGTTTTTAAAGAAATTATCCAGTGAAACAACCCGCGCTTTTTTGCCCATATTTATCAGTTTGTCTTTCAGTTTATGGGCAGTGGTGGTTTTGCCGCTGGCCGATGGGCCTGTAAGCATAATTATATGGCGGTTTTCTTCAATGATTTCTTTCGCAGCCGCATAGACACGGCTTTCATACTCAAATTCACAGTGACGTATAAAGCTCTGCTTTGACAGGCCCGCTGTGTTGATAAGGTTTAAATCTACTAATCTTTTCGGAATCCAAATTGCCGGCATGTATCGAACACCTCGTCTTTTCTGGCAATAATAGCGGCAAAATCTTTGATGTATTCCTGTGGATATTTATAGTTATAAACTCGCTTCAGTTCTCCATCAGGAGATACAACCTTGCTTACGCCGCCGGCGCCGCAGGAAATAATAGTTTGTATTTCTTCCATTATATATATATTATACAGGCTTTCGTGTCCATTCTGTGAAAAACCCACATTTTCCAGGTTTTTAACAGTGGATTTCTGTCTGTACATATAATATGGTTTATAGCCATAATCTGCCAGTATGGCATTTTTGGCAATCATCTTTTCCACATCATCATAGTGATGCTCTTTATTTTTTATAACCAGGTTTGATGCCCTTTTCAGTGTAAGGGTATGGACCGTGATATTTTCAGCGCCCAATTCTATACAGCCGCGGAGACTTTTTTCAAAACCTTCCACAGTATCTTCCGGCAAACCTGCAATCAGGTCCATATTTATACTGTCAAAGCCTGCTGTTCTGGCATCGGCAACACAGCGCAGAAAATCCTGGTGGCTGTGGTTGCGGCCTATTGCTTTCAGCACATTGTCAGAAAAAGTCTGAGGATTGATGGAAACTCGTGTAGCACCGTATTTTTTGATAATCTGCAGTTTTTCCAGGTCGGTGCAGTCGGGGCGACCTGCCTCCACTGTGTATTCCAGCACCTGTGACAAATCAAAACATTCCTGCACGGTTTTCATCACTTGTTCCAGCATAGAGGCGGTAATGGCAGTAGGTGTGCCACCACCCATATATATTGTTTTCAGGTTAAGGCCTGCCTGCTGTGCTTTTTTGGCTGTATATCTGATTTCCTGGCACAGATTATCCACATAGCCCTGCATCAGATGACCAGCTGTTTTTATTGAAGTGGATACAAATGAACAGTAACTGCAACGGGACGGGCAGAAAGGAATAGATATGTACAGGCTGTAATCCTGTGGACTGCCGCTTTCAATTACAGGTTTCTGAATATCGAAAACGTTGGTGCAAAGGTCAATCTTTTCCTGGCTTACCAGATAGTCATTACGGAATTTTTCCCTTACCTTTTCAATGTCACCTTCTGCCTTATAAAGATTGCGCATCAGGCGCACAGGGCGTACACCTGTCAGCACACCCCATGGCAGACCTGCCCCGGTGGCTGATTCATACAGTTTATATGCGCCAAGGCACAGCTGCATTTCTTCCTTTGGTCCATTTGGGTCAAGGGATACAGTGCTTTTATATTCTGCACCATTTATATTTACAGTATAGTCAAAGCCGGCTTCCGTTTTAACAATCAGGATATAGTCCTGCTGTGGCAGTGATGGAATTGCATCACATTTTTCCACTGTCAGCCCTTTGAAAAACATTCTGGACAGCTGTTCTATTTCATAATGTGTGTTGTAATTTACTAAAAATAACTGCATAACATTACCTTTATCTTAAATTTTTAAGGTATGGATTCTGTGCTTTTTCCTGGTCAAGAGTTGAAAAATGGTTGTGACCGGGAAGAACCTGGGGATTTTCATCCACAGTGGTGATGATTTTTTTCAGACTTTCTTTCAGCACATCAAAATCACCGCCACGCATATCAGTGCGGCCCACTGTGCCGGCGAAAAGGGTGTCGCCACAAAACAGCATACCCTCTGCCCACAGGCAGTAACCGCCCGGTGTATGACCAGGTGTAGAGAAAACAAAAAGTTTTATTTCCCCGAATTTCATCACTGTACCGTCTTCATAGGCTGTAGTGCCTTCAAGGCCGAACAGGGCGGTATCTTCTGCACCAAGGTAAACAGGGCAGCCAAACTCTGCCACTGTTTCATCCAGAGTTTCACGGTGGTCGGCATGTCCGTGTGTCAGCAGAATTGCCTTTAACTGCACACGGTCATTTTCCAGAATAGTTTTTACCTTTTCCACATCGGCACTGCAATCAATCAGCACTGCATTGCCGCTGTTGTCGGTAAGCATATAGCAGTTTGTAAAATAAGGGGCTTTACCCATAAGGTGATATGCTTTCATCAGCTGTTTCTCCATTCGTCAGTATCAATGATAATAGTTACAGGTCCGTCATTTGTCAGGTTTATCTGCATATCAGCGCCAAATTCCCCGTGGACAACCTTGTTAAAACCTGCTGCCTGTATTTCAGACAGGAATTTTTCATATATAGGAATAGCCACATCGGGTTTGGCAGCCTTTACAAAGGAAGGTCTGCGGCCTTTTTTTGTGTCTGCAAAGAGTGTAAACTGGCTGACAACCATACAGTCCAGCCCCAGTTCCAGTGGGCTTACATTCATTTTGCCGTCAGCATCTTCAAAAATACGCAGCTGGCTGATTTTGTTTGCCACTGCCAGTGTGTCAGCGGCATCATCACCTTCGCGCACGCCAAACAGCACCACCAGCCCGGCGCCCATTTCCTGTTTTTCACCGCCATTTACGGTAATCCAGGCGTTTTTTACTCTCTGAATAACAGCTCTCATAATTTACCTCTGATTTTAGTTTCTCTCTACGGAGATAACATTTTTTGTCTTTTTAAGTTTTGCAATAATGCTGTTGAGATGGTCAGTGTTTGTTACACCCACTGTCACGCTCATAGCCAGACGTTTGTCAGATGTCTGTTTGGCGTTCAGCGCATAGATTGGCACACGCATATTGCCCAGGGCAGTGGATACTTCTGCCAGTGCCATACCATTGTCCATTGCAACAATTTCCAGACCTGCCTTAAAGTCTTCGGCGATATCATCTGCCCAGTAGGCTTTTACCCAGCGTGCCCGGTTTTCTTCGTCAATATTTCGGCTCTGTGCATTTACACAGCTCTTTTTATGAATGGAAACGCCGAAACCTCTGGTGATAAAGCCCACAATTTCGTCCCCCGGCAGCGGTGAACAGCATTTGGAAAATTTAACCAGACAGTTGTCCAGGCCTTCAACAATAACACCGTTGGAACTTTTTGGCTTTTTGATAGGTGCAGTAACAACTTTATTTTCAAGAGGCTGTTCTGCCATTTCTTTTTCTTTCTGCATTTTTGTCCAGGCTTCCCTTGCTTTGAAAAGCACTTTGGACAGCTGCAGACCGCCATAACCCAGAGCGGCAAACAGTTCTTCTTTTGTATTGAATTTCTGTCTTCTGGCCAGTTCTTCCACAAATGGGTCGTAATCTTCGTCAGACAGGTTTATCAGGTTGCGGCGCATTTCTTTATCCAGAGCCGCCTTGCCTTCGATAATATTTTCTTCTTTTCTTTCTTTTTTGAACCAGGAGCGGATTTTGCTCTTGGCTTCGGAAGTGGTAACAATGTTCAGCCAGTCTCGGGACGGACCTTTATCCTTTGGTCCTGTTACAACTTCTATAATTTCACCGGTGTTAACCTTGTAATCGATGGAAACCATGCGGCCATTGACTTTTGCACCTACCATTCTGTTGCCAACAGCAGAGTGAATAGCATAGGCAAAGTCGATAACTGTAGCACCGGCAGGCAGATTGATAACGTCACCTTTTGGTGTAAACACATAGATATCTTCCGGTACAAGGTCACTTTTGATAGATGCCAGCAGTTCGGTGTTGTCGTCTGTGTCCTGCTGGTTTTCCAGCATCTGGCGAACCCAGGCCAGTTTTTCGTCCATATTGTCCTGTCCCTGCAGACCGGATTTATATTTCCAGTGGGCAGCAATACCGTATTCAGCGGTGTAATGCATATCCCAGGTTCTTATCTGTATTTCAAACGGAATACCGTCACGGCCGATAACAGATGTGTGCAGTGACTGGTACATATTTGATTTTGGTGATGAAATGTAATCCTTGAATCGTGATGGAATAGGGCGGAACATATCGTGCATCAGCATAAGCGCATTGTAACATTCAGACATATTGTCCAGAATAATGCGCACAGCATAAATATCATAAATGTCGCCTATGTCACGGCCCTGGATATACAGTTTTCTGTACAGGCCGTAAACGCTTTTTACCCTGCCGAAAACAGTGGCATTTGTCAGCCCGAATTCATGGAGTTTTTCTTTTACACTGCCCACGATGCCGTCCACCAGTGCCTGGGCATTGATGTCGCGTTCAATAATATGTTTTACTTCGTCATAGCCAATAGGGTCAAGGATACGCAGTGATATGTCCTGCAGTTCATCCTTGATTTTGCTCATACCAAGGCGGTGTGCAATGGAAGAATAAATATCCATTGTTTCCAGTGCTTTATCGCGCTGTTTCTGTGGTTTCCAGCCTTCATAGGTACGCATATTGTGCAGGCGGTCGCAGAGCTTGATAATCATTACGCGGATATCCTTGCTCATGGCCAGCAGCATTTTGCGCAGATTTTCAGCCTGCTGTTCTTCCTGGGTAGACAGTGGAATCTGACCCAGCTTTGTAACGCCGTCAACCAGCAGTGCAACTTCATCATTGAATTCTTTTTCAATTTCTTCCAGTGTCACAGCGGTATCTTCCACCACGTCGTGAAGAATGGCCGCAACAATACTGGTGGAATCCATACCCAGTTCAGCCAGAATGGCCGCAACAGACAGCGGATGCTCGATATAAGGTTCACCAGTTTTCCTGAACTGTCCATTGTGATTTTTTTCAGCCAGCAGATATGCTTTTTCAATCATTTCCATATCATAGCCTTTACCGGACTCTTTCAGCATAACTCTCAGTTCATCATATTTCATATAAACACCACCAATCAGATTTATTGGAGAGAAAGAAGGATTTCACTGCTCATCAGGTCCTTCTTCTCTTTGACTGCCACAGGGGCAAAATAATTTATCATATCTGTGCGGACAGGTTCAATCAGCCCCAGGTCCAGCAGAATATCAATAATTATCTGTATTTTGCCGCTGGACATACCGTTGAAAGCACAGAACAGCGGACGCAGGTCATCACAGTTGATTTTTTCAGCCATGATTTTTCTGTATATCAGTGCCACATCATTTCTGACAGGGCGCAAAATTTCTTTTTTGTTTTCGGAAAGGGCAAAGTCGTTGAGGAACAGACGATAGATATCCAGATGATCTATCATCACATCCTGCATACCTACAGGGCGCACCTCTTTTATTCTCATTGAAACCATATTTCCATTTTCGCTCTGGAATATGGACAGCGAGAAGCACACATCAATGTAGTCACCCGGTTTATAGGCAAATTCAGCAGGGGTTACATTGAACATGATACCCTGACTGATATGGCCTCCCTGGCGCATTTTTATGCGCACATGCTTGCCGTCAGACACAGGAAACACCGCTGTAATCTGCACTCCCTTTGCCATAAACAGCGGGCTGGGGTTACCGTTGCCAAAAGGTGCCACAAAATCTATCTGTGATACTGTTTCCACATTGATTTCAGACAGTGAAACCAGACAGTCGATATCCAGGTCTGCAGTTTTGGACATATTTTCATTGCCCATTGCAAATTCATTTATTGCACGACGAAAGTTTTCCAGATTTTCTTTTTCCACAGCCAGTCCTGCGGCCAGTTCATGACCACCAAAACGGATAAGATACTCTTTTACATTTTCCAGCGCATTGTGCAGGCTGAAAGCAGGAACACTGCGGCCACTGCCTTTATATTCATCACCGTCTTTGGTAAACACTATGGCCGGGCGTGAATATTTTTCTACCAGGCGGCTGGCAACAATGCCCACTACACCCGGATGATAATGGTCGCCCCATACAACAATGACGCGGTCTTTCAGCATATCGCCATTGTCCTGAAGTTCGTTGGTAATATCTTCTGCCATTTTGTTCTGTGTGTCCTGGCGTTTGCGGTTTTCGCTGTCCAGGAATGCCGCCAAATTGTCTGCATCTTCTTCATCTTCAGACAGCAGCAGTTCCAGTGCACTGGTTGCATCGCTCATTCTGCCGGCGGCATTGATGCGCGGTGCAATGGTATAGGCAATATTCTCGCTGGTTACTTCCTTGCCTTCCAGACCACTGATTTTCATCAGGCTTTCAAAACCGCAGCGCGGGGAAGAATTGAGTATTTCCAGACCAGCCTTTACAAATGTGCGGTTTTCCCCTTCCAGCAGCATAAGGTCTGCCACTGTGCCGGTGCACACAAAATCTGCATAATAGTCCAGCATTTCTTCACACGGCACACCTTCCAGCGCACACACCAGTTTAAAAGCCACACCCACACCTGCCAGTATTTTGCAGGGTGAAGTATCGTCTTTCTGCAATGGGTCCACAACTGCCAGGGCTGCAGGAATTTCCCGTTTTGGCAGATGATGGTCTGTGATAACAATATCCAAACCTATACTGTTGGCATAAGCTACCTCGTTAATGGCAGAAATACCGTTGTCAACAGTGATTACAAGGCCAACGCCTTTTTCTTTGAATTTGGCCAATACGGCACTGTTGAGACCGTAGCCTTCACTTTCTCTGTTTGGCAGTTTGTAAAAAACATTTGCCCCCACGCTTTCCAGATAGGAAAACAGGGTTGCTGTGGCACATACACCGTCCACATCATAGTCTCCGTAGATAACGATTTTTTCATCATTTTCCACTGCCTGCCAAATGCGCCGAACTGCTTTGTCCATATCTTTCATCAGGAAAGGATCAGACAGCGGCGCACTGTCCAGATATTTGGTTGTTGCCTGTTCCTTTGTGTGAACAGACCTGGATAGCAGCACCTTTGACAGTAAAGTGCCAACACCCAGCTGTTTGCACAGGCTATCTACATCAGCCCGGGCAAACTCGTTGACTTTCCATTTTCGATAAAGCATCTAAACCTCTATATTTTTATATTAATAAACAAAATCAAAATGACAAACAGCAGTGAAGCTAACTCCACTGCAAAATGTCAGTAAACCGGTCTGTATTTTTCACAGATATACTGTGCCACGCGGACACCGTCTACAGCAGCAGACATAATGCCACCGGCATAGCCTGCACCTTCACCTGTAGGATAAAGACCTTTTATATTGCTCTGATAATCTTCACCGCGGTGTATGCGCACCGGTGAAGAAGTGCGGGTTTCCACACCTGTCAGCACGCTGTCTGCCGCTGCAAAACCCGGCAGTTTCCTGTCCAGCACAGGCAGGGCTGTGCGCAGATTGTCAGTGATGAAAGATGGAAAAAGTTTTGTGAAATCAGCCTCTGTAACACCCAATGGATAGGTAGGCTGTACTCGTTTCATATTTATGCCGGCTTTTCCTGCCAGGAATCTGTCCACAGTCTGGGCGGGGGCTTTGTAGCTTCTGCCGCCCAGTTTAAAAGCTGTTTTTTCCAGCTGACGCTGGAAACCGATGGCTTTTGTAAAGTCATCGTCAAAATCTTTTGGTTCTACCGACACCACCAGGGCACTGTTGGCATTTTTGCCGTCACGGGCATGGCGTGACATACCGTTTACCACCACAGTGTTTTCTTCGCTGGCGGCGGCAACCACCTGGCCGCCCGGGCACATACAGAATGTGTACACGCCCCTGTCACCTTTTGTATGGGACAGCTGGTATTCTCCTTTTGGCAGGGCCGGATGACCTGCCAGATCGTGATAAAGACCTTTGTCAATTTCACTTTGCAGATGTTCAATACGCACACCTACACTGAAAGGTTTTGCGCTCATTTCCACGCCGCGGTCTTTCAGCACAAAAAACAGTTCTCTGGCGCTGTGACCGGTGGCGAGAATAAGGCTGTCAGTGGCAATTTCGCCGGCAGTGGTTTTAACGCCGATGATATTGCCATTTTTTATAATTATATCTGTAAGGGCGGTATCAAACATAACCTGACCGCCCAGAGAGATGATTTCTTTTCTGATATTTTTGATTACATCCACCAGCAGGTCGGTGCCTATATGGGGCTTTGCCATTTTTGCAATTTCTGCCGGTGCGCCGTGAGCGATAAATGTATTCATCACAAAGCCACATCGCATATCTGATATGCGTGTAGTCAGCTTGCCGTCTGAAAAAGTGCCTGCGCCCCCTTCTCCAAACTGGATATTGCTGCTTGTGTTAAGCAGACCTTTTTTTTCAAAGGCTTTTACGGTTTCTATTCTTTTATCAATTTCCTGGCCCATTTCCAGCACCACAGGTTTAAAGCCCATTCGTGCCAGGACAAGGGCGGCAAAAATACCTGCAGGGCCAAACCCACATATAACAGGCGGTGAAGACATCTGTTTTTCACCCACTACAAAGGTAATTTCAGGTTCCTCTTTCACAGAAATATCCCTGTGTTTGTTTTTGAATCTTTCTTCCTTTGCAGGGTCAGCCAGTTTTGCGGCAACGCTGTAAACAAATTTCACATCGCCTTTTCTGGCATCTATACTGACTTTGTAAACCCATATATCGGCAATCCGGCTGCGTGGCACATTCAGCAGTTTCAGTGCTTTTTCCACAGCCTGATTATGAGAGGAAGTGATATTCAGTTTTATATTGTTTACCAGAAGCATATCGCTTCCTCCTTTAAAATTATTTTTTGATATTTACTGTGTATGCACCCTTTACATAGGCGGCATTTGTGGACGGAATGATAAAGTCAACTTCCACAGACTGCTGCCCCTGGGCCGCTGTAAGTGTGGCGGCATCTATCTGTGCAATTACACCGCCGGCTGACAGTTTTTCCACTGCAGATTTTTCACCGATAACAGAAACATTGTTGATAACTTTTGTCAGCAGCTGGATATCGCCGTCAGCATCATTGAGTATTTTTATTTCAGAAACATTTATTACCTTTTCAGCCAGATTATCACCGGATATAACCGCTGAAATCTGTGTCACTTCGTCCAGACTGCGATAGCCTGTAGGAAGTTTAAGGTCAAACACATATTTTTCACCCGTTTTGAGAGTGGAAAGGTCAATATATCCCACTACAAAATCTGTAAGTGATGATGCAGCCTGTGATGGAACCGACAGTCTTATTTCTTTTGCGGAAAGGGACTGGTGCAGTATACCTGTATCAAAACCTGTAGGAACATTCACATATTCCACTTTCACAGGCAAGGTAACCTCTTTCATAATAGGTATGGTAATATCTACTTCTGCCACATTCATAGACAGCAGTTTGTCATCTATCAGACCGCCGTTTTCATCATACAGACTGATTTTACTTGGCAGTACAGCAGTCTGTGAAAGTGTTTCTGTGGTGATGGTTGCAGCCACAACTCTGTCGATGGAATTGATTTTATATTCAGGGCCGGTGATTGTAACAGTAGACGGATTTGTGGTAGGACGGTCTGCCATATAGTCAGAATCAACCACAATGGAAGAAATATCAACTTCCACCGGAAATTCCTTGCTGGTCAGCCTGTCAAGTCGCACAACAACATTGTCATGGCTGTAAGAGTTGATGGTGAAGTTGGAAATATTGGAAGTTTTGTCTGATGTAAGCACAAATGTATAGCTGCCCGGGCCATCAATACCGGTGATTGACGGATAAACAATAATATCGTCGGCAGTCAGGTCACCTGTAACTGAACGCGGACCTGTAACCGAAACATCAACAGAAGTGATGTTCATTTCAATAACATCCAGACCCATTGACTGATATGCGCTGGCACGGTACTGCATATTGATAGGTACATCGTGGATAGTGGTGGTGTGTTCGTTGTTTACAAACACCACAACATAACCCCACAGGGTAATTGCCATAAGAATGGAAATAAGCCAGAGAATACGGCTGTCGTCAAGAAGTTTTGATAATCTGTTATTCATCAGTTTTCCTCCTTAAAAAGCCGCTGGCGCCGCCCTTTTCCCGGGCATCTATAATAGGCTGTACAAATTCTTTTGTCAGCACTTCGTAAATTGAATGTCTGTCCTGATTGCGGCGCAGAACACCGTTTTTGGCATAGGAAATAGTGCCTGTTTCTTCGCTGACAACCAGTGCAATAACATCGCTGACTTCACTGATGCCCAGTGCGGCACGGTGGCGTGTACCCATTTCTTTACTGATTTCCAGATTGTCTGACAGCGGCAGCACACAGCCAGCATGGGTGATGCGTCCCTGATGGATAATCACAGCACCGTCATGGAGAGGTGAGCCGTCGTAGAAAATGGTGCCGATAAGTTCTGGGGTGATGTCTGCATTTACCGGTGTACCGGAAATTTTCACGCTTTCCAGACGGTTGAAATTTTCCATAACAATCAGCGCACCGGTCTGTTTTTCGCTCATTCTTTCCACACCGTCACATATTGCGGCAATGGCTTTGCGCAACTGGTCAACCTGCCCATCTTCATAGGTACGGCGGCGCATATAGCTGCGTGAAAACATATTCAGGTTACCCACCTGTTCAAGGGCACGGCGTACTTCCGGCTGGAAAACCACCAGCAAAGCAATAAGACCGACCTGTAACAGAGTATCAATAAGGAAGGTAGTTGCCTTCAGTTTGAATGTAATGGCAACTATATACACAGCAAAAAATGCCACAACCCCCAGCATCAGCTGGAATGCCCTGGTTTTTTTCAGCATATTCAGTACATAGTGGATAACCACAGAAATGATGATGATATCCATAATATCAGAAAAACCCACAGACCGCATAATATTGCCCAGTCGGCTTAAGATATCGGAAAAGCTCATGTTTTCACCGCCTTCTATAAATTAACGCTGTAAATACAGCAGGATATACTTCTTCTATCTTATTATTTTAGCATATAAATAAGAATAATAAAAGTGTTATAAAAAATTTGTAATAAAAGTTTAATAAAATCTCTACACAGTAAAGTTGACTGAAGGGTTGTTTCAAAACTGACAACAACCCCACCATTTATCAATCTGCTGTTTTCAGCAGGCACACACTGTGAACAGCAATCCCCAGACCTTCGCCTGTAAAGCCCAGACCTTCCTCTGTGGTGGCTTTTACAGAAACGCGGCTGATGTCACAGTGCAGTGCATTTGCTATATTTTCTCTCATTTTAGGGATATGCGGTGCCAGTTTTGGACGCTGACAAAGAATTGTAACATCCACATTTTCCACATCTGCACCCCTGTCAAAAATCATATCGGCCACATGGCCCAACAAAACCAGACTGTCAGCACCTTTATAACGCGGGTCAGTGTCAGGGAAATGTTTGCCAATATCCCCAAGTGCCAGGGCGCCCAGCAGTGCATCGCTGACTGCGTGAAGAACCACATCAGCATCAGAGTGGCCCAGCAGACCTTTTTCATAAGGTATTTCCACGCCGCCCATAATCAGTTTTCTGCCTTCTACCAGTTTGTGCACATCGTAACCGTGACCAATTCTCATTTTTGTCTCCTTTTTTATATCATCAATAGTTGTGATTTTATAGTTTTCATACGCCCCCGGAGTGATTTTCACCGCCACGCCTGCTTTTTCAAACAGCTGGGCATCGTCTGTAATGGTATCGTCAAAAATTTCTGCCGCCAATTTTTTGTATAAAGATACACTGAACGCCTGAGGTGTCTGTGTGATATACAGGCTGTTTCTGTCAGGTGTGGCATCGATAAATCCACCGTCAGACACCTTTATAGTATCCTTTACCTTTACACAAGGTACTGCCGCATTATGAGTGAATGCTCCATCTATGGCGGCATTGATTACCCGCTGGGATACAAATGGTCGTGCGCCGTCATGTATAGCCACTATCCCATCAGTTTCAATAGCTTCCAAGGCATTCAATACGCTTAAAGCACGGGTTGCACCACCCTTTACCACAGTTTTCACCTTTGGAAAGCGGTCAGCAATCTGTTGTATTTCTTCGTAATTTTCACCGGCTGCAACAATAATGCAGTCTACATATTCATTTTCCTGAAATTTTGAAATAGAGTGATGGGCCACTTCATACCTGTCCAGTCTGTACAGCATTTTGTCAAAGCCTATTCTTGTGCCTTTTCCCGCCGCCAGCACCACAGCGTATACTCGCTTATTTTTATACATAATATTACCTTTTGCCTTTTCAAGATACAATTTTCATTATAATATGATTATACAACACGGCCTGAAAAAATACAAAGAAAAGATTGTGAATTTATTGCAATTTTATCCCCAGGCAATGTATAATTAAATAAAAAGTCCGGAGGTAATGATATGAAAAAAGAAGCTATGGAAGTATTGCTGAACAGACGCGCAATAAGAAAATTCAAAGCTGACGCAATTCCTGCCGATGTGCTGGACGCAGTTCTGGAGGCCGGCACTTTTGCACCAACAGGCAGCGGCAAACAGTCACCTGTTATACTGGTAGTACAGGATGAAGACAAGGTGAATAAAGTGAAAAAGCTGAATGCCAAAGTAATGGGGACCGACCGCGACCCATATTACGGCGCACCTGTAATACTGCTGATACTGGCTACAGAAAGGGCTGTAAATGAAGAAATAGCCATTTTGGACTCTGCTTCCGTTACAGTAAACCTGCTGAATGCCGCCTATGCAATGGGATTGGGCAGCTGCTGGATTCACAGATGCAAAGAAATGTTTGAAATGGAAGAAGGCAAGGCCCTGCTGAAAGAATGGGGCATAGAAGAAAATCTGCGCGGTGTATGTTCTATTGCGCTGGGTTATGCAGACGGTGACCACCCAACACCAATTCCAAGAAAAGAAAACTACATTATTAAAGTTTAATAACAAAAAAGACAAGGTGAAAACCTTGTCTTTTTTGCTGATAGTGAGGTGAATTATTGTTTATGTGGATAAATCTCCCCGCCGCCACGGCAAAGGGGTTCGGGGACATTCGCACCCCACTACGCTTCCCGGGTCTTTGGTACTTTCTTTAAAGAAAGTACCATAAAACATCTTTTGATGTTTTATAAATGCAAAGATTCTCATTATAAAGAACACACGTCGCTTCGCACAGATTGTGGATATTATGGTCTGTACTTATACTAGCGGGATGCCGAGGACGCCATCCCCTACGCGTTTAGCATGTAATCAGTGCACATAAACAATAATATACAAAACCCACCCGGCAGGGTGGGTTGTTATTTTATTCAACAGTATTTATATCAAAGCTGTCAAAGATATACATATCAAACTGACCTTTTACCTGTGAATAGTCCTGTTCACTGCGCAGTGTCCAGCAAGCAATGTCTGCACCCATAATTTTGCACAGTTTCAGTGAAATATTGTCAGAATCTGTATATTTATATGAAATAAAGTCCGGTCTGGTAACCACATTGCTTACCAGAAAGCTGAGCGCTGTATACAAAGGACTGCCTTTGTACTTTTCCACTTTCCAGTATTCCTGTGCCAGCTGACCGCGGATAACCTGCGGTGCATTCTGTCTGTACCACATAACAGCACGTGGGTCAAAGGATTTCATACACCAGTCACCTGTATAGTCTGCCAGTATTTCATAAGATTTTTCGCAGACAGCAGTGTCTACCCTGTCCATTTTATGCTCTACAATAACAGGTGTACGGCCACTGATTAATTCCATAGCCTGTGCCAGAGTCGGAATTGTCCGGTCTGTACCCAGCAGTTTCATTTTTCCCAGTTCCTCTGCTGTGTATTCCCACACTTTACCTGTGTAGCCGGTCATTCTTTCCAGGTCAGCATCGTGGAAAACCATTGCCACACCATCTGAAGAAAGCTGAACATCCAGTTCGATTCCATAGCCGTTTTCAATGGCTTTTTCAAAGGATTCCAGACTGTTTTCAGGAATGCTGTTCAAGTTGTCAAAATAACCTCTGTGGGCAAATTTCACCCCTTTGAACGCTGACATATCCGGCTTGGCCGTCATACGTGGTGCGATGAGAAACAGGAACAGGCCCGTCAGCACCAGCATAAATATCATTGAAATTTTTACAGTCTTTTTCATAGCAAATTAAAACAGAAAATGTGCAAACACTGCTATTACAGGCAGTGTAACCAGTGTTCTTTCAATGTATATAATAAACAGGTCTTTCAGTGAAACAGGAATTTTACTGCCCATAATGATACTGCCGATTTCTGACATATAAATCAGCTGTGTCACGCTGGTGGCAGCAACAACGAATTTGGTCATTTCGCTGGCAAAGCCGGAAGCGATAACACTTGGCAGGAACATATCTGCAAAACCGATAATAACTGTCTGGCTGGCGGCTGCAGCTTCAGGCACACCCAGCAGCTGATACAGCGGAATAAATGGCATACCCAGAATTTTGAACACAGGTGTGTATTCGGCAATGATCAGTGCGATGGTACCCATAGCCAGAATAACAGGCAGTGTGCCAAACCACATTTCGATTACATTTTCCATACCGGATTTTACAAACCGGCCTATACCAGGTGCTTTTTCACCTTTTGCCAGTGCCAGTTCCATACCGTACTGAAAAGATGTTTTGCCCTTTGGAATATCTTCACGGTGAGCCTGTTCTGTATAATATGTATCAGGCACTTTTGACAGCGGAGGCAGTTTTGGCACAATGATGGCGGCCACAATACCTGCAACGGAAACCACACCATAGAAAGGCAGGAACATATGTTCCAGGCCCACTTCACTGATAACAACCAGAGCAAATGTGATACTTACCGCTGAAAATGTGGTGGCGATAACTGTGGCTTCACGTTTTGAATAAAAGCCGTTTTCGTACTGTTTGCTGGTCAGCAAAACACCGATGGAACCATCCCCCAGCCAGCTGGCAACACAGTCCAGGGCACTGCGGCCAGGCAGGTTGAACACAGGGCGCATAAGTTTAATCAACAGGGCACCGCAAAAGTCCAGCAGACCGTAGTCCAGCAGCAGTGACAGCAGTATGCCTGCCAGAAAGAAAACGCAAACCAGAATAGGCATAAGGTCGTTAATAACCATGCCGCCTGTATTGCCACCCACAATAATTTCCGGGCCGAAGCCAAAAAGGAACATAAGTGCAAAAACAAAACCTGTCATACGAACACAGAACCAGAATGGTGTAAGTGTAAACAGATTGTTCAGCTTCGGATTGTTGCTTATAAATTTAATACCCACAAATTTGTGGACAAGAGTTGTTATTGCGCTGGCAGAGATAAGTGCACATATAACCACTGTGCTGGCATCTCCCATAAAATTCAGCAGCGCATTTGCGAAAACCGCAACAGGAATTGTAAGATTACCACCCTGATTGATAGGTGTAACAAAAAGAAAAGCACCTATCAGTGATGGAATAAAGAATTTTAAAAAGTTCTTGTTTTTTATATATTTCATAATTTCCCTTTATTCTTTTCAGTTTATAAAACAGTATAAATCAACAGCACCTTTTCAGGTGCTGCAATTTATTTTTACATTACAAGGCAGCCGATTGGGTATGCAATACCGCAAGCCAGCAGAACGCCGATAAACATCATCACAAAGCCATATTTTGCCATCTGTGATGTGGTGGTCCAGCCGGAACCAATGGCGAAAACGATAGTGGCCATAGCAGGCGGTGTGGCAAAAGCATAGGAAGCCATCATACCGATGATAGAAGCCACTGCAGCCACATTGATACCAGGCAGTGCCATACATACAGGCAGTGCAATGGCACATACTACTGTAACAGTAACCATATTGGAAGACAGGTTTGTCTGAACTGCTGCCCAGAATGCAAACAGGAACACCAGTGCCATCACACCCATGCCTGCTGTAATTGGAGTGATTTTTTCACCGATCCAGGCTGTCAGTCCAATGTCAGCATTTGTCATAACGCTGCCCAGTGCCAGTGTGGCAGAAACCATAATAAGGCTGGCCCAAGGTATACCTTTGCCTGTAGCTTCTTTAAAGTCCAGCAGCGGTTTGCCGTCAACAGTTACAATGGCCATTGCAACTGCACCCAGCAGTGGAGGCATTGCTGTGCCGAAACCGTTGATATAGTTGTAAACTTCAGGCAACCAAGGTCTTACAACGCCAGGCACAACCCACAGGGCAATTACGCCAAAGAAAATCCACAGGGCATATTTTTCTTTTCTGTCCATTGCAGGCAGACTGTCTTTCAGATGGGAAATATCCAGTGATTTGATACCGGACAGGTCTGGTTTCAGAACAAAGCGGAATACAGCCAGCATCAGCAGGGCACACACAATACCTGCAGGCACGCCCATAGCCATATACTGTGCATAAGTGATGGTAGCACCTGTGGCTGTAGTGTAGTAACCCATAGCCATCAGTGGGAAAACATGGGCGATAGGTGTCATACCTGCACCGATAGATGTGCAGAAAACCATGCCCATCATCATCATATCTGCAGCTTTATCACCTTTTTCAAAGCCCAGAACTGTAAAGATTTCTTCTGTAATGGCAATCATAATTACAGCCAGGACTGTAGGTGACATAAATGTGCCCAGAAACAGTGTACAGGCAAAGTACAGGGTAATAAATGCCCAAGGGCTTTTCTGTGCAGACTTTGTAGTAAGGAAAGCTATTGCACAGCGGCGGATAAAAGGTGTCTGGTTCAGGGTGTATGTACACATAAAAGTGAACATAAGGAATGCAAAGGTTGCATTGCCCATACCTGATGAAAGGATGCTGTTCATTGAAATGCCAGGCACAAAAGCAAGGGCTGCAAGGCACAGCATACTTGGCCAGTCGATTGAAATAGTCATCCACATTATCAGCACACCGATAAAAATACCGATTACCTGCATTGCAGCCACTGAAAGGCCGGCAGGTGCCGGAATGAATTTAAAAAACAGTATAAAAATCATAGAAAGAGCAATGATAAATGCTCTTTTCTGGGCTGATACTTTCATTTTTTCTCCTTTTCATAAAATGGTTATGTCACCCCTGCAAAGCAGGAATGACATAGCTAAAAATTAAAGTTCGATAAGTTCTCTTGTAGTTCTTGTAAGATTTTCAGTACCCATATTGGAGATGTACAGCAGGTCTTCAATCCTGATGCCGAAACGGCCCGGAATGTAAATGCCCGGTTCCATTGTCACCACATGGCCAGCTGTCAGCACATCTTTTGAATCCTGTGAAAGATATGGACCTTCAAACAGACCAATGCCGATACCATGGCCCAGGGAGTGACGGAAATAGTTTCTGTAACCGTTTTCTTCAATATAGTTTCTGATTTCGGTGTCGGCATCCCTGCCGGAAACACCTTTGCGGATATAGCGCTGGCCGATTACGCAGGCGTTCTGCACAATCTGGTAAGCCTTTTTGAAATCTTCATTTGCTTTGCCCAGAACAATTGTTCTTGCCATATCTGAACGGTAGCCGTTGTAAACAGCACCGAATTCCAGCATCAGATTTTCGCCTTTTTCCACACGTTTGTCAGTGGCGTGGCCGTGGACAAGGCTGGAGTTTGTGCCTGACACACAGCAGATATGAAATTTTGCCAGATCAGAACCGTTTTCCAGCATAAGCTGTACCAGTTTTGCCTGAATCTGCTTTTCAGTCATACCCGGTTTAATAAAAGACAACAGCTCTTCAAAACTTTTTTCATTGATTCTCTGGGCTGTTTTGATGTTTTCCACTTCTTCCAGGTCTTTCACTATACGCAGTTTGTCCAGCTGGGTTTTCAGTGGCAGTACCTTGGCATAAAGGGCATTTTCCAGTTCCAGATAATCTTCGTGGCTGATTGCATTGCTTTCCAGCAGTGCCACTTTGATTTTATCTGCCTGAATAATTTCGTTGATAAACATTGCATATTCACTGCGCTGCCCTACTGTGCGCACAGTAAAACCCTGTGGTGACAGCTGACGTGTGGCAACCTCTTCGTATCTCTGGTCAACCAAAAAATATCTGTTGCCTGCCCTTGTTACCACGACCATACCTTCACTGGTGGAAATACCTGTCAGGTAACGGCGGCTATCTTCGCTTTTCACAATGCATGCATCAGCCTTGATAAGCTCCAGCACCTTGCGCAAACGGTCAGCCCTTGTTTTAAGTGAAAACATTATGTAAAACCTCTTTCATCTTTTCATATATTTTAACTTGATACTAACTGTTGTCGCCTGTATAATAAAGGTATAAACAGGCAGAAACAGCGTGTTTAAGTTTTATTCACAATTAATTATTATATAATATTTTTGTTGTTTATACAATACTAATTTTTTGTTATTTATAGCATTTACAGGAGAAAATATGAACAGATACACCCTGGTTACAGAAAGACTGTACCTGCATCTGGCACACCCACGCCTGGCGGCCCGGGTGGCAGATTTCAACCTGCGCAACAAAGAAGATATGATGGATGTGGAGCCACGCCGCCCCAGCGCCTATTATGAAAAAAAAGGCATAAAAAGATATCTGAAGCTGGACTATGCCGATGCCATGCGCGGCAGCGACTTCCGCTATTATCTGACAGAAAAGGGCAGCGACAAGATAATAGGCACAGTGTGTATCGGGCAGGTGCTGTTTGGCAGTGTGAAAAGCTGTGTGCTGTCCTATAAAATAGACAAGGATTACCGTGGCAAAGGCTATTGCAGTGAAGCGGTGGACGAGATGATTTATCTGGCGTTCCACACACTGCGACTGCACAGGATAGAAGCCCAGGTAATGCCAAGGAACAAACCGAGCCTGGCCATTATGGAAAAATTCGGTTTTGAAAATGAAGGCCTGTCAAAGCAGTGTTTTGAGATAAACGAAAAATGGGAAGACCATTACCGCTTTGCCTTGCTGAATCACAAGGTCAGCGCAAAACAGAATTATCGCTGATTTTCACAATTTCATAATAATATTGTGTTATTTTTAAAGAAAAGGATAACAATTACTTTACATAAGAAAGGTGAGGTATATGGAATATATTAAAATACTGAAAGAGAGATTTTCCCTGTCCAGCGTAGCAACACTGCTGATAGGTCTGCTGCTGGTTATTTATCCGGGCTTTACCGGCAAGGTAATCTGCTATCTGATAGCCGCTGCCCTGATAGCAAAAGGGGCCGGCAGCATAATGGCAAGATACCGCAACAAAAGCCTGCCACCGCCGGTGGTTTTTGAACTGATGGGTGGCATTTCCACAATTTTCATCGGTCTTTTTGTGGCTTTGCGCAGCGAAATGCTGATTTCCATAATTCCATTTGTAGTGGGAATGTTTTTACTGGTAAGCAGTGTTACAAGCCTGCAGAAAGCATTTGAACTGAAACGTATGAACTATTCCGGATGGAATCACGGCCTGATTTTCACACTTATAAAACTGGCACTGGCGCTGATTATTGTAATGAATCCATTTGGCACTGCTATGACACTGACAAGATTTATCGGCGGCTGTCTGGTGTATGACGGTGCAACCGGTCTGGTAACTGTGTTTGAAGGAGTAAAAGCCAAAACAGACTATGAAAAAGCCCAGGAAAACCTGCGCAATATGAACCTGACAAAAGATGAAGAAACCACAGACCATATTCCTGTGGTGGAAGCAGAATTTGTGGATGTGGTGCAGCAGGTAGTGGAAGAAAAAGAATAAACCGAAAACAAAAAATCCCTGCAGCTGCAGGGATTTTATTTTGTATGATTTTATTTAGTATGTAAATATGCCTTCCATACTTTCGTCGTTTTCAATCCATTCTTTTTCAACATCTATTGTACGGAAGTTTTCTTTGTCGTCACGGATTACCACTGTTTTGATGCCTGCGTTGATAATCATACGCTTGCACATTGAACAGCTGTTGGAATTTTTGATATAAGAACCATCAGACACTTCTTTGCCGCACAGGTACATAGTGGCGCCAATCATTTCGTGTCTTGGTGCAGAGATAATGGCATTTGCTTCTGCGTGAACAGAGCGGCACACTTCGTATCTTTCGCCGCGCGGAATGTTCAGTTCCTGGCGGATACATCTGCCGATGTCACAGCAGTTGGCACGGCCACGTGGTGCCCCCACATAACCGGTGGAAATGATTTCATCGTTTTTCACGATAATTGCACCGTAGTTTCTGCGCAGACAGGTACCGCGTGCGGAAACTGTTTCGGCAATATCCAGATAATAGTTGGTTTTATTTCTTCTCATAATAAGTTTCTCCCATATTTCATTAGTTTTATTTTAAGATAATCCCTATAAATAATCAATAAAAAATTGAAAAATCCCAATATTTTTGATATGATATAATATAACAATAAATTCCGGAAGGAGAAATTTCATGACCAAACTGACACAGGAAGAAATAAAAGCATTGGTTGACCGGGCAATCCAGTACCGACTGGCCGCATACGCCCCATATTCAGAATTCAAGGTAGGTGCTGCTGTACTGGGAACAGACGGCAAAATCTATGGTGGTTGCAACATTGAAAACGCATCATTCGGTCTGACAAACTGTGCTGAAAGAACAGCCATTTTCAAAATGGTTTCCGAAGGCTGTCTTACTTTCAAAGCCCTGGCAGTAGTTGGCGGTGATGATGAACCTGCCGAGGCCGGCCCTTGCGGTGCCTGCAGACAGGTTATCAGTGAATTCTGCGAAGATATCAACGAAACACCTATTATAGAATGCGGCCAGAACGGCAGTTACTATATGGAACCTGTAATCGCATTTTATCCACGACCATTTATGAAATTTGAACCGAACAATGACTAAACCACTGACAAATTTATCTTATATAAAAGAATTAAGCGAAAGATACGGCTTTACTTTTGAAAAAAAGTTTGGCCAGAACTTTATCGTTAACCCATCTGTATGCCCACGTATATGCGAGCACGCCGAAGTTGATGAAAACACCGGTGTTATTGAAATAGGTGTGGGTGTAGGTGTGCTGACCAGTGAACTGGCAAAAAATGCAAAAAAAGTAGTGGCTATTGAAATAGATACCACACTGAAACCCCTGCTGGAAGAAACCCTGGCAGATTTTGACAATATAAAAATCATTTTTGATGATGTGCTGAATGTTGACCTGAACAAACTGATAGCAGAAGAATTCGTCGATATGCGCGTGGTGGTATGTGCAAACCTGCCTTACTACATCACCAGCCCTATTATTATGAAACTGCTGGAAGACCGTCTGCCTGTTGACAACATTACAGTTATGGTGCAGAAAGAGGCCGCACAGCGTCTGTGTGCCGCTGAAAAGAGCAGAGAAATCGGTGCAATCAGCCTGGCAGTGCAGTATTATTCTGTGCCAAAAGTTTGCTTCAATGTTTCCCCCGGTTCATTCTATCCGCCGCCAAAGGTCACCAGCAGTGTAATCCGACTGGATGTAAAAGGCGAAAATGACATAAAACCGGCTGACGAAAGAAATATGTTCCGCCTTATCCGCGCAGCATTTACACAGCGCAGAAAAACCTTTGTAAACAGTGTGTCCTCCACACTGGGCATGCCAAAGGCTGATATTGAAGCCGCACTGGCCGAAATTGGTGAAAATCCAATGGTAAGACCTGAAAAACTGAGCCTTGCCCAGTTCAGCCTGCTGAGCGATATTCTGATGAAATAAAAGCAGAAAAATCCACTTCAACTGAAGTGGATTTTTTATTTATTCTGTTATAAAAAACTTTTCAATCTTTCTGAACACAGGCTGATTCATTAAAAATAAGCTGATGTTGTTAAAAAAACACGCATATATCACTGATACAACCATTACAGCCAAAAATATACAAGATATTTCCACTGTTGCAATCGGATTGAACTGTGCCACCAATTCAATAATTATAAAATGGTGCACAAGATAAATAGGAAAAGAGAGCTTACTGATAAGTGTAACAATTTTGTTTATCAGTCCAGCCTTCATAAAGTATTCACCCAACTGATACAGCGAGAAGAAACCTGATATACACATAATTATCCTCGTATAATTGTGGCTGAGCGGCAATGGGAAAAACAGCATAAACACAAAAGTCAACACAGATAAAATTTTCAGTTTTCCTATCTTGTACAACTGATATTTAGAAATCAGCATACCCAGGCAAAAAACAGAAGCACAATAAATCAAGTTGTATGATATTGTTATAGTGAAAAAATCAGTACGCTCAATCCATATACAGCCCAATATTATAACAAATAATACTCCATATCCCAATGTATTTACCACTTTGAGCAGGAGCGGATACAATATATACAGCAATATAATAGCTCCCAGAAACCACTCCCCTACCAGATAGTAACTTTGCGGAAATCTATGTGCCAGATATCCATCCATACCCAACAAGGTAAGTATCAGATATATAGGTGGTCCACTGTAAAACAATTTACCATATACAACCGCAGTTTTTATGTATCTGTAAAACCAGACAATATAAAATAACGGGAATATTGACTTCCATCTTTTAAAATAAAACTTCTTCAATTCCACGCTCTCACTATGATTATGGTACAATACTAAACCTGAGACAAGGAAAAAAATATTTACAAATATTCCACCCCAATTTCCATTGGGTGTAGAAAGCAAAAATTTTGCAGCATGTCCATCTGTATGACAGGATATATGAAACATAATAATACCGATAACACCTATTGCTCTTACAAAATCTACTGAAACAATTTTTTCGTGCTTTTGTATTGCAACTGTATCCGTCTCTGTTTTCATCTGCATCCTCCTTACTCAAATATCACTAAAACAAAGCAAAAGGTGAAATTTCACCTTTTGCATCATTTGTTATTTCAACAGTGTTCCCAGCAGACCGCGCACAAGGCTGTTGGTTGCCTGGCGGCCAACGTTACCGATAGCATTGTTATATGCTGCTGTCAGTGCTTTTTCAGCAACTGATGCATTTTTGTCGGTTTTGCGTTTCAGAGTGTTGTTTACAACAGATGTTGTCATGCTCTTGGCTGCAGATGTTGCCAGCTGTTCGATTTTTTTCTTTCTTGCCTTTTCTTCTTTTTCTTCAGCTTTACGTTTTGCTTCTTCTTCCTTCTGGATAGCTTTCAGACGTGCAGCTTCGGCCTTTTCTTCAGCTTTTAATCTTGCTGCTTCTTCTTTTGCGGCTTCCTTGGCCCGCTTTTCAGCAGCTTTTTCAGCTTCTTTCGCCTGCTTTTCAGCCTCTTTTGCTTCTTCTGCCAGTCTTGCCTTTTCTTCCTGGGCAAGCCGTGCTTCCTGGGCTACCTGCATCAGAATTTCGTACGCAGATTCTCTGTCAACTTCCACGTCATATTTGCCGCCCATGCCGCTGTTTGCCATAAAGTTTGCTCTTTCTTCGTCAGTCAGAGTGCTTGTATAGCTCTGTGGTGGCAGAACCTGTGCTTTTTCAACTACGCTTGGTGCGCCATTTTCATCAAGGAATGAAATAAGTGCCTGACCTGTGGACAGGTTTGTGATTATATCAACTGTATCAAAAGCTGGGTTTGCACGGAATGTTTCAGCAGCAGCCTTTACTTTTTTCAGTTCTGCAGGTGTGTATGCGCGCAGGGCATGCTGTACACGGTTGCCCAGCTGACCCAGAACAGAGTCAGGAATATCTGTTGGGCTCTGTGTAATAAAGTAAACACCTACACCTTTTGAACGGATAAGACGAACAACCTGTTCGATTTTCTGCAGCAGTGCTTTTGGTGCATCGTCAAACAGCAGGTGGGCTTCATCAAAGAAGAACACAATTTTTGGTTTTTCCAGGTCGCCTACTTCAGGCAGTGTTTCATACAGTTCGCTCAGCAGCCACAGCATAAATGTGGAGTAAAGCACAGGTGACTGGAACAGCTGTTCGCAGTGAAGGATATTGATAAAGCCTTTGCCGTCATAGCTTGTCTGCATCCAGTCTTTTACATCCATTGCAGGTTCGCCAAAGAACTGGTCGCCGCCTGCATCTTCCAGGCTGAGCAGACTGCGCAGGATAGCGGAAACAGACTGTTTTGTAATGTTGCCGTAATACTGTGACAGTTCTTTTGCATTTTCGCTTACATACTGCAGCATTGCACGCAGGTCTTTGATATCCAGCAGCAGAAGACCGTTTTCGTCAGCTACACGGAAAGTAATGTTGAGAATACCTTCCTGTGTATCATTCAGATTCAGGATTCTGGCCAGCAGCATAGGGCCGATTTCTGTCATTGTTGTTCTTACAGGGTGGCCTTTTACACCGAAAACATCCCAGAATCTTGTTGGGAACTGCACATAGTCAAAGCCTTCCAGGCCAAGTGACCGGATTGAATTTTCCACCCATTCCTTGCCGCCGCCTATTTTGGCTGTACCGGCCAGGTCGCCTTTGATATCAGCCATGAAAACAGGCACGCCTGCAGATGCAAAGCTTTCAGCCATAACCTTCAGTGTTGTGGTTTTACCTGTACCTGTGGCGCCTGCTATAAGACCGTGGCGGTTAGCCATTTTTGGCAGAATACACAGTTCTTTTTCGCCTTTTGCGATTAAGAGTTTGCCGTCTTTTAACATTGTATAATCCTCCGTTGTAACTTTCATTTATCTCTGTTTTAAGTATATACAATTATATGTAAAGTGTCAAAGTTTTTTATGTTTTATACCAATATTTTTGTATAAAAATAATATATAATCACTGCCTGCAGGGCAAAAGACAACATACCGCAAAACCAGAAATACCATTTGTTGGTTTTATGGCGGAAAACTTTCATGCCCAGCAGCTGCCCCACACTGCCGAACATAAGCCCCAGCAGCAACAGTGTTTTTTCCGGTATGCGCCAGCGGTCTTTCACCGCTTTTCTTTTATCCACACCATAAGCGATGAAGGTGGCAAGATTTGTAATTATAAGAAAAGCAAGAAATACTTTCATTTTTACCTCTCATATTGCAGAATTGTTACCAATATTCTACCATTTTGTAAATATTTTGTATACACGCTTGCAAAATATATGATATAATAGTAAAGTAAATTTGTGACAATTTATTTTAACCCTTAAATTAAAAGTTCAAGGAGTGACTTTATGAAATATTGTAAAAAATGTACAATGCCTGACACACGCCCTGGCATCACATTCAATGAAGAAGGCGTATGCAGTGCATGCACTCATTATGAAAACCGCAAAGATATCGACTGGCAGGCACGCTGGAAAGAATTTGAAGAACTGTGCGACAAATACCGTGGTTGCAACGGTCCTGGCCAGTACGACTGTGCTATCGCTGTTTCCGGCGGTAAAGACAGCCACTTCCAGGTATATATTATGAAGGAAGTTATGAAAATGACTCCTATCCTGTTCAGCGTGGAAGATAACTTCCCAATGACAGAAGCAGGCAAACACAACCTGAAAAACATCAGCGAAGAATTCGGCTGTCCTATCATCAGCTGTAAGCCTGACATCAAGACACAGAAAATCCTGATGAGATATATGTTTGAAAACTACGGCAAACCAACCTGGTACCTGGACAGACATATCTACACATTCCCACTGCATATGGCGCTGAAATTCAACACAATGCTGCTGGTTTACGGCGAAAATGTAAGCTATGAATACGGCGGCAATGCTGACGAAGAAACATATTCTGCACGCGGCCAGATTGAAAACGGCGTGGCATCCGGCATGGACGAAGAAGAACTGCTGGCACTGGGCATTGACCCTGCTGCACTGGCTATGACAAAAGCCCCTGCACCGGAAGATCTGGCAAGACTGGACCCAATGTATATGTCTTACTTCCTGCCATGGAACAGCTATAAAAACTATATGCTGGCAAAAAGCCGCGGTTTCCACGACCTGACACATGAATGGGACAGAAGCCACCACGCAGAAAACTTTGACCAGATTGACAGCCGTGCATACCTGGTACACAGCTGGCTGAAATACCCAAAATTCGGCCATGCTGCTGCAACAGACTATACAGCACGCTACATCCGTTACGGCATGATGACAAGAGAAGAAGCTATTCCAATCATCAAAGAACGTGACGGCAACCTGGATGTGCTGTCTGTAAGAGATTTCTGCCAGTTCTGCGGTTACACAGAAACAGAATTCTGGAAAATTATTGACAAATTCTACAACAGAGACCTGTTCTATCAGGATTACACCGGCCGCTGGCTGCTGAAAGAACCTATCTGGGAAGAAAACAAATAAAGACAAAAACGAAGGCATCGGACAATTCGATGCCTTTTGATTTACATTTTTTATTTTTCCGTAACAGGTGTATGAGGTCTGGCTTTTGACAGTGCAAATGCCGCTGCCAGCACTGTGGACTGGCTGTTGAATATAAAACCGCCCAGCCCCATATAATAAAGGCAAGCCCCCAACAAAACCAGTTTCTGGTCTTTATTGTAATGTTTGAACATAATAAATCTACTTCCAAAACAAATTGAAGACTCTCCCATAAGGGAGAGCCGTTTTTCATTTGCCGATTGCCTGTGCCACAGCTTTTGCCAGCTGGTCAGGACAGGAAGTTGTTTTTTTGCCACAAGGAATGCCGGACAGCAGTCTGATTACATCTTCCGCTGTTCTGCCTTCTGCAAGGGCAGCCATACCCTGATTGTTGCCGTCGCAACCACCGATAATTTTTACATTTTTCACAATGTTGTCTTCCAGGTCAAATTCGATACTTTTTGAATGAACGCCTGATGGTGTATATGTGTAGTGCATATTCTGTCTCCTTTTACAGTCTTTTACAATAATTTTAGCAGATATGAAAAATCCATGCAACCGAATTCCGCTGAACAGTGATAAACTTTAACCATATATTTCAACAATTATTCAACAGTATTGTACATTTATCATTTCGCAGAACTTCACCAGCAAATCCAAGCCGTTTTCTGTGCCGAAATACTTTGCCAGCAGTGTTTCCATACCGGTTTCAACACCTGCGAACAGTCTGAACTGCACAAGGAATCGGTGGGTGTTTTCTTCATCCAGCACAAACAGGCAATTCCTGTTGTCTTCTGTCTGCAAGCAGTATGAAAGACTGTTGTTTTTTATGGCAACAATACAGTCAGTGGTTCCGTTTGAATACAGTGTGTATTCGCCGTCCTGCATATCCCGGCTGTGTATTGTCCAGAAGCTTTCGTTCCATTTATCCTCTGTCATTTCAGCAGTTTTGCGGTCGGTTTCAGTTACATTGTCAGGCAGTGGCTGTTTCAGAGGTTTCCATTGCGGAATACCTTTTGCCAGCCGGTAGCTTTCGCCGCTTTCTGCAATTTGATAAAGCATACCATTGTCTTCATCAATATAATATTTTACAAACAAATCTTTATAAATACCTGCCAGTTCCCAGTAGGCACCGGCTGTTTGCGGAATATGTTGCAGTTCTGACAGACCGTCAACTATGCCGCTGTAATACCATGCCTGCATGTGTTTTGGTGCATTGAAACGCCGCCACAGTTCATCACCAACCTGTCTGTAATCGCGGTACATACTGCGGATGTTGGACAGTTTATCCCCCAGTGTCAGCAGTTTTGAACGCATATCTTCGTCTGGCAGGTCACGGATTGTTTTCAGTTTGCGTGCATACCAGGTTTTGCTTTTGTTTTCTGAATGTCCCGCCACAAGACAGGCTACATCTGCGCCATATTTTTCCCTGATTGTTTCCACAGGCACACCTGCATCTTCCACCGCATCGTGCAGCAGCCCTGCAATCAGCAGATTGTTATCTGCATTTACAGAAGACAGAATCTCCATAACTTCCATAGGATGGGTAATATATGGAATATCTGTTCCCTTTCTGAATGTATCTTTATGACACTGAGCGGCAAAATTCTTGGCTTCCTCCACTGCATCGTTGTCATTGAGTATTATTTCCGCTGTTTCGGTTGTTTCACCATCTTTAGTATTCAGATAATCAAATTCAAATACCGCCTTTATCATATCCTTTGGAAGAAAACACAGGTTTCCAAAAGGATTGAAATAAATGCCGTCCACCTGTGTATTCATCAGAATCATTTCCAGATAGTCATCAATTTCTGTTGTCAGTGTAACAATTGAACTGTCTTTCCCCGCTTCCTCATAGCTGGTAAAACAGCAGTAAGCCCTCATATTATCGCCAACTCGCATTGTTGGCACTGTCAGGTTGAAGTCTTCCGTAACAGTCTGTAGTTCTTGTGGTGTAAGGTTGTTTTTACCAAACCTTTCTGTAACAGATTCCGGCAGAATAACAGGAATGATAAACGGTGTGCCTACCTCCATAGCCCTGAATATTTCATACACCAACTTGCGTGCAAATATATGTGACTGGTCATCAGGACAGTTTCTGAACTCGTTAATGGCATTTTCAATCAGTTTCATACTGTATCTCCTTTAACAAAATATACCTGCGCATTTTTCCAACAGATTTTATCTGCATATTGCTTACTGCAGTTATCGTAAATATATTTCAGCCCTTCAGCAACATCCGGCGGGCGGTGGTCAGAACGATGGGCATCAGAACCGATAAACGAAACTTTTTCTTCTTTCAGCATCTTTCTTGCATACGCTTTGACAGCTTCATCATTTTCTTTCACGATGCTGTAAACATTTATCTGGAACAGACAGCCCAAATCTTCCAGCTGTTTTATAATATTCTCATCATTGTGGAATTCAAAATATCTTTCAATATGTGCAATAATGATTTTTGCCATATTGCCGCTTGCCATTATTCTTGCCTTCTGCAGCTCTTTTACTGCATACAACACCTCTTCAGTTGCAACCCAGGGCAGAAATTCAATCAGTATATAATCTGTGCCGGCCATAGTGTGCAGTTTGCCATTTTCCAGCCTTTCTGTCAGGTTTGCAGTCCTGTCTGCTGCACAGGCCAGTTCACAGCCTTTGTAAAGGTTGACAGAAATATTGTTTTCAACGGCAGCTTTTTTCAACGCAGAAAAATTTTCTTCGTAATCCTCCAGTTTCCCCCAGCTGTGTGAAGTGCAAATAACATCAGTTATCCCTTGGCTTTGCATCATCTTCAGCATTGTCAGGGACATTTCCAAAGACATGGAACCATCGTCCATCCAAAAAAGACAGTGACAGTGTATATCAAACATATAATCAACTCCTTTATCAGTTCAAGTATATTATATATTTATTCCCAATGCAAATGGTCGCATAAAAGGCGACATATTACAGAAAATTGATATCTACTATCGCTGCATTGGATTTGTGGCTTCTAAAGAAGAAAATAAAAAAGTAATAGAGAATAAAAAGCGGTACGTGGAGATGGAACCACGCCAGGGCGTAGTAATCGCCAATAAAAAGAGAGAATAAAGGAAAAGGCATCGGATGATAAACATCTGATGCCTGTTTTAATTAATATTTTTATATAAAAAACAAACGGTTGTTCCCATAAGAACAACCGTCGTGCGCTAATTACTAATTAACAAAAATTCAACTCAGAATTATTAACAGTACCCGTATACATACGGGTACCCATAACAACACAAATAAAATAACTAAATTTAATACCGACAGAGGATGGAAAAAGACCGCAAATTTGCGGTCTTTTTTATCTAAATATTAAAAATCAATTAGTGTCATGAGATATGATTTGTCTATTGAACAGTTTTTACTTAAAACATATCCTCAAACCTTACAAATATATGTGTTAAATATAGATATATTTTTCTATTTGATATTTATAAAAATCGTCTTGATCATCATAATAATGTTTGAACTCATTTTTACAATGAACAATATTATTATCATCAAAATATAAGTGTTCAAGTTGGTTGTCTTTAATCAGTTTTGACACTAAATGAATAGGTAACCCTTGTTTGACCAGTTTAATTTCAAACTCATTTTGAGTGCTATAAATATTGAAATTATAATCGTCTTCAGAAATCAAATTATATTCATATAGTAATTCTACAAATTTATTAAATTTATATGATAAAAAATCATCTTCGATTTTTAATTTTATTATTGCTATATTGATTAATTCACTATCTGTTTTATTTCTCAGATTTATATACAAATTACTATTGCTTTCTGAGAAAGGGCTGTTACATTCTCCGTAAGATGATCCTATAAAAATATAAGGGTCAATTGATGTTTGTCTTTTTTTGAAGTATTGGAATTCATAATGAATATTTTCCTGCAAAGAATTCTTTCGCATAACAGTTAAATAATGATTATAATAATTAATAGCTTTAGTGTTATTTAATCGTTTGATTTCATAATCCGTTACTTCCATATCTTTCAAAAAAATATCAACAACCTTATCAACGATAGATTTATCTTTAAATTGAATATCTTCTGCCGCGTAAGTAATACGTGAGAGTATTTTTGACACAGATTCTGGGTTCAGTTCTATATGGTCATTTAGTGATAATGAAATTAGATTTCTATATAGAATATTTTCTTGAGAGTCTGGTATAGAAAAATATATATTTTCATATTCGGTTAGTTGATCATAAAGTACCTGTTCATCCTCTTTTAAATTACTATTGTCAAAAGCATCTAAAAATGGATTTTCTATTTTATCAACAATTTCGTTTGACCTTAAACGCTTTATATATGTTTCCATATTACCTGAAAAATCATCATTAGAGACAAAATGAATAGCAGGGAAAAGCTTTCTTATATCACTATTTTCATTGAATATAGAGTTAAGCCTATTCACACGCCCACATAAGTTTATTAGTTTATTGCTTTTTAGTGCATATGCATCGAATATAAACAAGGAGGAAATCGGCAAGTTTATCCCTTCTAACAAAACGCTGTTGGCAGTAATATACTTGATTTCCGGAATAGTGCTAACTTTATACTCTACATAGTCTTTAATGTAATCAGGGAGCTTTCCGTGTATATAAACTATCCCCTTTTTTATATAAGATATCATTTTGAAGTCTTTATGGACATGTTTTTTTAACGAATTAATCATTAAAGATAGTTCTGGAGAAGCTAAGTCCGGCAATGTATTTGCAATCTTGCTGGTTATTTTTTCCATTCGTTTAGGAGAAGTTACATATATTAAAGTTTTGTCTGTTGCATTTTTTATTAAGTAATCATATGCGTTGTGATACAGTTCATCATACATATAAAACACATTAAAATAACGATTGTAAATATATTTTTTGCTTTGATCAAACAAGTAATATATCGGTATTTTTATGTTGTGATTTATTTTGTATTCACTTATATTCAAATCCTTTAATACTCTAAGATTATTGCTATTATTTATTAAAGGAGAAAAATATAAAATATCACAATTTGGATTTTTGATTATAGCTAATCTAATCAATCGTGATAAAAGTCTATTTCTGGAATCTTTTTCAAATAAATTATGTGCTTCGTCTATATATAAATAGTCAAAACAGAGGTCATTTTTTTCTAATAAACGAAGAGCTCTTTCTTGCGTTAAAACAGCAATAAAAGTTTTATCATTATCATACATTTGGTCATGTAACAAAATTTTAATGTTTTCAAATTGCTGCTTGATATATTTATATGTTTGCATTAAAAGAGATTTTGTAGGGACTATAATAGCGACTTTTAATTCATCGCACATTTGTTTTTTAATATGTGAGATAATCAGTTGGCTCTTTCCAAATGATGTAGGTGCAACAAAACTAATGTTGTTTGAAGTGTCGTTCATTACACCTTCAAAAGCATTAAATTGTTGTATCGTTGGCATAAATTTATCGGATCTATATTTTTCAATTCGATAGTGATTTATAATATCTGTAATACTATTTTCTGAGTCTGTTTTTTCAATTATATAATCAGTTATAGGAAACAAACCATAATTAATTGACAAATCATATAACGGCAAGAAATCATTATAAAAAATAGAATATCTTGTAATAATTTCATATGCAATATCAAAAAACATAGTGTTGCTTATATTTTTTCTATACTCGTCAAGAAACAGAAGAGCTGATGATAACAAAAGTGATTTTTCATCATAAGTTAAATCATCTTGTCGAATGAGCTTTTCATAAGCTATACTCAAGTTTTCTATTTTACCGATATTAGTCATAGTAAGTTTTTCGTTAGCCATAGGCGCTCCTATTCTATACCAATATATTCTAAGAATTTAATATAAGCTCTATTAGAAATTGCCAGGATCATTAACTTACCTGCAGGCATACTGGTGTGTAAATCTTTTATTGATTTATAAATTGTATCCTTTATTACATCATCGGTAGCATCATGATTAAATACAGTCCCACAAGGAACAAGATTATATTCCGTTATAGGCAAACGGATGCCCTTTATGTAATTATTTGATAATTGCTTTAATTTTTTAATCAAAGATTTATCTGTTTTGACAGCTCCATGTGAAGCATGATTGTATGCATTTTCCCATGGATTATTTTTTACTTTTGTTGTAAGTTTCTCCTTTAAATCAGAATAGGCTGCTGTTATTTTGCTTGAGTGAGAAGTGTCATCACCAGATTTGCTTTCTATAATCCATTCCTCGTTGTTATAAGTATAATAACCGTCAAATCCTTTTTTTATTGAGTTTTCTTCAAGATTTAAGTATAAAAATTCTTGCTTATATCCAAGCTGCCTAAAGAAAAGATGGATATAAAACTCTGCAACTGCACCTTTTCGTTGGTTGTAAGTTTTGGACAATAAATAATCCGACAAACGTATTTTTATTGTATCAATATCGGTATCAGAGTCACCCTCACATATAGAAATGATGTTTGCTGTTATGTATTCATCTATTCCATGCTCTGAAATATCAAGAACCATAGCTGTTGTAGTAGTGCTGATTTTATAGATTTTATAAGTAAGCAAGATAAAAACCTCTTTTATCCATAAAAATATTATATTATATATTATAATACAATATTTCTTAAAATTGAAGGCTACACACGTAGTTTTTAATACTTTAATTCCAGTGTGAGATTTTGTATTGAATTATAACTATAGTTCAAACTGAAGTGGGTTCAAGTCCCTTCATCCGCACCACAAAAGTTAGGTGCTGTTGAAAAAAGTGCAGTAATAACATTTATCATAGTTTTACATTTTCATAAAAATTATATGAAGATATATCGTTATATTAAACATTTCAACGATATGTTTATATAGTATCTAGGATTAAATTAACCAACTTTAGCTGAAGTCAAAGTATAGCCCTCAGTTATATTCATATATTGTGATAACTATTATAAAGAACAATATTCAAAGATATTACGGTGTTACTCATGGCCAAATAGAATATAATATTATACAAACAGGCAAGGAGAACAAACTCTCCTTGCCTGTTTAATTCATACTAATCCTTTTAAATACTCTTCTACATTCAAATAATGCACATCTGTTACATCACAGGTTTCACCACGATAAATCACATATTTACCTGAAATTGATCCATATCTAAATTCTGTTGCTGCGCATTTTTCTTCATCTATAAGATGTCTGTACTGCGACTCAACAATTTCTGTGCTATATTTTATTTCATAAATAGCACACGTTGCTTCTTCAGGATTAAAAACTACCATATCGAATTCGCCTCGTGCAAATTCAAGTTTAAACACTTCATATTTTGGAAAAGCTATCTTTGTTTCTAAAAGAACAATATCTTCCAACATTCGTCCTTTGATTTCACTGAGAATTCGTGCTGTAATATTATTTCGCTCAACCAATGATAATGTGCGGAATATATCATCCTGCATCAATGTTTTTATTAGAGATTCTGCCTGTGCGTAACGCATACCCGGTTGAGTAATAACAGTATGCTTTTCTTTTTTATTAAGATCGGTAAGAGAAACTAAATCAATGTCTACTGTGATGTCCAACAAATCCAAATATTCTTTTATTTCAGCACGATGTGCATCACTAATATCAATGGTCTGCTCTGATTTGTTTCTGATTTCAAGAAGCTGACGCAGCTGGTTTGTCACGGTCTCAGTATCTATCTGGTAAAGGATATCGTTTGAATTGTTTCTATCTCGAAGCATATTTTTCGCCGATATAGACAAGTCATTAGATTTGAAATCCTTTGTTAAAACATCCAACGTGAAGCGATGAGTAATATCTTCTACAATTCGATTAATAGCACTTGTAAGTTCATTAGCTTCATACAGTTCAGCAAGATTGCGAAAATGCGTGCCGTCCTGATAATTTTTTAAAGAATGCTGAATATTTTTGGCAATAGCACTGTCGACATATTCTGTAGTGCTTTCTTTTGTAGCAAAAGTCATACCGGATTGATTGTAGGCTACACCACCAAGACTCATAGTTCCACCATAACGTATATACTCATCTATCCCTTTGATTCCAAGCACATTTTCAAATTCACGATATGGAACAAAAGTTGTATGCAGCATAAAACAACGGTCATACAATTCTTGGTCTTCAGAAAATACAAATCCAAGAGAGTCTGTACCAGACAAAATCACTTTCATACCACTTGAAGCAAATATATCAGAAAAAAGAGCTGCACCTTCAATGAAATCATTCATAAGAGTAACTTCATCAATGAACACATAGCGGTATCCCTGCTTCTTCAGTTGACGCATATCTAAATTGATTTTAGCTAGATCAATTTGCGGTGTAATCTGAACAAATGCTGTTTTCTTAAAGGTATCTTCCGGCATATCTGCAATAACTTGACGTATCAATGTAGTTTTACCTGTTCTGCGCAAACCATAAAGAATAAAAACACGGTCCGTACTGTTACCATATACATAATCACGCAATGTTGAAAATAATTCTCGCTTTTTTAAGCTGCGTATAGGTTTAACAAAGTCCGAAAGTTCATGTCCAGTCTTAACCTCTGAAAAATAGAATTTATCCTGCATAACTTCTGGCATAAGTTTTGATTCCTTTGACTCGTTAAGCTTCTTTTCAAGAGATTTTCTCTGTTCTATTTTTTCAATTATATCTTGTAGCTCACTGTCTTTAATCAATTTATTTTTTTGTTTGCCATTTTCCGTCCACTGCAGATAAGGATATCTTTTACCACGTATATTTTTATACGTAATATTTCCTTTTGGCAACTGGGAAATCCATTCCTTTATATAACGAATTCTTACTGGATCCATATGTTCACCCCCCTATTTTAACTAAATTGTAACTTATGTAACTTATATTGTCAACACAATAAGTTACATAAGTTACAAGGTAATTTAGGAACAACTATTTAAAAATTATACATTGTTGCCTCTTTAAAGAATTTTTATACTAAAAGTCCAGTGTTTATAAACAAAAAGAGATTTTCAGTTCGTATTTTATATGCATACGAATATCTAGAAAATCCCTTTTATGACTATTTTGTAGTAGAATCTAACTTGCTCCCAGTCTGTTTTAATTAATTTTAATAAGCTTTAAAATAGCTTTGTACATTATATAGTTATTGTTCATAATTATTTAGAGCACAACTCTATAAGAATTGAAGAATAATCATCATAATCTTCAACACACAACAAATGATATTTATCGTTACTCAAATTAATTACATGATTAAAAGCAACGCCAAACGTTTGTTCGTTTTCGTAACCTATTCCCGAAATAATTACTTGGTTATCTTTAGGGGTATTTTCAACAATATATTTATAGAGTAATCCTTTCTTTTCCTGGTCTGTTTCGGCATTATTTGGGCTGTCAAACACCACAGGGAAATTAATTGCTGATGGATTAAATTCTTTTCTCAATTTTAAAAGTGTAAGATACCAAATAATAGTTGCTATTGGCTTATTGCTACCTCCGCCTTTGAAAGTGCCTGTAATTTTTTCAAAAGATTTATCTTTAATCTCTTCCAGATTAAATTGATTTTTCGCCATCTTCATCAGCTCATAATATCGCGTATTTATTTTTCTCTTTGCTTCAATATATCCTCTTTCTTCTTTCTTTAATTCACGTTCTTGCTTAGACAATTGATCGATTTTTTCTCGAAGTGTATATAATTCCTGAATTATCTCATCTTTTATTTCTATATAACCTCTATGCGCCAATACATCGTCAATTTCTCCATGCTTCTTTACAAGTGCGTCTTCATACCTTTTTAACTCTGCAAGCCATTTTTTATATTCATTTTCTTGCTTTTCTATTTTTCTTTCTAATTCACTAATTGTAATCTGCATATTATTGCTTAACAAAATAATATCTTCAGATATACTATATTTAGAGATTCGCAATGACAAAGCATCCTCAATTGTAGAATTGCAAAAAGGACAAACATGCTTATTGAGCGTTTTAATCTGTTTTTCGTTGTCACGTTCAAATATTTTAAGAGAATTTATAGAGGCCATAATTTCTGCCTTCTCATTTCTCAATTTTATGAGATTAGTTCTTATTTCACTCAAGGCATTAGATATAGATATATATTTTTCTTTTGTTCTCTCGACATCTCTTTTCAGCAATTCAAAATTTTTAGTATACGAAACATCACGAATATTAGAATTTATTTTTTCATATATTCCTTCCGATATTACTCTTTTCTTTTCGACAACTTTTATTTCTTCATGTATTTTTTCTAATTGTCGTTCTATCTCATAATATCTTTCATCAAATGCCCCAAAATGATAATACAGTACATTTTCTTTAAAATCAGGATACTGTCCCAATCCATCAAAAGAAGCAAATTGTGTACCCAAAATTCTATCCTGATCCAAATAATACAGCAAATAATTATATACTGGTGGTGTTATTTCCAGTTTTTCTTCTTCTCTTTTAGGCAATTGAACCGCAAAATTAAAAATATTTTTGAGTTTTTCTCCCAACTCATTTCGATTTATAGTTTTAAAAATAACATTTTTATTCGCATCAAACAGTTTAAAAAGACTACCGCTTCGATACATATAATATTCAATTCCGTCAATATCAAAAAATAAGATATATGTCTTATCTTTATTATCCCATATAGGTTCAAAAAAGCAATCCGCTCCCATTGTATGATATAAACACTTGGCAATTAATGATTTGCCTCGTTTAGTCCCATCAACAGCGCTAGAAGTTATAATATTTGTTCCTTCTAAAAAATTAACCACTTTAGCTTTTTTCTCAACGCTAGAGAAAATGTATAGTGTCTTAAAAATCAGTTTACTCATATTTTCCACCTTCCCATTTAAATAGAATAAGCAGTATGAAAACCCTTATATCAATTTCTGAAAACTCAACTGAAAAATTTGATGAAAATACGCTATACAACATATTTACCGTATCTAAACGATTATCTGGTAATAATTCATCATTTTCATTCAAATAACTTACAATAAGTTTTTCATTTGATTTCAACTCTGCAGAAATAGGACCATATTTGACTATCGAGACCAATGATGACTTATATTTTTTAAGCATACTTGGCGCATTAATATTATCTTCTATAAATTTTTCTACATTAGATATAGAATTATCTGCTATAGTAGCATGCCTACAAAGCATATCGTATAGCTCTTGTTTTGTAATACCTTTATTTTTTACCAACTCTTCATAACTATTCGATACCATTTCATAACAAGCTTTTATTTCAACCGAATCTTTAACCAAACGATACAACGCATTTGGCTTATCTGGTTCACACCCCATAATTTTTTCGAAACTACCAACAATTTTTCCTCTCAAATCATTGTCTGGATCGAGTAAATTCATTGAAGTATATATAAATCCAATATTATTTAAATCAATATCAGGCCCCAACTCATTATTAAGCGCCTTACGTACCGCTTGCTGTGTTTTTACATTCAAACAACTAAAGTCCAAATATTCAACATCTGAATACACTTTTTTCTCTATTTTCAAGTATGCATTTGATACGATTGCAACTTTAAATTTAGCCGTTGGATCAAGAGTGTTTTTTAACAGAAAAAGTTTCCCTATTATAGACTTTCCCGTTTTGTCCTGTTTTGACAATGTAGCAAAAGTATAAGGAGATTGAACTTTATGAGTTTTTATCTGATAAAATTCCAAAGAATCATTCAAGTGAACCTCTATATCACATTTATAGTCGAACACAACGCAAAAATCATCTTCGTCAAATAAATCAAACATTTTACTAGCGCCCCATAACATTTCCAAACGAAAACGATTTTTACTTGATGCCCCAGCCAAATCAAAAGGAAGTTTACTATAGTTATCGCTTACACTCATCCTATATTCACCTCGCACTACATTTTTCAATATATTAAAACGTTTACTATATTTCAGTAAAATTAGCTTCTATATTTTTATTATATCTTACACATACCTTGAATTCAAATACTAATATGAACTTTTACCTCATCGTTTAACGAACTAAAAACCTTTTCCTTTTAAACCAAAAATCTATTTTTTGCGGCGATTTTTGATAAAAATTTCGGGAAAACCTTCACCTTAAACCCATTTTTCGACTTTTTATGAATACATAGGTTCTCATAAAACACTCTATTTTCGTCCAAAGTTCGTATTTGATTACCTTTTAAGAACTATTTTTTCATTCATTGACATTCATTTTCAGCTATATTATCATTTTAATAAAGGCATTTAAAATACACATCACTATAAGGAGTCTTCTTAATGTTTGAACAGATAGAATGGAAAACTGTTTATGAAACTTGGAAAAGCGGTTGTTATGATTTTCCTAATATCCTTTCACAGCCTATCAAAGCTGAAACCATCTTCGTTGATTATAAACAGGACGGTTATTTTTACGGATATGATTGGCTCAGCAACGAAAATATCTCTGCGCGAAAAGATATGATTAAAAACAGACTTATAGAATTTCTGTATTTTGTCAGACCATCAAATAAAGGCACTATACAAACCGCAGAAATGCTGACAGACGCAAAAGATGCTGAGGAGCTTGCCGCTATATGGATTGCTGCCACCGCTAAAGAATTATCCGACTCTCCCACAGATATCAGTGTACGACGCCATGCTGATATGCTTTATCGAGCTGCCCGAGATTTTCTTAAGGATCGATTCTATTTATGGCATCCATCCATGCGAAGGCTTGTTCCCGATATAATGATTCCACTGTCCGTTCTCCAAAATATGACTTGCCAGGATATAAAATCTCTTATAGCTATAATTCAATTAAATACCATTTTACTTAAAAATCATTGGGGCATTTTAATATATTCTTCTTTGAAAGACGAAGCTGCTCCTAAAAGCCGTTATCGTATACTGAATAATTGATAATATTTACAACATATAAAAACAGCCATTCAGATAATTTTCTCAATGGCTGTTATTATATTAATACCGAGCTACTTCTAAGAACTGTTCATAATTGTATATATTTTAGAAACCACTTTTTTGATCAATTTATTCTTATTGAAACAAAAATCGGAACACTTAGATTTACCACAATAATTTATAACCTAATAACACCTCAACCAAACAATTAATAATCCAAAAAACAAAGTTCTCTATATTGAAACAAATTAGATTTTAGTATATATTAAAACAGAGGGAGGCAGTTATTATGAAAAAAAGGACTCTTATAATTTTTATGATTATTTGTTTATTGACACCATGTATTATATTTAATTTATACAAACTCGGTTCATATTTAAAACTGCCACCTAATACTTGTTTCGATGAACAAGATATATTAAGTTATTCTGGAGCTGTTTTTTCACTATTCGGAACCCTGTATTTAGGTTTTGTTACTCTAAAACAAAACGAAAATCTTAATCACATAAATGAAAAATTGATACGTCTTCAAGAAGATGACCTACACCAAAAAAATCGACCTTTTATAATGATGCTAGATTTTGGTAAACTTGTGAAGCCCACTAATTGTGCAGTATATGATTATTTTACTAATAATACTTTGCAGACAGGGCCTTTAACTCAATTAGCTTCATTATCATTTCTGCTTACCAATTTAACATCGAATAAATTTTTTGTTCACATCGAACGCTGTGTATTAACCGTAAAAAAATCATCAGGAGAATTTATACGAGAGTATGGTCCCCCTAATTATAAAAAACAATATTTTATCGAGCCAGAGGAATTAGCTTTTATAGAATTAACTACATCATCAGATTTATTTAACAGCTGTACAGAAGGCGATAAAATAGAGTTAATAATAGTTCTAAAAAATGGATTTGGTAAAGAATATGAAGAGCACATAGAACTATTAATACACACTCTCGATCTGCCATTAGAAGATCGTCCAACTATTAATGTATCTCCACCATCATACGCTATATACAGTGTTTCTTATATCGATGAAAAAAGAATCTTAAGTAAGGAATCAATATAACGCAACACAATTGTAAAATAATACTTTTAGTTATATAACATAACAATCTTTGTATATCATTATATTAAATATTAAAACCGAACATATATTATACATATATGTTCGGTTTTTCCTTGATTTCTATGTTTTTATACTGACTTGGATTATCAAATACTAAAGATTAAAAATGATCATGAGATGGGTAAAGAATCTTTGGCTTTAGATATTTAATTTAGTCATCTTTAGATTTGTCATCTGATTTTATAGGGAAAGCAATCAAATTTAACGCCTCTTGAGCAGTCAAAATAATTGAAATATCAGAGATGTCACCGATTTCTAATTCATAATAATCATTTTCTGTAACAGGAGGTTCAATTAAAAAGCGATATTCTTGTTGATATTCATATTTTTGTCTTTTCCAAAAAGCCACATCTTTGATTCCATTTTTAATAAGTGATGCCCAATACTCAACATTATCTGATGTTTCGTCATAGTATTTTATATGTCCATGATACCCTGTTATACCATCACGTTTAAGTGCAATGGCTACACGTTGAAGAAAAGCATATCGGTCTGTTATAACCAAGGCAGAATCACCAAAATCTAAAAGTTTTCGCTTTTGATCTTCTGAAAATTGAAACTTTTGTGATATGATTTTAGGACTGAACATGCAAAAAACAAAGCAATTGCTAAAACTTGTCTCAATGAGAGTATCGGTTAGTTCTTGACATACACCTAACTCTGGGACCACGAGATATCCTTCATTAGTATGAACCATTGCATCAAATAAATCACCTACTGTATCATCATTAGTATCTTTCTCGCGCTTTCTGAAATAAGCCAATGATTTCAAGTAGATTTTCCCTTTTTGAAAGTAATCTATTCTAGCTTTGTTTTGAAATTTTATTAGAGGAACTCCATTGGTTTGAATTGACTTTTTAATACACATTCGATAATGCCCCCTTAGATGCTGTAGTATAAGTTCAATGGAAATATTAATTATTACTATAGTATTAATGAGATTTATTGTGTTTATATTATACAATAAATCATAAAAATATAGAAGAATTATATGTGATGAGTATAAAGTGTTAAATTTTAGAAAAAATAATATTTTATAACTGTGTTGAAGTTTAATTAGTATTATTAATAGTAGGAGTTTGTCTGCTACATTGACCTTGTAGTGATGGTGCATGCCATACGTTCAACACGTGTTTTTGATTTATGAAATATTTAATATAAAGTAAACAGATGAAGGGATTTTCAGCGTATTCGTATACTATTAAAATACGAACTGAAAATCCCTTTTTTGCTTTATATTGCTGGACTTTTGATGTAAAATCGGTTGGCGGATGACGGGATGGCCACAAACGAACTTTGCGGATGAAAAATTCAGAATGTGACTTTGAATCTGGCTGTTTTCGTAGATTTTACTGTTCGTTTTTTGTGTACGAAATCAAGAGTATACGATTTCGTTTTATTTGAGTACGATTTTAATACGAAACTACATTTAGTGTGGAAGAGTGCTCTTAACCTCCGTATATTGTGTTAAAATTGAAAATAGTTCGTATTTGACCTTCAAGTCCCTTCATCCGAAAATGATATGAATATTTCATTAAATCATGGTGGCCCACCTTATGTCATATTAATTAAGGGATGATCAATATCTTAAAAGCGAATAGAAATATTTTATCTACTACATACTGAAATAAAAAAGACCGCAGGAGCGGTCTTTTTTATTCATTAACTTAAAAACTTTCTGGTACGAGTGCAAGTTTGTTAATTGATTCATGCACTCTAACCAGTGCGTCGTATACAGATAAGACATCTTCAGAATCCCATGTTCGCAAAGAGTTTTCGTCAATAACGCCTTTGCTTTCGCGAATAATTTTTGCAAGCTGTTCTTCGTCAGCAACTGCAACAACAGCCTGAACAGCGGCATTGCTTTGTGCTTTTTTTAGATTAAGAATAAGGCTATCAATAGAGCCTTTTGATTGTACTTCGAATACGTAAATGGCTTTTCCCATATTACCAATTTTGGCTTCCCAAACGGCATCAACTACTGCACCTGTCATGATTTTAACTTCAGAACGGCTATCAAAGCCTAAAAGTTCACCTATAGCTACCAGTTTTTCTTTAATTTCATCGTGAAGGGATTTTGAATCTTTTGCAGTAACTGGTTTCTCTTCTTCGATAATCGCAGGTATTTTTGACGTATTCTTTTCGGCTAGTGGTAAAATTTCATCCCACATAAAATAATCTACGGCCAAAAGATCGTAATCCTCAGCACCAGATTTTTTAAGTTGCAGAGCAATTTCTTTTGCAATAGCACAAACCTCAGCATATTTTTTGCCAGTATATTGATAATTGTATTTAGGCATATCTGGAATATCAAGATAGCCGTAGCAAAGAATGGTTGTTTTATTAAAGATCACATATTCCTGCGGGTTTGCGTATGTAAGTAACTCGCTGATAGTGGCAGGCCCCATACCTTTGATTGATTTAAGGAACAAATCCCATCTGTTTTCAATAGAATTTGTGCCGTAAAGCAAATCAGCTAGCTGCTTTTTAAGAGTAGCAAAACCATTGTCTGCAATCAATTTATCAACAACATATTTTTTGTTGCCCCAAATAAGCATAGACCAGAGTTTGCTTATATACTCCAAGAATTCATCTTCAGTCATGTTCAAAAGTTTATCTTTTGTAAAAGACTGGTAATAATCTTTTCGCTCTTTACGTTCTAACCAATTTTCTTTGTAATAGGCAGCATTAGCTTTTTTCTTTTTTGAAAATTCTGTAATCGCATAGTTTAATTTTTGAGTATCCATAGTGAACCTCTTATATCGTATAATTATTGAGTATATTATCACATATAGTTTTGCGGTTAGCAAGTTTTGATATATTAATTGCAGTTAAATTCAATATTTTTAATTGTTTTTCTGTTCTAAAAAGGGTAAATGTTTATTATAGTTAATAATAAATTCGTATTTTATCATTTCAAAATTTTCTCGATAATATATACATTTTTAATATTCGGTAACACAAACGCATCTCCCTTTGTTTTACCGATTATTACTTTTTGCTGAGGGAATTTTTCTAAGTTGATAGAAAATTTTGTTGGTTTCCCTGTTTGTTGGATGGTTGCATAGACCACGCAGCCATCTTCAACACGGTCTATTTCTACAGGTCTCTTTTGCTCAGTTGGTATCGAAGGCTTTGCTTCGGCTGGTTTTATAACAGGTGATGGGGTGTAGATATCGCTAAGGAAATGTGATAATCTTTCTGCGTCTATCTTGCCTAATGATTTATAAATCAGAGGCAGAATATATTCAACCATTTCTTTTGAAACATCACAAAGATACTGCTGTTTACCCCTGTAAGCAGAAGTGTATGGGCCATTTGCAGGCTGAATACTATAAAGATGTGGAATATGTGGGGAGACAAGAAAAGGTCTGCTAAGGATAAAATATTCAGTATCAATTCGCCAACCATTAATATCCCACTCTGAGAAAGACGAACTTGGTCTAGTGGAGCTATAACAGCCATCTTTTGCAATACTAATAGCTACAATATTGCCTTGGTAACTATGAAAAATAACGTCTCCCTTTGATACGTCTTTCATAGTTTCATAGCCGGCGTTTTTTCTGTTCCCACTTGCATATTTAGGAGACCACAAAAAGTTTCCAGAACGTTCCTCATGATATGTTTTGTTTTGGTAAACATAAAAATAATTTTTCCTTGCCATGTTATACACCTTTTAAAAACTTAGAAATAAATTCATTATCCGATGGACAAAAGTCATAATTATTTGTTTTAGACTTATCTATCCATGCAAAATCGTTATGTTCCAGTTTTTCAGGAACACCTTCAACTATTTCACAGTTAAAGAAAGTTAAATGAACTGTGAACTCATGATATGTGTGTTCTGCTTCACCTATTGTGTCTTTTACAGAAATAACAGTATTTAACTCTTCTTTGATTTCGCGCCTTAAAGCCTCTTCTTTGGTTTCTCCTGGCTCAACTTTTCCGCCAGGGAATTCCCACTGGAGAGGATTTTGTTTTTTATTAGCTGGCCTTTGGCATATTAAAAACTTATCATCTTGCCAAATTACAGCAGCTACAACTTCAACAATTCGGCTCATGTTATATCTCCTCTACACCAATTTCTTTTAAGTAGTCATAAATACCGTCATACCATTCTGGATTACGTGTAGCGTCCATACGACTACCTTTTGGAACAAATATTGCCATACCTTGTCTTGCGCGGGTAAGCAATACTCGGTAAGTGTTTTTAAGATATAATTTGCGTTCGTCAGAGCCGATATTATTCCAACGATTACCTACAAAACTGTTGTAAGTCCACTCGCCATTTACAAAACGGAAATCAGCATCCCATGCAACAATAGAATAATCCAATTCAAGGCCCTGAATATCAAATTCTGTAACCACATCTTCGAGAGCGTAACTTGAACGAACATCATCTTTGCCGTTTAAAAACCAATTAGCTACAGATATTTCATTCTTAACAAATATTCCTTCGGGTTTTAATCGCAAAGCGCCACTGCTGCTAAGCAATCCATAACGAGTAGTACCCTGGCAGTGGTTGCGTACCCATTCTTTTGCTTTGTTTAAATCGCGAGTGATAACAAGTGGATATTTATCTTTTATACGCTGATATAATTCTTGTGCATCATCAGTATTAACATCCAAAACAGCTTTAACAAAAGCAGCCAAATCAGGTGTTCTGAAAGATCGAATTGATGTTGCAAGGTGAAGTTTGTCTCGTTCATAGGTTTGTAACCCATCAATCATACCGTCCCAGCTTCTACCGCGACGATATTCATCATCATTAAGTTGTGGAGTGATATATATATCCCAATGTGGAAATGCACGTTTTAATGAATCGAACCATTCTGGAAGACCTGCTTCGCCAGTGTTGATTTCTTGACCACCACCTACTAAACAGATGATAACAGCCCAATCCTGATGTCGGTCCATAGTGCTAATCAAAAATTCCGGTTCGCTATATGGAAAATCTACCACACCTTTTTTAGTTGCCATAAATTTCTGAATCATATCATGTGTCCATGCACGCTGAGCTTCATCAAAAATGGCTACTCTTTCAGGTGGAACATTATTGTTGCCTACAAATGAGTCACGATATTTATGAATGATTTGAATAAAAGCAGAAGTACTTCTGAGAGCGTCTTTTTTGTTAATTCTCTCACTATTCTGCTTTGCTTGTTCTACCTTGTCCCTGGCTAAAGCTTCTTGTAAAACAGTTACAAGAGGGAAATTACCTGACAAGAAAACGGCATGTTCTCCTTTTTGTGAATCAGAACGCTGAATTGCAATATTTAAGCCAACCAAAGTTTTACCGGCACCAGGCACACCTGTAACAAAGCAGATAGATTTACGTCCATTTGCTTTGCTATGCTCGATAATTCTGTTTATTTCATCTGTTGTAACAGTTAAATTTTCTGCACCTGCATCACTTCTTGTAATATCGTGAACATTATGTCCGCTGTATAAAGCCTGGGCAGCTTCTATGATAGTAGGCGTCGGTAAATATTCGGAATTTTCCCAAACGTCGTATTCAAAGTAATTCTCTGAATAAATAGAAGTTATAGCAGAAATAGCATTCCGTATATTATTTGCGTTACATTTCAATGGTTCAATAATACGTTCTCTCTCCACAATTTTGTTTTCTACGGAAGGAGCTTTTGTTGAGACCATTATAGGAACTAATAATTTGTTATGACTTTCTTTCTGGAAGTTTCTCAAGTCAAGAGCGTAATCGTATACCTGGTCATAAGTAGATGGCCTATATTCGGTATCACCACATTTGAACTCCAGTAAAAATACAATATGTTTATAGAGTAAAACAACGTCAACACGCTTTCCCATTCTTGGGATTGTGTATTCAAATATAATTTTACCTTCGTTGAGGGATTGTAATTGGGATTTGAGGATTTCTATCTCGGTTTCCCATGTGTTGTTCTGCTGAATTGTTGTTTCCGCAGACCCATTATTTGTATGAATAATCCCTAAGATTTCATTGCTTGACTGACTCAAAAAATCAGAAATAGATGCAGAATAATATGATCTTAAATTTCTCATAATATCCCCCTATTTGATTTCTTGTTCAAGGTCGTCAAATAAGTCACTATCAAAGAATTCTCTTACAGAAATATTCAGACCATCACAAATTTTCTTAATAGAAACAATACCAGGATTTTGACTTTTCTCATTTAAGATGCTGTAAACAGTGGATGGGGATACACCAGAGATATTTGCTAAAGCATTTATAGCAATCCCACGTTCATCACACAGCTCAATAATTCGTTTTTCAACCGCTTCTTTAATCAACATAATATAGTCCTCATTTGCGATATATCGTTGATTATATTGTATAAAAATATGCGACATATCGTGTGGGATATATCGCATATTGCGTATTGTTAATTAATAAAATAGTTCCATTGAAACAAAATTGGAATTAATGTATAATTTAAATATATGATTATTATGAGGGCACGGCTATGTTAGTAGAAAAATACAATCCAAATTCTTTAAGTGTAAGTGCCATATTGGGATTAATCTCATCAGGTAATATTGCTATTCCAGAGATTCAGCGCCCATTTGTATGGAAGAAAACACAGGTAAGGGATTTACTGGATTCATTATACAAAGGTTATCCGACTGGGTATTTGATTATTTGGAAAAATCCAAATGTCAAATTGAAGGATGGTTCTGTTTCATCTGGCAAAAAAATTCTTATCGATGGTCAACAGCGTGTAACTGCACTTATGACTGCCATTGCAGGTATTCCTGTTATTAATAGCGAATATAAAAAAGAACGTATAAAAATTGCGTTCAATCCGTTTGAAGCGCTTTCAGAAGATAAAGATGCTGAAATCTTCGCTGTACAGGATCAGAGTCATTTGAAAGGTAAAAAATGGATACCTGACGTAGCGGAAATCTTTAAAAACGATTTCTCTGTTTTCAGTTTTATCAATAAATATTGTTCAGATAATCCGGAAATGCAGCCTGAAACTTTGGATAAAATTCTCATCAATTTACGTTCAATTGGTAACAGGCTTATTGGTGTTATAGAACTGTCCGATAGCTTGGATATAGATATTGTAACTGATATTTTTATCCGCATTAACTCCAAGGGGACAGCATTAAGTCAAGGTGACTTTGTTATGTCTAAGATTGCTTCCGATGAAAATTTTGGCGGCAATATGTTAAGAAAAGCTATAGATTATTTTGCACACCTGTGCGTAGAACCTTCCTTTTATAATTACATAAAAGAAAATGATCATGATTTTGCCGAATCTGAATATATGCAGAAATTGGCGTGGCTTAAGGATGACAAAGAAACAGTATACGATCCTGAATGCGATGATATACTTAGAGTTGCATTTATGCATATGTACCCTAGAGCAAAACTTGCTGATTTAGTAAGCTTGCTTTCTGGCAGAAACTTTGAAACAAGAGAATACAACATAGAAATCACAGAAGATACCTATGCAAAATTGAAGCAAGGCGTACTTAATGTAATTAACAAAAATAACTTTAATCAGTTCATGTTGGCTATTAGAGGCGCCGGTTTTATTTCAAGCAAAATGGTTAATTCTTATATGGCTTTGGATTTTGCATATGCATTGTATCTTCGTCTTGCTATTAGTAAAGAAGTTTCCGTAAGCGAAATTAAAAGAGTTGTACAAAAATGGTATGTATTGTCTGTCTTAACAGGCAGATATAGTTCATCACCAGAGACAGCTTTTTACAGAGATATTAGAAAAATAAACGAAGTTGGTGTTGTTAAGACTTTAGAGGATATTGAAGCCGCCACGTTATCAGATAATTTCTGGGATGTAAAAGTTGTACAGGATTTATCGTATACCTCTACTATTAATCCGACTTACCTCGTATATCTTGCAGCACAGGTTGCTGGTAATGATATATCATTGCTTTCCAATAATATAACTGTAAAGGACCTGATTGAAATCGCAGGCGATGTTCATCATATATTTCCTAAAGCTTATCTCAAAGTAAATGGTTATAGTAAAAATACGTATAATCAGGAAGCAAACTATGCTTACCTTGACACACAGGTAAATAAGTCGATAGGCAAAAAAGCTCCGTGTGAATATTTTGCAGAAGCTCTTAAGCAGTGTGAAACCAAAATAATTACTTGTGGTTCAATTACCGATATAAAAGCACTGAAAGACAACCTCGCTGTTAACTGTGTACCGTTTGAAGCATGCTATATGACACATAACGATTATAACATTTTCCTTGAAAAACGCCGTGAACTTATGGCAAAGAAGATAAAAGAATACTATTACAATTTATAAAAGTAAAAAGACAGGAGCTAATTCTCCTGTCTTTTTACTTTTTATAAAATGGAACACATAATGACTGTGGTAATTAGAATATGGATTGGTTATTGTAAATAAAGACTATTTAAGTTGCACATGATATACTTGATTTTAAATAAAAAAATGATATAATATTTTTAGTTAAAATATCGAAAAGGGTTCTAAATTAAATCGTTTTTATTTAGAGTTTTCTAATAGAAAAATAACTAAAGAAATAAGCTATAATTTTAAATTAACAGTTTGTAGACAGGAGAAACAATGAAACTTGAATCAAATAGAGCGGGAACAATAATTAACACAACAACAGGCTATAGAGCTTTTGTTCCAGCGAAACTGCCACCATCTCCAGAAATTAATATAGATAGTGAAATGCAAAAATTACTTTCGCTAGCTGATAGAAAATTAGGGAGATTAGATGGAATAACCCAGATATTACCAAATCCTGAACTGTTTGTAGCGATGTATGTGAAGAAAGAGGCGGTATTGAGTGCACAGATTGAAGGTACACAAGCTTCTCTTGTAGATGTATTGAACATTCCAACAGAAGATATGGCTGAAGATTATTCTCAAAACGATGTTAAAGAAGTAGTAAATTATGTAAAAGCTATGTATTGGGGGATGGAAAAACTAAATACATTACCTCTCAGTTTAAGATTAATCCGTGAAATACACAAAGTATTACTAAAAGATGTACGTGGTGCTAATAAGAATCCTGGTGAATTCAGGAAAACGCAAAACTGGATAGGCCCTCAAGGATGTACATTAAATACTGCTACATTCGTCCCTCCGACAGTGGATGAGATGGAAAAGGCAATGGGCGATCTTGAGCAATTCATTTATGAGGAAGATAGTATTCCAGCATTAATTAAAATCGCATTAATCCATGCACAATTTGAGACTATTCACCCATTTTTAGATGGTAATGGCCGAATGGGACGATTATTAATAACATTTTGGTTATGCCAACAAGAAATTCTTAGTGAACCTTTACTGTATTTGAGTTATTATTTCAAGCAAAATCGAACAGAATATTATGATAGATTGATGTCTGTTAGAATTAAGGGTGACTGGGAAGGTTGGATTAAATTTTTTCTTAAAGGAGTTGCGGATGTTTCTGATGAAGCCACTGAATCTGCAAAAAACATTATAGCTCTTAGAACACACTACTCAGCGTTGCTTTTTGAAAAAGACAAAGGCAATGGCAATTATGCTGCATTATTGAATCATTTATTTGAAAATCCAATAGTTACTAAAAAAAGTATTTCAGAAAGCCTGGAGATATCTCTTCCTACTGCTGGAACAATTGTAGATTTATTCTGTGATATGGGAATTTTAAAAGATGTCACACCAGATAAAAAAAGATATAAAGTATATGAATTCAAAGAATATATTAATATTTTGGAAAAGGGCACAGAAATCATACATTAATACTTTAGATAAAGCAGATACGTTTTAGTATCTGCTTTATTTTTTATTTTATATTAAAGTATACGGATAAATTGAAAGATAGCAAATTTGCTCTCCTGTTTACAGGAGAGCTTTTTGTTTGCTGTAAATTAAGTTTCATATAAGGATTTTACAACATTTATCCATTAATTTCTAAAAGGTTTAAGTATTTAGGAATTAAATATAAAAATCGCAAAAATCATTAAAAATATGCTGAAAAACAGTCTAAATGTGAAATTTTTGCGGAAAAGGGCTGTTTTGTTAACATTTTTGCTTTTCCCGCTGTCTACATGTGAGGGGGTAAATTTTTTGAAGTTAAAAACCGAGTCCACCATAGTGTATAAGAAAGCTGTTAAGAGAAAATTTTACATAATTCATAAGAGCAGAAATTGTAGTTCTTGTGATTTGAGCAAAGTTTTCAACCGAGAACTTTCTTAAAGTTGAAAATATTATCAATTGTGAAATTTTAGCGTTAAAAGCCGGATTTTTTAACATTTTGGCAATTCGCGCCCTCTACATGTGAGGGGTATTAAAAATCAGCCCTTTTATAGAAGTTTTGTGAAAGTTTTGCAAGAAATTTCCGATGTGGCCTTTTTTCAGCCTCTACATATGAAGGGGTAAATTTTTAGACAAAGTTAACAGCTGGAAATGGTCGGTTTTATATAAAAGTGAGAACTTTCAATTTCTTTACCAATTTTGGCCTCTGCCAAAATCTATATATTGAAGGGCATTAAAAATTTAGACCATTGTGAAATGTATGTGATATTTTGGCTGAAATTTTAACACTTATTATTTTTCTGACCTCCAATTTATGAAGCCGAATATACCAAAAAACAGTCAGTTTGAGAAACTTTGGTGAAAGTTTTGAAAAAGTGTTTACAAAAGGGCCTGTTTTTTAGGCTTCACTTGAGGGGCAAAATTTTTACCTTCACAAAACAATTGAATAGCGTCCTGAATGATATGATACTGTGCATTGCGGCATGGGCAGCGAAAGCTGTGCAAACAATACGTCGGGCAAGGTGCTGCCGGGCAGGAACTTTTCAGGATAAGAACGCAAAAATGTGCCAAAATCGGCTTGTTTTGGCACAAAAAGATGGTTGACAGGTAAGCTGGTGCCAAAAACATAGGTTTTTGGCTCACGCTCTAAAATCGGTTTGAAATGAACCAGTTTTCCACTAAAAAAGAGAAAAGTGCCATTGTGGCACTTTTTTGCTGAATTCAAGATGAAAATACTGTGAAAAAGTGCCTTTATGGCACTTTTTTGGCAAATGTACAATTCAGAAATTTGTACCTTCGCAAAATAATTCTGTTTTCGATATATTAATAGCAAAGAAAGGATGATGAAGATGAAACTGCTTAGGAAAATAGGATTTTTGATGTTGATATCCTGGTACATAGGGAAATATTACAGTGGAGGTGTATTATGAAACTTGAATACAGAAAATATGGGGATTATCTGATTCCAAATTTTGAACTGCCGCCAAAACCAGCTATCGGCAAATACGGAAAGTTAAGGCACAGCTATCTGCGAAAGCACAAGGAGCCATTGTTAACCGCTTTGATGATGCAGGACAAACTGAACAGCCATCTTGAAGAAATTGATAAGTCAGCACAGGAAATGTATGACTGTTTGGTAAGTAGGTTGAAAGAACAGTATGGCATAACCGAAAAGCTGAAAGCAGAAAACCAGCTGGTATGGGTTCATATGATGAACGAAATACATCAGATAGCTGAAGATATTGTACTTACCGAACTGATTTATAATTAAAAAAGCCGGGATCTTAAAGTAAACAGGATGTAAAAACATCGTGCGTACTCTCCCCCGGCTGAATAACCTGAGTTCTCAGCGCAGACTTCCATAAATGGCGAGAACAACGCTCCCTCAGTTCAATTTAAACTTAACAAAACAATGCAGAAAAGTCAACATACGAGATAAGTATTGTTGAAAATCTGCAAAATAAAAAGATTACAGGCACCTCTATGAGGTGCTTTTTCTTTTACCCGAAATAAGAATATGACATTGCTGTGGCAAGCAACGAATTGTGTCCCCAATTCAGCTTGTCAGGGCACCTGAAACCGTATGAAAGGAGAAAATATGGATAGAAAACACGAAATAAAAATCCGACTGTCCAAAGAAGAACTGGACAGTCTTAACCTGAAGGTTGCCAAAACCAATTTATCACGAGAGGAGTTTTGCCGACTGTGCTTTAAAGAAGTTGCAATCAAGGCAAAACCCAGTGATGATACTCACCGACTGATTTATGAAATAAGAAAAATTGGAGGCAATCTGAATGCCCTTGTTGCCAAGGCACATACCTACAAAAATGTAGATGCTGATGCTTTGCGCTATGAACTGTACAATCTCCACAAGCTGGAGAAAGAAATAGCACGGCATTATGCCCACGGAAAAGAGTAGCCTATGGCAGTTACCTCAATATGGCCAATCAAAGGCAGGATTGACGGGGTGATAAACTATGCCCGCAATCCCGAAAAAACTACAGAAAAAGCAATGGCGGAAGTAATGGCAATGCACGCAGTTAAAAATGTAATGGAATATACTGCCAATGATATTAAAACAGAACAGCGAAAATATGTGACCGGCATTAACTGCAGTGAAGAAACGGCTGCATCTGAATTTATGAACACAAAAATTCTGTGGAACAAAACCAGTGGCAGACAGTGTTATCACGGGTATCAGAGTTTTGCCCAGGATGAAGTAACCGCTGAAATTGCCCACGAGATAGGAGTAAAGCTGGCAGAAAGACTGTGGGGAGACAGATTCGAAGTACTGGTAGCAACCCATCTGAACACAGGTCACTATCACTCACATTTTGTAATCAATTCTGTTTCCTTTGCAGACGGGTATAAGTTCTACAACTCTCCCGAGGATTACAAAAAGATGAAACAGATTTCTGATGAATTGTGCAGAGAATATGGTTTGTCAGTAATCACAGACCCCAGCGGTAAATCAAAAAGCTATGCTGAGCGAAAAGCAGAAAAGGCTGGCCAGCCGACCATAAGAGATACTGTCCGCAGGGATATTGATGCGGCAATAAAAGCATCGGTTACCCAGCAACAGTTTATCAGGGCAATGGAAATGATGGGGTATCAGTTCAAACTGTATGACACTAACGGGGAAAGACTGAAATATCCAGCCATAAAACCACCAGGAGCGAAAGGGTATTTCCGCTTTCATAAACTGGGTGCTGATTATGAACTGCCGATGATTGTGCAGCGAATCAAACGCAACTGGACACGAGAAGAGCCTTTCCCGGATATGTATGTGCAGAAGAAATATTCCAAAGGAAAACTAAACGGCAGTTTTGAAGCTGTGTTAAAGAAAAACAGCCTGTACGGCCTGTATATGCGATACAAATATGAACTGATAAAAATCAAAAAGCACCCCACATCTGTCCGCAGTATACCCATGTCTATGAGAGAAGATATTGTGAAGATGGACAGCTTTATGAAACAGTCGGAAACATTGGGTAAATACAGGATAAAAACTATAGGTCAGCTTACCGATACAAAGGCATTGCTTACAGAGAAAATCAGCCAGCTGACGGCAGACAGAAATGATTTAAGGAACGCTTTAAGGCGTACACAAAGGGCAGGAAATGAGCCTGAAACAGCAAAACTCAAAGAACAGATAACTGATATATCCAATCAGATAAAGGCATTACGAAAGGAAATAGACTGCCTTGAAAAGGTGGAACAGCGCTCTGCACAGGTGGCAGAAAATATCAAAGTCATAACTGCCGACAGGGCAGAATTCAACGGAAGAAATGCAAAAACAAGAGACGAAAGGAGATATAGATAATGACACAACCCCAAGAGAAAACAAAGAACTGATACATATTTCCCAAGTGAAAATCCCAATAGGTGGGGTGTATATGACACTTGAACAGATACAGGAAAAAGCCAGAAAGGAGAAAGAAAATGAAAAAATTCGAAAAGATTGATTTAGGCTTGAAAGAAGCCTATGAAGAACTGTTTATGAACGATGAAGAAAGAATAATAAACCGTTCACCAAGGGTGCTGGATATTGAGATATCACAGATTGATGATTTTGAAGACCATCCGTTTAAAGTAAAGGACGATGAAGATATGGAAAAGCTGATGGAAAGCATAGCTACATACGGAGTGCTGACACCAGCAATAGTGCGAGAAAAGGAAGATGGCAGATATGAGATGGTATCCGGTCACAGAAGAAAACACGCCTGTGAAAGGCTGGGTATGGAAACAATACCTGCAGTGGTAAAAGAACTGACACGAGAAGAAGCCATAATAGCAATGACAGACAGCAATATTCAAAGAGAAAACATACTGCCAAGCGAAAAAGCCTGGGCGTATAAAATGAAGATGGAAGCTATAAAACATCAGGGAAAAACTTTGGGCCCACTGGGCCCAAAGTGGTCGGCAACTAAAATATCAACTGAAAACAATGAGAGTGAAACTCAAGTTAAACGCTATATCCGCCTTACAAACCTAATCCCACAGCTTTTGCAGATGGTTGATGAAGGCAAGATTGCCTTCAGACCTGCGGTTGAGATTTCTTATCTGACTGAAGAACAGCAGGTTGACCTGCTGGAAACAATGGAATCTGCAGACTGCACACCTTCACTGGCACAGGCAATTAAATTCAAAGAACTTAGCCGTGACAACAAGCTGGATAAAGAAACAATATCTGCAATGCTGGCTCAGCCAAAGGCAAATCAAAGGGAGAAAATCACTTTCAGACGAGAAGAACTGGACAAATACTTCCCTAAAAATATTACTGAAAACGATATCCGCAACAAAATCTTAAACCTGCTGGAACAGGACAGAAAACGCAGACTTAACCGAGATGCAAGATAGGAGGGTATATGGACAGAAAATCAGTACACTCCACAGGCATGGGCGGTTTTGTGGAGTATGAAACAGACGGCACCACTTTTATAGTTGGCCGCAGATTTGTCCCTGTTGGGGCAGGCCCTACAATGAAAGAAGCCTTTGAAAAACTGTTCACCCACAATTTTGTAGATTGGACAGCCTATAACGATGAGTTTACAATGGAAGATGAAAAGTTACATCCGGCTGTCGGGAAGGAGGATTATGAAGCCGATTGACAACACTTTTAAAACAACAGCCCTTTACTGCCGTCTTTCCCGTGATGACGGTGCCGAAGGCGAAAGCAACAGTATTTCCAACCAAAAAATGCTGCTGTCAAAATATGCCGATGAATACGGCTTTACCAACACCGCCCACTATGTGGACGATGGTTACACAGGCACAAACTTTAACCGCCCTGCTTTTCAGCAGATGATTGCCGATATTGAATCGGGAAAGGTGGGCACGGTTATGGTCAAGGACCTTTCCCGCCTTGGCCGTGAATATCTGCAGGTGGGTTATTACACCGAAAACTATTTCCCGGTAAAAGATGTGCGATTTATTGCGGTAAATGACGGTATAGACAGCCATAAAGGGGAAGACGATATGGCCGCTTTCCGCAATGTTATGAACGAAATGTATGCCAAGGACATCAGCAAGAAAATCCGCAGTGCCCAGCGCATCAAAGGCAACTCCGGCAAGCCACTTTCCCAGCCGCCATACGGGTATATGAAACATCCGGAAGACTACAACAAATGGGTGGTTGACCCGGAAGCGGCGGCTGTGGTTAAGCGAATCTACCGCCTTGCCCTTGAAGGGAAAGGCAATGATGTTATTGCCAATATTCTGAAAGCTGACAAAATTCTTTCTCCCCTGTATTACTGGCAGAGCAAAGGCGTTAACAAGCCGGGCAAAAACACCAAGATGGACCCGTACAAATGGGAAGCCAGCAGTATCGGCAAGATACTGACCAACCAGGAATACTGTGGTGATGTGGTGAATTTCAAAACTTTTTCCAAGTCTTTCAAACTGAAAAAGCGCTACAAAGCCCCAAAGGAAGCCTGGAAGATTTTTGAAGATGTGTTTGAACCTATAATCGACCGAGACACCTGGCTGTTGACTCAGCAGTACATATCCAAAACCAAAAGGCGAAAAAACAAAGATTACAACGGCGAAAAGAGTATGTTTTCCGACATACTCTACTGCGCCGACTGCGGTGCAAAGATGTGGTACAACGTTAACCACCCAAACACCCATATAGCATTTTTCAAATGCTCCAACTACAATAAAAGCCGCGACCTGTGCCCCGAAACACACTATATCCGTGTGGATGCCCTGGAAAAGGTGGTAAAAAAGGAGATTGGTCGATTGCTGGAATATATGGAAAAGGATATGGAACACTTTGCGACTTTGCTGCAGCAGAAATCGGACAGGGAGCTGATTGAAAAAAGAAAGAATACCGAAGCTGACCTTGTAAAGCACAAACAGCGAAAACAGCAGCTGGTATTCCTTTTTGAAAAGCTGTATGAAGACAGCGCCAGCGGAAAGATAACTGATGACTGGTTTTATCATATGCAGGCCAAGTATACTGCCGAAAATACAGAGCTGGACAGGCAGATTGCCGAAACCCAGCAGACACTGGATATTCTTAATGCCAAATCGGACAACAAGGACAAGTTTATGCGACTGATAAACCATTTCAGAGCCAGCGGCAAGCTGGACAGGGTGCTGGTCCGTGAACTGATTGAGAGAATAGATGTTTACAGCGGTGAAGGCAAAGGCAAAAACCGCAGGCAATGCATAATAATCAGCTACAGGTATATGGGCGTTATCGATATACCACAGCAATTCCACGGAGACAATGTGACCATAGATACCCGTGAAGGCGTATGTGTGGAATATCTCCCCGTAACAAAGAAAAAAGCAGACCCGCAGGTCTGCTGAATATAAATTGATTGAATTCCCGGAAAACTGAATAAACACTTTATTGCGACAGCATATAATGCCACTGTGCTGTTGGCGTATTATAAACAGTTACAGATAATATGTTCTGCACTATGGGTTTTATGATTATATATTGATTTCAATTATGATGAGTTTTCATCAGTCTGCCTTATTTTGAAGTAATACATATCATAAACACTCTCCAGAGTACCTATGAACATCCGTTCTATCTGATTGTTTATGTACCCGGTTTTGCATTAAAGTGAATTTTCAGCAAATACGGGACAGTAAATCAAGCGAACTTTGATAAAATAATAAAAACGGGTGTTTACAACACCCGTTATAAAAAATCCCTTGGGCACATAAAAATAAAATCGAGTGCTCACTTTTGTTATCAGCACCCGATTTGAGCATAATTTCCAAGGAACATCATGAAAGATTTGAGAATATGATGGGCTTAATATACGATATGAACCACGAACAGAACTATAGCTACTATAGAGCCGGTATTAAACTAGCTGCAGAAATATTCCTGGAAGCCTTTAAAGATGAAGAGTGATGACATTTTATGATATTTACTTTAAATAACGAAAAATACAGACAAATAGAAAGCCCGAATGAATCGGGCTTTTATTCTATAGAAATTTATACAGCAGTTTGGTACAATAGTGTTATAAAAATTTGAATTTGTAGGTGCGTGCAATGAACCTAATAGAATTAACTCACAAGAACGATATTTTACAAACATATGAGATTTACAAACACTGTATGTTTATGCCTACCGAAGAAAAGTTTAATAAGAAAGTAGAACAATTTCTGAATA
>JAFSCU010000048.1 GCA_017436575.1 Oscillospiraceae bacterium
AGGCGGTTGATTTTTTCGCTTATGTCCTTTCTCATTCTGTATGTGATGTTGTTGGAAATCTGCGCTGTGGTAAAACTCTGCACTATGTTGAATATATAAGAAACCACATAAAGTGCGCACAGTGCCATAACCACTTTCAGAAGTGCATTGTAATCAATAACAATTTCGCCTGTCAACATTCCGTTTTCAACTGCTTTGTAAAGAACGTCTGTTGCGTTACCCAACAGGCGGGGACCGATAACACGGAACACACTGGACAAAGCTGCCAGTACCATAACAACAGCAAGACCTGCTTTATAGATGCCAAGATAGGCAAAGGATTTTTTAATAGTACCTTTAAGGTCTTTTGGTTTTTCACCGCCGCGGATAGCTGCGTGTCTGCCGCCACCGCCGCCACCAGGGCCACGGCCAGGACCACCAGGTCCGCCTGGACGAGGAGAATTAGCTGTATTTCTGTTTGCCATATCTCACACCTCCTCTTTGGACAGCTGACTGTATGCAATCTGCTGGTATTCTTCACAGCTTTCCATAAGCTGTTTATGTGTGCCTTTGCCTACAATGCGGCCGTCATCCATAACGATAATCTGGTCGGCATCCATAATGCTGGCAACACGCTGACCTACAATAATAATAGTTGAGTCTGACAGATTCTGTTTCAGTGCTTTGCGCAGATTCAGGTCTGTTGTAAAGTCAAGCGCAGAGAAACTGTCGTCGAAAATATAGATAGGAGCCATTTTCATAATGGCGCGAGCAATGGCCAGACGCTGTCGCTGACCACCGGAGAAGTTTGTACCGCCCTGGCTTACAGGTGCGTCCATACCTTCTTCTTTTTCAAGCACAAAGTTTTTGGCCTGGGCAATTTCCAGTGCTTTCAGCACATCTTCCTGTGTTGCACCAGGTTTGGCTGCTTCCAGATTTGTATAGATTGTGCCAGACAGCAGAACGCTTTTCTGCGGTACAAAACCGATAAGCTGACGCAACTGTTTCAGACCGATGTCTTTTACATTTACGCCATTGATGGAAACAGAACCGGAAGAAACATCATAAAAACGAGGAATAAGGTTTATAAGACTGGACTTGCCACAGCCTGTGGAACCTATGATAGCTGTTGTCTGGCCAGGTTTCGCTGTGAAAGAGATATTTTCCAGAACATCACCGTCACCGCCCGGATATGCAAAATTTACATTGTCAAATGTGATTTCGCACTGTGATTCTGTGATTTCTACAGGGTTTTCAGGTTCTGTAATAACATTTTCTGTATCAAGTATTTCAGCAACACGGTTGATAGAAACCATTGCACGTGGGAACATGATAAACACGCCTGAAATCATCATAAATGCACCCATAATATTGCCGGAATACTGGATATAGGCCATCATATCCCCAACCATCAGCTGGCTCTGGGCAATTTTGTCTGCACCAACCCATACGATAAGTACAGGAACAAGGTTCTGTATAAGCCCCATTGTAGGGCCCATCATACTCATGGTGCGGTTAACAAACAGGTTAGTACGTTTGTAATTGTTGCTGGCTTCATCAAAACGTTTTTCTTCGTCTTTCTGTGTAGAGAATGCACGCACAACCAGCAGACCGTTCAGGCTTTCACGGGCAACCAGATTCAGTTTATCAATCAACTGCTGGATAATTTTGAACTTTGGCAGTGCCAGTGAGTAAACTGTAAGCAGCAGGCACAGCACCAGAAGAACACTGAGAGCATTTATCCAAGCCATTGACGGTGCCTTTCTCATAGCCATAATTGTACCACCGATGCCCATAAACGGTGCAAAAATAATTGTTCTTACACCCATTGTCAGCATCATCTGCAGCTGCTGAACGTCATTTGTAGTTCTTGTAATAAGTGATGCTGTAGAGAAACGGTCAAACTCTGCACTGGAAAAACTTTCAATTTTTGTAAATACTGTTTTTCTCAGGTCGCGTGTAAGACCTGTACCCATTTTGGCATTGCAGAACTGTACTGCCAGGGCAACACCACTGGTAATAAGGGCGATAACCAGCATTTTGCCACCTGTGGCAATAATATATGCCCTTTGTTCTGCCATCAGCCGCAGTGCTGCATCACCACTGGCTGCCGCTATTTTGGCTGAATATTCCTGAATACCCACATTTACAATCTGGCTCATAACATCAGGCATTGCCAGGTTGCAATAAGCCTGTACACCAATAAGACAGATAGAGAAAAGTATAATAGGAATATATGGTTTAATATGTTTTACAATATGCTTCAAGCATCATCACCTGCTTCCTTCCGTATTTCCTGTTCCACACAGTCGCTGAACTGTTCCAGCAGGCTGCATAAGAGTTCCGTTTTTTCTTCTCCCAAATTTTCACTGACTGACGAAAAAGCCGCAATAAACCGCTGATAATCTTCAAGCAGTAACTGATGGCCTTTTTCAGTAGGATAAACAAAGGTTTTGCGCCTGTCATCAGGGCAGATTTTGCGCTGTATAAGTTCCTGTTTTTCCAGAACTGACAGCTTCCGTGACACCGTAGGCAGTGCTATTTCCAGTCTTTCTGCCAGCTGGCTGGGAGTCAGCCCCCCGTCACTGTGATGAGCAATCACACGGAGCAAGCGCAAGTCGCCATTGCTCTGATAGCATTTCATCTGCAATGTGCGGTTAAGACGAAAAGCTTTTCTCAGGCTGTAATTGAGTTTTTCAATCTTCGCTCTTTCCAAAACACTTCTCCTTTCATGTTATTTTATAACAAAATAGTTAGCTTATGAAATCATTATATAAGCTAACTTTTTAAAAGTCAATATGATTGTGAGAAAATCACATAATACACCGATTATTCACTGATGGCAGGTTTGTGTTTATCTTCCTGCATCTCCGGCAGATTTGTCCAATAACGTTTTGGCATAAAGTTCATACGGCATTTGGGGTTATAACGTTCTTTTATTGCAATGGTATCATAAAAACTTTTCCACAGTTTTTGCGTTCGTTCTTCATTTGCGTCCATCTGTGGCATTTCTATGTTTTCTACCTGTATTATTCGATAATTTTTCCCAGCTGAAATCAGCGCCTGTTGATTGGTGGCATCGTAAATCATAAATGACTGGTCTGCAAATCGGTTATTGAAATGCCATGCAATCAGTGGCAGAACCTGATTTTCAGGTTCTATTTTAGCTACATATACATCCCCTGCCCTGTAAAATCTGACAAGGCCAAGATACCTGTGGCTTTCTCTGGAAAGATGTCGATGAGCTTTGAACAGAGCGCTGACATCGCTGTCTGTCAATGCATCAATAATTTTAGGGCCTGTTTTAAACCCTTTTACCACATATCGCAACATATACATTTCCTTTTCTTTCAGACAGGTAAAAAAACATTCTGTAAGAAATTCCAGGTTTCTGTATCCCATTTTTTCTTCAATGGCAAAGCGGACTCGGTACGCCTGTTCAAAATCAGTGTCCACCATAAGATTGTCATAAAATGATGGTGTAAAATTATCCTGCGACATAATGGCAACGGGTTTAAGCCTGTTGTAGTAATAATTATATACACAGCACAGAAACCCTTCGAAACTGCCGTCATATACATAAATAACCTGTTGGGCGTGGTTGAGTTCAGACATTTATTACCATCCTTTCATTTTGTTTTTCTATATAGCGGTCATTTAACTGCGGCATATCAAAAAAGCTGAGCTGGCTGACCTCTTCTGACGTGATTTTGAAATTTTCCTTTGCTGAATCGGATGTCAGCATAAGAGTGGCGTGCCCTCTGTCAATTATCACATAAGGCATTGCCCTGCCTTTGCAAGTGATAAAATACTGGGCGCGTTTCAGCACTATGCCCATTCTTTTCAGCCCGTCAAAATCCAGATATGCCATTTTTCTGGCGCGGACAATTCTCTGTGCACCTGTAACGCCTATACCGGGCACTCTCAACAGCATTTCGTAGCTGGCTGTGTTCACTTCCACCGGAAACAGGTGCATATTGTTCAGCGCCCAGTTGCACTTGGGGTCCAGCAAAGGATTGAACATACTGTCCTGTTCTGACAGTATTTCCTCTGCCCTGAAACCATAAAATCGCAACAGCCAATCTGCCTGATACAATCTGTGTTCACGCAGAAGAGGCGGTTTTGTATCCAATGACGGCAACAGCCTGTCATTGTTCATAGGTATATATGCAGAAAAAAACACTCTTTTCAGCTTGTACTTGTCGTACAACGCCTGAGACAGACGTAAAATATGAAAATCTGTTTCTTCACTGGCGCCTATTATCATCTGTGTAGACTGCCCCGCCGGTGCAAACTTTGGTGCATGGCGATATTTAATCATATCCCGACCGGCAGCCTGCTTTTTATCTGTTATTGTGCCCATAGGCAAAAATATATTTGTCCTGCTTTTATCCGGTGCCAGCCTGTTCAGGCTTTGCTCGCTGGGCAGTTCAATATTCACACTTACTCTGTCTGCCATACTGCCCATAATTTCTATTAGTGCAGGTGATGCGCCGGGAATAATTTTGGAATGTATATACCCGTTGAAGCCATATTCTTCCCTTAAAATTCGCACAGCTTTTATCATCTGCTCCATAGTGTAATCCGGGTTCTTCATTACACCTGATGAAATAAAAAGCCCTTCTATATAATTGCGGCGATAGAATTCTATGGTCAGGTCAGCCAGTTCCCTGGGAGTAAAAGCGGCGCGCGGTACATCGTTGGATTTTCTGTTGATGCAATAGGCACAGTCATACCGGCAATAATTTGTAAACAACACTTTCAAAAGTGATATACATCTGCCGTCAGCAGACCAGCTGTGGCATATACCGGCAGCAGCAGTGTTGCCCAGCCCTCCATTTCCACCTCGTGAAACCCCACTGGAAGTACAGGCAACATCATATTTGGCCGCATTTGTAAGTATAGCCAATTTTTCATACATATCCACAAATTATCACCTCTTGTAACAATTTTAACACTTATTAGTTGTATTTTCAATAGTTTATACAACTTTTAGTTGTGAAAGTTGCAAATGCGATATATTTGTGATATAGTTAAAGTCACTATGTGAAACGGAGATAATAAAAATGTCTATAGAAAAAGTAAGAGAATATTTTAGAGAATATGATATGGAAGACAAAGTGTTGGAATTCGAAGTTTCCAGTGCAACTGTACGGTTGGCAGCAATCGCACTGGGCACAGAAGAAGCAAGAATTGCAAAAACAATGTCTTTCAAAAAAGACGAAGGATGTATTCTGGTAATCACAGCAGGTGATGTAAAAATTGACAATGCAAAATATCGCCACACCTTTGGTCTGAAAGCAAAAATGCTGACACCTGACGAAGTAATGGAATTTGTAGGTCATGCCATTGGCGGTGTATGCCCATTTGCAGTAAATGAAGGTGTTATCGGTATTTACATTGATGAAAGCGTAAAAAGATTCAACACCATTTTCCCGGCATGCGGCTCTTCAAACAGTGCCATTGAACTGACACCGGAAGAATTGTTCAGATACTCAAAAGCAGATGCCTGGGTTGATGTGTGCAAACTGAAAGAAGCATAATAAAAGAAAAAGATGTATTTCAGCTGAAATACATCTTTTAATTTTTATTCCATTTTCATCATTCTGTAACCTACCCCTATATGGGTCTGTATAATAGGCGTGGTATCTGATGCTCTTTCAATCTTTTTTCGTAGTGTAGCCATAAATACTCGCAATGATGCCACATCGTTATTCCAGGAGGTTCCCCATACATTTCTGGTAATATATGAATGTGTCAGCACTTTGCCTACATTCTTAGCCATGAGACACAGCAGTTTGTACTCAATAGGTGTAAGGTGCAGCTCTTCTCCGTCCAGATAAGCACAGCCGGCAGCATAATCTATTTTCAGACTGCCATTTTCAAAAACAGATGCGGATGAAGACTGTTCACTGACTACCGACAGTCGGCGCAATGTTACACGCAGCCTTGCCAGCAGTTCTTCCACAGAAAACGGTTTGGTAAGATAGTCATCAGCACCTGCATCCAGTGCTTCTATCTTATCAGAAATTTCACTTCTGGCACTGATAACTATTATCGGCACATTGGACCATGAACGTATTTTTTCAATTACATCCACGCCATCCATATCCGGCAATCCCAAATCCAGCAGAACAATATCCGGGTTGTGACTGACAGCAGACATAATAGCATCCGAGCCATTTGCAGC
>JAFSCU010000049.1 GCA_017436575.1 Oscillospiraceae bacterium
CATGTAACCTGTTTTGATTTCAAATTTGCCTTTTGATGCTTCAGCAAATTTGTGCAGAATTCTTGCTGCTGCAAGTGGATCTTCGTTACCAGCGATAGCCAGAGCTGTTGTGCCTTCCAGTTTGTCAGACATACCTTCCAGGTCTGTACCTTTGATAGCGATTTTCAGCAGTGTGTTTTTTACAACTTCGTAAGAAACGCCTGCTTCTCTGAGTTCTTTACGGAGTTTTGTATCTTCAGCAACAGTGATACCACCGTAGTTGAAAACAACACCACCCTGTGAAGCGTCCAGTTTAGCTTTCAGATCTGCTACATAGCTCTGTTTCTGAGCCAAGATTTTTTCGCTTGCCAATGTTGTCACCTCTCCTTATTATTTTTAAAAACATAATACCTTTTTCTTCTGTGAAAAAAGAGGTTGTGAGTTTACTTTTGCAAAACATAAAAGGCTTGTTTCCGCGCACGAAAACAAGCCTGTAAATACTAACTATTTATAGCTCCGTTCTCGGCAGGCGGGGTGTGCCCTTTATGCATATGCACCTGCTGTCTTAAAACAGCTTTATTATTATATACTATTGTACTTAATTTGTCAACTGTTAATTTGACGAAAACTAAAAATTTATTAGCCGCCGAATTTAGCGTTGTTGAGTTTTACGCCAGGACCCATTGTAGTAGCGATAGATACTGAACGGATGTACTGACCTTTTGCTGCTGCTGGTTTAGCTTTTACTACAGCATCCATAACTGTGTTGATGTTTTCAACCAGTTTTTCTGTGCCGAAGCTTGCTTTACCTACTGGAACGTGGATGATGTTTGCTTTGTCCAGACGGTATTCGATTTTACCTGCTTTAGCATCTTTAACAGCCTGTGCGATGTTTGGTGTAACTGTGCCAGCTTTTGGGTTTGGCATCAGACCACGAGGGCCGAGAACTCTACCCAGACGGCCAACAAGACCCATCATGTCAGGTGATGTGATAAGAACGTCAAAATCCATAAAACCTTCGTTCTGGATTTTTGCTACCATTTCTTCAGCACCTACCAGGTCTGCACCTGCTTCCAGAGCTTCTTTTTCTTTGTCGCCTTTTACGATAGCGAGAACTTTTACATTTTTACCTGTACCGTGTGGCAGAACTACTGCACCACGTACCTGCTGGTCTGCGTGACGTGAGTCAACACCCAGACGAACATGCAGTTCAACTGTTTCGTCGAACTTTGCTTTAGCCATGTCAACGCACAGACCGCAACCTTCTTCCAGGTCATACAGTCTTGTTTTGTCAACAAGCTTTTTGCTTTCTATATATTTTTTACCGTGTTTCATTATTATCCTCCTGTGGTTAAACGGAAACTTCCTCCCACTTGTGTGAGTAGTGCAAAACTACAAATTATTCTTCTACTGTAACGCCCATGCTGCGTGCTGTACCAGCGATCATGCTCATAGCAGTTTCGATGTTTGCAGCGTTCAGGTCTGGCATTTTCATTTCAGCAATTTTACGAACCTGTTCTTTTGTCAGCTGGCCAACTTTTGTTTTGTTTGGCACGCCAGAAGCAGATTCAAGGCCGAGTTCTTTTTTGATGAGAACTGGTGCTGGTGGTGTTTTTGTAATGAAGCTAAATGTACGGTCTGCATAAACTGTAATTACTACAGGAATGATATAACCGATATCTTTCTGTGTTCTTTCATTGAATTCTTTTGTGAAAGACATAATGTTAACACCGTGCTGACCAAGAGCTGGACCAACAGGTGGTGCTGGAGTTGCCTTACCAGCTGGAATCTGGAGTTTGATATATCCAGTAACTTTCTGAGCCATTATAAATACCTCCGTGTAATGTGGTAAGCTATCGGACAGGACCTTTTCCCGTCCTCCCACGGGCACAAACGCACCCTATAAAAATCACTCTTTAGTGACTCTTACCGTTGTTAGATTGGTTTAACCTGTAACAGGTCTAATTCTGAAAGTGTTTCTCTGCCAAACATAGAAACTTTTACTTTCACTTTCATTGCGTCAGCGTCGATTTCAACAACTTCGCCGACAAAGCCAGCCAAAGGACCGTCTGCAATTTCAACATTGTCGCCAACTGCAAAGTCGATTGTCTGTTTTTTGGTTTCAACGCCCATTGCGTCCACTTCTTTCTGTGAAAGTGGGCTTGGTTTCTGGCTTGAAGCGCCTACAAAACCTGTAACGCCGCGGGTGTTGCGCACGATATACCATGTTTCATCTGTGAGAACCATTTTAACGAACACATAAGATGGATACAGTTTGTTTTCTGTTTCTTTGCGTTTGCCGTCTTTGATTTCCACAACTGTTTCTACAGGAATTTTAACATCCTGAATCATATCGCGCAGGTTGCGGTTTTCGATAACTGCTTCAAGGCTTGAAGCTACCTTGTTTTCATAGCCTGAATATGTGTGAACAACATACCATTTTGCCTCGCTCATATCTACACCTCGCTTTGAATTAACGTTTTAGTAAATCAGCTGGTTCACCAAACCGAAGATGGTGTCCAGGCCAAAGATTAACACTGCTGCGATCAGAGATACTGCGATTACAACAAGAGTGTTATTCACGATCTGGCTTTTGGTTGGCCACACAATCTTTTTCATTTCGCCTTTGATTTCAACGGCGCGTCTTTTGATTGATGCGAAAAAGCCAACTTTTTCTTTGTTGTCTGCCATTTCGTCTACCTCTTATTTAGTTTCTCTGTGAAGAGTGTGTTTTTTGCAAAAACGACAATATTTTTTCAGTTCTACTCTGTCTGGAGTATTCTTTTTGTTTTTCTTTGTGTCATAATTGCGCTGTTTGCATTCTGTACATGCAAGTGTAATTCTAACTCTCATATCGGCACCTCCATTAAAGTTAGCCTCCCTCTTTTGTCGCAAAAAATTATTGCATAAAAAATAGACCTACAAAAGAGGTATATTTAGTTTACCATACAAACCCGTCAAAGTCAACAAATTTTTTAATATTTTTTGCCATTTGTGACTATTTTACCATGGCAGATTTTTTTGGATTACTATATTGTCTTTTTTGGACTTAACCTTATATATTTTACTATTTTTTCGTCTGTAAATCAAGGAAAAATTTGATTTCCACAAAGTTTTTTCAGCAAGACTTACAAACCGGTAAATCTTTGCATGGCAATACAAATTTACTGTTTTTCACATTTCCTATTTTCCCTATTTATTTTTTTCTCTGATTATGTTATCATATTATAATGGAATTATATAATAAAATATAATGTATAATTTTAAAAGACATTTTTAATATAAATGGAGGTCATTATGGCAAAGACAAAAGTTTGCGTTATCTTCGGCGGTATGTCCAACGAGCACGAAGTCAGTCTGATGAGCACAAAAAGTGTAATCGACAATATCCCTGCCGACAAATACGATGTGGTAAAGGTGGGCATTACAAAGAAAGGCAGATGGCTGTTTTTCCCTGGCTCTACCGACGATATTATCAGTGATGTTTGGCACGAACATCCTGACAATGTGCCTTGTATGATAAGCCCTGACAGAACCACAAAAGGTCTTATCAAAATGGACGGTAAAGATATTTCCATTGAAAAAATAGATGTTGTACTGCCTGTAATGCACGGCAAAAACGGTGAAGACGGCACTTTGCAGGGGCTGCTGGAACTGAGCGGCATTCCATACTGCGGCTGCGGTGTGCTGGCAAGTGCTCTGTGCATGGACAAAGTGCATGCAAATATGGCATTTGACCGCCGGGGTATTCCGCACTGCAAATGGGACTATATGATGGACTGGGAAATTGACTGTTTTGAAGAAATTGCTGAAAAAATGGAAAAACAGCTGGGCTACCCAATGTTTGTAAAACCTGCCAACAGCGGTTCTTCTGTAGGTGTTTCCAGAGCAGAGGACCGTGCACAGCTGAAAGATGCTGTAAACAGCGCCCTGGCACACGACAACAAAGTTATTTTTGAAGAATTCATTGCCGGCCAGGAAGTGGAATGTGCAGTTTTTGGCAACTGCCCTGACCTGATTGCCAGTGAAGTAGGCGAAATAGGCGCCAGTGCCACATTCTATGACTATGATGACAAGTATAAAAACGGCACCAGCAAAACATATATTCCTGCAAACCTGTCTGCAGAAACGAGACGGGAAATTCAGGCTCTTGCCAAAAAAGCATACACAGTGATGGACTGCAAAGGTCTGTCCAGAGTAGACTTTTTTGTAACAAGAGATGGCAGAATACTGCTGAACGAAATCAACACTCTGCCTGGTTTTACACACATCAGTATGTATCCACAGCTTATGCAGCATACCGGTATGAGCTATGCACAGCTGGTTGACGGCATTATCAGACTGGGACTGGAAGGTGCAGAAGATGAAAGATAGACCTATAGGCGTATTTGACAGCGGCGTAGGCGGACTGACATGTGCAAAAGAACTGCTGAAACTTGTTCCAAACGAAAATATGATTTATCTTGGTGATACAGCCAGAATGCCTTACGGTGTAAACACAAAAGAAACCCTGGTTGGCTACACCAATGATGACGTAGACTTTTTACAGCGAAGAGATGTGAAGCTGATAGTGGTTGCCTGCGGTACTGTGTCCAGTAACGTACCTGCAAATCAGATCAAAAATCTGTCTGTGCCATATATCGACGTTATTTCACCTACAATTTCTGCCGCTGTGAAAGCCACAAAAAACAAAAAAATCGGCATTATAGCCACACCTGCCACCATCAAAAGCGGCAGCTTTGAACAGAGACTGAAAATGTTTGATAAAGACATAGAAACTGTTTCCAACGGTTGTCCACAGCTGGTTACACTGGTACAGGATGGCTACATTGACGAAGACAACTTTGTGACAAACAATGTGTGCAGGGAATATCTTGCGCCTATTAAAGCTTTTGGCGTTGATACACTTATTCTGGGTTGCACCCACTTCCCTATCATCAGCAAAATCATTCAGAATATTATGGGTGATGATGTAAAGCTGATTGATGCCGGCTATGAAACAGCGCTGGAAGTTAAAAAAGTGTTGAAAACACTTAACCTGGAAAGAACCAAACCACGTGATCTGGTGAAATATTATGTAACCAGCGAACCCGAAAACTTCGACCAGGTGGCAAATATCTTTTTGGGTGACGGCAGCAATGCCAAAGCTATTCTGCGAGATATAAAGGATTAAAGATGAAAGAAAATTATCTGATTACAATAGAAGGTCACATCACTATGGAGGATGACACAGACAGCGTAAGTCTGACCACTGTGGGGTCCTATCAGGTGAAAAACGGCAAATACTACATAGTGTACAAAGAAACCGAGGCCACCGGTTTTGCAGGCTGTACCACCACACTGAAGGCCTGGGAAAATGGTGTTTCAATGACAAGGTTCGGCGGTGAAGGCAGCAGTAACCTGCTGATTGAAAAAGGCGCAATAAACCTGTGCAACTATCAGACTGTGGCCGGCCCTATTATGCTGGATATCAACGGAATAGACATTATCAACAATCTGGACGAACACGGCGGTCAGCTGACATTTGAATACAGCCTGAATGCCGGCGGAATGCTGATAAGCGACAATAAAGTGAATGTTATAGTAAAGGAGATAAATTAAAGTGAATTTAGTAAAATTTGACGGTATGAATCTGGCAAAAAACCAGATTGCCACTATGGTTAAATCCGCTTTTGAAAAAGCTATCGCTGCTGGCGAACTGCCGCAGCCTGAAGTAATGAAAGATTTTGTGGTTGAAATCCCACAGGACCTGCGCAACGGCGACTTTTCCACAAACGCTGCAATGGTAAACTCAAAAGCTTTTAAAAGCAACCCAAGAGCTATTGCAACAGCCATTATGAAATATATGGAATTCGACGGCACTTTCTTTGAAAGAGCTGAACTGGCCGGTCCTGGTTTTATCAACTTCTTCCTGGGCAAGGAATATTTTGAAACTGTAGTAAGAGCCGTGCTGGAAAATGGCGAAAACTACGGCAGAACAGAATACGGTCAGGGCAAAAGATACAATGTGGAATTTGTATCTGCAAACCCAACAGGCCCTATGCACCTGGGCAATGCCAGAGGCGGCGCACTGGGTGATATTCTGGCTGAATGTCTTGACTGGGCAGGTTATGAAGTAACAAGAGAATTTCTTATCAATGACGCCGGCAACCAGATTGAAAAATTCGGCATGTCACTGGAAGGCAGATATATGCAGCTGTTTGATGAAAGCTATCCATTTGATGAAAGTTATTATCAGGGTGCTGACATCATCGCAAGAGCAAAAGAATTCCAGGCTATCCACGGCGATTCTTTTGTAAACAAAACAGTTGACGAAAGAAAACAGGCACTGATTGAATATGCACTGCCAAGAAATGTGGCTGATATGAAAGCTCACCTGGAAAAATACCGCATCGAATATGATGTATGGTTCTCTGAACAGGCAATGAGAGATAAAGGTGATGTAGAAAAAGCAATTGCTATTCTGACAGAAAACGGCTACACATACGAAAAAGACGGCGCACTGTGGTATAAAGGCACAGCACTGGGCGAAGAAAAGGACGAAGTTCTGGTAAGAGCAAACGGTATTTCCACATACTTTGCCGCTGATATTGCATACCACTACGACAAACTGGTTACACGTTCCTTTGACAAAGCCATCAATGTATGGGGTGCCGACCACCACGGCCATGTAGCCAGAATGAAAACTGCCATGACAGCCCTGGGTCTGGATGCAAGCAAGCTGGATGTTGTGCTGATGCAGCTGGTAAAACTTATCGGCGATGCAAAAGATGAAAACGGCAATGTAATCCTGGACGAAAGCGGCAAACCAAAGAAAACAGAAATCAGAATGAGCAAACGTACAGGTAAAGCAATTCAGCTGGTTGACCTGCTGGACGAAATTCCAATTGATGCTGCAAGATTCTTCTTCAACACAAGAGAACCAAACACACATCTGATTTTCGACCTTGACCTTGCTATTCAGGAAAACAGCGAAAACCCTGTTTACTATGTACAGTATGCCCATGCAAGAATCTGCAGTATTCTGCGCCAGCTGGAAAAAGAAAACCTGACAGCTGAAGGTATCGAAAATGCAGACCTGTCACTGCTGGCAGACCCTGCTGAAATCGAACTTATCAGAACACTGTCATATATGCCTGGCGAAATCATTGCTGCCGGCAAAGCATACGACCCATCAAAAATCACAAAATACTCCATCACACTGGCTACACAGTTCCACCGTTTCTATAACGCCTGCCGTGTAAAAGGTGAAGATGAAGCACTGTCAAAAGCAAGACTGGCTCTGTGTGTGGCAACTAAACACGCCATCGCAAACTGTCTGAAAATTATGAATATTACTATTCCACAGCAGATGTAATATACTAAATTCAAAGCCGCCTTTATGGCGGCTTTTGTTTTGCTGTATGGCAATATATACTGTCCTTCACGCTCTGCTTTCTTGCATATCTGTTACCAATATGTCATTTTAAATTCATATATTATTAATTTATTTTCATATTATAATATGCTATACTTTAACCAGGAGGGATATTTATGAAAAGACTGACAACTGTAATTATTTCCCTGGCAATGTTTTATAGTTTTGCAATGACTGCACTAGCAAACTCCGGTCCACGGCAGTGGAATGGCAGCAGCGCCACAGGCATTGTGCTTACCGGTGATAATTGCCCGCTGGTAGTGGAAAAAGAAGTACTGGATTTTGAAATTGCAGATTTTCCAAAGGAATACTATTCAGAAAGAAACAAGGATGAACTGGATAAATACACTGACCGTTTCACAGCCTGTTACACATTTTTCAATCCCACTGACTATGATATAACAGCCACTTTGGCTTTTCCGCTGGGCACTTTGCCTGATTATTTAAGCGCTATGCCTGATTTTGATGATAACAACAGGTTCAATGTGACGCTGAACGGCACTAATGCAGAAAAAGAAATCAGGTTTACTGCAGTGGACAGTGCCAACTCCTTTGATTTTTCAGAAGAAATGGCAAAACTGGCTGACGGTTATATGAAAGATGATTTTTATCAGCCTGATATGACTGTAACAGAATACACACTGACACCGCAGATAAAGGAAACTGTGGCAAATCACCCTGTGGAAATGTCTTTTGTCTGGGACAGCGAACAATACCCTGATACAAAAATCAAGCTGGGTTCAGGTTTTAGCGGATATGGCTCCAGCGACGGCGGACGCACCCTGGCAATCAACGGCAGAAAGCCTATAGGTCAAAGTTTCACATTGTTTGCTATCGGTCAGCCTGTGGAAACACTGCCTGAATTTTCACTGGTAAGCAAAGGCGTTCCACTGGAAGGTCATGTGGAAATAACCACCAGACAGACCACACTGAAAGACTATCTGCTGGAAATGGTGCAGTTTCAGGATATTTTCCAAAATATGTCTGACAGCGATATTTACAACATACTGCTGACCAGTGGCATAAAATATGCTTCTTATGGCAGTCTGATAGATTTTTTCTGGCAGTCCAATGAAATAATGGCATGGTTTGTCTATGATATAACAGTGCCGGCAGGCGGCAGGGTGGAAAACACTGTGACCGCACCGCTGTGGCCAGATATTATAATGAAAACAACCCCTTATCAGTATGAATACACCTATATTCTGTCACCTGCACGGCATTGGGCAGAGTTCAGGGAAATTGAAATAAATATCAATACCCCGTTTTATATGCTGAATTCAAGCCTGCAGGGTATGGAAAAGACCGAAAAGGGCTTTGAATACACAGCAGACGGTCTGCCCCAAGGGGAGATGACCTTTACATTATGTGCTGATGAAAATCCATCATCGGAAGTAAACACGGCATATCTGTGGTTTTTCCTGATTCCTGTGCTGGCCATTGCAGGCCCGGTGGCAGCGCTGATTATACTGCTGAAACGAATGAACAAATAACAAAAACAGGTGAGGAAGCTCACCTGTTTTTTATCTGCAGTAAGGGCCTGACACGCCGAAAAAGGACTGAAAGCAGTGCTTTCCCCGGACATATTGTCACACCGTCATTCTGCTTTCAGCATTAACTATACGCATGTGCGGACGCAGCTGTCACCCGTTTTTTACATCTTGTCCCTCATTACAGCCACAGATTAACACCTTTTATTCAAGGCAATAGAGTCGCATACTCTTATCTTCTTCACTGCCAGGCAATATCGCAAATCGTCTGACAGAGGAAAACTGCGGTTATTCAGCAACTCAAAATTCCGTATATAGTCTCTGTGTAAATCAGCAGCAGTCTGATGCTCGTAAATATGAAAACCCGCCTGGGACAGCAGTTTTTCCATCTGGGAATAACTGTATGCGGAATTTTTATAACTGAATGTCACACTGCTGGCCGGCGGAATAATTTTAAACAATTCTGTCATCAGCTGTTCAAAACTTTCCCTGTTCAGCTCACAAGGCAGTGCCCCAAGATGTATAAATGTGATTTTATCCCTGTCAAACCGGGGATGGTCTTCCAGCACCGATGCAACATTTCCCGGGTAATCACAGGCTATGGCACAAGCCTTTGACAATTTTGTTATGCCTGCTTTTTCCAGACGGTCCGACTTGTCTTTTACAACATGCTGCGGATTTATATCAAAGGTATGTACACCGCCATACCACAGGCTGTGGCGGATAAAATAGGTATCATAACCACCGTGCACCATTACAAACTGTATTGCCCCTGCCCTTTGGGCAGGCTGCCAGGTACTGTGAAGAAACAGCCTGTCTGCCAGCAGTTCTCCCACACTTTCAGACAGTTGCCTGCACAGCGGATATTCCGGCTTTTCAATCATTTTATAGCTTATTTCATCATTGATTACAGGGCAGGCGGTTGTGGCCCAGTGCCCTGCCATAGAATATAAATCTTTTAAAAATCTGTCCATAAAATCACCTCTATATACTGAATACCACAATAAAAATATATAAACAAGACTTGAAAAACAGCGAAAAATGTGGTTTACCACAAAAATAATTTTTGTCAACAGCCAATTTTTTGATATTTTTTTGAATTATGGCAAAATTATTGCAGAAATTAAGAGATTCTTAATAATTTATGGTGTATAATCTTAATTAGAAAACAGGGATAATACAAACGGAGGAGAAATATGTACAACATACTTATCTGCGATGACGAAAAGGATATTGTAAACGCACTGAAGATTTATCTTTCAGATGAAAACTACACCACCTTTACTGCATATAACGGCAAACAGGCCCTGGATATTATCCGCAGCAATGAAATACATCTGGCGCTGATGGATATAATGATGCCACAGATGGACGGCATCGAAGCACTGAGCGCCATAAGGGAAGAATATAACATTCCTGTAATACTTCTGTCTGCAAAAAGCGAAGACACAGACAAAATACTGGGGCTGAATATGGGCGCTGATGACTACATCACCAAACCTTTTAACCCTGTGGAATTACAGGCAAGGGTAAAAAGCCGGCTGCGCCGCTATACAAAACTGGGCGGCAAGGTGCTGGACGATGGCAAAATAACCATCGGAGGTATTACACTGGACGATAAAACCAAAAATGTAACCTGTGACGGTGAAGAAGTAAACCTGACACCTACCGAGTTTGAAATACTGCGTCTGCTGATGCATAATCCGGGCAGGGTGTTTTCTCCAAAGGAAATATATGCAAAAGTGTGGAATGACGCACCTTACGGTGCAGAAAACACTGTGGTGGTACATATACGCCACCTGCGTGAAAAACTGGAAATCAATCCGGCCGAACCACGATATCTGAAGGTAGTGTGGGGGCACGGATATAAAATGGAGAACGGTAAATGAAAAAGATTCTGGAAAATGAAATCGCCCGTGGGGTGATGATAGCACTGCTGGGGGTGGACACATTTATCACCCTGTGTCTGGGGTCTTATGTTTTCACCGACTATGGCATTGGCCATATAAATGTGCATCCTTTTGTAACCGGAGTGCTGATTGTGGCAGGACTGGCGCTGTTTGCCCTTATTATGCGCAGTGCAGGCCACTACGGCGGAAAAGAAGAAATAAGCCCAAACTATTTTGACAGAGTGCCCCTGGAAATATATCTTGCAGTGGACGGCGGGATTTTTATGGGGCTGATAGGTCTGCTGGCCTGGTTTATCAGGCTGATAGTCGGCTTTGAAATTATTTTCTTTCTGCTGCGGGGTATCTACCTGTCTGCGATTTTTATGTGTATGTCAATTGCCGTAAGATGCAAATCACATACACTGCTGACAAACACCCTGATATATATGACATTCAGCGGCATAAGAAGCATATACAGAAAAACCAGGGATACCGTTGTTTTTTATTTTTCAAGTCTGACATTTATATGGCAGGTGCTGATAACAGTTGCAGCCCTGGGTGCATTTGACCTGCTGCTGTACCTGTGGTGCAGGAATGAACCGGGGATATATACAGTTATAAAACTGACTGAATTTGGTTTTATAGCACTGCTGGACGCAAGATATGCTGTGGGTTATCACAGAATACGCCTGGGAACTGAAAAGATTGCCGCCGGCGACACTGACTATAACATTGAAACCGCCGGTCTGCCAAAAACAATGGTAGAGCAAGCAGAAAACCTGAACAGCATAAATATAGCAGTAGCAAATGCAGTGGCAAAGCAGATGCGAAGCGAAAAGTTGAAAACAGAACTGATAACCAATGTATCTCACGATATCAAAACACCACTGACATCAATTATCAATTACATTGACCTGATAAAAAAAGAAAACATAACACAGAAGCCACTGGCTGACTATGTGGATGTGGTGGGCAGACAGTCTGACAGGCTGAAAAAGCTGGTGGTAGACCTGGTGGAAGCATCAAAAGCATCCACCGGCAACATTACAGTAAATCTGGCAACCACCGGGCTGAAACTGTTGCTGAATCAGGCTGTGGGCGAATATAGCGAAAAAGCTGAAAATGCAGGGCTGGAACTGACCACAACCCTGCCTGAAGAAGAAATGTATATACTGACTGACGGCCGACTGCTGTGGCGAGTGTTTGACAATCTGCTGAACAATGCCTGCAAATATTCACAGCCGGGTACAAGAGTTTATATTAATCTTGAAAAAAAGTCAGAAAAAGCTATAATTACATTTAAGAACGTTTCGAAAACACAGCTGAATATTTCTCCTGACCAGCTGATGGAAAGATTTGTGCGCGGAGATTCTTCCAGAAACACTGAGGGCAGTGGTCTGGGGCTGAACATTGCACAAAGTCTGACAGAAATTTTGAATGGTAAAATGTCACTGCATATAGACGGCGACCTGTTCAAAGTAGTGCTGATTTTTGATGTTATTTAAAGGATTGTATGGAAAAATTAAGGATTGACAAAAAAAGAATATGTGCTATTGCTGCTATAGCTGCTTTTTTAGTGGCAATCATAGTGCTGTCTGTAATCTGGGGCAAACCTATGGTCAGTTTTGTGGCAGACCCACAGGCTTTTCGTCTGTGGGTGGACGGCCATGGTATATGGGGCAGAGCAGTGTTTGTACTGATGTTGGTACTGCAGATGATAATTGCTTTTATCCCGGGGGAGCCTTTTGAAATAGCCGCCGGCTATGCCTTTGGCTGGCTGGAAGGCACCGTGCTGTGCCTGGCGGGGTCGCTGATCGGGGCGTTTGCCATATTTACAGCCGTAAGAATTGTAGGCAAAAAGCTGCTGTATGTCTTTTTCAGTCCTGAAGAAATAAACAGGGTTTCCCTGCTGAACAACCGTAAAAAGTTTAACAGTCTGATTTTTTTCATTTACCTGATACCCGGCACACCAAAAGACATAATGTCATATTTCGTTGGACTAAGTAAAATGAATCTGGGGCAATGGCTGTTTATTTCCACCATAGCAAAAATACCATCTATCGTAACATCAACAGTTACCGGCAGCCTGGTGGGGCAATCCGACTATATGACAGCACTATTGGTTTTCGGTGTTACTGCGTGCATAAGTCTGATGGGTATGTATGTGTACAATAGAATAACTGAAAAATAAGTACAAGTGGCGATGCATTATCGCCACTTGTTTTTGCGCATAAATTCAATAAGCAAGGATAGGTTATTTCCCTGTCATCCTGAGCAAAGCGAAGGATCTTCGATGCAATATGAACATCAAAACAAAAATTTTACTGCGATTATTGTACAAAGATTCTTCGTCACCTTGTTCCTCAGAATGACATAATTCTGGTTTGTGCATATCCCACCCGTACTAATACAAAGAAAACCGACCTGTTTCCAGGTCGGTTTTCTTTTATTTGGACTCAATAAGAAGTACATCCACATAATACATATTGTCTGTTTCAGGGCGGTAGATACCCAGATTCATTGTATCACCAGGTGAGAATTTTTCCAGTTCCTGCAGCAGGTCATCAGTTGTTCTGATTTCCTTGCCGTTGGCTTCCATAATAACATCTCTTTCGCGCACACCTTTGTTTGCCAGGTCACTGCCGGCTGTAATGGCAGCAATATATGCACCTTTGTTTGGCAGACCATTGCGTGGACCATTGGATTCGTTCAGTTCAATTACCTGTACACCCAGAACCGCACGGCCTGTTACATAGCCGTTTTCAATAAGGCTGGTAATAATAGGCATAGCCTCTGTGATAGGTATTGCAAAACCGATACCTTCATAGTCTGTGGCAGCAATTTTAGCTGATGTAATACCAATAACCTGACCAAAACGGTTTACCAGCGGACCGCCGGAGTTGCCCGGGTTGATGGCTGCGCTGGTCTGGATAAGGGCAAGAGAACGTGCACCGCTGTCCATATCCCTGTTAAGGCCGGAGATAATACCCTGTGTGCAGGTGCCGGAAAGCCCCCCTGCATTGCCGATGGCAACTACTCTTTCACCTATTTTCAGCCCTGCACTGTCGCCGAATTCTGCGGCAGTAAGACCTGTTTTTTCCACTTTGATAACAGCAATGTCAGTATCTGCATCAGCACCGATAATTGTGCCGCGCACCTGTGAATCGTCGTTGAAAACAATGTTCACACTGGTGCCACCGTCTACTACATGGGCATTGGTAATGATGTAACCGTCTTCGGTCATCACAATGCCTGTACCGCTGCCGATAGGAGAAACCGATGTGCCGGCATACACATTTATGCTGACAACTGATGGATTAACCTTTTCAAAAATTTCTGTAGTATCATAACCACCATCTGTATATTCAGGCAATGGCTGCAGTTCAACCACAGGTGCATCACCTGATGGTTTGTTCTGTTCCAGAGATGGTATAAAATTCTGTATTATATGTGAAGGCACACTGCCGCTGCGACCTATACGCACGCCTGCCCACAGGCTGAGCGCCATACACAGCAGCATCATCAGTATTACCGGTCCTTTACTTTTTTTCCTGTATTCCATTGTATCCCTTCCAATCTATTATCTTTCTATGCTAATAATATAATACACAAATGTGAAAACTTTTTGAATCATACACCATTTTCACGGAAAATTCAACATAAAATCACATCCCGTTCAAATTTCACAGAAAATTTATGCGGGATGATAATTTTATATTATACCAAAAGTAATTTATCGTTTATTTTTAACTTTTTGTTTATTATTTTTGCCTTTATTTGTGCCTGGCAGAGTTACCTTTGGCGACTGCTGCTTGGTATTTTTTGCTGCGGGCACTGTAAAGATAAACTCTGTATACTGCCCTTCTTCACTTTCTGCCCAGATGTCTCCACCGGAACGCTGAACCAGGGTTTTGGAAATATACAGCCCGATACCTGCCCCTTTTGTGTGAACAGAACGGGAGGAATCTTCTTTATAAAATCGTTCAAAAATATACGGCAGTGCGTCTTTGCTGATGCCCATACCTGTATTGCGGATTTTTACTGTAACTTTGCCGGCAGATTTATCTTCTGTAACACTGAAAGTAATGCATCCGTCCTGTGGTGTAAATTTCAGGGCATTGTCGAATATATTATAAACAACCTGATGGATTAAATCCCTGTCAGCATTTACCATAATCTTTTCAGGAGTAAAACCGCGAAGCGTTATGTTGTTTTCTTCAATACGGTTTTCAAAAGCAAAGGCAATGGCTGCAATTGTATCCCAGATGTTGTAGTTGGCTACATTCATTATAAATTCGCCGCTTTCCAGTTTGGAAATATCCAGCATACTGTTGGTCAGTCTGGCCAGACGGCCAACTTCATCACTGATAACAGTCAGATATCTTTCCTGCATAGCCGGCGGAATTGTGCCGTCCAGCATGCCATCCACAAAACCTTTTATACTGGTCATCGGTGTGCGCAGCTCATGGGCAATGTTGGCAACAAAGCTGGAACGGGATTTTTCGTTTTTCTCCACAAAGCCTGCCATCTGGTTAAAGGTGGTGGCCAGCTGTGCCACTTCATCATCACCGTCTACCTCTACCCTGGCGCCAAAATCCCCCTGGGAAAAACGGCGTGCCGCATCAGAGATATTTCTCAGCGGAGTGGTAAGATGACTGGTAACAATAATGGAAACAACACTGGATATGGTAAGCATTGTACCGGCACACACCATAAATATAGAAATAATGGCATTGGAAAAAACAGTTATGTTGGTAGCATCAGAAAATGCCAGTACATAACCGATGATATTTCCTTTTTCATCCCTGGCTGCACGACCTACAGACAGCTGGCTGGTCTGGCTGTAAATATCTTCAAATATTTTGCCCAGCTGCATAGTGGCATTAACGCCGCCCAGTTTTTTCATTGTATCATTAGGCAGGAATGCACCTTCGTGGGCACATTCATCTTCCTGGGTACAAACTATACATTTGCCGTTTTCATCTGCCAGAATAACAATGGTGGAAGTAGTATTGGATATAAGGCGCAGATTTTCACGCAGTTTGCTGCGCTGTGCTTCGGTGGATATTCCGTCTTTTTCCTGCAAAGAGTCGTTGAAAGCAGCCTGCGCATTGGTAACGCACAGGTTAAGCAGATTCAGTCTGTCAGTCTGAAAATATCTGTTTGCAAAAAATACAAAAAATATGCCAAGGGTGCCGATGGAAAACACCAGCACCATACTCATGGCAGAGAAAAATCGGGAAACAATGGATTTTCTCATTTATTAATCCTCGTGATTAACCTTTAAGACCCTGTTCCTGTCTTTCCATATTTTCTACAACAACGTCATAGATTTCGCCCAGGCTTGCTGCATATTCCAGCACCAGCCAAGGTTCGTTTGTGTGGTAATGAATTTTGATAAGGTCTTCATCACCTACAGCCAGCAGGCTGTCACCTTTGAAGTTGGCAACGATGTAATCATAGATTTCATCTTCGTCCAGACCTTCACCCTCAATAAGCAGCTGTGTGTCAAATTTAAATTCCAGCATTTTTTGTTTTCTCCTTTAATTTATATTAATTAATAATGAACAATATTATTCCCTGACTTCAAATTTATAGCCTACGCCCCATACTGTTTTCAGATTCCATTTATCACTTACGCCTTCCAGTTTTTCGCGCAGGCGTTTGATATGCACATCAATGGTGCGGCTGTCGCCATAATATTCAAACCCCCATACTTCGTCCAGCAGGGCGTCACGGGTAAACACTTTGTTTGGATTTGATGCCAGATGATGTAAAAGTTCCAGTTCTTTTGGCGGTGTATCAATTATTTCGTCTTTTACCCTCAGTTCGTATTTACTAATGTTCACCACCAGATTTTCAAACACCAGTGCACCGTCTGAAGAATTATGTGTCTGAGGTGTACGGCCTGTGCGGCGCAGCACAGCCTTGATGCGTGCCACCACTTCCTTTGTATCAAAAGGTTTTACCACATAGTCATCTGCACCCAGCTCCAGCCCCAGAACCTTGTCAAAAGTTTCACCTTTCGCTGTCAGCATAATGATTGGTGTATTGCCTTTTGCACGGATACGGCGGCAGGCTTCCCAGCCGTCAACTCGCGGCATCATAACATCCAGCAGCACCAGGTCAAACTGTCTTTCATCAAAAACCGTCAGGGCACTTTCGCCATCGTGGGCCATTGCTGTTTCATAGCCTTCCTTTTCCAGATACAGGCGCAACAGTTCACATATATTTTTATCGTCGTCAACTATCAGAATTCGTTCTCTATCCATAATTGCCTCCTTACAGAGTCTTATTAATATGATTATACATTAAAAATATGAACAAATAAAGTTTTATAGCAATAAATATCTGAAAATTACACAAAAATATTCATCTTGTTTTGATTATGGATATAGTGTAAAATGAAATTATAAATAATCGAGAGGTATATATATGAAAAAGTTAATATCATTTTTGGCTGCTGCGGCGTTGCTTTTTATTCTTGCCTTTTCTGAAATTGCAGGTATAGATATCGGTCAGTTCAGCCCTTCTTCAGACACCACTTCACAGACAGTGTCACAGGTGCAGGGTTCTTCCTACAAAACTGATGCTGCAGTCATTGACGAAGACGGCAGCTATTTTGACAAGTAAAACGTGGCGCTGTATATTCACACATACGGCAAACTGCCAGACAACTTTATCACCAAAGATGAAGCCCGCGATTTAGGCTGGGAAGGCGGCAGTGTTGAAAAATATGCCCCGGGCAAAGCCATAGGCGGTGACCGATTCGGCAACTATGAAGGCCTGTTACCAAAGAAAAAAGGCCGCACCTACACCGAATGTGACATTGACACCGATGGTTATCACAGCCGCGGTTCAAGGCGAATAGTCTTTTCCAATGACGGGCTGATTTACTACACCCACGACCACTATGAATCTTTTGAACTGCTGTATGGGGAGGAATAATATGAACATCATTGTTATTGACGGCCGCAAAATGACCGACAGGGAAACTGCACACAACTATCTGAAAAAGAAACTGGCACTGCCAGACTATTACGGCAGAAATCTGGATGCACTGTTTGACTGCCTGTGCGAAATGAACAATGTGCAGATTGTTGTTTCCTATGTACAGGAAATGAAAGACAACCTGCGCCGATATGCTGACAACATTATAAATGTGTTTGAAGCAGCCCAGGAAAAGAACCCTAAACTTTCAGTTATTGTGGAAGAACTGGTGGACGAATTATAAACAACACTTAAAGCACCTTGAAAAAGGTGCTTTTCTTTTACATATCCGTTTTATGTGTTAAAATAAAACTGAAAATGTCCCCTTATTATAATAATAAAGGTTTATTATACAGGAGGTAAATATATGGACAACCGCAAAAGACTGGAGAAACTTATAAATGGTACACAGTCACCTATGGGCAAATGGCAGAAAGCAGCCTTGTTTTCACTGTTTGCGCTATGTGCCAGTGTGCTGTTGATGTGTGTTTTTCTTTTCTTCTATGACAAAATGAGATATAAAAAAGACAGTAAACTTGCAACAGAAAAGATAGAGGAATATATCACCGCCACCTACACAAACGAACTGGATAACTTTGAAAAAGCAGACTGGCTGTCTGAATACAGTGACTATACAAAATTTTATTCGGCTATATATTCACCTGTTACAGCATATGGGGTATACTACTATGTGCCATGGCTGGGAAATATGGGCTTTGATATAAGCTACAATGTGAAAACTGGGGAAATCATCGACGGTTATCAGCAGGAATATCTGACTGGCAAGGTTACTTTTGAATATTTTGACTCTGTTTACAGAGATTCAACCTATTATATGAACAGCGAATTTTATTCAAAAGGCTGTAATGACAACGTTTTTTCAATTACAGACAGCATACGAATCACCACTCATCTCGAAAGGCAGTATACACCGGCCTGGATAGGTGAATTTATTTCCATTCCAGAAACAGATTATAATGCTTCTTTGGAACAACTTTCTGCCCAAAGAGGCACAATATCTCTTTACGTCAAAAGTTTGGCCTGCGATTATGATGACTTTATTGACTTTGCAGCATATTTCAGGGAGTACATAACAGGAAAAGACATTGCATACAACAGCGTTTATATTTCTGCAGACCCATCATCTGCCCTTATCGAAAATTATTATGTAACACTGACAAAAGAAGAAATGGAAGCTGAAGATTTCCACAATATTCTTAAAGAAAAAGCGATTACATATACCAAAAAGCAGGCAGAAGAAGACTATCAGCAAAAAATGGAAAGTTACAGGGAGTCTCGGGAAAAGATGACTTTTAAAGAAATGATTCAGCAATTGGCTGAAATATTCTGACAGGAGGTGAATATATGGACAGCAACAACAAAAACAGTGACCGCCAGCGTCTGGATAATCTGATTGCAGGCCGCACCAGCGGCGGCAGACTGGCAGACAGCGAACTGAGGCCTTTTTTCAAAAACAAAAATAATATCCCTCTGATAGTAATGATAGCGGCGTGGACTGTATTCCTGCTGTATTATGCCTACATAAACTTTTCTGTACCTGAAATTACCACAACCAGTTTCAACCCTGTCAGCAAAATTATACTGAAAGCCAAAGCCACCGACTTTATGGAAGAAAACTATGCTGATTTTGAAAAGGATATGGAAATAGACATAAACACAGGTATGATAAAAAACAAAAACGGCTACACAATAACCTGTAAGGATAAAAACAACCAAGCCAGCAAGGTTGTGATTTATTTTGACAGGAAGTTTGAAATACTGAATCACCGCCCGCAGATAATTGCGGCCCGGCCAGACAGCGGTGAATAAATGAAAAAATATAAAAGAAGCCATCGGTAAACCGATGGCTTCTGGCATATTCTGTTAAATTACACCGAACATAATGGCATACATTGCCCAGTCGATGGAAGTATCAACAACAGGGATGTATTTGTTTACGCCGGAGTGGGCTTCGTAAATAGCTTCCACTTTGCCATAGATACACTGGCTTTTGATATATACTTTTACGCCTTTTTCTTTCAGTGCATCAAAAGCTGCTTCCTGATGTTTTGGCATACCGCCGGCGCCCAGTACCAGCACCAGCACTGCATCACAGTCTTGGTAATGGGCTATGGTTTCTGCGTCCAGATTTGGTGTGATGTAAATCAGGCCAACTTTTCTCACAGGTTTTTCCATCAGTTTTTCTTCACCGGCCGGAACTTCCCTTGTGCCTTCAATATAATCTTTGATTACACTTTCAAAAGCAGTGAAGCCTTCTGTTTCCATTTTTGTAGCTGATTTTGCAGGAATAAGACGATGATAGATAGCCAGACAGGTACCCACATAGCCTTCCATTGCAGATTTTACAGCCAGGTTCAGATTGTCAACTGCATCTGTACCTTCCTGTGGCAGTGGCAGCTGTGCACCTGTGATGATAATGGATTTTTTAAAACCTGGCAGTGCGCAGTCCAGATATGCGGCAGTATATGCCATACTGTCTGTGCCGTGGGTGATAATAAATGCATCGTAATCATCACGGTTGCCCCAGATAATTTCGGCCAGTTCGGCACGGTCGTCATCTGTCATAATAGATGAGTCTATCAGTTTGAAATCGCAGATGTCGATATCTGCATCCTGATAGGCACAGTATTCCATAATGTCCACACCTTTCAGTGTTGGCATAAGACCGTTTTCTGTAGGTGTGCAGGCCAGTGTGCCACCTGTGGTAATCATCAGTATTCTGTTCATAGGAACCTCCGTTTATATTTCTGTAATTTTAAAACAATACAATTCTGCCTGTCACTTGCTGCATGGGACAAACCGGGTGCTATTTCATTGCCCCATCAAGCACCTGCTGCAGTTTTTCTTTTGTCAGCTTGCCTTCGTGGCGATTTACACCGTCTACAAAAAAGCATGGCACATAGTAGTAATCCATCATATAGCAGTATTCCATATTGGCGCTTTCTTCAATATAATGGATTTCCAGGTTTCTGTACCGGGGATTTTCCTCCATTAGCTGTGCCAGTATTTCGTCAGCCTTTTTACAGTCAGGGCAGCCTTTCAGATAAAAGTAAGTAATGCTTTTCATAATATCTCCATATTGTGATTATAGAATAAGTATATCATATACTGTACAATTTTTTAAAGTATGATTTTATATATAGTATATATTTCTTTGTTTTTTTGTGCTAAAATAGATTAAAACATATTTAAAGGTATTTATTATGAAGGATATTTTACAGCAGGACATCAGATATTTAAAAGGTGTCGGTGAAAAGAGAGCTGTTCAGCTGAACAGACTGGGGGTTTTCACCGTCAGTGACCTGCTGTATCTGTTGCCCAGAAGATATATAGACTATTCAGACCCTTATCAGCTGGCCTACGCCCCCTATGACGAAGCCTGTGCTGTAAAAGCCACAGTATTGCAGTCAAAAGGCGGTGTAAAAATCAAAGGTGGCCGCACTATGTTCAAGGTGCTGTGTGCCGATGAAACTGCCCGTCTGGAACTGACATATTTCAACAGCGAATACACCGTAAAACAGCTGGAAATAGGCGAAGAGTATATTTTTTACGGCAAGATAGGCGGCAGTATGGTAAACCGCCAGATGACCAGCCCTGTTTTTATACCTGCCAATTCACCGCTGACACGCCGCGCGGTCTATCCGCTGACTGCCGGATTGTCTGCCAAAATGATTTCCAATATGATGGCCTCTGCTTTCAATGTGGTGGCAGAAATACCCGACTTTATGCCAAAGGAAATACTGGCGGTCAACAATCTGCCTGACCTGTACACCGCCCTGAAAGACATACATTTTCCAAAAAACAACACAGATTTGCAAAACGCCACAAGCCGACTGGCCTTTGACGAACTGTTCAGCCTGCAATTAGGGTTAAACCTGTTAAACGGACAGCAGCGCAGAAAAACCAATGTAAAGGTGAAAAGCGTAAATATAGATGATTTTCTCCACAGCCTGCCCTACACCCCTACAAATGCACAGTTCCGCGCCATAAGGGATATACTGCTGGATTTCAAAGGTGAAACCTGTGCAAACCGCCTGGTACAGGGCGATGTGGGTAGTGGCAAAACACTGGTGGCAATAAGTGCAATGTACTGTATGCACAAAAACGGTTACCAGAGCTGTATGATGGCACCGACAGAAATACTGGCAAATCAGCATTATGCAAATGTAAAGAAAATGCTGGAACCTTTTGGCGTAAAGGTTGGTTTGCTGACCGCCGGACTGAAAGCGAAAGAACGCCGTGAAGTACTGGCACAGCTGGAGAGCGGTGAAATATCCATACTGATAGGCACCCACTCTGTTTTAAGCGACAAGGTGCAGTTTAAAAATATGGCACTGTTTATCACTGATGAACAGCACCGTTTCGGTGTAAACCAGCGAAACATAGCCAATGCCAAAGGTGAAAACCCACATATTCTGGTAATGAGTGCCACACCTATTCCAAGAACACTGGCAATGATAATCTACGCCGGTATGCAGATAAGTGTGATTGACGAAATGCCAAAAGGGCGTAAACCTGTGCAGACACTGCTGGTAGGCACAGACAAACGCGCCAGAATGTTCGGCTTTATAAACCAGCATATTCAGGACGGATACCAGTGCTATATCGTACTGCCTGCCATTGAAGAAAATGAAACCATGACCGACCTGCAAAGCGTGGAAAAATACTGCAACGAAGTTGTAAAACCTCTGTTGCCACAGGCAAGGGTAGGTATGCTGCACGGAAAAATGACAAACCGGGAAAAAGACCGGATAATGACAGCCTTTTCCAATGGCGAAATTGATATTCTCTGTTCCACCACTGTGGTGGAAGTAGGTGTGGATGTACCAAATGCCGCACTGATGATAATAGAAAACGCAGAAAGATATGGTCTGTCTGCCCTGCACCAGCTGCGAGGCCGTGTTGGCCGTGGCAGTGTGCAAAGCTGGTGCATACTGGTAAGCGACAAGAAAAACCCACAGGTACAGGAAAGGCTGAAATTTATGGTGGCCAACGCCAGTGGTTTTGCTGTAAGCCAGTATGACCTGGAGCACCGTGGCCCGGGTGACTTTTTCGGCAGCCGACAGCACGGTCTGCCGCTGATGAAAACTGCCAGCCTGTGCAGTGACCTGTCACTGACCAATGCCGCCAGGGATGCAGCCATAAAAGTGCTGACAGACAGCCCTGATTTAAGCCTTTACCCACGGATTAAACAGCGTACAGCAAAAATGTTTGAAAGCCTGACGTTATAGAAACGACAAAAGACAGTGGAACTGCCACTGTCTTTTTTTACACTGTCACTTAGCAAAGAAGACGGCTTCACTACCATTTCTACGTCGTTCCATAAATCGGGGAGCTGATAGTCTCCCCCTTACATAGTTTGTGTGAAGCAAAAACTTTAAACCTGTCATTCCTGCATACTCTCATTCTGACATTCTGAGCCTTTGGCGAAGAATCCTTGCCATATAATCACTGTGCATCTATATTTTCTGCGTAATATCAAATCAAAGATCCTTCACTGCGTTCAGGATGACAATACTCTGATCTGAATTTTAAAAAATAAATTTCACAATTTCAATATTGACTTTTTGAGATTACAAGTGTAAACTGAAATCAAATAAAACTACAGTTGTAATCTCAAAGAGGTGCATTATGAAAAAGAATATAACCATTGCTGACAGCGAACTGCCTATTATGAAAATACTGTGGGAAAAAGGTACACTGACCAGCCCACAGATTTTTGAAAATATGCACGGCAACAAGAGCACACTGAAAACACTGCTGCAAAGGCTGGTGACAAAAGGTGCTGTAACCGCAAAAGAAAACACCAGCCGCACATATCTGTACACAGCCGCTGTGACACAGCAGGAGTATATAAACAGCGAAAGGAAAAGCTTTTTGCAAAAAGCCTTTGACGGCAGTACAAAAAAGATGCTGCTGAACTTTGTACAGGAAGAAAAAATAACAAAAGAGGAACTGCAGCAGTTGATAGATATGATAGAGGAGGGTTAACATGCCTGGTATTTTACCGCAGATAAACAAACTGGCATTTGTCATCGCCCCGGTATTCTGGAATATGGTTTACCGCTCAATTGTAGCTGTGATTGCAGGCTGTATATGGATAACCTTTATCAATATATTTGACAAATATTTCAGTCCCAATGCAAAAGCTGGTGGAATAGTGTGTATAATAGCGTGGACATTGCTTATGCCGGATTATGGCACGAACATATCCGTGATGAAACACCTAGCACCTATAGCAGATATATCCTACAGGCAGGACTATGATGTAATAAGCCAGCAGGTTCATATAGCCAGCCAGACTTATGGAGATGATATGATAGATGGGCTGACTGATATACAGCTGATGGCCAAGGAAAAAGAAATATTTTATAAATCACTGACCTTTGATGTAATAATTCCATTGCTGTGGCTGGCATTTGCTATTGCTGGAATTATATGGATAATATTATCCACTCGCCAGCTGAACAAAAAGATAAAAACCACCGCAGCACCTGTGGACCGGCGAATTATGGAAATATATGAGCAAAACCGAACTATTATCGGTGTAAAAAAATCAGTTTCTGTGTTGTTCACCGATATTGTAACAGTGCCTGCTACCACCGGATATTTCAAGCCTAAAATACTCTTGCCACAATATGTGCCCCAGTTGGATGATGCTTCAATAAAATATATACTGTTGCATGAATTGGCACATATAAAAAGGCAGGATATAATCGGCATATATCTGAATCTTATTCTGCAGGCGGTTTACTGGTTTAATCCGTTACTTAAAATTCTTTTTAACTATCAGCGGCAATGCACAGAGCTGATGACCGATAAAAAAGTAGTAGAAAATATAGCAGACAAAAAAGAATATGCCGCCACAATGGTAAGACTGCTGGCATTCAACACCGAAAAAGCCAATGATTACCGTGTTGTTTCCACTGCAGACAGTGTAAAAAACATGAAGCAGCGAATCGTAAACATAAACCGCACTGACTTTTTCAAAGAAAACGACGTCTGGATTGTTACTCTGTATACATTATTGCTTGTCTCTTTATGGATGTTTTTCCGGCCATACAACAGAAAACCTGCTGAAAACAATCAACCGCCAGATTTCGACAAAGGTATATACAGCACAGTTGTCGGACAGCCTGAAAACTGGTCTGTGCATAAACTGGTATCAGCAGATGAAAAGGTTGGGATTATATGCGATATTCCGGACAGTTGGACCTTTGATGCTGATGGCAGCAACATCACCACATCTGGCATACCCACACCATATATGGCTTTTCATTCCTATGACAGCAGCATGAATATTTATGAAGATGACCAACTGATAGGGTATGTATTTTTCAGGCAGTTCACACCGTATACCGAAGAAATACCCGACGAAAAATATCACGAAACTGTATGGCCGGATTTAAGGCTGTCATCAATGTGTATATGGGACCCGTTTACATCTGTAAAGCAGTGGGAAAGCGGCGAAAGCGGTATATGTGATATTTATTACACCGACCTGGCCGTGCTGGACAGGGATAATCTTACCAATGCCGAGGCACCGCACTATATGACAAAAGGTGTGCTGGCCTATGACAAAGCCAAAGAATACTATATAGGTTTTGGCTTTGCACCAAACACATTTTCTGACCGGACTGTCAGAAAAATAGCCGACAGCATTGTGTTTCAATAAATAATATATTTATTAATCACGTAGGGGACGATGCCCTCATCGTCCCGCCACAACGGGAAGCTGATAGTTTCCCCCTACACAGTCTGTGCAAAATTCCACCCTGTAGGGGACGGCATCCCTGCCGTCCCGAAAAACGGGAGGCGAAACGCCTCCCCTACATTTTTATCACAACAATAATTCAGCGTAAAAAAGACAGTGGAAAATTCCACTGTCTTTTATTCTTATTCTTTGATACCTTTGTCTTTCAGGTCGATTACTGTGCCGTCTGGCTGTTCGATGGAAACGTTGTTCAGCTGTGAAATCAGACTGGCACGGAAACCTTTTACATATTCTTCACGCAGTTTTTTCTGCTCTACTTTTTCGGCCTCTGTCAGACCTTCTGCTTTGCTTTTTCTGTAAAGCTCGTTAATTCTTGCAATTCTTGAATCTATCATAAATATTGTCTCCTGTGGTCATAATATTAATATTGTATCAAAATCGGTGAAATTTATCAATAGTCACATAATTTTCACATTATGTTCCCATTTATAAGTTATAATATATTATATACTGAAAAGAGGACAATATATGGATAAAACCAACATAAAGCGATATACCACAGGTGAAGAAATATTCAACAGTGTATCCCACGGGGTTTCTGCACTGGGGGCAATAGTGGGCTGCAGTGTAATGGTAACACTGGCAGCCTGTTTCGGTAACGGCAAAGCCATAGCGTCAGCGCTGGTTTTTGGGCTGTCGCTGATAATAATGTACACCATGTCCACACTGTATCACGCCTTCCCTTTTGAAAAAGTGAAAAATTTGTTCCGCATTTTTGACCATTCGGCAATTCCCCTGCTGATTGCCGGCAGTTACACACCATTCTGTCTGGTGGCACTGGAAGACAACCCCAAAGGTCTGGTAGTGGTGGCTGTGGTGTGGATATGCGCCATAGTGGCAATAATTCTGAATGTGGTAAACCTGGACAGGTTTGAAAGGCTGAATCTGCTGCTGTATGTGGCAATGGGATGGGCGGTGCTGTTTGCCCTGAAAGACATAATCAGTGCCCTGCCAAAAAATGGCTTTATACTGCTGACTGCAGGCGGCATAGCCTACACTGCAGGTATTATCTTTTACAAAATGACGAAAATCCGATATATGCACGGTGTATGGCACCTGTTTGTAACAGCCGGCAGTCTTCTGCACTTTCTGTGTGTTGTAATATATGTATTGCCAATGACATATTGAAAATGAAATATTGCACAAACACAAACCCGGTGGTATAATTATACTGTTACCATCGGGTAATTATATGGAGGTGTACCCAAGTGGCTGAAGGGTTCGGATTCGAAATCCGATAGGGTGGCTTTGCCATTGCAAGAGTTCAAATCTCTTCACCTCCGCCAGCCGTGCAACAGCACGGCTTTTTTTATTCACCGTCCTGCAGACATTGACAAACATCTGCAATAAATGTAAACTTAAACTATCATAAAAACAGGAGATTTATATGTATAACTATACCAGGCAAGACTATTTCGACAAAAAACAGGATTTTTCAGATAAAATATCCGTTGCCATTATGGTGGGGCTGGTGGTACTGTCACTGATAGCAAACACTATTTTCAAGGATAAAGACCCTGCGCCTGCCAATGTTGTTACTGACATCCGTTTTCCTGCCTATGAAACAGAGGTGGAAGCAGTAAACAAGGCAATGCCTTTCCATCTGAATATAAAACTGCCTGACCAGTGGGAAGTCAAGCCCGATGGCGATACTGAAAAATTTCCACAGGTAAATCTGTACAACCCATATTTTATTTACAGCGGTGAAAATTGCATCGGTTATATCGGGTTCAACGTATTCACTCCACCGGAGGAAGAACCGGTTATTACAAGTTATCATCAACATGTATGGCCTGTAATTGACAGCGGCATAATGCCAACATCAATAAACCAGTATATGATAGTGCGACTGACAGACAAGTTTGAAGCCGGTTACTGTGAGCTGAATGTGGCCGAAAAAGCAGCTGATGCTGTGCTGTGCTATAACAGGGATGTGCACAATATGGTGGGTATAGTGCTGGAAAAAGGCGTGGCAGATGAGGCCGCCCTGCAGCAGATATGTCTTTCACTGAGTTTTTCAGTGGCTTAAAAATGTATAATGACACCGCAGGTTTCTGCGGTGTTTTTTGTTTGAACACATAATTCTATTATTGTATACCTTTATGCTACAACATACAGCAGTTAAATATTAAACAGGTTGTTTTTTAATATTTTCATCTGTTGTTAATAAAATGTTCATATTTTTGGTTTATACTGTAATTAATAAAAAGATTTTCTCTCCCTCTTAATAAAATATACTTCCCCTTTAGCAAAAAGACCCTGCGGGGTCTTTTTGCTTTTTGCATAAAAATTTTCCTTTTGCCCACAATGAAGCAACGAGGTGAAGTAATGAAAACAAGAAAAGAAGAATACACCCGCATGGTACACAAGGCCAGTCCCCCGTCGCGGCTGGTAAAAAACTGCCTGTGGGCCTTTGTCATTGGTGGCAGTATATGTGTTGCAGGTGAAGTATTGTATGAATTTTATGTCAATATGAACTTTATAAACAGTGACGCCCGTCTGATGGCCAGCATAACACTGATAGGACTGTCTGCCCTGTTTACAGCCATGGGCTGGTATGGCAGACTGGCAAAAAAAGCAGGTGCCGGTACTCTGGTGCCGATAACAGGCTTTGCCAATGCAGTGGTCAGCCCTGCAATGGAGTTCCGCGCAGAAGGGTTTATCACAGGTGTGGGTGCAAAAATGTTTATTATAGCCGGACCTGTAATAGTTTACGGGGTGCTGGCTGCTGTGGTATATGGCATAATACTCCATTTCATAATGCCATTTGTGGGGTGAAGGAATGAAAAGATATATAGAACTTACCAAACCTGTCGCCATAACAGCACACAGCTGTGTCGGTGGCAAAAAAGAAAAAGAAGGACCTCTGGCACAGGGATTTGATTTGCTGAGCGGTGACGATTACTTTGGGCGGAAAACCTGGGAAAAAGCCGAAACTGCAATGCAAAAACTGGCAATAAGAGCACTGCTGGACAAACGAAATCTGAAAATCAGTGACGTGGATATAGCCTTGGGCGGAGATTTATGCAACCAGATAACCAGTACCGGTTTTGCCTACAGGGATATACCCATTCCATTTATGGGTATGTATGGGGCATGCAGTACAATGTCACTTACTATGGCAACAGCCGCCTGTCTTATCAGCGGTGGTATAGTGGACAACGCCATTGCAGGTGCCAGCAGCCATTTCTGTACAGCAGAAAGGCAGTTCCGCACACCGCTGGATTATGGTGGCAAACGCACCCCCACTGCACAGTGGACAGTGACAGGTGCAGCAAATGTATTTCTGGAAAGAGAGGGCAAAGGCCCTTTTATTACACGAGTATGCTTTGGCAAAATCGTCGACCTGGGTATAACTGATGCCAATAATATGGGGGCAGCAATGGCACCTGCAGCAGCAGCCACTCTGGTAAACTATTTTATACACAGCGGAAAAAAGCCAGACGAATATGACGCCATATATACAGGCGACCTGGGCAGTGTAGGCAGCCAGCTATTGAAACAACTGATGGCAAAAGAAGGTTTTGAACTGGCAAACCATATAGACTGCGGTCTGATGATTTACGACAGCAAAAGGCAGAATGTGCCTGCCGGTGCCAGTGGCTGTGGGTGCAGCGGCTGTGTGCTGGCGGCTGACATACTGCCTAAACTGGAGAAAAGACAACTGAACAAAATACTGTTTATGGCCACCGGCGCATTGCTGTCCACCACCACCACAATGCAGAAAGAAAGCATACCGTCTGTGGCACATCTGGTGGAGATTGTGGCAGACAAGGAGGATATATGAACTATCTGTGGGCATTTATAACAGGCGGAACAATATGTGTAGTGGGACAGATACTGATAGACCTGACAAAGCTGACACCGGCCAGAATACTGGTGGGTTTTGTGGTCAGTGGGGTTATACTTTCTGCATTGGGACTGTGGCAGCCTGTGGTAGATTTTGCCGGTGCCGGTGCCACTGTGCCTATTATCGGCTTTGGTCATACTCTGGCACAGGGTATGAAAGAAGCCGTGGCAAAAGACGGCATAGTGGGTATATTTACAGGTGGCTTCACCGCCTGCGCCGGAGGTGTGGCCGCCAGCCTGATTTTTGGGTTTATTGCAGCGGTATTTGCCAGACCAAACAGCCAGAGCTGATTTTCATACAAAAAGACGCCTTAACAAGGCGTCTTTTTCAATAAGTAAAAATATAAAGATTATTTGCATATACCACAGGCAGCACAGGCTGACGGTGTTGTTGCACAGCCGCCCATAGCTGTTTCACGCAGTTCCACTGGAATGCGTTTGCCTACTGCATACATAGTATCCAGCATTTCGTCAAAAGGAATAAGCTGTGGGATGCCTGCCAATGCAATTTCGCTGGCGATAAGGGCATTTGCCACACCGGAAGCATTTCTGTTCTGACAAGGATATTCCACCAGACCGCCTACAGGGTCACATACCAATCCCAGCATGTTCTGCAGAACTGTTGATGCTGCTGCAAGACACATCTGTGGAGAGCCGCCCATAAGTTCTGTTGCGGCTGATGCAGCCATAGCTGATGCCACACCAACTTCTGCCTGGCAACCGCCTACTGCTCCTGCAACTGTGGCATTTCTCATAGCCAGATAACCGATAGCGCCTGCGTTGAACAATGCATCAATCAGCTGACTGTCTGAAAAACCATATTCTTCCTGCATTGCCAGCAGCATGCCCGGTACTACACCGCAGCTGCCTGCTGTAGGGGCGGCAACAATTACACCCATTGTGGCGTTTACTTCCAGCACGCCCATTGCATACATAATTGCTTTACTCAGCAGATTGCCACAGATGTTTTTGCCCTGTGACTGATAAGCCTGCAGCTTTTTTGCTTCGCCACCAATAAGCCCACCCATTGATTTCAGGTCTTCAGTAATAGCGCTGTGGACAGATGTTTTCATAATGGAAAGTGCTTTTGCCATTCTGGAATACACTTCCTGCTGTGATTTTCCTGTCCGGCTGATTTCTCTGGTTATCATAACCTGGGAAATGGATAAATCATTTTCCATACACAGCCACAGCAGTTCTTTTGCGTTTTTAAAATCCATCTTCTCTCCCCCCTTAAGCCTGTACTATCATTACATCACGGACAAATTCATTCTGTTTGATTTCGTCTGCAATTTCCTGTGGCAGAATACCGTCCGATTCAACTATTGTGTATGCTGTATGACCTTTTGCTTCGCGGAAAAGACGCATAAATGCAATGTTGATTTTTCTGTCGCTGATGCATTTTGTAATATGCGCAACCACACCGGGTTTATCCTGCTGGATTACAATAACAGCACTGTATTCGCCGGAAAAGTCCACTTCTACACCGTTGATACCAACAATTCTTACCTTGCCACCACCTATGGATTCACCGCGGACTGTCATCTGTCTGCCCTTTTCGCCTGTCATGGCAATTTCAACTGTGTTTGGATAAACTTCTGTATCTTCGTGGTTTTCAATAAACCGATAGGAAATGCCCAGGCTGTCTGCAATTTCAAAGGAGTTTCGTATGCGTGTATCATCAGTTTCATAGCCCATGATACCGCCGATAAGTGCGCGGTCTGTGCCATGGCCACGGTATGTTTTGGCAAAGGAACCGTAAAGTGTAAAGCTGGCTGATTTTACTTTTTCACCCAGCATTTTCTGTGCCAGATATGCTATTGCGCAGGCACCGGCTGTGTGAGAGCTGGATGGGCCCACCATATTTGGGCCCAGCACTTCAAATACGCTGATAAATGCCATGTTTTCTCCTTTATTATTTGTTTTTGATTTTCTTTTTGTAAATTGTGTCTACGATAATGCCGATTGCGTTGTCACCGCACACATTGCAGGCTGTGCCGAAAGAGTCCTGTGTGATGTACAAAGCCACCATAATAGCGCAGATAGGTCCATTAGGGTCGCCTGCAACTGTGCCGAATATCATATACAGGAAAGGCAGTGCTGTCATAATTGAACCGCCCGGTGCACCTGGGGATGCAACCATAGCCACACCCAATGTCATAATGAAAGGAATTACTGTTGCCAGGCTGATTGGCAGCTGGTTCATAAGGCAAACTGCTGTAGCGCAGGCTGTGATAGTAATCATAGAGCCGGCCATATGAATATTGGCACAAAGAGGTACAACAAAATTTCTGATTTCTTCGCTGATACCATGTGTTTCTGCACACTGCAGGTTAACAGGAATTGTTGCAGCTGAAGACTGTGTGCCCAAAGCTGTTGTGTAACCTGGAATCTGATTTTTCAGCAGATTAACAGGGTTTTTCCCGCTTACAAAGCCAGCCAGAACAAACTGCAGCACAATGCAGACAATATGCATTGCAATAACAACCAGGAATACTTTCCAAAGAATGCCCAAGATAGCAAATGTTTTGCCGCTGCGTGTCATATCAACAAATGTGCCACAGATGTACAGTGGCAGTAGTGGGATGATTGCTGTGTGCAGTGTTTTGTCGATGATTTTTGAAAAATCGCTCATAACATTGTACAGGCTGTCACCGATTTCATTGCCGCGCATTGTGGACAGGCACAGGCCCATTATAAACGCCAGCACTACTGCGGACAGTGTGTCAAGCAGTGGAGGAATTGAAATTGAAAAATATGGCGCCACAGAAACACCGCTGGTTGCGGCAATCCGGTCCAATGCCTGAGGGCTCATAAAACTTGGGAACAGTGTGGATGCCACCAGATATGAAGAAGACCCTGCAATAAGTGTGGATGCATAGGACAGTGCCACAGTGATAATCAGCAGCTTGCCTGCACCCTGTGAAAGATCAGCAATACCCATAGTAACATATGCCAGAATCATCAGTGGCACAACGAACTTAAGAAATGTGCTGAAAAAGCCTGAAAGTGTAACAACAGCTCTTGCCACAAATTCCGGCATGTAAAGGCCGATAAGAATACCGACAACGATTGCAATAAGCAATTTTGGGATAAGACCCATTTTGATTTTTTTACCAGTCATGATTGTTCTCCTTATGGTTTAGGTGATAATTTTGTCGGCTTAACTATAACACTAGCACATCAATAAATCAAATTAATGTATTTTATCTTATCCATTAATTTATTTTATGTATTTATAATATTTATTACGGTATATATGCATTATCGTTCTCAATACAGACAAAACAAAAAGAGCGGCCTTCCCTACCGCTCTTTTTGAATCTGAGAAAAAAATTATAGTGTTATTTACAATCTGTCATAGAGAATTGCTGGTCAAAATGTCACTTTCCTATTGACCTTTTGACAATTTTAATATACCATTAAATCAAGCTTTAATCAAATTAATGATTTTTATATATTCGTTAAAAAATTTTTATGAGGTAGATTATGGAATCCCGTCAGCTGTGGACATTTATCAACGCCGCAAAAATGGGCAGTTTTTCAAAAGCTGCCGAAAGTCTGGGCTATACTCAGGCAGCAGTAACCATACAGATAAAAAATCTGGAAGAAGAGCTGGGTGTAAAACTGTTTGACCGTATCGGCAAACAGGTGGTACTGACCAATCGGGGTAAGAAACTGCTGGTACACGCCCACAACATTTTCAAGGAAGTAAACCAGGCCAAAAACGAACTGCGCCCAGATGGCGAGCTGGACGGCAGGCTGGTAATAGGAACAAACGAATCACTGTGTTTTTCCAAATTGCCTGCTCTGCTGACATATTTCCGTGAGCACCACCCTAAAATGAACATCAGTATTGTGTTTGACTCTCCTGACCCTCTGCTGGAAATGATGGAACACAACAAAGTGGATATTGTTTATTTTCTTGACGAGCCAAGATATTCCAACAGCTGGAATAAAGAAATGGAAGAAGAAGAGCCGGTGGTGTTTGTATGTGCCAGCCGCTGCCGATTTGCAGGACAAAAAAATGTAAATATAGAAGAATTTCTGGACCAGCCGTTTTTCCTGACAGAAAAAAACGCCAACTATCGCAGGGCGCTGGATAAATATCTGGCTTCAAAAAACATAGAGCTGACCCCTTTTGTTGAAATCAGTGACACAGAGTTTATTCTGAAAATGGTAGAACTGAACAACGGTATGTCCTTTCTGCCTAAATTTGCAGTGGAAAAAAGTGTGGCGGAAGGTCGTCTGGCAATAGTGGATACAGCCGAACCCCAGATTTCAATGTACCGCCAGATTTTTTACCATAAAGACAAATGGCTGACAAGAGAAATGCAGGAATTTATACGCGCTGCAAAAATGGATTTATAGCATAATGAAACCGACCTGAAAACAGGTCGGTTTATCTTTTAATCAGCAATATAAAGTTTGTTTGGTTTTCTTCTTTCAAATTTTGCCTTCATTACCATAAAAGCACCTTTTAACAGGATTTCAGGGAAATCCCTCGCATCAGTGGGGCATATTTCCACACAGCGCATACAGGTAATGCATTTGTCTTTATCTGTAATTTTAAAATTATCCATTGGAATCGCACCTGTTGGACATTTTTTTGCACACAGACCGCAGTCGATGCATTTCTTGCTTGCCTTTGGTTTAAAAGGAACACCCCCCATTTCTACATAAGGGAAATTTCCCGGCACAGCCAGCTCTTTGAATTCAGCCTTTTCGGCCAGCACAGCTTTTATTCTTGATGCAAATTCTTCAATTTCCTTTTTGTCATCTGCATCAGGACGACTGGATTCAACCTGTGGCATAATGGAGTGCTGAACTGAAGATTCCACCGCTGCAACAGGCACAAAACCGCCAGATACCATAACATCTTTCATTTCCAGCAGTGCATCATCTACGGCGCGGTTACCGAAAACAGCCAGCAGTATAGCCTTTGCGCCGTTGCCTTTAAGTTTTTTCAGTTTATCAACTGCAGGTGCAGGAATTCTGCCCTCAAAAACAGATGATGCAACTATAACCAGATCATCTGCAGTAAAATTATATTTCTCCCGGTCAAAATTTACATCTGACAGGTCTATTCTCACTTTGTTTTCATCCCACCGGGCACCAAAAATATCCAGAACTTTTTTTGTGCGGCCTGTGGCACTGAACAGCAATTCATAAATCATAGTATATTCTCCTTTTTCATTTGCTGACCATTGTATCACAATTTTTCTGCAAACAGAATATGTTTCATCAAATAATTAGTAACTAATAATATTATTAGTTACTTGTAATGTGATTATAGGTATTTTATAATTATTGTAAATGAGGTGATTATATGTATGTACACAAAATGGAAAGAAATGTTTACTGTCCTACTGAATACGGAGTAAACGTTTTTGGCGGCAAATGGAAACCGAGAATACTATGTCTGCTGAATATAAAAGGGGTTTGCCGATACAGAGAGATAAAACAGCTGACACCGGGCATCAGCGACAACGTGCTGGCCGGTGTGATGAAAGAACTGATAACAGCCCAGCTGGTGGAAAGAAAACAATATGATGAAGTGCCTCTGCGCGTGGAATATTCCCTGACTGATAAGGGTAAAAATCTGATACCGGTGCTGCATTCCATCTGTCATTGGGTGGCGGATTCTTATGGAGAAGAAGTTATGGGCACAGCAGACACCTGCCCGTATGTAGCACTGGCAAAGGAAATAGTCCTTTAATAAAACCTCCTTTTTTCTCTTTATTAATCATATTTCCTTACCATTAAAATAAATCTTATTTCAGTTAAATTTACCATAATAAAGATTGTCTAACAACAGTGCTTATAAATTTTTTTATAATATAATTTATTATTCAATTAATTCTCCAAATTTATCAGAATACTGCTCTTGTAATTTCTGTATAAAAACAAAAAGCCCTGACCTTTCGGTCAGGGCGCTTTATCTATTTCCACTTTCATCAAGCGGTGGTTTTGACCTTTCGGTCTCAACTCACTGCCTGGCGAATAGTTTCGTCTGCAATTTCCTTTTGTCTTCCGTCGGATTCAATCCCCGCAGATGCTTCCTCCGACTCACCCTTGTCTTCCACTCATCGCTTCTGACTTTCTCTGGGCCGTCCATTCCACTGCTCTCACAGCTTCCTTTCCGCTTTCTGACCCCCTCTGTTTTGACTTCCTTTCGTCCGTCTCAGTTTTGGGTTCTGACTACTAAGCCTCTGTTCTTCTTTTCCTTACCTTCCCGGTTCCGCCTTACAGCTGCTTCCCCGGTGCCCGTCTTGGCTCTCGCCTTCCTCGGTTTCCCCTTTCTCTCCGGCCTGATTTCTCATGCCTTACTTCCAGGTTCCTGTACTCAGCTCTACTGTTCGTTTCCTTTCACTCTTCCCTGCTTCGCTCCCACAGCCGTTCCACAGGTGCTTACCTTCTTCTCCGCTTTCTCTCGTCCGCTTCTCTTCCGGTCTTTTCCACTTCCTGCTTGCTTTCTTTCGTCCGCTCGCCTTCCGCTTCCAGCTACTCAGCCTTCTGCTCTTCCTTTCCTCTTCTTCCCGGTTCTGCCTTGCAGCTGCTTTCCCGGTGCCCCGCCTCCGCTCTCGCTTCCTCGGTTTCCCCTTTCTCTCCGGCCTGGTTTCCCGTGCCTTCCTTCCAGGTTTCTGTACTCGGCTCTACTGTTGGTTTCCTTTCGCCCTTCCCTGATTCGCTCCCGCAGCTGTTCCTCAGGTGCTTACCTTATGCTCTCGCTTTCGGTCTATCCCCTTCTTTTCCGCTTCCTTTCGTCTGCTTCTTTTCCGGTTCCGGCTACTCAGCCTCTGTTTCTTCCTTTCCTCTTTCTTCCCGCTTCCGTCTCACAGTAACTTCCACAGTGCTGCCTCTCTGCCTTCCGGCTTCCTTGCCTTTCCATTTCCGCTCCACCCGGTTTCCCGTGTTTTGCTTCCATTTCTTCGTACTCGGCTCTCTGTCAGTTTCCTTTCGTCCCTCCCGGTTTCGCTCCCACAGCTGTTTCCCCGGTGCTTCCCTTTTGCTTTCGCTTTCGGGCTTTCCCCTTCCGCTCTGCTTTCTTTCGTCCGCTTCGCTTTGGTTCTGACTACTCAGCCTTCCGTCTTTCTTTTCCCTTCTTCCCGTTTTCCCCTGTCGGCGGTTCCTTCGGTGCCGTCTGGCAACCTTTCGGCTTCCTTACTCTTCCTCTTCCGTCCGGCCTGTTTCCATGCCGTCCTTCCGATTTCGGTACTCAGCTTTCTGCAGTTCCTTTCTCCCACGCTGGCTCGCCCCACAGTGCTACCCCAGAGCCCCGGCCTTCCCTTTCGGACTTTGGCCGTTCCACTTTGCTTATCGCTTCAGGTTCGGTTACTTGGCTTCAGGTTTCTGCCTTTTCGGCTTTCTTCCTGTCTGTCCTCTTCGTGACAGCTTGATTATGATACCACATCATCCTAGCATTGTCAACAACTTTTTTAAATATTTTTTGTATATTTTCACGATTTGTCGAAATTGCAATATTAAATTTCATTTTTGGCACTATGCATAGGTTATATTGCACATATTTGTGCAGAGTGTACAACAGTAATGCTGCTGTTCCACTTATGAAACAAAATCCATACAAAAAGTAAATTGTTGATATTTGAGTCTGAATACAGTATAATTATATTATTATATAGCACCCTTTATATAAAAAAGACAGCCAATTCACTCCTGTTACATACGATTCCTCTGCAAAAAGGTAATCGATTTTTAATTGTTATGGTGTCAAAATGGCGTCAAATATAATTTCGGATTTACAAGAACTCAGTAAAATAAAGGAAAATTAAAAGGAGAATATAGATTATGAAACTTGGTATCGAAATGAAAATGCCGGTTTCTGTATCTTGATAAATCCTTATAAAAGTGAGAAAAACCGCTATTCAAGCGGTTTTAGGACATATTTTACACACATAAAACTTTATGAAATCCACCATATCTTCACACCAAAATGGTGAGAAAATGGTGATACAAATTATAAAAAGAGCCTTGCATTTAATCTTTTAACTTAAGAGATGGTATTCAGTTTCTAAAATTGAGTACCATCTTTTTTTATTTTGCAACTGTTTAAAATCAGTGTTTACAGAACAGTTTATCTTGTTTTTACTTTTAAGTAATAATAGCTACAGTTATCCACAAAGGTTTTGCCCCGCAGTAAAATACTGCGGGGCGGGTGGGAAATGTATTTTAAATAAGGGAAAATCTTGCTTTATTATTTCTGTATATTTCCTGATAGGAAGATTCTTCGTCTCTTCTGTAATTTCTTGAAGATTCGTGTGGTGCATATTCAGAAGAAACTGATTCTATAACAGCGATAGCAACATTTGAACAATGAGCAGATGCTCTTTCATAGGCATTCAGCAGGTCAGAAAGTACAAAACCAAGTTCGATTGTACATTCTTTGTTTCTCAGACGCAGAATGTGGTTATCTTTTATCTGCATAATCATTTCGTTTATGACATGCTGCAGAGGTTCAATTTCAAAAGCTGTCTGTATATCATTGTCCACAAATGCTTTTTCTGTAAGATTCATCAGTTCGTGTGATGCTTTTTCCAGTACAGCTATTTCTTTCATAGCTTCAGCAGAGAATTTAACCTGCTTTTCCATCATTTCAATGGCGGTATTTACCACATTTACTGAATAGTCACTGATTCTTTCGAAATCGTTTATAACATGCAGGATTTTGCTTACCTGATGGCTGTCATCGCTTGTCATATCCTGTTCAGTCAGCTGAACAAGGTAAGTACCCAGTTTATCTTCATATTTATCAACAGTACTTTCCATCTGTCTGATTTCTTCTACAGATTCATCGGAGAATTTGTCAATGGAAGATGTGGATTTGATAAAGCCTTTAAGAGCTATTTCTGCCATTTCATTTGCAACTGTTCTGCTTCTTTCAACAGCTACAGATGGTGTGTTCAGCAGCAGTGTGTCAAGCAGTGCAAATTCTTCTGCTTCCTTGTCATCCTTGATAGTGGCCATTGCCATTTTTTCCAACAGGCCGGCACAAGGCAGCAGAATAACTGTAGCAACCACATTGAATGCTGTATGCACAAGCGCAATACCTTTCTGGTCAATAACATTTGTTATGAACGGAAAATCAAATATGGCGTTAAGACCATAGAAACCAAGCATGAAAATAACTACGCCTGTTATATTGAAATACAGATGAACTGCAGCAGTGCGCTTTGCATTTTTTGTTGTGCCCAGGGAAGAAAGGATAGCTGTTACACAGGTACCTATGTTCTGACCCATGATAATAGGCAATGCGCTGCCAAAAGTTATGGCGCCTGTAGAGGACAATGCCTGCAGTATACCAACAGAAGCTGATGACGACTGAATGATAGCAGTAACCAATGCACCTGCCATAACACCCAGTATAGGGTTTGTAAATGTTACAAACAGCTGCTGGAATCCAGGAATTGTTCTGAGCGGTTTTACTGCGGCAGACATCATATCCATACCTGTCATAAGAATTGTGAAACCAAGCAGAACTGTACCAAGGTTTTTCTTTTTGTCCTTTTTGCTGCCCATATACATCAGCAGACCGATAAATGCCAGCACAGGTGCAAATGAAGACGGTTTCATCATTTTGATGATAAAACTGTCACCCTGCAGACCTGTAAGGGAAAGAATCCAGGCTGTTATTGTAGTACCTACATTGGCACCCATGATAATGCCGATAGCCTGTTTAAGTGACATAATGCCGGAGTTTACAAAGCCAACTACCATAACTGTTGTTGCAGAGGAAGACTGAATAACAGCCGTTACACCAAGGCCAAGCAGAAAGCCTCTTAATGGGCTGGCTGTCATTCTGCCAAGGATAGCACTCAGCTTGCTGCCTGCGGCTTTTTCCAGGGCTTTGCCCATTACATCCATGCCATACATAAAAAGGGCAAGGCCACCCATCAGGGAAAACACATCAAATATACTCATAATTACTCCTTATAGTAAAAACATTTAATAATTAATTTATCAAACGCAATTATGATAGCATTTTGAAAGTAAAGTTTTTAGACAAGGTGAGTGAAATTTATGTCAAATCTATGTGAAATAACAAAAACCATAGCTGAAAATCAGCTATGGTTTTGTTTTATTAAAATTATTATACAGTTGTATCAAAAAGAACAGAAATTGTTGTTCCTTTGTCTGGTTCGCTTTCTATAATGATTTTACCGTGATGGTATTGTACAGCGTGCTTTACAATTGAAAGTCCCAGGCCTGTACCTCCGGACTGTTTGGAATGACTTTTGTCCACCCTGTAAAAGCGTTCAAATATTTTTTCCTGATGTTCTGAAGAAATGCCTATTCCCGTATCTTTAACGCTGAAACACACAGTGCCTGCTTTTTCTTCAACAGAAATATCAACACTGCCGCCTTCCCTGTTGTACTTTATAGCATTGTCGCAAAGATTGTAAACAATTTCATGCAGCAATCTGCGTACACCACAGATTACCCCATCATCACCTGATATATTCAACGATATGTTTTTCATTTTTGCAGCATCCGACAGTGTTTCACACACCTCTTCAGCTATATTACGCAAACACACATCTTCACGGGGCATATCCACACCTTCGTCCAGCTGTGACAGGCGGATAATATCATCTATAAGTATAACCAGCCTTGAAGCTTCCTTGCGGATACGGCCTACAAAACGCGGTATATCGTCTTCTTTTACAATTCCGTTTTCCATAAGTTCTGCTGAACCGATGATTGTCTGCAGCGGAGTTTTAAGTTCGTGGGATACATTTGCTGTGAATTCCTGGCGGTGTTTTTCTGCATTGACCTGTTCAGTAATGTCAAATGCAAGGATTACAATGCCGTGGATCTTTCCGTCTGCATCGATACGGCTTAAATCAAACTGATAGTTTCTGCCGTTCTTTTTGGTATAGAAGAACGCTTGTCCCTTATCCTTCACTTCATTGATTGCCTGGCGCATATCCTGCTTGCGGTCTATTGTCAGAAAATCTTCGCCAACGCAGTCTATGTTTATACCAAACAGTTTTTTAGCCGCAGGGTTTATGCTGATTATTCTGCCATTGCTGTCCAGAAGAACCATCGCTTCTTTCATATTGTCGGTAATCTGCTCAAACTCATCCTGTTTCTGCTGTAAAGTCCACATCTGATATTCAATTTCTTTATGCTGTGAATGGATGCGGCGCAGTAATGGTGCAAGTTCTTCGTAAACATCGTTTTCCATTGGTTTGTCCAAATTCAGTTTGTTCAGTGGTTCCACTACACGTTTTGCCATACGGTCTGCCAGCCAACCGGAAAGACAGAATGCAATTGCAATAACAAATGCTATAGGCTGAACCATACCGAGTACCAGAGCAATGGCTGTTGCACGGCTGACAGAAATGCGCAGAACACTGCCGTCTTCAAGACGGGTTGCTTCATAGATGGTCTGCTCTGTCAAAGTAGAGGACTGTCTCATACTGCTGCCTGTACCATAGGTCAGGGCTTCTTTTATTTCTTCACGGTCTGCGTGATTTTCCATTGAGGATTTGTCAGCGTGGCTGTCAAAAACAACATTGCCATCGGCATCTACCCAGGTCAAACGGTATCTGTCATAATCCAGGCCAGCAAGATAGTCTTCCCCCAGCAGTTCTGCTGCACTGGCGGCAAGGCTGAGTTCATCTTTCAGCTGTTCTTCCTGAACATTTCCAAAATAATGATAAAGTACACCTGTGATTATAATCAAACTGGCCATAAGAACTGCAGCAGCCACCGAGATTATGGATTTGAATATTTTACTTGTCATACCCTGCCTCCCAGCGATAGCCCACACTGCGCACTGTTTCGATCATTTTCCCATAGTCTTCCAATTTCTGTCGCAATGTGCGTATATGTGAATCAAGTGTGCGGGAATCCCCCATATAGTCCATGTTCCACACCTGTGAAAACAGCTGTTCACGGGTGTACACCATACCCGGATGGGAAAGGAACATTCGCAACAGTTCAAATTCTTTGTAAGTAAGCTGTACACGCTTGCCATCCACGCTTACAGTGTGCTCGTCCATATTCACAACCAAACCACCGGATTTAAGCAGTTTGGAAACCTGCTGTGGCTGGCTGCGGCGCAAAACCGCTTTTACCCTGGACACCATTTCCATAATGCTGAAAGGTTTTACAATATAGTCATCAGCACCTAAGTCCAGGCCACGGATACGGTCGTATTCCTGCCCCTTTGCTGTTGCCATAATAACCGGGATACCATTATATTCAGGAGTTTCCCTCATTTTAGTCAAAATCTCGATACCATCCATACCTGGCAGCATTATATCAAGAACAACAAGTTCCGGTTTTTCTTTTTTCAGTGCTTCCCAAAAAGACAGCCCATCTTCGAAGCCTCTGGTTTCAAACCCGGCAGAATTCAACGCATATAATTCAATGTCACGGATGCCTGAATCATCCTCTACACACCATATCATAATTATGCCTCCTTATGTGTACCTGTTACAGAATAAATTACCCATTCAGCTATATTTGTTGCATGATCGCCGATACGTTCGAAATACTTGGAAATCATCAAAAGGTCAAGGGCAAATTCTCCGTCAGCAGAATTCTCTGAAATCAACTTGATTATATCATATTTTACTTTTAAAAAATAGCTGTCTACAATGTCGTCCCGTCTGATTACTTCCTGCGCCAGTTCAACATCTTTTTTGACAAATGCATCCACACTGTCTGTTACCATTTTTACGGTTTCCCTTGCCATCAGCTCGATGATTTCCAGACCATCCATTGTGTGATTTCCTATGGATATTACAATTTCGGCAATATCTTCTGCCTGGTCGCCGATGCGTTCCATATCGGTAATCATTTTAAGCGCCGCAGAAATGGCACGCAGGTCACGGGCAACCGGCTGCTGATGAAGAAGCAGTTTCATACAATGTCCTTCAATTTCACGTTCCATCCGGTCAATGGCAGAACTGTTTCTTTTTACTTTTTGCGCAAGTTCAATATCATTATTTGTCAGGGCTTTTACCGCAGAAGCAATGGCTTCTTCGCACATAGCACCCATTTCGATAAGTTCTCTATTCATTTCAAACAGCTGTTCATCAAATCTGTTTCTCATACTGTCCTCCTTATCCGAATCTGCCGGTAATATAGTCTTCTGTACGTTTATCTTTTGGCTGTGAGAAAATATCATCGGTTTTGCCAAACTCTACAAGTTCACCCAGCAGGAAAAATGCTGTATAGTCGGACACTCTCACCGCCTGCTGCATATTGTGTGTAACCATAATGATAGTGTACTTTTCTTTCAGTTCCATAGCCAGTTCTTCAATACGGGATGTGGAAATAGGGTCAAGGGCGGATGTTGGCTCATCCATCAGCAGTATTTCCGGCTGTACTGCCAGTGCTCTTGCAATACAAAGTCTCTGCTGCTGACCGCCGGACATACCAAGAGCATTTTTCTTCAGCCTGTCTTTTACTTCGTCCCATATTGCGGCATCGCGCAGGGCCTGTTCCACAATTTCATCCAGCTGTGCCTTGTTGGTAATACCGTGGGTGCGAGGGCCATAGGCCACGTTGTCATATATACTCATTGGAAATGGGTTAGGTTTCTGGAAAACCATACCTATTTTCTTTCGCAGGCTGTTTACATCCACCTCTTTACTGAATATATCTGTATCATTGTAACGTATGTCACCTGTGATTTTCACACTTGGAATAAGGTCGTTCATTCTGTTAAGTGTTTTAAGGAAAGTGGATTTGCCACAGCCTGACGGACCGATAAGAGCTGTAATGCTTTTTTCAGGGATTTCTATGTTTATATTATTCAAAGCCTTGTGGTCACCATACCACAGGCTCATATCTTTAACTGTGATTATATTACTCATATACTTCTCCTTTTGGCAAAGTGTTTCTGTACAAGGGTTGCGGCAAAGTTGATTATAACTGTCAGTACCATAAGAATTGCCGCAATGGCAAAGGCCACACCGAATTCACCCTGCTCTTTTGCATAAACATAGAGAGCAACTGTAAGTGTTGCACCCGGTGCTGCAAGACCTGTGATAAGACCATTTACAGCATGGGCAAAGCCTGCTGTGAAAAGAAGTGCCGCGGATTCACCCAGAATACGCCCTACAGACAAAATACAGCCTGTAATTACACCATCCACACAGCCGGGCAGAACCACTGTTCTGACCACACGCCATTTGCCGGCGCCAAGGCCAAAAGCACCTTCACGGTAAGACTGCGGAACGGTTTTCAGACTTTCCTGTGTGGTACGCATTATTGTTGGCAGGTTCATAATAACCAATGTCAGTGCACCTGCCATAAGACAGGTACCCATACTGTTGGAAAACAAAAGCATGCCCACCAGACCGTAGATAATTGAAGGAATGCCGGACAGGGTTTCGGCAGCATATTCAATAACCGCAACCACCTTTTTATTTGATGCATATTCGGTAAGATAAATTGCTGCACCAACACCCAGAGGCAATACAATCAGCAATGTTGCAACTACAATATATACAGTGTTCAGAATATCCGGCAGAATACCGATTCTTTCAGTCAGATAGCTTGGTTTTGTGGAAAGCAGTTCCCAAGTAATATTTGGTATACCCTGAAATAAAACATATACCAGCAAAAACAGTACCAATGCGGCTGTCAGCCCAACTGATATCAGCATCAGCGCTTTCATAAGCATTTCATAGTGTTTTCTTCTTGGTGTTAATGATTGATTCAACATAGTTTATTCCTTTTCTCTTTTGAGGAAGAAGTTCAATGTCACATTTATAAGCATAATAAACAGGAATAGTACCAGCGCGATGGAGAACAGTGCCTGCCTCTGCAAGCCGCTGGAATATGACATTTCGCTGGATACCGCAGTTGTAAGAAAGCGGACACTCTGAAACAGGGAGTCCGGCATATTCGGCACATTGCCTGCAACCATCATAACTGCCATTGCTTCACCAATAGCACGGCCTACACCCAGCACAACTGCTGCAGCAATACCGCTTTTTGCGGCAGGGACGGAAACTCTGAAATAGGTTTCGACAGGCGTTGCACCCAACGCCAGGGAAGCATCTTCGTATTCTTTTGGAACAGCATCCAGCGCCGTTACGGACATTTTGATAATGGATGGCAGAATCATAATTGCCAGAACAATAATTGCAGCCAGCAAGCTTGCACCATCAGGTACTTTGAAAACTTTTCTGATACCTGGTACCAGCACCAGCATACCCACCAGACCATATACAACGGATGGTATGCCTGCCAGCAGGCTGACTGCTGACTGCATTACAGATTTCACCTTTGGTGATGCCATTTTTGAAAGGAAAACAGCTGTCATAAACCCTATCGGCACACCGATTAATATTGCACCTGCTGTGCCATATATGCTTGTGAGAATAAATGGCAGTATACCGTATTTTGGCTGGGCTGCTGTGGACGCCCATTCTTTGCCAAACAGAAAATCAGCTATGCCGATTTCTTTGATTGCAGGAATACCGGAGATTACAAGATAAACTGTAATCAAAAGTACACAGCCCACTGTAATAAGGCCAAGCAACAGAAATATTCCGTGGATAATATTTTCAATCAGTTGATTTTTCTTCATTGTTCATCCTCATAGCAGAACAGCGGCGGTTATTTTACTAACCGTCGCATCTGCGAATTTACTTAGTTTGCAGGAACTACGCCAGCTGCAGAGATAATATCGTTTGCAGCAGCTGATGTGATGTAATCAAAGAAGTTCTGTGCAGATTCGCCCAGTGGTGTATCTGATTTTGTCACCAGAACAAATGGTCTCTGTACTACATAACTGCCGTCTTTGATGTTTGCTCCTGTTGCAGCCACACCGTCAACTGTTACAGCTTTTACTGTATCTTTTACAGATGCAACTGATGCATATCCGATTGCACCTGGGTTCTGTGCAACTGTTGTGATAACGTCACCTGTTGATGTCAGTTCCTGGCGGTATTTGCAGGCATCTTCTGTATCTGTGATAGATTCAAAACCGTCTCTTGTACCGGAACCAGCTTCACGTCCGATAAGCACGATTTCTGCATCATTGCCGCCAACTTCAGACCAGTTTGTGATTTCGCCTTTGTAAATTTTTGCGATTGTTTCAACACTCAGGTCAGAAACCGGGTTTTCAGGGTTTACTATAATTGCGATACCGTCGTATGCAAGGATTGTACCTGTAAGACCTGCATCTTTTTCTTCTGCTTTCAGATCACGGGAAGAAAGACCAATGTCACAGCGGCCTTCCTGAACAGCTTTAATGCCTGAACCGGAACCTGTTGGGTTATATGTAAAACTAATACCGGTATCGTTCTGGAATGCCTCACCTAGAGCACCTATTACCTTTTCCATAGATGTGGAACCGTCTGTAGAAACAGCACCGGCAGTTTCATTGCTACAACCTGTAAAAACAAACATAGCCATTAATGCAGCTAAAACAATAGTAATTAATTTTTTCATAATAATGTCCCCTTTCAAGACTTGTGTGGATTTATTTGCTACAGTTATCATTTTAAAGACGCAATGTGAAATCAAAAATACAAGTTATGTGAAATCTATGTCAAACATTTAACTTTTGTATTTATACAGACTTAAAATTTAATTCGTTAAGATAAAAAATAGGCAACTGTCTGCTCAAAACAAAATAAATTTGTGAAATTTTTTATAAAACTTAACATTTCACCTCCTTTTTTCGGCTACAGGCGAAGAAGTATAACAAAATACATTAAGTTTTGTGTACCATCTTTAGTCCGAAGAAAGGAGGTATTACTATGCTGAAAGAAAAATCTGTGGATATAATCCGCGCAAGCGAAATTGAACCAAAAGAAGTCAGATGGCTGTGGTATCCATATATTCCATATGGCAAGGTTACACTTATCCAGGGTGACCCTGGTGATGGCAAAAGCACCTTTGTCCTTAACCTTGCGGCATTGCTTACAACAGACAGACCACTGCCATTTACAGAAGAAGCCCGTGAACCTGTTACTGTCATTTATCAGAACACAGAAGATGATGCTGATGATACTGTACTGCCAAGATTTATAAAGGCCGGCGGTGATGTGAACAGGCTGGTGTTTATAAATGAAGCAGAGTATCCACTCACATTTTCTGATGAAAGGCTGTATAAAGCAGTTGCCCAGGAAAATGCAAAACTGCTGATTCTTGACCCGTTGTCATCATACATAGGCAGTAATGTGTCATTGAATATGTCCAACGAAGTGCGACCGCAGTTCAATTCACTTATCAGAATTGCAAGGGAACTGGACTGTGCGGTTATTGTTGTGGCCCATATGAACAAGGCGCAAGGCTTAAAAGCATTGTACCGAACAACCGGTTCAATAGACATTGTAGCCGCGGCCAGAAGTTCATTGCTGATAGCCAGAACATCATCAGATATATCCGACAACGAAAGGATAATGGCTGTACAGAAAAGCAATCTGGCACCAATGGGTAAGTCTGTTCTGTTTTCAGTTGGTGATGGTATGGTTGAATGGCTTGACCAGGTGGACCGTTCTGCCGACGAAATACTTGGCAACTGTGTTGTCAACGGAAGACCCGATGACCGACTGAAAGAAGCAAAAGACTTTATACAGTCGATGCTTGAAAACGGACCGCTGACTGCAGTTGAATGTGAAAACCGACTTAAAGCCGCAGGCATAAGGAAAACCACAGCCAAGAAAGCAAAGAAAGAGCTGGGTGTGATTTCTGAAAAAGAAGGAGCCGTATGGTTCTGGAAACTTGCGTAGAAGACAACAAGTCAATAAGTATTGGCACTGTGGAAGGAGTCGGTATTTATCCAAAACACAGGCACTGATGTTTATTGGCTTATTGAACTGTTAATAAAGTGACACAGGTAAAAATAGCAACTTATTATATAAGCAAGCAACGAATGGTGTACCCATTCAGCTTTCAGGGAGAACCCTGATACCCCGAAAATGTAACTGACAAGGAGAATTGATATGAAAAATACAAACGAAAACTATGCCGGAGTGCCGGTGTGGGAGAAAACAACTCTGACCATAAGAGAAGCTGCAGAATACAGCAATATCGGTATAAACAAACTTTCTGAAATGTTGAGAAGCCCTAATTGTACTTTTGTTCTCTATGTAGGAAACAAGAAGCTTGTAAAGCGCAAAGCTTTTGAAGAATATCTGAAAAATAAACTGTCTATTTGATATATGCAACTATTGAGAAAAAACGGGCTATGTGTTACAATAAAGTGATGCATAGGCTCTTTTTCTGCAAAAGAAAGGAGCTCTAATGGGTAAAAATTTAAAAGGTAAAGAACTTGGTAAAGGCATCTGCCAACGAAAAGATGGCAGTTATTCAGCAAGATTTGTGGATAAATACGGCAAACGCCGTGAAAAAATGTTTTCATCTCACAAAGAAGCCAAAAACTGGATAGAAGATGCCAGATATACCGACAAACATGGGATTGCCCCTGCCGTATCAGATATGACGGTTGATAAATGGTTTGAATTCTGGACTACCCACATTATATGTGACCTGTCGCCAAATACATTGCGTAATTACCGCGACAGATACATCCACAATATCAAGCCTTTTATCGGCAATATGTTGCTGACAGATGTGAAACCTCTGCATTGCAAAATGATTCTGAATCAGATGGATACAGACGGATATGCCGGCGGCACAATACGAGCTACCTATATAACAATGGGGACTATGTTCAAGTCAGCAATAATGAACGACTTCATCTCAAAGCATCCTATGGACACAGTGCGATATACCAAACCGGTCCGTGCACCCAGTGATATAAAATATCTTACTGTGGAAGAGCAGGAAAAGTTTATGGAAGTGGCAAAACGCTCCCATAACTATTATCAGTATGCGCTTTTACTGGAAACAGGACTGCGCACAGGCGAACTGATAGGCCTGACCTGGGACTGTATAGACTTTGAAAAAAGGACATTGACTGTGAATAAAGCTTTGGAATACAGACACGGCAACGGCTACTGGCGTGCCGGTCCGCCAAAGACACTTCACAGCTACAGAACAATCCCTCTTACCAACCGAGCATATGAAATACTAAAAACAGTTTATAGCCAGAAGGACAGCCGAAAAGAATCTGCCACATTGCCCCAGTCACTGGAATTTATGGACAGACACACCGGCCGAAAAGCAACTCTGGTTATGAAAGACCTGGTTTTCATCAACTGGCGTACCGGAGAACCTGCCAAAAACTCATCCTACGATACGCATCTTTACAAGCTGTGTGATGAAGCTGGTATTAAACATTTCACTATGCACACATTGCGTCATACATACGCTACAAGAGCCATAGAACGTGGTGTTCAGCCTAAAGTTCTGCAGAAATTGCTGGGTCACGCAAGCATTCAGACTACAATGGACAAATATGTTCACGTTACTGATGAAAGTATGCAGAAGGCGATACAGCAGTTTGAAACAGCGTAATTGGTGTAAAATGGTGATAAAATGGTGACGTAAAAATTATATTATGTTAAAAATCCCTGCAAAATAAAGAAAAATTAAAAGGAGAATATAGATTATGAAACTTGGTATCGTAGGTTTGCCAAACGTAGGCAAAAGTACACTGTTCAATGCTATTACAAACGCCGGTGCGGCAAGTGCAAACTTTCCTTTCTGCACTATTGAACCAAATGTTGGCGTGGTAGCTGTGCCGGACGAAAGACTGGACAAACTGGCTGAAATGTACAACCCTAAAAAATATACACCTGCCACAATTGAATTTGTTGATATTGCAGGTCTTGTAAAAGGCGCAAGCCACGGTGAAGGTCTGGGCAACAAATTCCTGAGCCACATCCGTGAAGTTGATGCCATTATCCACATGGTACGTTGCTTTGACAGCGATGATATTATTCACGTTGAAGGCAGTGTTGACCCACTGAGAGATATTGAAACAATCGACCTGGAACTGGTACTGTCTGACCTGGAAATTGTACAGAGAAGAATTGACAGAACTAAAAAAGCCCTGAAAGGCGACAAGAGCCTGGGCGACCTGGTAGTTATGCTGGAAAGACTGGAAGAATATCTGGGAGAAGGCAAAAACGCCCGTGGTTTTGAACTGCTGAACGAAAAAGAGGAAGAATGGTTCAAAGAAATGCCACTGTTGTCTGCAAAACCTGTTATCTACGCCTGTAACCTGTCTGAAGATGACCTGCTGATGGGCATCAGCGAAAACCAGTATTATCCGGTGGTAAAACAGAAAGCAGCAGAAGACAAAAGCGGCTGTCTGCCAATCTGTGCAAAAATTGAAGAAGACGTAAACGGTCTGTCCAGAGAAGAAAAAAGAGAATTCCTGGCTGAACTGGGTCTGGAAATTTCCGGCCTGGATACACTTATCCAGGAAAGCTATGCCCTGCTGGGTCTTATCAGCTTCCTGACAGCCGGTCCTGAAGAAGTAAGAGCATGGACAATTACAAAAGGCACAAAAGCCCCACAGGCTGCCGGTAAAATCCACTCTGACTTTGAAAGAGGTTTTATCCGTGCTGAAATCATCGCTTATGACGACCTGATGGCCTGTGGCACAATGGTAGCCGCAAAAGAAAAAGGTCTGGTTCGCAGCGAAGGTAAAGAATATGTGATGAAAGACGGCGACGTAACACTGTTCCGTTTCAATGTTTAATTTAACAGAATTCACACAATAACCCTGTATTATAATAATATAGAATAATTTTCCCTGTCCCCCAAAGGAACTGCAACAGGTTTAAGTTATAAAGGAGGGTTTTTATGAATATAGGATTTGTAGTTTTGCTGCCGATAATTTTCTGGATTTTTATCCTGATGCTGATTATTGCAGTATCAAAACCAAAGCGCCGCCCTATGCAAAGCCGTGGCGGTGACAGCCCTACACAGCGTTATCTGTCCGGCACTCAAAACCGTGGCGGATATTCCAGACCAAAACAGACTATAAAGACAACATCTGCCCGTCCACAGATGCGGAAGGGTCTGTTTGATATGAAACTGGGTAAAGACACAGAGAAAAAGCAGAGAAGTGGCGATTTTGGTATGTTCCGCAACACAGACTTTGACGATTATTCTGCAAAAGGCAGAAAAAAAGATTTTGTCAGCGGCTATGATAAAAAACTGAGCAAAGGTGGCATACGGGCACAGCGTGCTGCCAATATGCAGTACAGCCACACCTACAATGGCCACGAACCGTGGGATAAATGTCTGCCAAAGGAAAAAGACCCTTGGGACAAAGATTTTTATGCATAAACAGACAGAGGCGGGGTTTTCCCGCCCCTATCATTATTTAACAATTATATGAGGTAAATTATGAAAACAATAGGCGTTATCGGCGCAATGCCGGAAGAAGTTACACTGCTGAAAAGTCGTATGACAGATGTAGAAAGCGAAAAAGTGGCAGGTCTGGAAATATTCAAAGGTCAGCTGCATGGCAAAAACGTGGTGCTGACACAGAGCGGTATGGGCAAAGTGGCCGCCGGTGCCGCAACACAGCTGCTGATTACAAAATACGGCATTGATGCAATTATGTTCAGCGGTATCGCAGGCAATATGACCAGCAAAATCGGCGTTGGTGATGTGGTGGTTTCAAAGGAAGTTACATATCACGATGCTGAAATATCCATGATTAACCAGCACTATCCAAATATGGACAGCTATTTTGCAGATGAAAATATGATTAATGCTGCCAGCCGTGCCTGCCAGGAAACAAACACAAATTTCATCGTAGGCAAAATTGCCACCGGCGATAAATTTATAGGCGAAACAGCCCAGAAAGAAGCCATTGCTGCATTCTGCAACCCTGACTGTGTGGAAATGGAAGGCGCCGCAATCGCCCACATCGCCTGCAAAAACGATGTTCCATTTGTGATTATCCGTGCAATGAGCGACAACGCTGACGAAACAGCCAGAGAAGAACTGGTGGAAAAACACTTTGATATTTCAGAATACTGCGACAAAGCTGCAGACATCTGTGAACTGTGCATCAAATACTGTTAAGAAAGCGGTGATTTTATGACAGACATCAATCTGCATTATCACGTTGATACCCAGGGCAGAAAATGGCTGGTAAGCGCAATGGGCAGTGGCACAAAACTGGAAATACCACAGGATGTATACGGTATTGCCGGCGGTGCCTTTATTATGGCAAACCGACTGACTGAAATATACATACCTGAAAATGTACAGGAAATAATGGGTGATGTTTTCGGCTGTTTTGACAGCCAGTTGACAATTTACTGCGCCGTCTGTGAAAAACCTTCAGGCTGGGCAGACAGTGAAACTGTCTTGAACAGTGATGAAAGCGGTATGGAAAGAATACACAACTATTGGCTGGGCAGTGCAAAGTTTACCTTCGATACAAATGGAATACTGTCCTACCTGCCTTTAAGCTACCGTAACGGCGCACCAAAAGTTATATGGGGACGTAAATAATATGTTTATGTGGATATTTATGACCGGGTGTAGCATGCTGATACCTGTGCTGTTGTATCGGTTTGGCAAATTTTTCGAAAATGATGACAGTATAGATATCAACTATGCTTTCGGTTACAGAACAGGCCGCAGTATGCAAAACCAGGACACCTGGCGTTTCGCCCAGAAATATTGGGGCATATTACGGAAGAAAACAGCTGTAGTATGTCTGGTAATGGTGATTCCAATGATGCTGGTGTATGGCAAAAGTGCTGACACAGTGGGCACTGCAGGTGGGATTATATGTATGATGCAATTAATTCCTATGGTTGCCACCATTCCCAAAACAGAAAAAGCCCTGAAAGAAACCTTTGATGACGAAGGCAACTTCAGAAATAAAAACAGATAAAATAAAGACAAGGTATGTATAATAACCTTGTCTTTTTTAATTGGATTATTGGTTTTTCGTGGCAGTGTTGAACTGATGATACAAAAGCAAAAACCGGTCATACTAATAAAAAACGCTTTTATTCCGCTATATATTCAGAAAGTGTGCCGGTCAATGTCTGTTCAAAGTCCGCACTGTGTATTTCTGAATAAGTGAAAGATATTTTATTCCCTTTGCCAAGTTCGGCTTTGGAGTTTATTATAATATCTGCACAGGCATATGCCACATCCCGGTCTGTCATACAGCTGCGACACAGCAGAATTATATCCCTGTATTTCTGCAATGTAGGCTTTGCAAGGTTGATTTCCAGTGCCAGTTTGCCATATTCTGCCGCCAGTTCATTTACAGAGGGCGGGCTGTCGGTATGCAGCACCGGGCCTGTATACACACTGTAGAGATAGCTGTCATGTGTGGAATATACTTCCCCTTTGGCATCAAAATCACCGAACAAAGAAATATCATCCAGTATGGTTATATATTCCTTTTCACCTGCTCTTATGCACAGGGTGGCTTCCACTTTGTTCACAGCCCTGTAATATTCATAGTCACGGGCTGAAAAAACTGCACTGCCTTTCAGATAATTGGTCTGGTAACCGTCAAATACAATATTGCCGCCCATATCTGCGACAATGGTAAATCCCCTATTCCATTCCGGGTCTGTGTAACTGCGGCTAACATAGGCAAGCCGGTAGTTGTCATAGCGGTCGGCTATGGTATAGTCGTAATGTTCGCCTATATGCTCTGAAACTTCAAATTTATCAAACTGTGTGCCATAGGTATGCCGGACATAGCGGTCAATGTGTGCGGCTGTTTCTGCTTTCAGGTTGTCTGCCTTCTTTTTATCGTGGACAATTACAAAAAGAACTATAAGAGCAAGGACAAAAAATGTAATCATATAATTTCGGTCTTGGCGCCGATGTTCTTCCTCGTTACCCTGCATCAACATTTCAAGGCGGGAATACCCTTCGTCTGTCGGCAATATATCTTCTCTGCCTGCTATCAGCTTTTCATCTTTCATTCTATCACCTCTGTATAATTAACCTGTGACGGTTATTTATGGGGACAGTTTTATTGTAGCATACACATAGGAAAATGTCATCTCAACGGGCAAAGCGGTAACGGGACATTCAGGGGCCGTTCCCTGCACATTCCTGTTTTGCACTTATTCCGTAGGGGTGGTTCGCGAATCGCCCGCAAAAAGGGAGGGCATGGAAGCCCTCCCCTACGTATAATAATGTGCGCATACCTCACGGCAATGGGACGATGTGGCATGGCGGCAAAGCCGTCGGTCCGGATGGGGTGACACGTTCGCCGAAGGCGTATGTGCGTCCCCTACATAATATACAACAAAAAAAGACGGATTGCCCCGTCTTTCTTTTTATATAATTATCTGATTAAATCTTTTACTGCTTTGAAGCCTTCTACTTTTTCGAAAAGGTAGCCGCCGATAAGCTGCATCATTTCAAAGTCTTCTTCGCTGTCGATATCCAGCACAGCTGTATCTTTCATCTGATAAAGTACCCAGTCTGCTTCCCAGATATTGCCTGTTGTATTGTTTTTCAGGAAATCAGCATCAAATACATAGATGGAAGCGTTAAGGTCATAAACTGCAGGTGCCTGCTGACGGGCTGTATACCATACGCTGTCGATGGCTTTTTTGATTTTGCCGTCTTCTTCTTTAACCATATTGAAGTATGGGCTGCGGCGGGATGGGCAGCCGGAGATAGACAGCTGTCTTTCAGGATGTGCAATTTTAAGTTCATAAGCACCAAGAACATCGTGAACCTGTCTCAATGGGCTTGTAATATCAAGGTCGATAAGATAATCGTACTTTTCGCCTGTTTTTTCTTCCATATATGCCAGAGACTGCTGGAAAACAGCCATTTTTGGCACTGTGTCGCCACCCAGTTCTTCAGGACGGCGAATAAAGTAAACTTCCGGATATTTTGCCAAAACCAGGTCAGCCAGGTCCTGGCTGTCTGTGTTCAGACATACGTCAACCTGTGCGTCTTCCACTTTTTCTTTAAAGTTGAAGGATGATGCCAGTGTGTAGTATACCAGCGGTTTGTCAAGGAATGTCTTAAGGTTTTTGTTTTTGAAACCTTTACTGCCTGCACGGCCACAGATGGTAATAAGAACTCTTTTCATATTATGCCTCCTTGCCCAGTGTCAGTGCCAGCACTTTGTTGGCTTTTGTCGGTGTGTTGATGTTTTCAGCTTTGCCGGCCATAATGTCCAGCACATTTCTCATTTCGCGTACAAAGCGCATATTTGCTTCTTCGCTACAGTTGATAACTGTGCCGTCAGCCAGTTTTACGCTGCCCTGGCCGAATTCTGCTTCGATAGTGCCGTCTGCCACAAACACTTCGCAGGTGCGGCGATACTCACGGCCAAAATAGTCCAGATGCACTTCACACAGCTTGTCCTGATAGCGTGCAATGTAGATGGACAGATCGTCAGAGTCGATTTCCAGGTTGGAGTATGTGCCTTTGAAGTTGTAGCTTTCCACTGGGAAGCCGAACAGGTCTGTCATATAGTCCAGTTCGTGGATAAGGTCGATTGTTACACCGCCGCCCAGAGCTTTGATAGCAGAGTAGTTTTTACGATAGTCCTGTGTTGGGCGCCAGCCTGGCAGGTAGCTGGAGCAGATAATTCTTACAGAGAATGGTTTTTCATCTTTCAGAATTTCTTTCAGCTTCATATAAGCGCCGCAGTAACGCATTGGGCAGGCAACATAAGCATTTTCATCTGTAAGACCCAGTTCATCTATATCATAGATTGAATCTTCAAAAATCGGTTTTTCGATAAAGAAGAATTTTGATTTGCCTTTCAGGTCTTTCAGTGCGTTGTAATGCAGTGTAGTTGGGTTTGTGATAAATGCCAGGTCGTAAACAGTGTCATCCAGCTGCATAATCTGATTGTTGATAAGTGCAGCCACATCTTCAGGCAGGGCGCGTGGTGATGAGCGCAGTGCTGTAACGTCCAGTTCAATGCCGCGTTCAGCTGCAACAGTGTGCAGATTGCGCAGGTGGCGTGTGCCGATAGAGCCAATGCCTACAAATAAAACTTTCATTATTCAATACCCTCGATTCTGTCCATAATGCTGATTGTGTACAGGTCTTTTTCGTAAGAATATTTTGGTTCTTCTTTGCCTGCAACTACATTCAGGAAGTTCTGCATTTCGTCAACATAAGCATTTTCAACAATGTTGTCGGAATAGCGGCTGTCGTGTTCAAATGTTTCGTATGTGTTGATGAAATCTTTTTCTTTTGTTTCGTTGTTGAATTTGTACAGTGCTTTAGGGTTGCCTTCCCAGAACAGGTGCAGGCCTTCACCCATAACTTCAAGGTTGCGAACAGCTTTTGGTGCAACGATGTCTACCATAATCACACCGCGTGTGCCATTTTCGTGTGTGAGTGTTACAAAATATCTGTCGTCAAAATCGATTTCCAGGCCAGTCATTCTGTCAGATACTGCATACAGGTCTTTTACAGGGCCGAATGTACGCAGAATCCATGGCAGTTCGATACCAAAGAGTTCGCGGCAGCCGTTTGTGCGTTTATTGCTTACAAAGAAATTTTTATAGCTTTCCCATGGGTGCCAGTCTGGCAGATACTGACCAACGTGGTAGATGTATGTAACAGGTTTGTCAAAGGCTTTAACTTCATTGTCGATAAATGTCAGTTCGCCGCGGTACAGCATTGTGCTGGACAAAAACAGAACTGTGTCGTTTTCTTTGGCCAGATTCATCAGTTCTTCATAGCCGTCTTTTACCAGGTTCAGTTCTGTGAATGTATTGATTTTGTTTTCCAGCAGTTCCTTGATAATTACATAGTGTGCAACAGGTGCTGTACATACAAATGCAACATCCGGTTTTTCGGCTGCAGCTTCTGTAATGCTGGAATATGTTTTGTGGCCCATTTCTTCCACCTGACCGCGACGTTCGGCTGTCATATCAACGCCGATAATTTCTACAGTCGGGTCGATGCCTTTCAGCAGACGGATACGTCTTTTGCCCATTGAGCCAAGGCCAACAATAAGTGCTTTCATAATTTTATCTCCTTATAAGTCATAAAAAGTTTTGATTGTGTTATTTTCAGCGTAAACATATTCTGTTACGATTTTTACTATTTCTTCGCTGGCGATACAGCCTGCGTAATAAGGGTTGGTCACATTTTTGCAGATTTCTTTGTGTTCATCTGACAAACCACGAACAATGCCCGCAAGAATTGAATCAGTTTCCCCTGTGGTCTGTATTACATTTTCTGCAATAAAGCGACCTTTCTGCCTGTCACCGATATTTACAGTCGGTGTGCCGAAGGCAGGGGTTTCCACCACGCCTGATGAGGAGTTGCCCAGCACCAGAGAGGTGTATTTCATAGCTGACAGGTAACGTTTCAGCCCAAGGGAGAAAAATGCTTTTGCCCTGTGGGAATTCTTTTCACAGTAAGCATCAACCATTTCGTTTATCTCTGCCCCGCCTGCGTCAGCATTTGATTTGGTGAAAATCAGGTTCAGATTTTCCACTTTATCAAGGGCAGACAGCAGTTTTGCCATCTCATCAGTTGGCTTTGTGCCTTTCTGTGTTTCCGGATGATAGGTGATAAGTGCGAAAGGAACAAGATTTTTGAAATCAAGGCTTTCTTCCAGTTCAGCCAGTGTCATCAGTGGTACATTGTGGATATTTTCATTACCCAGCCCACCCACATTGTGTACTGTGTCAGGGTTTTCACCCAACTGGATAACGCGCTTTTCGCTGTCAGGGCAGGATGGAAAATGCAGATTTGCCATTTTAGTCATGCAGTGGCGGTAAAAATCATCCTTTGCACCCACAGTCACATCGCCACCGGAAATATGTGCCAATGGCACAGACAGGGTAGCGGCCGCAGTGCAGACCGCAAACATTTCGTACCTATCACCCAGGACAATCATCATATCCGGGCGGTCTTTCACAAGCAATTCGCTGAAAGCCTGTACTGTATATGCGATGGTCTGGGCTGTTTCATATTCGCCGCTACCAAATTTCATAATATCAATTCGGTGGGCGATTGGGAAACCGTCTTTTTCGATTTCTTCCACTGTATTACCGTATTTTTCCATCAGATGGGTACCTGTGGCCACAAGGCACAGGTTCAGTCTGTCGCTGTCATATATTCTTTTTATCACCGGGCGCAGCAGACCATAGTCAGCGCGGGTGGATGTGACAACCATTATTTTTTTCATAAAGTCAAATCCTTTTGTTAAGGGTTCAAATACAACGTCAATACGTCATAAAGGGGTTCGGGGAATATTCCCTGAATAACAATCGCGAAGTCTGCGGAGAGCAAGCAGAGAGCCAGGGTCAGCTTTGGCTGACAGATGGCGATATGCTTGCAAAAATCGCGTTATAATTTAAGTGCGAGCAAACGGAGTGTGCGAGGTTTTAAATTATTAGCGATTTGCAGCAGACAGAGCATTCCACACTTGTGCAGCGTTGGGGGCACGGGGCGATTCGCAACGCCCCGGACTTTTGGTTACTTTTGGTCTCAAAAGTAACACCGCTTAGCGGTAAAAACAATGTTTACTCCTTGCACAAGCGCAAAGATTCTTCGGGCAAAGCCCTCAGAATGACAGATTGCGTTGCAATCTGTCAATTACAGTTCAATAAGTTCGTCCAGGGAGAAGTCGCGTTTTGCCACCTGACCCAGAACTTCATACCAGCGCATTGGGCTGATGCCGTTGCCAGGGCGTTTTACAGTGATGTTTTCTTCTGTGAAGACTTCGCCTGCTTTTACAGGAACTTTTGCAACGATGGATTTTCTTGCGATATCCTTGTTCTTTGCTTCAGATTCTGTAACTTTTTTCACGCCGTCACCCAGTGCGATTTCTGTTTTTCTGATGGATTCAACCAGTGCGAACAGTTCCTGTGGTGCCATGGATGCCTGATGGTCAGGACCTTCCATTGTTTTATCCAGTGTGAAGTGTTTTTCGATAACTGTTGCACCCAGTGAAACAGCAGCCAGTGGTGCCTCCAGACCGAGAGTATGGTCAGAGAAGCCAACTGCTGTACCAAAGTTGTTTTTGATGTCCAGCATAGCTTTTACATTGGCATCTTTCAGTGGTGTTGGGTATTCTGTATTGCAATGGAGAATTGTGATTTCGCCTGCACCGTTCTTTTCCAGAATTTCCAGTGCATCTTTGATTTCACTGATTTCGCACATACCTGTAGACATAATTACAGGTTTGCCCAGTTTTGCCACTTTTTCAAGATAAGGCAGATTTGTTACTTCGCCTGATGGAATTTTCCACACAGGCATATCCAATTCTGCCAGAAAATCGATAGAATCCATATCAAATGGTGTAGACAGGTACATAATGCCGATGGAATCGCAGTATTCTTTCAGCTGGCGGTGTTCTTCAAAACCGAAATGGAGTTTACGCACCATTTCCAGCTGGCTTTCAGCTTCACCTGTTGTGTCTTTCTGATATTCTGCTTTTGGTGCAAAGCGGCTGATAACCAGTTCTGGCACAGCTGTCTGATATTTTACGATATCAGCACCTGCTGCTTTGGCAACATCTGCCATTTTTTTTGCAAGTTCAAAAGAACCGTTATGGTTAACGCCTGCTTCGGCTATAATTAAAACTGACATAGAATTTCTCCTTATTAGTTGTATTTACATAGTTAATTATATTTTATCATATTTTGTAAATAAGTAAAAGGGTATTTGCAAAATTAATAGATAAAATTTTATTCAATAATGCAGTGAATAACTGTTCTGTCATATTTATTGCGTTTTTCCACCGCACAAACTATAATTAAAGCTGAAAGGTGGTGCTTTATGAAAAGACTGACAGCAATTTTTTTATCTCTGTGCATACTCTGCGGTTGCAGTGCACCAGACAGCAGCAATATAAACTCCGAAAGTGAAAATTCAACAATTACACAGCCTGCGTCTACACCACAGGAATGGGAAATAATTAACGGCAATGCCCCATCGTACGCCAAAAAACTGCTTTATGATTTAGTGTATAGCGAAATGATATACTGGGATCTGGAAAGTGGTGATGGCACCTTACCTTACAGGTTGCACTCATATTATGAAAATTGTGTAATAGGAAAAGATATTGATGAATTTATAGGCTTATACGGTACGGTTGAGGTTTATAACCAAGACTATTTGGCTATCCCTGCTGATATATATGAAAAACACCTTTGCGACACTTTTGGTGTAACAGCAGAATTTCTTCGAGAAACCGGAAATTATAAAGCCGAAGACAATGTGTATACTTTCGATACCTACTTTCACAAGCCATCCTTAACGCCTGTCCATATCACCGGCTATAACGAAAAAGACAGATATTTGACAGTAGAATATACTGCAGAATATTATAACGGCAATAACCATCAGCGTGTTATGCAGGCCAAGCAAACCGCCACCGGCTGGCAGTATATCGTCAACAAATACAATATCACTCCACCACAGACAAATCCATATCCTCTGGTGAATATGGAAAAGGGGGATTTGCCGGATATAGCTGCAATACTGGCAAGGCATATGGTGGAATACGGCCGCTCTGGCAACTATAAACTGACAGATGTAAAGCCTGAAAATGTAAGCCGTTTATTTATGACAAACTATATCTTCACATTTGAAACCTGCAAAAACTACAGCGAAAATTATCCCTATAAAAATTTCGCCAAATATGTTGATAACAGAAGCGGTGATGTTGTTTACCAGCTGAACTACGCGCAGATGATAGCATACCAGCTGTATGGATTTGAAAACTGGTTTGTACCTACCACCGACTACAACAGTGAAACAATGACATATACCAACCCTACTGAAATCGGCTGGGGTTTTGGTCCGATTGCAAGAGATATCAGTACAAATTACATTTCTGCTGAAAGAATACAGGTAAATATATTCGCGGAAAACCCAGAAGCAGAAGTAAAATATAATTTCACTGTACTGTTTGATATAATGACAGAAAATGGTTGTACATTTTTACGATTCAATGAAATGACAATGCAAAAATTATAGATACAAAAAACCGACTGAAAAATAATCAGTCGGTTAATTTTATATATTATTTGTTTTCCAGTCTTCTGCGCATTGCTTCCAGTTCTTCCAGCTGGCCCATATCCATCCAGCTGTCTTCGCTGACAGGATATACACCCACTTTAAAGCCTTTTGCACGGTAGTTTTCCATAATATCCGGGAAGCCGATAGCTTTGCCTTCTTCCAGTTCATCAATAATTCTGCCGTCAACAAGATACATACCTGTATTTGTCAGGAAATTGAAGGTTGGTTTTTCGGTTACTGATTCGATTTCACCATCGCAGTTCAGGTTGAAAACACCATAAGGAATAGTAACGTGTTTCAGGGCGCAGACAACTGTAATCAGATTGCCGTTTTTCTGGTGGAATTTGTAAATATCGTTGTAGTCTGCCTCTATCAGCACATCGCAGTTGGTAAGGAAGAACGTACCATTCACCTTGCCTTTCAGCAGCGCCAGCCCGCCACCTGTGCCCAGGAAAACCTCTTCATCGGCAAAGTCTACATTATAGTCTTTGCACTGTTCGTTGAAATAGGCTTTTATCATATTTTTCTTGTGGTTTACAATGATATTGAAATCTTTGCAGCCAAAAGCTTTGAAATGGTCGATAATATGCTCGATAATCGGTTTTTCACCCACAGGAATAAGCGGCTTTGGCAGAATTTTTGTGTATGGATACAGGCGGGTACCCAGGCCCCCTGCCATAATAACAACAGGCAAATCCAGTGTTTTTTTCACTTTTATACTGCTTTCATCAAAGAAAACAACATCAGTAATCACACCGTCAGAGTCCAGCAGTGGCAGTGCATAAATAGAGTGTTTTATCATAAAGCTGTTTGCCTGGCTGCGCTGGCTGGCTTTCAGTGAAAGGAAATTATAGTTTGCCATTTCGCCTACTTTTGCGTCCAACCGGCCACCACGGAGAATGTGGCGGCGGATGTCGCCGTCTGTCAGCACTGCTTTCAGTTTCAGGTCAGGTGCAATAAAGAGTATTTTTTTCTCTTTATCATTCAGCAGCTGCATGGCCTGGAGAACAGGCATTTCTTCATTTATAATAAGTTCTTCGATAAGCATAGGAATTCTCCTGTGTTGTTATTTGCACTTTTATTGCTTTGTGCAGACGCGATTCTTCGTCGCAATAGCTCCTCGGAATGACAAACAGATTATTTTGTCAGGTCAAGGATTTCTGCGCAAACAATTCTTACTTCTTCTTCTGTCAGGTTGGAAGAGCAAGGAATGTTTACAATTTTTCCCACATAGTCTCTGGCATTTGGCAGAGGCATGCACAGGCTGTTTTTGTATGGTGCCTGGTCTGGGTTCAGCAGCCAGATTGGACGGGACTGGATTTTTCTCTGTGCCAGGCCTTCAATCATTTCGTTTCTTGAGATTTTGCAATCGTCCAGATACAGCTGGTGGAACCACATTGATGAACGGATACCAGGTGTGTAATCAATCATTTTCAGGCCGTTTTTGCCGTCCAGCAGTTCTTTGTAGATAGCAAAGTTTCTGTTTTTTGTTGCCACAAAGTCTTCCAGATGTTCCAGCTGGGCCAGACCCAGTGCTGCAGCAATGTTGTTCATACGGTAGTTATAACCAACATCTGTGTGGATAAACAGCAGGTTGTCTTCTTTTTTAGCCATATCCTGTGCTTCTTCAGACAGCACAGCCATATTGTGACGGGAGGCTTCATTATGGCAGATAGCCATACCGCCGCCGCCTGTTGTCATAACTTTGTTGCCGTTGAAAGACAGTGCACCATAGTGACCGATTGTACCCAGATGTCTGCCTTTGTAGCGACCTTCTGTTACAAATGTACCTACAGATTCTGTGGCATCTTCCAGCACAAACAGGTTGTATTTTTCAGCAATATCCATCAGGCGTTCCATATTTGCCATATTGCCGAAAACATGAACAGGAATCATACCTTTTACATGGGCACCTGTTGTTTTGTTGATAAGTTTGCCGTCAACCATTTCGCAATAGTTGTCGATAAAATACTGCACGCTGTCAGGGTCCATACAGAAGTATTTGTCACAGTCAACGAATACAGGTTCACCGCCGCAGAAACGAACAGGGTTTACCGCAGCAATAAAAGTAAGGGCTGCACAGATAACTTCATCACCAGGGCCAACACCTGCGTCAACCAGTGACAGATGCAGTGCTGCTGTACCGCTGTTTGTGGCAACAACCATATCTGTGCCCATATATTCAGCCATAGCTTTTTCAAATTTTGGAATCAGTGGGCCTGCTGTGGAAACCCATGTTGATGCAACTGCATCACTTACATATTTAACTTCATTGCCTGGAAAGTTAGGCACTGAAAGCGGAATAAATTTTCTTTCCATATATATTTCTCCTCTGTTTTAATGGGATAAAATTCTTTTTATTCTACTATTATACAACTTATTTGTAAATTTTTATATAGTTATTCAAAACTTTTTGTAAATAATTCTTGAACAAAACGCAGAATTGCCGCCAAGAGCAGCGAATATACCACCCACATCATAAGATGATAGGGTGTAACCGCCAGATAATCTGACATACTGTGAGGCGGGTTGATAATAACAGAATCAAAATCAATCATATTGCCGGCCAGAGTAGTAGGGTCCAGACGGATATCCACCACATAGGTTGCAGGCATATTGCAATGGTAGAGCTGCGGGTTATCCCTGTCCTGTGATACATACAGCCTTTTCTGTGGTGAGAAACCTTCACCGGGCTGTGTGAAGTAATACAGAATAATATCACCGGGATAAACCAGATAATCGGCTGTAAAACTGATGCCGGTAAACATTCCGCTGACATTTACCATCATTTTGGGGTCGCCGTCTGTGGTCTGCCACTGACCGTTTTTTTCACGCATACCGTCAAGCACAAAGTCCTGCACAGCCATTTGTCTGGTTGTCAGACTGCCGTTTTCACGGGCAGAAATCTCTTTGCCGTAATTCATACAGCCTTTGGCGGCAAAACCCAGTGCCACTGCTACAAAGGATACCAGCAGAAGTATACTGAAAGGAATATTTTTCACTCTCTTAATCAAAGTTTACTGTACCCCCTTTCACCAGTTCAAAACGCAGGCTGTCATCGCCATAGATAACCTTATAATAGCCCACTGCCGCGTTGCCGGTTTCGCTGGTGGAAACATCACACAATTCGTCAAAATAAACACAGAATTCATGGCTGGTCCAGTCCATAAGCATATGGGTTACACCATAGTCTGTAAATCTGTCATACATTTCTTTTCGCAGCAGCTGTTTTGTTTCTTCTTCGGTTTCACCTGCAGAAACAAAATCTCGGTTTGGGATAATGTAGTTGTCGCTGAGTTCAAAAGTATAGGTAAACCAGCGCATACCGTCATCCTGACCGGAGTAAAGCCAGATAACATCCTCTTCGCCCACAGCATCACGGATGTGGTCTGTTTTGGCAGCTATATCACGGCGCACGCCAAAGGAGTTTCCGGCCACACCGGTGAAAATATTTTCCGGCAGTACATAGAAATTGAACAATACCAACACACAGCAGACAATGCCTGCCATAGCGCCTTTTGCCCAGAATTTTGCACCGTCACGGGCGACCATAGCCAGACAGAACAGTGCCATCATAAGCCATGGAATATAGTAAGTGTACATATAGCGGTCATAGCTTACCAGATTGTAAGCTTCGTCCCCTAAAATGTAAACATATAACAGCAAATGGAAAATATAGTAGCCAACAAAGCCTACTATTGTAGAAAAAAGCATAGCGGCAGAACGTTTTCTGCCTTTTTTATTTCCGAATACAAAAGCCAAAACAAACAGTGCCAGGATAAGCAGCACCACATTTCTGCCACTGCCTATCATAGAAACTTTTGCATTGGAAAATGCAGTGAAAAAGCTGTCCTGAATAAACAGGAATTTTTCGCTTTTAGGGCCTATCAACAGTTCTTTTACACCTGTCAGCAGCATCTGCACAATGCCCATACCGGAAGAGCCGCCATAGTCGGTGCGGTTTACCGCCAGCACTGTGCCCAGATGATAGCCCCAGCCAAAGTAAGTGCCGCCGATTGTCATCAGCATTACAAAGGCGGCGAAACATTTGCCAAAAAAGCCTTTTATTTTAAGAAAGACAAAGTTTTCTCTGGCCACCAGCATATCAAAAAAGATAACAAACAGCGCTATACAGCTCAGTGCCAGGCCCATATCCTTGGTAAAAGTGAGAAACATCAGCACAGGCAAAACCGGCAGAACAGAGTTTTCATTGCCTTTTTCAGAGAAGAAATGTACCGCCACAGCCCCGGCAAACACAATTGCCATAGGTATATCGGAATATGCGGTGATATAAACCGGCTTCATATATGTAAGGAAGTCGGAAATTGCAAAGAAAAATGGTGTCAGAAATGCCAGCAGATATACAAATATGGCACTGTTGGCGCTTTTTCTTTCGTACGCGGCTGTAAATGCGGCAAAACCGGCAAACATAAGCACATCGTAGGCAAAAAAGCCAACCCATTCTGTAAAGCCTGTGGTACACCACTGGAAAATATAGGACAATACAGGCAGTGCCGGCGGAATAGACTGCCCCAGCATACTGGATGTGAAATAGGTGTACAGCCGGTCATGGTTTTTAACCAGAAGCTGACTGATGCCCCAGAAAGAAAATTCGTCCCATTCGTGCATAACCGGCTGTGCATAAGCCAGATAGGCCAGCATCAGCAGACAGGAGGCAACAAACAGTATAACCCCAGGCTGTAAAAAGCCATACAGCTTTTCTTTGATATTCTCACGGTTTTTACAGACAGCATAAACTGCAACAGCCACAGCCAGAAACATTGTAATGGTTGTGCCTGTTTTCAGCATATCAAACATACCGAAAACAATCACAATATCAGTAATCGTAACCAGTGATACAAGAGGTGTCAGTGATGGACGTATATCAGCCAGGATATAAAGTGCAAAAGCAAATGCCAGAACTGCAGCCAGCACAAACAACGGAATTATCATAAGCGACCTCCTTTCTGTAAAATTTATAAAAATAATTTAATCAATTTCTTTTTTCAGCATTTCCTGCAGGAATTTCAGCACAGAGCTGATGATACCTGTATAAACAACAAGGTTGAAAATATCGCCATAGGAAATTTCAAAATATTCGCCGGCTGTTTTTTCTTCATTGAATATAAACTCACCAAAGGTCAGCTGGTTGCCGGCATACATTGTAGGGTCAATACGCACAGCCACCACATCTTTCATAGATGTGTCTGCAGTGTACCAGCCCATTTCACCCTGTACAGGGGTAATCCAGATGCGTTTATGCGGATAGAAACCCGGGTCGCCGGCTTCCATATAATAAACCACCATTTCGCCGGGGAATATGGTGTATTCCATATAGAATTTAAGTGAGGCAAACTTTGTCACCTCTCTGGTTGCCAGCTGTGCATCCAGGTCGGTGGTGATAAGAACACCGTCACGGTTTTCTATGCCTGACCATTCCATATCTTCCACTGTCAGCACTTTATACTCCAGACTGCCGTTTTTTCTGGCAGCAGATTCGCTTACCAGGCCAAAGGCACCTTTCAGCAAAAACAGTGCTATCAATGTAAAAGCTGTCCCCAGGATTATCCGGCGGGAGGAAATGTTTTTGATTTTTTCAATCATTCTACACTGCCCCCTTTCACCAGACTGAAGCTGTACCAGTCATTTTCGTAATTTACTTTATAGTAAGCCATACAGTTGTTGCCCACGTTGGATACAGGCCAGTCAACAAACAAATCACCGAAATAATCTTCGATAAACGGACTGGTTTTGTCCACCATCAGATGAGTAACACCTGCTTTTTTAAATCTTTCATAGAAAGTCTGCTGGTATTTTTCCTTTGTCTGCTGAGGTGTAAGACCTGCCACATCAACAGCCAGTTCTTCCACAATTATATTGCCGGCAAATTCGTGGGTGTACACAAACCATCTTTCGCCGTTGTCGCCGCCGCAATGAAGGAATATTACATCGTCTTCGCCAATGGCATCTTCGATATATTCCACTTTTTCCTTGATATCCAGACGCAGTGCAAAGGAACGGTCATTGCATTCGATAAAGATATTATCATAGCCGGCATATATTGAGAAAATCAGAAAAATTACACCCGTAAAGCCAAACAGGGTACTTTTTGCAAAGAATTTTTTGCCGTCCCTCGCAGCAAGGCACACAGCCATTACTGCAAAGGAAACCCATGCAATGTAATAAGGGTAAATGTACCTGTTGTAGCTGCCCAGTGAGTAGGAAACCCGGTCTTTGAAAATATAAACATAAAGGAACAGGTGGAACACATAATATCCCACAAAGCCAACAATACTGGTAATATACATCATAATACTGCGCTTTTTGCCGTTTTTGTCGCCAAAAATAACAGCAACCGCAAACAGAGCTGTAACTATGGCAAATATAACCGCACCGCTGCCCAGCATAGAGATTTTTGTGGTGAAAAATGCGTCAATCATCCGGTTTTTAACAAACACAAATTTTTCTGACTGTGGGCCAAACAGCAGTTCTTTCACACCTGTAATCAGCATTTCCACCTGGCCCATGTTGGTCACACCACCCAGTTCAAATGGGTTGCGGTTCATAACCTTTACCATATGCATTGACCAGCCCATAAATGAGCCGGCGGCAACGGCCAGCATAGAGGCAGCTGCAAAACATTTGCCAAAGAAGCCTTTGATTTTAAAGAAAGAAAATTCTTTTTTGCCAATCCACATATCAAAAAATGCTATAAACAGCACAATGCAGGACAGGGCAAAACCCATATCCTTGATAAGTGTCAGCAGCATCAGCACAGGCAACACTGGCATAATGTCACGGCTGTTGTTGTCTGTGGCGAAGAAGTAAACCGCCATTGCACCTGCGGTAACAATGCCCAGAGGCACATCGGCATAGGTGGTGATATAAACAGGTTCCAGATATATAACTTTGGTGTAAAGTTCAAAGATATAAGGGCTGAGGAAACCGAAAAGATAAACTATAAATGCACTGTTCCAGCTTTTTCTGTCGAAGGCTGCTGTCAGGGCAGAGAAACAGGCAAAGAACATTACATCATAGCCAAAGAAACAAATCCATTCGGTAAACTGTGGCACAAACCGCTGGAAGAAATATGCAAGACAGCCCAGTGTAGGCGGTGTGGAATTGCCAATCATACTGGATTTGTAGAAAGTGTACAGCTGGTCGTGAATTTTCATCAGGTGTTTACTGATACCCCAGAAAGAAAATTCGTCCCATTCGCTCATCAGCGGCTGGCGGTGTGCCAGAAATACCAGCATAAGCAGGCTGGAAATAATAAACAGTATCACCCCCGGTGAAAGAAAACTGTTCAGCTTATCTTTCAGGGTCGTTCTGCATTTGTAAACGCCAATGGCAAAGGCCGAAAAAGCCAGCACCCATACAACCACCACGCCGGGTTTTAAAAAGTCGTACATTGCCAGCAGCGACAATGAATTTATAAGCACGGCAACTGAAACCAGCGGTGTAATGGCAGGCTTCATATCAAAAACAAGATGCAGGGCAAAGGCGAAAATCACAATCGCCATAAAGGAAATAAAGCAGTTAAGCAACAAATACCACCGCCCTTTCAGGTAAATAGTAAACGATAAGCATAAGCACAGCTGCTATGACTGTAAACACATAGTTTGTGCAGATGCAGGAATAGTCTGTGTTTTTAACATTTTCCTTTGTTCTTGTGGAAAAATACTGGCCGATAACCATACATATACCCATAAAGGCAGGGTACATATATCTCATCTGCAAACCGATAATCTGTGGCAGTGTAACAGGTGTCCAGGAAAGATACAGCCCTGTCATAACCACACCGTAGGTAAGCAGTGAACAGATAAGGAAAATTACAGTTTTATTTATATCTTCCCTGCGGAAAACACCTGCCTGTTTAACACAGGCCAGCAGTACAACCAGCGGTGTGCAATAACTGATGAGAGGCAGGTTTACGTCCATCCATCCCAGCAGACCGCCGCTGAAAAGGAAGAATGCGTTGTTTTTAAGAGTGTCTGCAAACACCACAATATAACGCAACGGATTTTTAAGAATAAACATAAGCTGGGCCATTGGCTGTGAGTCTTCAATAGGGCGCTGAATCACACCGTAGTTGGAAAAGGCCTGCACATACAGGGCCATACCCTGATAGATAAGCACAAATACCACCAGGCTGAAAGCCAGGTAAACCAGTCGGCTGATGTTTTTATCTTTGATTTTCAGCGCCCATTTTTCCTTTGGCACACAGAAAACCAGTGGGAAGAACACCACATAGCTCATTTTACAGGTGGTAAGAACAGCCAGGCACAGGGCAAAAATAACTGCCTTTACATTGTCAAAACTGTCTGACAGCACAGTGGCAAACATCAGGAACATAAGAGCAAACAGAAAACTGTCACTGTTGCAGGATGCCGCCATAAAAATCATCAGTGGCAGTGACATAAGGGTAAACAATATCACCCTGAACCTGCCTGCAAATTTCAGGGCAAAATAGGCACACAGACAGAAGAAAACCAGATTGGCAATTCTGTTGGCATAAAAAGCGCCCAGCGCACCAAATCCCACAAGTTTTGCAATAAAAATACCTGCGGCCCCCGGAATATACGGTATAACCTGGAAAATAAATATTCCCATATTGCCGGCAGTGCCACCGTTTTCCACATCGGCAAAATAATTCACAAAGCGGTGGTAAACCGTGGCCCCTTCCCTGGCTTTGTAGCCGTTGTTGTATGCCACAGGGAAATGTTTTATCAGCAGATTTACATCATCCGGGAACTGATGGTTTTCATCAAACCCCCACTGCCCCTGGGCCATTGTATAGCTGCGCAGGAAATGGGTGTTTTCATCCGGCACCTGATTTGGCGGCGTAGCATATACAAACACCATACCCAGCACAAACAGCAGCAGACTCATAAACAGAGACATATTTCTGTCTTTAAATCTTGCCGCCCGGCAGAAAGCAGTCCACAGGACAATAAAAGCGGCAGAAATAACCAGTGTGCCCTTTATCTGCCCCAGCCATGCAGGAGAATAGATAACACGCAGGTAATATGTGAAGAAAAAAGAAAATACAGCCAAAAGCAAACAGCCTATACCGTATACCAGCATAGGCTTTTGTCTGACTGTATCAGATATTTCTTTTATTTTTGTCCAAATATTATTAAATATCTTATCCATAAATAACGCCGCCGTTATTTAGATGTTGTAAATATCTGTTTTGTATGAAGACAGGTTGTAACGGAACCATTCAATAGTTTCTGCAATGCCTTCTTCAAATGTATAGTTTGGTTTCCAGCCTGTCAGTTTATTCAGCTCTTTGGCTGTGCCTAGCAGTCTGTTAACTTCACTCTTTTCAGGGCGCAGACGGTCTGTGTCTGTAACGATTTTGGCATTTGGATTAATCTGACGGATTAATTCTTCTGCCAGCTGACCGATAGAAATTTCTTTTTCTGTTGCAATGTTCAGTTCACGGCCGATAGTATTGTCGTGTTTTGCGATAGTCACAAAGCCGTTGGCTGTGTCTTTTACATAGTTGAAGTCACGGGTAGGTGTAAGTGAACCCAGATGGATTTCTTCCTTGCCTGCCAGCAGCTGTGAGATGATTGTAGGGATAACGGCACGGGCTGACTGACGTGGGCCGAATGTATTGAATGGGCGCACGATAGTAACAGGTGTGTTGAAAGAGCGGTAGAAGCTTTCAGCAATTCTGTCAGCACCGATTTTTGTTGCAGAGTATGGAGACTGACCCTGGTATGGGTGTTTTTCATCGATTGGTACATACTGTGCTGTGCCGTAAACTTCACTGGTTGATGTAACCAGAACTCTGCGTGTGTCCAGATCGCGGGCAGCCTGCAGAACATTCAGTGTGCCTTTGATGTTTGTATCAACATAAGTGTCTGGTGAATGATATGAAAATGGAATAGCAATCAGGGCAGCCAGATGATAAACTGTGTCCATGCCTTTCATTGCCACGCGCACGCCGTTAGGGTCGCGCACATCGCCCATAATTACATTCAGGGCATTTTTTTCTTCTTTTGAAAATGTATCAATCCAGCCCCATGTGCCAAAAGAGTTGTAAGCACAGAAAGCTGTAACGTCATAGCCTTCGCGGATAAGCTGCTGTGTCAGGTGAGAGCCGATAAAGCCGTCTGCACCTGTAACAAGTACTTTTTTATTAGCCATATATAAATCCTCGCTTGAAAGTTTAGTTCAATTTTTATAAAATTGCATACTTTTAGTTATTATACATTAAATATAAGAAAATTACAATAATTATAGTGAAAAGTTAAGATGCGGTTCATAATTTTTGCGCACAGGTTTTCCGTGGCACAAGGTTTTACCTGTTGTAAAAGAGCTTGTTTTTCAGGCAACTAAAAAGGCGGCTGTTGCCGCCTTTTTAGCTGTAATATTTTATCGCGCTTTGAGAAGTTTTGTCAGTAATGCAACAAATTTTTCTCTGTTAGCACTGAAAGCGAAATCGCAGTTTGGCTCTCTGTCATAGTAGCGTTTATCCACGTCAACGATAGACATACCGTCAGAGTTGCCGCCGCCAAAATCAACGTCAACATACATAGGTCTTACATCCTCACATACCTGTGGGTCCAGCATATACAGCACAGCCAGTGCATCGTGTACAGGCGCCATATCGTCACCCATTGGCTGGAATGTGGAATAACCGCGGATACGCTGTTTAATCATATCAGCAGCAGCCAGACAGGCCTTTGTGCCGCCAGCCTCGATAATGTCTGCTTCGCTGCCTTTTACACAGGCTTTATGTGTTGCATCCAGTGGGATAACTGTGATTTTTGCGCCACAGTCCATAACAATTTTTGCAGCTTCAGGGTCGCACCACCAGTTGAATTCGGCAGCTGCTGTTTTGTTGCCATGGGCGTATGCAGCACCCATAATTACAATTTCTTCAATATTTTCCACGATTTCCGGTTTTGCACGGAATGCAAGTGCCAGGTTTGTCAGCGGGCCAACAGGAACGATAGTAACTTTTTCTTTTGCTTCAGACAGATATTTGATGTAGAAAGAAACAGCATCCATATCTTCAGCTTTTTTGTTTACACTTGGAGGCAGTTCCAGCCAGTCGCCGTGAATTTCCATTTCTCTGAATTCTTTTCCGCCGTATGGTACTTCAGGTCTTCTCCATGCAGGCAGTGTGGAAACCATTGGCAGATGTGCACCTTTGTACACAGGCACTTCTTCTCTGCCCAGATATTCCAGCAGACGCAGAGTGTTTTCTGTTGTGTATGTGATACCACGGTTGCCGTTTACAGAACAGATGGCCACAACATCCAGTTCTTCTGCTGCAAGAGCACACATTATAGCAATAGCGTCATCAGTGCCGGTATCAACGTCCATAATAATTTTTCTCATAGTCGGTCTCCTTTTCGTTTGCACAGTATTCTGATTTTATATTAAAATATTTCACTTTCCCAGTCAATTGATATAATAGACGAAAAAAAGCCGGTTTTGTTTACAGTTTGATTTTTGGCTGAAAATAGGATATATTTATTATACTTACAAGTTACAGGAGCAGCCCTATGACAGAATTCTACGATAAACACAAAAATAAAATAATGATGTTGCTGGCAATACTGATTGCCACCGCAACAGCATTTCTGACAATAAATACATACGGCATCAGATTCCAGACCAATGACGATGCCACCCTTTCCAATATTGCGGCCGGGGCCTATGGCAGTGACACACTGCACATGGTTTATGTAAATGTTATTTTTTCCGCGTTGCTGCGACCGCTGTATGCAATATATCAGACCAACTGGTATGTGATAGTGCAGCTGGTTTTAGTGGTGATAAGCATTGCTGTTATAGCTTATATACTGATGAAAAAGCTGGGATTATTAAGCGGGCTTGCAATAACTGTAGCTGTAATGGTGGCTTTTGCGCAGCATATTTTTTATACCTTTCAGTACACTGAATGCGGTTTTATTATACTTACTGCAGGTCTGCTAATGATAATTGACAATCTGGGGCAGATAAACAAATCTGCCATGGCAGGCATTGTACTGGCGCTTGTGGGCTCACTGATAAGGTGGGATGTTTTTTATGCTGTGGGTGGTCTGTCTGCACCTTTGCTGCTGTATAAATTTTTCCCTCTTGATAATGCAGGCAAAAAGAAATCTGTAATCACTATGATTTTGCTGTTTACCGTAACCTTTGGAGCAAAAGCAGTTGATATTGCCGCTTATAAAACCGATGCCGGCTGGAATGAATTTACAGAATACAATGCAGTAAGAACTGCATACAGCGACTATAAATTTTACAGTCTTACTGCTGAAAATCCTTTTGAACAGTATGGCATAAGCGATGCAGACTACACTATGCTGAATAACTGGAACTATTATGATGAAGAAAAATTCACCGTAGAACTGCTGGACACCATTTCTCAGGGCAACCAGCAGATTACCCCCGGGGAACTGATGGATAAAACAATCCGACGGATAAAAGATATGCTGCACGGCGATACATACAGGCTGATATTTCTTTTTATCCTCGCTTTGTCACTGATTTCAATTCGACCAAAATGGTCCGGGTTTATAATGGCGACAGTCTGGGGACTGTACAGTATACTTATGGTTTATCTGGTATACCGTATGAGAATCACCTCATGGGTTGAACTGGGACTGATATGGACAGTTTCTGTTTTTGTTCTGTACTGTATATCCGAATCAAAAATAAATACAGTTCTGAACGGTCTTGCCATGGTGGCAGTACTGGCTGCAACAATTTACGTCAGCCTGCCTGTATACAAACAACTGTATATAGATTATCCAAACTATGTGGAATGGGCACAGCTGGAAGAGCCTTATTTCTCTGCCATGACACAGGATAAAGAAAGCCTTTATCTTATAGCAACACAGTCAATCAATCCAGCTGCCGGTTATGATGTGATGAACCCCCGCGGAAAAGGTTATTTTTCCAACATTGTAGCTTATGGCGGGTGGCTTTCCAGGGCACCCCACCGCGACAAAGCGTTGGCAGACTATGGGCTGACAAGGCCATTGGTGGATGCAGTGGACAAACCGAATGTGTACCTTGATTACCACTGCATAAACGAGGCAGTGGAATATGTAAAAGGTCAGCTGGGTATTGAAGTTTATGCCGTAAAAACCGGTGATAACCCTTATGCTCCATATCAGCTGGTGACACAGCTGCCTGAATAAACAAAAAAGCACTTATGGATTTTACCATAAGTGCTTTTTTCTATAATTCTTCTTTCAGTTTGTCCCACATAGTTTCAAAATTGTAATTGCCTATTGTGCGCAGGCCACTGTCAAATGTTATATGGGCAGTATTGTCCAGTGTGGCAATATGCCAGTCGCCGCCTGCCGCAAAAAAGATACAGCGGGTTTCCACCTTTTTACATCCCTGTGCCACCGGCAGTGCATAACGCAGTAAGTCCACATACTGTCTGGTTGTAAAATGTTCTCTTTTCGCCACATCTGCACAGCATATAATCATCATATACTCGATGGCTGTGTAGCCGGGCTTTTTGAAATAATTGCCCAGGGCAGACACATATTCTGCAGAAAGATGCGGGGATTTATACAGCATTTCAAACTCTATCACATCTGCATCAGGAGAAAAAGAAAGCTTTGCCACTATGCTTTCCAATGACTGTGTTTCCATCATCTGCAGAATCTGCTGTATTCTTTTTACAATCTTTTTGCGTGGCAGTATAGTTTCCTGCCCTGTTGAAGACGGGCGTTTGATAAACCAGCTTTCAGGTATCATACCCATGCGTTTCCAGCGGTACAGCTGACCATAGGAAATGCCCATTTCTTCCAGTAATTCTTTTTTAGTGATATATTCCTGCATATTATCATTCCTTGATATGTTTATGTTTTTATTTTAACACAACATTCTTCCGGGCTCAACAATATATTGCATTACCCGGGCAAATGATTTAAAATTATCGTATTGAACAAAGGGGGATTTGTTATGAAAGCTGCTATACTCAACGAAAAACTGCTGCACCCGCAGTCCCAGCCACAGGATTACATAAAGCTGATATTCCAGAGCGAATTTGGGCCGGGGCATCTTATACCAAATCCTGAGCTGGCGAAAAATAGACTGTATGAAGAATGGCAGCAGGTAAAAGACCTGCCGGCAGAAAACCCACAGGATATAGGCGGCGGATATATCCGTCTGTGTATAAAAGGCATTGACCAAAGCCGCCTGGAAGAAATCAACAATGCTTTTGTCATATCAGCCAACGAAAAAAGTGGCAGTGATGCAGGCTTTATGTCAAAACTGGAGCTGTTTCTGGATATGGCACAGGAAAACTGTTTTGATTTTGACAGTCATGCTGCCGAAATGGCGGTAAAGGAATATCTGAAAGACGGCATACGCCCCACATCTCATACAAAAACTTACCATAAGCATTACACACCTGCTTACAGAGTGGTAAGAAAATAAATCTGACAGGATATAGAAAACAGTCAGTCTGCAAAACGCAGACTGACTGTTTTGTTGTATTGCCTATAAATTACATAATTGTCGGATAATATCTACCCTTATACGTTCGGTTTACAACTCTTTTGCTTTTTCAATCACATATTCCCTGATTGCCTTTGTTACGCCGCCGTTGTTGTTTGTATCAGCGTGGCGTGGGTACCTGTCTTTCAATGGCTGTACACCGTTGGCCATTACAAAAGGATAACCCGCCGCTGCCAGCAGACTTTCATCATTGAAATAATCGCCAAAGGCCATTGTTTCTTCCTTTTTCACGCCCAGTCGTTCCATAATCAGCTGCAGACCATAGCCTTTGCTGGCTTTCCGACTGACAATATCCACCCAGATTTCACCGCTGACATACACTGCCGCATCCTTTTCCACAGCATTGCGGATAACAGGATAGGAATAGTTTTCAATATTGCCGCTGCCGTCATAAACAGAAATTTTATAAACATCATCCTTGATTTTATAAAAATCTTCATAGCTGTCCAGCCAGCTCAGCGGAGAATAGGGCCGCTGGGCCCAGTCCATAAACCCCTGTGGGCCTGATGTGGCATAGCATTTATCCATAGTAAAAAGCAGTGGAACTGTGTTTTCCATATTTTTCACAGCGTCCAATGTGCGATGGACCTGGTTGCGGGCAAGGGGGTGATTTAGGGTATTTACCCCTTTTTCATAAATATTTGCACCATTGTTGCAGATGCAAATCATAGTGTTCACACTGTCTCCCAGAGTGGGGTGAATTGCATCGAAATTGCGCCCTGAAACTGCCGCAAAAGCAATTTTCATCTCTTTCAGCTGTGAAAGCACTGCCTGAAAATCAGGCGGCAGCTGTTTAGCATCATCCAGCAAAGACCCATCCAGGTCAGTTGCAATAAGTTTTATCATATATCTCTCCCGAAAAATCAACAAAAAATAATATAAAGTCCCAAAGCTATATAAATAACAGGTGTAATTACCGGTCTGTATTTTCCCATAAAAAATTTTAAAGCAGACATATCCGCCAGTTTTTTCCCAAGGATACAAAACAGGCCTGTCATAGCAAAGAAAACCAATGCGGCAAGTCCCATCTGCCACAGGTTAAAACCAGCCAGCAATGGAATATACACACCAATGTTGTCTGCACCGCTGGCAAGGGTGATAAAGGCTGTGTTCACAGCACCTGTGGAAGCTATTGTTTCTTCCCTGTCATTATTGCCTTTTATACAGGCAAGCAACTCTTTTATTCCTATGGCCACCGGCACAAAACCCAGCAGCCACAGCCGGTTCCCTGCCAGAAACTGCAGGCCAAAGGCGGCGCTGCCGCTGATAATCAGCAACCGGGCTGTGCCCAGAAACTTGCCCTGTACAATGGCAAAAATCTGTTTTTTATCAGCCGCCGCAGAAAACAGCAGCATATTTATAAACAAATCATCAGTATTTGTGGCTATAAAAGCCGTCAGGGATGCAAACAGTGTGGCAATCATATATCGTCACCTATCAGTATGGCCCTGCAGGGCGCACCTTCTGCACCGGCAATATTCAATGGCTGTGCAGACAGAAAATATCTGCCCTGGGGTATATTTTCCAGCACCAGACCTTCCAGCAGCACAATATCCTGTGATAAAAGTATTTTATGTACCGCCATAGGTGCATCCATTGGTCCGACAGACTGGCTTTCCACCCCCAGCAGCAATATTTTACTGTCTGCAAATATCTGTGCCGCCTGCTGTGTAACAACGCTGTCACCCGCAATCAGTATACGCTGAAAGGCACCGGTCTGCTGTGCCAGTGTCACAATTTCAGCGGCATCACCGGCAGACATAACCCCTGTGTGATGTGCCACAAAGCAATCACCCACAAAGCTGGACAGTGGCAGCATATCCACAGTTTTGCCGTCTTTTATAAAATGCCGTGGGGCGTCAATGTGGGTACCGTTGTGGGCGCACATAGAAAAATTTGTAAGGTTATATAAATCCCCCCGGGACATATCCATCACTTTATAAGCTGACGGTGCACTGTCACCAGGGTATACACTACAAGAAAGTATTTCCTGTGAAATATCAATAATCATATCATACTCCTGTAAACAATAGTTTAATTATATATACTACTGATGTGAAAACCATAAAAAGAAAAACTGCGGCCGGTGGGCCGCAAGTTATTCCAAACGAATTTTAATTATTCAGCTTCGATAGCACCTGTTGGGCAAGCAGCTTCGCAAGCACCGCAGTCGAGACATGCGTCTGCATCGATAACGAATTTGCCATCACCTTCAGAGATAGCGCCTACTGGACATTCGCCAGCGCAAGCACCACACATAATGCAAGCATCAGTAATTTTGTATGCCATGATAATACCTCCGTTTGTTTTTAGCTATAGCTATATATTTTTTCGGCAATGCCGAAAGCTACACAGATTAATCTGCTTAAAAACAGTCTACTACAATAACTATTTTTGTGCAAGTGTTTTTTGAAAATTCACACAATTGTCTTCAGCATCAGTCTTCCAGGTCACGCAGTTCCTTGTCTGTAACACGGTCAGCGTTCTGTCTGCCGGCACGACGGATAACAGAAATATCATCCACAGAATATTCCTTTGGCACGCCGTCCTTGTTTCTGTCCAGGCGCACCTTCAGTTTGCCTGCCAGCAAGGAAACTTCTGTAACTGTACCTGTGCCGTCATCTGTGCGCACATAACTGCCTACACCCGGTGTGATGCTGTTTAAATATTCATAAACATTCTGTTCATAAGACAGACAGCACATCAGTCTGCCGCAGCTGCCGCTGATTTTTGTAGGGTTAAGTGACAGGCCCTGTTCCTTGGCCATTTTGATGGAAACAGGTGTAAAATCCGAAAGGAAACGTGAACAGCAGAATGGCTGGCCGCATACACCGATGCCGCCCATCATTTTGCTTTCATCACGGACACCTATCTGGCGCAATTCAATTCTGGTGCGGAAAATCGCAGCCAGTTCCTTCACCAGTTCGCGGAAGTCCACGCGGCCGTCAGCAGTAAAGTAAAACAGTGCTTTGCTGCGGTCAAATGTGTATTCCACATCTATCAGTTTCATATCCAGTTTGTGTTTTTCTATTTTTTCCAGACAGATATCAAAAGCCTTTTTCTCGTCACGGCGGTTCTGCTGCATCTTTTCGATGTCCTGTTTTGTGGCAATGCGTGAAACGGCTTTCAGTGGTTTTACTATTTTGTCTTCGCTTTCTGTATGGATGCCCTGCACAACCAGACCGCATTCCAGGCCTCTGGCTGTATCAACTATAACATAATCCCCTTTGGAAACTTCAAATTCCGCTGGGTCAAAAAAGTAGATTTTTCCGCCTTCTTTAAAGCGGACACCAATAACTTTTACCATATATTTCAAATGCCTTGCGGCATATCCTTTCGGAAGTTTTGTTATTCTTTTATACACATATTGTGTATTACTATATAATATATAAATTTTTTAAAAAATGCAATAAATTATCTGCTTATTTCCACTGCAAAATTTTCCAGCGCCAGATTCAGATTTACATTTGTATCCATAATTTCGCTGTATCTGTGGATTGTTTTTATTGCCTGTATGGATTTTTCACCAAGATTGCGATGACACACATCGCGCAAATCCTCAAGAAAAAGGCGAAAATCATCCTTTGCCCTGGCATATACGTAACAGGCTTTTGCTATGCCGTAGGTGTCTTTTGACTGCATCATATTGTACACAGCCACAGCATTCTGCAGAATGGCATAGCGTTTTTCGCTGGCAATAGCGTTTTCTATTTTCCCTATATTTTCCCCATAAATGGACATAAGACTGCCCACCATACTGCTGTCTGCCTTTCTGGCGTCAAAATATTCCGCCACTTCACCGGCAGAAGGTGACTGCAGGGTATAAACCGCACAGCGCGAGCGTATAGTGGCAAGTATTGCCCGGGGATTGTTGGTAGTGAGAATGTAGGTGGTGTCGTTTTTAGGTTCTTCCAGATTTTTCAGCAGCGCATTGGCAGAGTTTGTGTTGAAGTTTTCGCAGTTATGGATAATAACCACTCGTTTTTCACCTGCAATGGAAGAATAGCTGACATCTTCATTGAGCTGGCGTATTTTGTCCACGCGTATCATACCGCTGGCACCTTCGCCTTTTATGGATATAACCTGTGGGTTTTTGCCGTCTTTCAAAGGCTGTACATCTGTTGCGCCTATAATATCCGCTGCCAGCAGCCACGCAAACCGGTTTACACCCAGGCCTTTTTCCCCACACAGCAGTAAACCATGAGAAAGCCGCCCTGATGCCAGTGCACCAAGGAGGCTTTCTTTAATATTCTTATTACCTGTAAAAGTATTTAACAGCATTATACTTTTTCAAATCTGTCCACAGGAAGTACGAAGATTGTGGCACCGCCTACTGTAACTTCCAATGGGATGGATGAAGACATGCCCACACCATACATAACTGTTGATGGTACGATTTCTGTGCGTTTCTGTGCGTGTTCACCAATGATTCTGATAACATCATCCACTTTTTCATCTTCTGTACCGATGATAAGTGTGATGTTGCCAGACATAAGGAATCCGCCTGTTGTAGCAAGTTTTGTTACAGAATATCTGGCTTTTACCAGAGCCTGTGATACAACTGTTGAGTCTTCTTTATTGATGATAGCCAAAATAAGTTTCATATATAGCCCTCCTTTAACAGGCGTAAATTGCAGAGAACTCTGCTTCTATTTTAAATATATCATTATTTACAAACAATTTCCACTGTTTTTCAATAATTTCATTATAATTACACAACTGCAATATGATTTTTATAGCAAAATTACATATATCGCCGTCCTATAAAAGACCATGTCAGGTGTATTCTTCCAGCAACTGCTGTTTTACAGGAATCATTGCATTCTGTGCCATTGACAGGCATCTTACACCCAGCTGTGCATAGGCTTTGGCACAGGCGGCATCTGCGGCAGATTCACCGCATACAGACACCTTTACCCCGGCGGCCTTTGCATTGTTTACTGTGATTTCTATAAGTTTCAGCACTGACGGATGCAGTGGGTCATAATAGGCAGCTGTTTCCACATTGATGCGGTCTGCAGCCAGGGTGTACTGGGTAAGGTCATTGGTGCCGATGGAGAAAAAGTCCACATACTTCGCCAGCCTGTCACTGATAAGGGCAGCAGACGGTGTTTCAATCATAACACCCCAGGTGATTCTGTCGGTGGTGATTTCACCTTTTTCCAGCAGTTCCTTTTTCACATTTTCAGCCATTTCCAGATAGTCTGTCAGGTCTTTTTCCAGTGTAACCATTGGCAGCATTACATTCAGTGCTCCACAGCGGTCAGCTGCAATGTACAATGCTTTTGCCTGTGTTTCAAAAAGCTGTCTGTGCAGATACTGCAGGCGGATGCCGCGCAGCCCCAGTGCAGGGTTTGGTTCTTTTTCCAGACTGATGTTGCCAATAGGCTTATCTGCACCTATATCAAAAGTGCGCACAGTCACAGGCTTGCCCTGTGCCGCATTTATGCACCGGCAGTAAAATTCCAGCTGGCTTTCAAAGGTAGGCAGGCTGCTTTTCATAAACAGTATTTCACTGCGCACCAGACCTATGCCCTGGGCACCATTGTTTATTGCCAGGGTAATGTCCTGAGGGTCGTTGCAGTTGGCCCAGATTTCAAGTTTATCACCGCAAGGCATCATTATTTCCTTTTCTTTCAACGCCATAAGGGACAGCTTTGCGCGCTGTTCCTGTTTGATTCTGTGATGGAAAAGGGCCACAGTGCCTTCATTCGGGCTGATGTATACTTCCCCTGAATAGCCGTCCAGACATACTGTTCTGCCGCTGTTCAGCGGATTTAAAATTTCGCTGTCCATACCGCACACAGAAGGTATACCCATTGTGCGTGCAATAATATTGGCATGGGACTGATAGCTGCCACCCACTGTAATAAAGCCCAGGGCGTACTGTCTGTCGATGGCGGCCAGGTCGCTGGGCAGTATTTCATCTGCTACTATGATTGATGGCTCGGTGAGATTAAAGCGTTCACGGCTGCGGCCGTCAAGAATATCCACCACACGGCCCAGCACATCACGGATGTCGCTGGTGCGTTCAGACAGGTATCCGTCACCGATGCTTTTCAGTCTGGCGCAAAATGTTTCCATAGCCATTTCCACACTTTTTGCCGCACCGTTTCCATCAGAGATATTTGTTTCCACCATTTCTTTCAGGCCGGTATCGTCCAGCATAACCAGCTGGAAATTGAGAATATCCTGCTGGGTGCGTTCACCGGTCTGCATAAGGGCACGCAGTTCGTCCTTTGCCAGAATAATGGCTGCTTCATACAGTGCCTTTTCGCGGTGGGTAGCCAGCACAACGCGTTTAAAGCCTGTTATGCGGCGGTTGATAACCTTGATTTTACCCACTGCCAGCCCGCCTGAAGCAGAATTGCCGATATATTTTATCATAAACTGACACTCCTTCCTGTAAGGGAGTATGTATAATTTTATGTGTATGCTGCAATAATATGAATGCAGTTTTTCAAAAAGGGAACATTACCCCAGTATGTATATTTTTATTATTATACCATATCAAAACCGTCAAATAAAGGCGAAATAAGCTATTTTGTATAAAAAGTGATAATTACTCAAATTTAATGCTGATTTTTTGCTTTTCCTACAAAATTTTGAAAAATGTATCAATTTTATTGAAAATTTATTATATTTATTTTATAATATTGTGTTGTAAAATCATTGATTAAATTGTTTTACAGTTAATTTATATCAAATTGTTTTGATTTATGAAAAGAGGAATGACTATGTCCAGAACTATAGGCGCAGTATCAAGAGGTATCAGAACACCTATCATCGTTGAAGGTGACAACCTGGTTGAAATCACAGTCCAGAGCTTGCTGGAAGCTTTTGAAGAAGAAAACATTACAGTCCACGACAGAGACATTGTAGGTGTTACAGAAGCTGTTGTTGCAAGAGCACAGGGCAACTACATCACCTGTGATGACATTGCAAAAGATGTAAAGAATAAATTTGGCGATGAAACAATCGGTCTGATTTTCCCTATCCTGTCCCGCAACCGTTTTTCAATCGTACTGAAAGGTATTGCAAGAGGCGCAAAAAAAATTGTGCTGATGCTGTCTTATCCATCTGACGAAGTTGGCAACCATCTGGTAAGTCTTGACCAGCTGGATGAAAAAGGTATCAATCCTTGGTCCACAATTATGGACGAAGCTGAATACAGAAGACTGTTCGGTTCAAACCCACATCCATTTACAAAAGTTGACTATGTAGCATATTATAAAGAACTGATTCTGGCTGAAAACTGTGAATGTGAAGTTATCTTTGCAAACAGAGCCATAGACATTCTGCCTTATGCAAACCATGTTATCTGTGCTGATATCCACAGCCGTGCCCGTTCCAAACGTCTGCTGAAAGCAGCCGGCGCAAAACTGGTGCTGGGTCTGGATGACCTGATGACAGAATCCATCGATGGCAGCGGATACAACGAAATGTACGGTCTGCTGGGTTCCAACAAAGCAACTGAAGAAAAAGTAAAACTGTTCCCACGTGACTGTGAAACATTTGTTACAGAACTGCAGGCCGCACTGCTGAAAGCAACAGGCAAAAAGCTGGAATGTATGGTTTACGGTGACGGTGCTTTCAAAGACCCACAGGGCAAAATCTGGGAACTGGCTGACCCAGTTGTTTCCCCAGGTTTTACAGACGGTCTGGTTGGCCTGCCAAACGAACTGAAACTGAAATATCTGGCTGATAACCAGTTTGCAGGTATGAAAGGTGAAGAACTGCGTAATGCAATGACACAGTATATCGCCAACAAGAAAAAAGACCTGATGGGCTCTATGGAAAGCCAGGGCACAACACCAAGACAGCTGACAGACCTTATCGGCTCTCTGTGTGACCTGACATCCGGTTCAGGCGACAAAGGCACACCTGTTATCTTTATCCAGGGTTACTTTGACAACTATTCCAACGAATAATCAATATTGTATTATAGCAAAAGGGATGCCGCGGCATCCCTTTTTTGTTGTGGTGAAAGCAGGAAGATAAATTGTTGTTTAGCGCACTGAACGTGCGCCCTTTAAAGTATAAAACACATATCCGGAAAACTGTCACAATGTCATTCTGAGCGAGTGAAACGAGTCGAAGAATCTTTGCACTTATAAAACATCAAAAGATGTTTTATCGTACTTTCTTTAAAGAAAGTACCAAAGAACGTGGGGGTTGCGATTCCCCCACACCCCAACGCTGCACAAGTGTGGAATGCTGCGACTGCTACAAATCACGGGAATTTTCCCCTCGCTCACAAATAGTTCGCTCGCCAAAAAATTCATCCGTAATTTTCGCAAATATTCCGCCACCTGCCAGTTGCACTGACCCTGGCGGTCTATTTGCTTTCCGCAGTCTGCGCTATTTATATTCGGGGATAAATCCCCGAACCCCTTTGCCTCCCTCTGACGAGGGAGGTGGCACGGCAAAGCCGTGACG
>JAFSCU010000050.1 GCA_017436575.1 Oscillospiraceae bacterium
GTCTGTTCAATAATATCCGACTGGATTTTTACAATTTCCCTGTAAATACCCTCCTGTGCCGCCAGCTGGCTATGAGTGCCCTGCTGAACAATCCTGCCGCCGTCCAGCACCAGAATCTTGTCAGCTTCCATAAGAGTATTTACACGCTGGGAAATGATAATAGTGGTAATGCCTTCCACACGCTTGTGCAATTCTTTTCTGATATTGGCATCAGTCAGGCTGTCAACAGCTGAAAGAGAGTCATCAAAACACAGCACCTTTGCACCGGAATAAAGGGTGCGGGCAATGGCAACACGCTGTTTCTGGCCACCTGACAGTGTAACTCCTTTTTCACCCACTATGGTATCGTAACCGTTTTCAAAATTTGTGATGCTGCGGTGCACCTGGGCAATCTGGGTGCTTTCTATCACCCTGTCCATATCAGGTTTTCTGTCTGTAATGGAGATATTTTCCCTGATTGTTTTGCCAAAAAGGAAAGGTTCCTGCATTACTATGCCCACATTCTGTCGCAGTGTGTGAAGATTTATATCTTTTATATTAACACCGTCAATGGTTATCCGTCCGCTGTCCACATCATAAAATCTGGCCAGCAGTGCCAGTATTGTGCTTTTGCCGCTGCCTGATGCACCCAGGATAGCCACTGTCTGTCCGGCAGGTACTGTAAAGGACAGGTTTTCAAATAATTTCTGTTTGCCAAAAGAGAACGAAACATCTTTAAACTCTATATCCCCTTTGATTTCCATATCAATACCGCTGTCATAGTCTTCCTGCGGGGCGTTGTAAACTTCGTTTATTCTGCCCAGGGAAACTGTGGCCTTTGCCATATTGCCGAAAATTCTGCCCAGTGAGCGTATAGGCCATGCCAGCATATTGTTGTAAACCATAAATGATATAATCTGCCCCGGGGTAATAAAGCCTTTTACCGCAAAGAAAGTACCGCTGGACAGCACCAGTATTACCTGCAATACAGGCAACAGGTCGCCGATGGCCCAGAACCAGGCCATAAGGTTGCCCATATTTGTCCACATATCTGTAAACAGGTTGTTGCCCTTTTCAAAAAGGTCGCGTTCCTGTTTCTGTTTGCCAAAGGCACGGACCACACGGGGTGCAGACAGGTTTTCCTGCACTCTGGACTGCAGCGCACCCTCTGCTTCATCTGCTGCCAGAAAGCGTTTCTGGATTTTGCCTGTAAAATAAACAGAAAAAGCGCTGACCAGTGGCACTGTGGTAAAAGAAATAAGTGCCAGTGGCAGAGATATACCAGTCATAAACCAATAGGCAATAACTATTTTTGAAACAACACGGATAATATCCGTCATTTCCAGCACAAACATACGGACAGTGTCAATATCTGTAGAGCATCGCTGGATAATATCCCCTGTATAGATGCCTTTGTGATAAGCGAAAGTGGCGCTTTGCAGCCTTTCAAAAATACTTTGGCGCATATTGTAACCCAGATTTTCACCCAGATAGTTGGATGCCCCCAGACGCATAAACTCACAGAAAGCTTCGGTAATTTTTATGGCAAGGAAAACAAATATAACCACCCAGATATTTTCCAGGAAATAATCTCTGCCGCCTGCCCTGTTGATAATATCCACCACAAAGACAGGCAGGTCGAAAGCGTCAGTACCAATGATACTGTCCACCGCCACACCAATCAGTTTTGGCCCCAGAAACGAAAAGAAAGAACCTATTAAAATAAAAAACACAGAAGTAAACAGGTATCGGTAATTACCTTTCATCTGCTTTTTCAGAAAGTCGTATTTTGAACCGGTCATATATCCCATTGCCTTTCTACATATTACTTTAATATTACAATAATTATAGAGAAAATTCAATATTGGTCCGGGCAACCGGCAGCAGCTATAGCAAGGTGGAAAATCCGCCCCCTACAGTGTGATTGAACAATACGTTATCTGTGTGTGCTACATCGTACCGATATAACACACAAAGCCGAATATTGTCATACTGAACGAAGTGAAGGATCTTTGATGTAATAAAAATATCAAAATAATCAATTTTGCAATTATTACAATGCAAAGATTCTTCGGGCAAAGCCCTCAGAATAACACAGTGACAGGCTATGGGAAAAGAGATTCTTTGTAATCCTTTGGCGCGCCATGAACAACAGCCTTGTTGTCTGCATCTTCACTACCTGACCACATTTTACACTCTGTTCATATTTGCCACTGCCCCTTTTGTTTACAAAAACCGCTGTATAATGTATAATATTATGTTGGAATATAGTGTACTGAAGCACAAATCCATTACTGATTGAATATGAGGTTTTTATGACAAAACTTTTGAAAAAACTGGCACTTGTTATGCTGCCGGTTGTAATATATTTTGCCATTTTCATCTATTTCGAACCATATAATTACTTTGGTCTGAAACACAATGAATATGTCAGCGACAGTGCTATCGTAAGGGTGCGCAACTTTCTGCGGGACCCTGCAGATGTAATTATTTTGGGCGACAGCCGTATGGCCCATTTCGACATTGACCTGGTGGAAAGCATAGTGGGCGAGGATGTGGGCCAGCTGGCTTTTGGCGGGGCATCAATCAACGAAAGTATGGACCTGCTGGAATATGCGCTGAAAACCAACCCTGATATACACACTGTTTACTTTGGTGCCAGTTTCTACACACTGAACCGGAACTATTACAAAGACCGTATGAGCCAGATAGAAACCATAGCCACAAATCCCCTGGCATATATGCTGAACTTCAACTACAATATGGAAATGCTGAACGAAATCAGATATTTTATCCGTGGTGAAGAAAACGTGCACAAACGCGATGAAGGCGTATGGACAGAGAAAGATTATTTCCACGAAGACGGCACCCCGAGAAAATACCGCAAAAATCTGCAGGAATTTGCAGATAATCTGTACAATGTATGCTACGGCTATGAATACGACCGGGCCGATGTGGACAGATATATAGAACTGGCCAAAATGTGCCGTGACAGAGGCATTACCCTGTACACAGTGCTGCCACCGCTGGATGATTCTATGATAGACATTGTGGTGCATCCACTGGGGCTGGAACAGTATATTGAAAAATTTATCAGTCAGGTGGAAGTCTATACCACTATACTGAATTTTGAATACAACGAAACAAACATCTTTACACAGGACGAATTTTACGACGGTCTGCATCTGGATGTAGTGCGTGGCATGCCACGATACACACAGATGCTGTTTGACAGATAGGAGCAGAAGATGGCACTTGATTTTTTGATTTTATATGAACATATTGTAAGGGAATATGAAAGTATCACCCTGCTGAAGCGGGAGCTGGAACGCCGTGGCTACACAGCGGAAATACGCCAGCTGCTGGACAGAAAGAAACTGAAATACTTTACCTGGAAAAAGCCAAAGGTGCTGGTGGCATCCGCCATGTATGACGACAAAACAATGAACAGTTTTGTTTACAACAATGTGGGCGTGTGTAACAAGGTTGTAAACCTGCACTGGGAACAGGTACTCAGCGAAGAACAGGAAAACAGCCCGTTTTTCAACTGCGGCCAGTCCGCCAGTTATGCAATGCACACCTGCTGGGGCACACAGGCCCGCGACCGTATTGTAAAATACGGTGTGCCAATCGAAAACACTGCCATTACAGGCCCTATCCAGATGGACTTTCTCCGCGACCAGTTCGCCGGTTACTATAAGCCAAAGGCTGAACTGTGCCGTGAATTCGGTCTGGACGAAAACAAAAAGCTGGTGCTGTACATATCTTCCTTCTCCACTGCATATATGACAGACCAGGAAGTGGAAGAACTGAACAAACTGGCAGGCGTAGGTTTTGACCAGTTCAAAATCACCAGCCAGAAAACAATGAACACAACACTGGGCTGGGTTGATGAATATCTGCAGACAGAAGAAGGCCAACAGATTGAATTTGTTTACCGCCGCCACCCAAGCGAATGGAACAGCCCTATTCTGGAAAAAATGGCAGCAAAACACAAAAATTTCCACCTGATTACAGATTACTCTGTAAAACAGTGGATTACCGCTGCTGATACTATCTTTTCCTGGATGTCCACATCCATTGCAGAAATCTATTTTGCAAAGAAAAGCTGCTTTGTGCTGCGCCCATACCCAATCGAATGGGAATATGACCCTGTGGTTTACAAAGACTGTGACCATATTGACAACTACGATGACTTTGTAAAATGCTTCGGTGTTGAAAACCCCAAATTCCCAATTGATGAACAGCTGATGCTGTCCCATTACGACTTTACCGACACCCCAAGCTATATCCGTATGGCTGATGTACTGGAAAAAGTGCTGCTGGAAGATGAAGGTGACAGAAAGCCTTTTGACCATTTCAAACCAAAATTCAGCTGGCTCAAATTCTTCTCACTTATCGGTCTGCACGCAATGTATGCAATTCGCCTGGACCCGGGCAAAATGAAGATGTTTGGTCCATTGTCCACCTGGGCAGGCAGAATTTACGGCCATATCAAAAACACCCGTGTATCACCTGAAAAACAGCAGGAATACATGGATAATATCAAAAAATTTATGTAGGAGGAAGTAAATGGAAGAAAAATCCTCACTTTCACCTGTCAGCCTGTTGGTTTCTATTTTAAAATATTCCATCGCCACCATAATCAACTTTCTGATTTACGGCATATCACTGCTGTTGGTGGCATGGCTGGTTGACCCTGCCGTATGGGGCAAAGTGGATATTTTTATATCCACCTCCACCCTGTTTATGAACATCTGCATTCTGGGGCTGGATCAGTCCTTTATCCGATTTTTCAACGAGCCGCCTCATCCCCTGGATAGAACAGAGCTGTTCGGTGCCTGTTTCGGCCTGTCCACACTGGTGCTTATCGCCACCTGTGTAATCAGCTGTGTGTTTTTTCCACAGCAGGTACTGGGTATTTTCTTCACTGAAAAGATGGGCACAATCTATCTGGCAATGCTGTTTTTAAACGCATTTATGGCTATGATTGGCAGATATCTGAACATTATGTACCGTATGGAAGGCAGTATAAAACTGTATACCCTTGAAAGTGTGGTAATGCAGTTTTTCTCAAAAATGTTCTTCCTGGTGGCTGTATTTATCAATCCATCCTTTGAAAACATGGTGCTGTGGTTCACCATAGGCATGTGCATATTTGCCTTTATATTTATGTGGCCAAACCGCAGCTGGGTGTCCTTTTCACCACGGGTGCTGTTTTCCCGGGCCAACAGACATCTTATGCCTTACGGTCTGGCACTGGCACCTACAGCCATTATGCTGTGGCTGAACAGCCTGTTTTCAAAAGTTTATATTTCCAAAACAATTGGCGACGGACCTGCCGGCGTGTTCAGTATGGTCAGCCTGCTGTCCAACGTAGTTGCCATTATTCAGGCCGGATTTGCCACATTCTGGTCCGCATTTATCTATGCCAACTACAAAACAGAACAGGAAAAAATCAAACAGGTACACGACTATCTTACTTTCCTTATAGTGGAATTTCTGTGTCTGCTGCTGGCTTTTGAAGATGTGATTTTCTTCTTCATCGGTCCTGCGTACCGCAGTGGTATGGCAGTTTTCCCTATTATGCTGCTGGTGCCGGTATTCCTGATTATCGCAGAAACTACAGTTTACGGCATTTCCATTGCCAAAAAGCCTATCCACGATACCATCGGTATAGGTCTGTCTGTAGTATGCAACATACTGTTCTGCATATTGCTGGCGCCAAAATTCGGTCTGTACGGCGTATGTATGGCACTGGCCGGCGCAAACATTGTAATGTTTGCCTATCGCACAGTGGTGGCACAGAGGTTTTATTGCAGTATTGTCAGCTACAAACGCACCATTCTGGTGATTGCAGTAATGTTTGTGCTGGTGTTTGCAGCCTGCATTCTGAGCGAAAATTTTGTGGCAAAACTGGCAGTAAACCTGGTGGGTATGGTGGTATATATTATCATCTACCGCAAACAGCTTATGGCAGCAATCAGTCTGGTAAAAGAGCTTATAGACGGTTTTCTGGCCAAAAGAAAACAGTAATGATTAATATAAAAGACAGTTTTTTTCAAACTGTCTTTTTGTTTTGCAATAAATAACATATACAGGTTTGTATATTCATCGGTACGATGTGAGCATCGTACCCTATACAATTTGTGCAATTATCATTACACGTATAGGCTGATGCCCGCATCAGTCCGTATTATATCCGCCAACTGTCACCCTGTCATTCTGAGGGCTTTGCCCGAAGAATCTTTGTACTGCACATATTATAAAAACCATAATATCTGCATTGTACCAGTGCAAAGATCCTTCGCTACGCTCAGGATGACAATACCCGACTTTGTGTTATATCGGTACAATGTGAACATTGTACCCTGCGGCTTTATGTATATCTTTACTTTTACAGTGCATAATAACAGCGGAGGTAGTTATTATGGAAAAAGGATTGCTTTATTATCTGAACGGAAACCTGCAGATGGGCATGGAATCCACCCGCCACATGATAGAAATATGTGATGATGAAAGGCTGCGCCGGTCTATGCTGGAAGACCTGCACGCCTATGAAAAGTTTGAAAATGCACTGATTAGAATCAAAGGCACAAAGTATATAAAACCAATATCTGCCATGGCAGAGGCCGGCAGCCAATGGGGAATGGATATGAAGGTAATGATAAACGACAGCAGAGAAAATATGGCGGCAATGCTGGCAAAAGGTTATGAAAAAGGCATAAACGACCTGCGTGCCGATATGGACAGATTCCCCGATAGCCCCGAAGATGAAATGGAACTGGCAAAGGGATATATGAATTTTATGAAACTGAATCTGGCCAAGTACAAAGGTTATTAGCAACCGACCACTGTGTTGACATAAAAAATAAAAGTGCTATACTTATATAAGTAGAAAAATACTTATAAGGAGTATATAAAATGGCAGATTGTAATCACGATTGTTCAAACTGCTCTGCTAACTGTTCCAGCAGAGAAGGCGGCATTCCAAAAGAAGCCACACATGAACTGAACAACATAAAAAAAGTAATTGGTGTAGTAAGCGGCAAAGGCGGCGTAGGTAAAAGTCTGGTAACAAGTATGATGGCTGTAGCTTCCAGAAGACTGGGCTATGAAACAGCTGTTCTGGACGCTGATATTACAGGTCCATCCATTGGTCAGACATTTGGTGTACACGGCCGTGCCCAGGGCAACGGCATGGGCATCCTGCCAATGATGAGCAAAACAGGCGTTAAACTGATGAGCGTAAACTTTATGCTGGCTGACGAAACAGACCCTGTTGTATGGCGCGGCAGTATGATTGCCAACGCTGTAAAACAGTTCTGGACAGATGTTATCTGGGATGATGTAGACTTTATGTTTATCGATATGCCTCCGGGAACAGGTGATGTTCCACTGACAGTGTTCCAGTCACTGCCTGTAGACGGCATTATCATCGTTGCATCTCCACAGGAACTGGTTGGTATGATTGTTGAAAAAGCAGTTAAAATGGCCAATATGATGAACATTCCTGTTCTGGGTCTGGTGGAAAATATGAGCTATGTTTCCTGTCCTGACTGCGGCAAGAAGATTTATATCTTCGGCGAAGGCAAAGTGGAAGAAACAGCAGCAAAATATGGTCTGCCTGTACTGGCTAAACTGCCTATCGACCCACAGCTGGCTAAAAACTGTGACCAGGGCGTTATCGAACTTTACGAAGGCGACTATATGGACAAAGCAATGGCAGCTGTAGAAGAACTGCTGAAATAGTTTTATTACTCAAACACTCCGCGTCTGCGGGGTGTTTTGTTTTTTGCAAATATTGCAGGGGCGGGTTTTCCCGCCCTATTTTTTGTATATATGCCCACATCATACCAGAATGACGAGCAAACCCGGATATTGTCATCCTGAGCGCAGCGAAGGATCTTTGCACCGGTACAATAAAGAAATTATAATTTTGCAATATTTACACCGCAAAGATTCTTCGTCACTTTGTTCCTCAGAATGACATAAAAGCAATCTGTACTTTTTACTGGTTATGTATGGATAGCATTTCACTACTCTCTTTTGAAACAACATTATTGCATACAAAAAAGGCATCCGAAAGGGATGCCTTTGATTGTACTGTATGTAATTATTTGCCCAGTTTTCTCTGAACTGCTTTTGTAATTTCCATAATAGGAACAATGGAAACAGCCAGCACCATTGCCACCATATATTCGGCAAATGAGATGTGTTCAAATTTAAATGCAACACGCAGGAATGGTACATTGATAACACCCACTGTGCAGATAAGACTTACGATAAATGACAGCCACAGGAATTTGTTGCTGCTGTGCATTTTGAAGATTGAACCGCGGCGGCTTCTCATATTGAAAGAGTGGAATATTTCCACCATAGACAGCGTAAGGAATGCCATTGTCATACCATCAAGGCTGTTTGCAATTTCCCACACACCTGATTCCATATAATGACCGATAAAGTATGAAGCAAGTGTAAGCACGGAGATAATCAGACCCTGGAAACCGATGTCAAAGCCCATACCACCGGCAAAAATACCGTCTTTGGAATCACGTGGTGGCTGCCGCATACTGTCTGATTCGGCCTTTTCCATACCCAGAGCAATAGCTGGGAAACAGTCTGTAATAAGGTTAATCCACAGCAGATGCACAGGTTCCAGAATTGTAAAGCCCATCAGTGTTGCCACAAATACAGAGATAACCTCGGCAATGTTTGCAGAAAGCAGGAACTGTATAGCTTTACGGATATTGTCGTAAATACGGCGGCCTTCGGCAACTGCAGAAACAATAGTGGCAAAGTTGTCGTCTGCCAGAACCATATCGGCAACGTTTTTAGTAACGTCTGTGCCTGTAATACCCATACCTACGCCGATGTCAGCTGTTTTGATAGATGGTGCGTCGTTAACGCCGTCACCTGTCATAGCAGTGATTTTGCCTTTTGATTTCCATGCAGAAACGATTCTTACTTTGTGTTCAGGCTGTACACGGGCGTAAACAGAATATTTTTCAATATTTTCATTCAGCTGTTCATCGCTCATTTCGTTCAGCTGTGCGCCTGTAATTGCCTGCTGACCTTCTCCCAGGATACCCAGCTGGTTTGCAATGGCAACAGCAGTATCTTTGTGGTCACCTGTAATCATAATGGCACGGATGCCTGCATTGTTACATTCAACGATAGCGTCCTTAACTTCTGGTCTGATTGGGTCAATCATACCGGAAAGGCCCAGGTAAACCATACCCTGTTCCAGGTCAGCCGGTTCGTTGGATGCTGGTTTTTCGTCATAAACTCTGTATGCGGAACAGAGAACACGCAGTGCCTGGTCTGCCATTTCTTTATTTGCTGCAAGGATTGTATATTTCACTTTATCATCCATTGCAACAATTTTGCCGTCAATATATGCTTTTGTACAGCATTTCAGCACTTCATCAGGAGCACCTTTTGTAAACTGGATAAAGCCGCCCTGTGGGTTTGCGTGAACTGTACTCATCATTTTTCTGCCGGAGTCAAATGGAGCTTCGCCAACACGTGGATATTCACCTTTGAGAACATCCTTTGACATGCCTGCCTTGTATGCATCGTTTACAAGAGCACATTCTGTTGGTTCGCCAACAGCGTTTTCGCCGTCCATTTCTGCGTCAGAGCACAGAGCCATAGCAATAAGGTGCATTTTTTCGTCTTCTGTAAAACGCTGTACAACTGTCATTTTGTTCTGTGTAAGTGTACCTGTTTTGTCTGAACAGATAATCTGTGTACAGCCCAGTGTTTCAACAGCTGTAAGTTTTCTTATAATTGCCTGGTTTGCGCTCATTTTTGTAACGCCGATAGACAGCAGAATAGTAACAACAGCAGACAGACCTTCAGGAATAGCAGCAACAGCCAGTGAAACTGCAACCATAAATGTGTCCAGCATCATTTCGCCTGTAATGCCTGTGGACATATGTCTGAAAATATCTACGCCAAAGATGATAACGCATATTGCGATTACCAGCATTGACAGTAATTTTGAAAGTTCGTTAAGTTTAATCTGCAGAGGTGTTTCTTCTTCCTTTGCATTTGTCAGGGCATCTGCGATTTTACCCATTTCGGTTTCCATACCTGTGCCTGTTACAACAGCACGACCGCGGCCATAAGCCACTGTGGAACCCATATAAACCATATTTTTTCTGTCGCCCAGCGGCACTTCGCCATTGGCTTCAGCAGTCAGCACATCAGCATGTTTTGTAACAGGTACAGATTCACCTGTCAGTGCTGCTTCTTCAATTTTCATGCTGGCACTTTCAATAATACGGGCATCAGCGGGAACAGAGTCGCCTGCTTCCAGCAGAATAATATCGCCAGGTACCAGTTCTTCGCTTCTGATTGTCATCTGGTGACCATCACGGATAACCTTTGATGTAGCGGCTGCAATTTCCTGCAGTGCTTCGATGGCAGCTTCGGCTTTTGATTCCTGATATACACCCAGAACTGCGTTGATAATAACAACAGCCATAATAATGATAACATCGGCAAAGCCTTCACCGGAATATGCAGCTGTAACGCCGGAAATAGCAGCCGCAATAATCAGGATAATTGTCATCGGGTCAGCCAGCTGGTGAAGGAATTTGGAAATAAGGCTTTCTTTTTCTCCTTCTTTCAGCTTGTTAGGACCATACTGTGCCAATCTTTCAGCAGCTTCCGCATTTGAAAGACCGTTTTCAGTTACATTCAGGTCCAGCATAATTTTTTGGAAATGTTCAAGATAGTGTTTCAAAACTTTTCTCCTTTTCTGTGTTTTCAGGCTGGCAGGTCTCTTTAAACAAAAAAAGAGACCATCCGCCCATAACTGTGCAGATAAGTCTCGTCATTTCATACATCGCCAGAAGCTGACTGCAGCTTCGGTTGTTGGCTTTGTAACAGGTAATCTGTCGACTACTCCCTTATTTAATATTAGTTTATCACAGGGGAGTTATAATGTCAATTAACTTTTTGTATATTTCGGGTAAAAAATTGATGTTTAGTTAGTGATAATACACAAAAATCATCGAAATATGCAGATATTTAGTCTTGGTTAATACTTTTTTACGAAACAAAAAGACCGCCGAAGCGGTCTTTTATCATAGTGAAAATTAAGCTTTTGCTACGCTTACAATAACACCGATGTAACCTGCACAGTCAACCAGTGTAGCACCTGCTACAGCGTCTGCTGCCATTTCGCCAGCAATTTGTGTTTCCAGGTCTGCGATTGCTTTACCTGCAACATGTGCCTGGATAGCATCGTAGTTAGCGTCGATAGCTACTGTTGAGCCAGCAGCTGCCATTTTTTCGCTGTAAACTTTTGTATCAACACGTTTGGAGATGAGTTTTACACCTTCAACTAGGGAAGCTGTGTAGTTTTCAGCATTTGGTACAGAGATGAGTTCATCGCCAGACATGAACTGGTATTCATCAATGTGAGCCAGAACGATGTTTGTGCCGTCTGTCAGAACTGCAACTTCAGCAAAGCATTTTGTACCGTGTGCTGAACCCAGACCGTATTTAAGTGTGAGAGCATCCAGAGAGCCTTCGTATACAACTGCTTCCTGTGCCTGTGCTGCTTTAGCTGCTTCAACAACAACGCCGATGTAACCTGCGCAGTCAACCAGTGTAGCACCTGCTACTGCGTCTGCTGCCATTTCGCCAGCGATTTCAGCTTCCAGTTCAGCGATTGTTTTGCCTGCTACGTGTGCTTCGATAGCATCGTAGTTTTTGTCGATAGCTACTGTGGAGCCAGCAGCTGCCATTTTTGCACTGTAAACTGCTGTATCAACACGTTTTGAAACCAGTTTTACGCCTTCTGCCAGGGAAGCTGTGTAGCTTTCTGCGTTTGGAACAGAGATAAGTTCATCGCCGGACATAAACTGATATTCATCAATTTTTGCTGCAACAACTTTGTCGCCTTCAACAACTGCTGTTACTGAAGCGAAGCATTTTGTGCCGTGTGCTGCGCCCAGAACGTGGCCCATTTTCAGTTCGTGGCTTTCAACTGTTTCGCCGCCGCAAGCAACGAGAGACAGAGCCATTACTGCTGAAAGAACCAGAGCAATAATTTTTTTCATTGTAATTTCCTCCATAAATGATTGTAAATAATATTTAATAATCATAATTGCTAAATATTAGCATTTGTGATTATATCAATTAATAGTGTCCGTGTCAAGAAAATATGTGACGAAATCACAATAATTGATAAAATTTTATCTTTTTGTAATTTCTCTGTAATATTTGACGAATAAACCTGTTTTACAGCCTATATTTCGTTATTTTTAGATGTATCAATATTAAATAGTCATATCTATATATGTAGTTGTATGGTGTACACTTTTTGTTTTTTTGCATAATATTACTTTTTGTGTTAAACTGTGGTAAAGGACGTGAGACGATGATAGGAATAATAGTGGCATACGACAAAAACCGACTGATAGGAAAAGACGGCGCTATGCCCTGGTATATACCGGGCGAACTGAAAAGATTCAGACAGCTGACTGAAAACAATGTGCTGATTATGGGGCGCAAAACCTATGTTTCCCTGGGCAGACCGCTGCCTGACAGGGTGAACATTATAATCAGTCGCAATGAAAATTTCACAGCAGATGGCTGTTATACTGCCAGCAGTATAACAGGTGCAATTGCTATGGCCAGATTATTCTGGCCGGATAAGGATATATTTATCGGAGGCGGTGCACAGATATACAGTCGGACCATTGAAATGGCAGATGTGCTGTATATAACCGAAATTGACGGAGAGTTTGAGGGCGACACCTATTTTCCGGATTTTGACGAAAGCAAATTTGACAAAACAGTGGAAGCCAGATATGAAACCACTGTGCCATACACCTATGTGACATATAAGAGAAAATAAAGCTTTAGAGGGAGGCAGTATGCCTCCCGTTTTTTTCGTGTGGATATTTTACGCTCTTTGTAGGGTACGATGCCCACATCGTACCGATATAACACACAAAGCCGGATATTGTCATCCTGAACGCAGTGAAGGATCTTTGCCCTGGTACAGTGCAGAAATTATGGTTTTTATAATATTTTGAGTACATAAGATTCTTCGGGCAAAGCCCTCAGAATGACAGAGTGGCAGTCGGTGGATATTAAACGGGCTGATGTGGGCATCAGCCCCTACGTGTAATGATAATTACACAAATTGCGTAGAGTACGATGCCCACATCGTACCGATATAGCACACAAAGCCGGATATTGTCATCCTGAACGCAGTGAAGGATCTTTGCCCTGGCACAATGCAGAAATTATGGTTTTTATAATATTTTGAGTACATAGATTCTTCGGGCAAGGCCCTCAGAATGACAGAGTGGCAGTCGGTGGATATTAAACGGGCTGACGAAACATTATCCCCTGCACGACAATTTGTCTGTTCCAAAACATAACACACAAAAAAGAAACCCGCCATAAAGGAGGATAATACCTTTATGACGGGTTTATTGCATTTATGTATGAGGAATCTGTATATAAATACTGATTATTCTGCTGCCTGTGTCAGACAAAGTGCAACTGCATCCATAATTCTGTTGGATGTCAGTGTTGCGCCGGAAACTGCATCAACATCGCATGTGTTGCCGGATACAATAGCGCCTGGGATTGAATCCAGAGCTGCAGCTGCGATAGATGGTGTTTCGTTTTCAGAAACAACTTCTACTGCTGCGATTTTGCCGTCTTTAACAGTTGTTTTAACTGTCATTGGACCTTCCTGGCCTTCAACTTCAGCTGTGTATTCGCCGTCTTTCAGAGCTTTTGTCATATCAAAACGGGATTCTGTATCAACAACTTCTTCTTTAACTTCAAACATATCTTCTGTGATAACTGTCTGAGCTGTTTTCATTGTGTAGCTTGCTGGCAGTTCGTTTGTCATAGCGTGTCTTGCAGCCAGACGACCGAATACGATAGGGCCCATTACGCCTGTACCGCCGGATACGAATTTACCCCAGATGCCGCCAACACATTCGCCAGCTGCATACAGACCAGGGATAATGTTGCCGTCAGCATCCAGAACCTGTGCATTTGTGTTTGTTTCAACACCGCCCAGTGTCATAACAACCAGAGCTCTCTGTGCGATTGCATAGTATTTGTCGCCTTCAACTTTGTTGATAGCGCAGGAGTAGTTGTAATCCAGTGATTCTTCTGTAAATTCACGACCGAATTCATCTGTTTCGCCTGATTCAACGTGTGCGTTGTAGTCAGCGATTGTTTTTGCCAGGTTGTCAGCATCAACGCCGATTTTTGCAGCCAGTTCTTCAATAGAGTCAGCTTCTACAACAAATTTGTTGTATGGCATACCTGGAGCATAGAAGAAGTTCCAGAATACGTTTGTGCCCAGTGTGTTTACTGTTTCGATAATGTTATCTGTGAAGATGTCGTACTGGATAGCATTTGTCTGTTCTTCCAGAGCAACTTCACGGATAGCTGGATCAGCTTCTGTTTCTTTAACGAAACGGTTGCCTTCCTGGTTTACGCAGATAGCGCCGTATTTCCACATATATGTAGAAGCGATTTTACCAGGACCCATGCCTGTGTCCAGACCCATTGGGAATGTTGGTACATAACCCATTTTTTCTGCATCGATGTTTGCGCCAACGTTCTGCATCATATAGATACCGTAACCGTCAGCTGCATCAGAACCGCCTACCAGATAGTTGGAGCCGTTTTCTGTAAATGCGCCCATCAGTTTCAGGTTGCCGGAATAGCCGCCTGTTGCCATGATAATACCTTTGTTTGCTGTGTAGAGCACTGTTTCGCCGTTTGCGTTTTCAGCAACTACGCTCAGTACCTGGCCGGCTTCGTTGTTTACCAGCATTTTTGCTTCTGTCTGGAAGTCGATAGCGATTTTTTCTTCGCCTTTAACTACAGTGTCCAGAATTTCGTGTGCTGCTGATTTGTAGCTGGCATCGTCTGGAGATGCTTTGTATGTTCTTTTTACAGAGTACAGGGCATGTTCTGGTGCGAATACGCTCATTGTACCTGTTGCGCGGTCTACAGAGAATTTGTTGTCAGACAGACCGTTGTCCCACAGCCACTGAATAGCTGCAACGTCTTCTTCAACATATGCACGGATCAGTTCTTCATCACCCAGGTTTGCACCGTTTTTCAGAATGTCCTGTACATAGGATTCTTTTGTATCTTCTACGCCGTCAATCTGCTGGATAATTGTTTCAGCACCGGACATAGAGCCGCTTGTAAAGTTGAGTGAGCCACCTGTTGTGGCTGTTTTTTCAATGATGATAACGCTTTCAGCGCCGTTGTTTACAGCTTCGATAGCTGCAGACAGACCTGCTGCGCCAGCACCAACGATAACAATGTCAGCTGTTTTGGTTACGTCTGCTTCCACCTGTGGAACTTCGTTCTTTGGTGCGGAAGAGCATGCAACCATAGAAAAAGCCATTGCCATTGTCAGAATAATAGCTGTGATTTTTTTCATTTTCATTCTCCTGTAAAAAAATAAAGTTTTAAATTAAACTTTTATCAAATATCATTTTACTATTCGGTAAAAAAATATCAATACAAAAATCCCCATAGAAAATATAAATATCATAACTATTTTATTATTTTTACTTGATAAATAATAACTTTGTGATAAACTATAACAAACAGAGACAAAGGCGGTGGGCAAGATATGAAATCTGCAGTGAAAATAATGGTAAGCGAAAGGTCAGCAGAAATGCTGGATAAATTTGACTATGATATTGTCAGCATTGCATGGCTGAACGAAACCAGTGCTAAACGCAGCCCCAGGGATATACTGAATCATTACAAGGTTTTGGTTATGCTGGAAGGCAGGGCCACAGTGTTTATCGACCGCCGGCAATACTATATAAAAGCCGGGGACTGTGTGCTGTTTGCACCGGGGTCACTGTACCACGCTGAAATTGATGATGAAGGCGGCTGTCAGTTTGCCGCAATAAACTTTAACCTGTCCTCGCCGCTGCAGGACAAGGATTTTAAAAACATAATCGGTATAAACGATATTGCAGTGTATCAGCAACTGGTAAATGACAATGTAGTACAGAGTGTGTACAACATTTTTGAAAACGGTTTTGCCGGCAGCAGGGGGTATTATTTCCAGTTGATACTGCTGCTGAAAAGACTGGTGGGCACAATATTTTATCTGGGCACACCGGTTACCAGCCAGCCAGTAAAACAGAAAGCCCACAGCAGCGAAGAAGCCACTGTACTGAGATGTCACAGATATATTATCAGCAATCCGTCAGAATCTGTAACGGTGGAAACACTGTGCCGGCTGTGCAATGTATCCCAGAGTTACCTGTATAAATGCTGCAGTAATGTGCTGGGTATATCCACCAAACAGTTTATCACCAATACAAAACTGGATATGGCGGCAAAGCAGTTACTGCAGACTGATAAAACGGTGGCGCAGGTGGCAGCAGAAAACGGGTACAGCAACGGTTATCAGTTTTCCAATGTGTTCAAAAAGAAATACGGCATTGCACCAACACAGTACAGGATGAAGAACAGATAAAATTACAATCATAGATTTATAATATTGTCACAGGCACAGCATGGCTGTGCCTGTTTTTGTATACGATGAAAGATTGTGGTAGTCTATAATCAGTTAGAAAAATTTGAATAGGGCGAACAGAAAGGGGTTCGGGGAAACCACCCTGAAAAGTTATCGTCGCGTACGGCGACAGGCTGAAGCCCCCTCTTGTCCGCTCGTAACTTTCCCTTCCTCCGCCTTCCTTTATCCGCCACCGGCGGCGGTCGGCTCCGTCACCCGAATAACAATCGCGTAGTCTGCGGAGAGCAAAAATATTTCAAGGGCTTTAGCAGGTTGAAATATTTTTGCGAAAATCGCGAAGAAATTTGTAGAGCGAGTGAGCAAAGCGAATAAGGTTTCAAATTTCCGCGATTTATAGCAGACGCAGCATACCACACTTGTGCACCGTTGAGCAAAGCGAATTGGCGGTTTGCCGTGGAAGGCAACTTGTTGCCGACCGCGTGCAAATGCCCGCTATGGTGGGGCGCGGGCAAGCCAACGGGCCGGGGGA
>JAFSCU010000051.1 GCA_017436575.1 Oscillospiraceae bacterium
CTTTAATTGTTCAGAAAAGGGGACATTTTCTATGTTTTCTTTCAAATTTTTGCTTTTCATTTTAAATATTCCATAAGCAATACATACTGCCAGCATCACCAGATTCATCACAGCCATTTTAAAATCCATTTCCGCCAACGATTTTACCACTATAAACAGTTCTATTACAGAACATACAAACACTGTTATATAGTATACAGGTAGTGATATATACAGCCAGGATTCTTTCCACTGTTTCTCAAATACCAAGGGAAAATTAAAGGCAGAAATCAGCAATAAAAATGCGGACAATGCCCCCAGCGCTATTGTGATGGACGCTATCTGTGCCACTGAAATATCTGTTATAACCGGTGTGGCACCTATTATGAATATTATCCTTATTGCCACATAATATGCCCCATATCTGTTCTGTTTTGCCATCCATTGTGGCAGCCAGCCTTCTTTTACTCCTGCCATTACAGGCAATGCGGAATCCATTATACCGCTGTTCATTGTTGTCAACAGCGCAAATACAGGTCCGAAGATTATAAACAGATTATACAATACAGGGGATAGCACAGCCTTTGCGGTTACAGTCAGTGTTTTTCCTGCTGTTTCACTCAATGGCAACACTGCGCCACTGGCAAAACCGACAGCTATGTAAATAACGGTAGTTATCAAAGAAACAGCCATCATTGCAACAGGAATATTCTTTTTTGGGTTATCTGCAACAGTGGAATAGTTTGACATAGAGGCAATTCCGTCACAGGAATAGCTGAGTAAAACAACAGCGGTAAAAAATCCCTCAGGTCCACCAGTAAACATCAATGGAGAAGAAAAATCCAGATATCCCTGTTGAGTATTGGATATACATATTATTGAGAAAAAAGCCAGCGCTGACAGCAGCATAGGGGTTGCAATGCTTTGTATTCTGCTCATTACATCCAGTCCATACAGATTTGCAACACAGAAAAATGCCCATATTATCAGTGTCAATAATTTACTGTTGGCGAAGGGCATAAAATCTGAAATATATCCCATCAAAGCAGCCACTGCAGTACCGCGCCGCGACCAGTTAAGCAGGCTGGAAAGTGTTATCAGTCCACCGTATTTTTCGCCGGCACATTTTGTGATAATACCATATCTGCCACCATCTGCTGTAACTGCAGATGTAAAAAATATTACAGGCAATATTCTTATGAAAGACAGTACACACGCCACTAAAAATGCCAGCCATACAGAATAGCCGGTGGCTGCCAGTCCACTGCCTACAATGCTCACTACTCCGGCGCCTATTACATGACCGGTGCCTATCCATATCAGAGAAATCAAATCCAGTTTCTTTTTCATCATCTGCTCCAAAGTTTTTATATATAGTTATTTAAAAGATGAGAAAAAAATGATTTCTTTTTATATGTGTACAAATAATACCCAAAATGTACTCCGGTGTAAAACATTTGTATTAATTATTATACATTTTGCATATTGAAAACCTTTGAAGGATATTCTATTATATAGATATTGTAAAAAAATGTATGTTATAGAGAGGTATATGAAAATGGCAAAAAGATTTTTGTTGGTTGACAGTGATGTATTGCCAGACGTGTTTATGAAAGTTGTGCGCGCAAAAGAACTTTTGGCTTCGGGTGCAGTTAAAAATCTGTCTGCAGCAGCGAAGGAAGTGGATATTTCCCGCAGTGCGCTTTATAAATATAAAGATAAAATTTTTGATGTAAGCGAAACCAAAACTGTTGTGGCTGTTCACGTTGTTCTTATGGACGAACTGGGGGCACTGCAGAAACTTTTGCGGATAATTGCTAACTTTAATGTAAGCATTGTTACCATTACACAGGCGGCACCTGTTGACGGCACGGCTGCTGTTTCACTTACCCTTAAAGTAAAGGATATGATAGGGGATGTAGATTCTCTTGTGGATGAAATGAGAAAACATTCCTTTGTAGTTACTGCAAAACGAATTATGCAGGATGTTTAAATTATGGCATATATTGTTAAGTATATAGGCAATTGCGCCAGAAACAGTGTTGATATCCGTCCGTTGCTGACAGAGGACTTGCAGGGTGGCAACAAAATACTGCTGGTGTGTGAAAGACGGTATGGTGCCAGATATTACAGTGACGACGTTACCGTAATAAATTCTGTACAGGATGTTCAGACAGCAAAAACTTCTGTTATGTTGTTACTTACAGATAAAGATGCCAGGCTCCTGGCTGTTGACACTGCCGCAGTGCTGAAAGCTGCGGACTGTCAGGTTTACATCAGATATGATGGTATCTATACTGCAGACCCCGCCTTTACACCTTATGCCACCAGACTGGAAAAAATTGATTATGATGAAGTAATAGAACTTTGCACCAGTGGCTACACCGGCGTGGATATGCCAATGGTAGAATCTGCCAAAAAACAGGGTGTACAGCTGCATATACGTTCTTTTATTGACCCACAGGGCAAAGGGACTGTTGTAAAAGAGGTAATGGCGCTGGGTACTGCCACCGTAAAAGGCATTATAAAAGAACCGGATATCTGCATTGTTTCTTTGCGAGATATTCCAGACAGACCAGGGTCATCTTACTTTATTTTTCAGGCAGTCAGTGATGCCGGTGTAAATGTTGATATGATTTCACTGCCAGCTTCTGACTATGGCAGACAGGACATCAGTTTTACTATTCACAAGGAAGATAAACTTACAGTTGAAAAAGTTCTGAAAGAAAAACAGGATGAACTTGGCTTTACCCATATTTCTATCAAGGACAATGTGGCTAAAATTTCTGTTGTGGGCAGTGGAGTGAAAACCAGCAAAGGTGTGGCCGCCACTGTTTTCAGATTACTGTATGAAAACAATATAAACTTGCGTCTTATCAGCACCAGTGAAATAAAGATTGCAGTTTTTGTAGACAAATCATCTGCCGACCTGGCAGTGGAAAAAATTCATGAATATTTTATCAGATAGGCTCTTAAATTGTATTATCCCTTTAGCGGGTGATAGTATAACAACCACAACATATATTGAATAATGATATTCAATACCCCTCTATGATACTGAACATAGTGTTATAAGGGGTTTTTTTATGCCGTTTTTTCAAAATATCTATGAGATTTATAAACCTTACACGAAACAGGGTGACTCCTGATTTTTGGACTCTGTAGTGGAATTATATTGACAATCTGGATAGATTTCAAAATAACGAAAACTTCATGTGGTTAAACAATGAAATTTACCGGTATTCTGTTGTAATGCCTACAGCGTTAATTTATAATATATGTAAGAAAACAGAAAGAAAAAATGTAAAATTACAGTTCAGCCACTTTTATGGATAAAGACGGAAGTTATTTATTAAAAAGGATAAGGTAATATAGTTATGATTAAAAAGCTTTTAATATTAATAATATGTGCTGTAATGTTTTCCGCCTGTGACAGGCAGCCTGTCAGCAGTACCATTGAAAATGAAAGCAATAGTACTAAAAAACATTATTCATTTGCAGAAATCACACAGCAGGTGACAATGGCTGATTTTGAAGACTGGGATAAGTATGATTACAGCAATATGTTTCTGGACAAGGACAATATCAGTCTAAGATGCTACATGCCGGCTTACCAGCCCTACGGTCAGTGGACAGACTGGACAATCTGCCGCTATGAAAACGATATAATGACACACCGTCTTGAACTGACAGAGGAATTCTTCTCTGCAACGGATACAGACGGCTATTCCATCCGCCCTCACACATACTCTGTATATGAACAGACAAATGATAATCTTACAACCCTGACTCTTACTGATTTTTACACCGACCATTGCAGATTATTTATAGATTTTGAAAATGAAGTGGTGGAATATACCGTTGTAACCGCTATAGATGAATACACAACTCTTTCTGAAATGGATGAAAACAAGCTGGAACAGACCGTTATGGACGATTATCTCCAGCCTCTGATAAATGCCGGAATGATTGGCCATTATTACAAGGATATAAATACAGTTGATAAAATGCTGGCATACTTTGCCAATCAGGTGGTGCTGGCAGAGCCATATGCCATACCTGTAAAATTCACACAGGACAAGGAAAACGGCGGCGTCAATGTGAATATTGACCTTGTAAAAGAATATCTGCGCCTTAAATTCCGCGATGTGGACAGGTATTCCTTTGAAGAAAACCCGGCCTATAACGCTGAAAGAAACTGGCTGAATATTCAGTATAAAGACACAATGGCAGAAAATGTGGATATCAATATCACAGAAATTGACCTTCATGAAACTTTTATGTGGATTACCTATGATGTGCTTGATAAAGACGGTAATGCCGCATCCAATGAAACCGCATTTTTCCATAAACGCCACGGCAGATACCTGTTCAGCGGTGCTATGACAGATTATGGAAAAAGTATTGAGGGCGAACCAAAAAGCGGCGATTACACCTTTGAAGAACTGGCAGGAGAAGGCGCCGGCGATGGCTGGTGGAAAGAAATGGCTCTGGTAAACACAAAAACAGGTCGTAAGAAAAGTATAGGCAGGATAACAAGCAGCAACGCCACAGACTACGGCTTTTTTCTCAATGGGGATGTGTATATCACTGACCAGTACGCCTTCCGTGCTTATGACAGGGATATGAGCAATCCTGACCCGATTTTTACCACAGAGAAAAACTTCCCTGCAGGGCGCGACACAGATTTGGACGGCAAAGGCACACACAGATATATTTACGCTGTACGCCGTGAAAATGCAGACAAATACCTTGTTGTCTACAGTCAATACCGTATGGATGATGATTGGGAAAGCAATTTTACAGACTACAGTCATACAGTCCTGAAACACTGCTATAAAGTGGGGCTGCTGGACAGCAACGGAACACTGTTAAAAAGCTGGGACACAGATATCAATGTGGGCTATGGAATGGGTTCAAACGGTATCAGCATCAAAAAAGTAAAGGACAATTATTTTGAAATTTACAGCACCTATAAATATGAAGAAGGCATGCGCTTCGGCTTTGATATATCCACAGGCAAACTGACTCATATCAAAAATAGGTTTTCAGAATAACACAAAAAATTCAAGCCAGGGTGC
>JAFSCU010000052.1 GCA_017436575.1 Oscillospiraceae bacterium
ATTGTCTTGCTGACATTACTGTTTGTAATTTTTTGAAAAAATATCATATTTTAATGTAAAAACTTCTTTAAAAACTTATATTTTTTTGATATACTTATAAAATATAGGTATATTGATTTTTATTGTTTTTTAAAAGGAGCAATTTATGCATAACAACGAAGAAATTATCTACGGTAAAAACCCTGTTACAGAACTTCTGAAGAAAAAAGAAGGGGTTGATACTGTTTTCATAAGTGAAAGCCTGAACCCAAGCACACAGAACTACTACATTGCACTGGCAAAAGAATGTGGTGCTGTTGTTAAAAAGGTTCATCCTGTAAAACTGAAAAATATGTGCGGCAGCGACAACCACCAGGGTATTGCTGCATACGCCAGCACAGTGGAATATGTATCCATTGCACAGATTTTGAGAAATGCAGAGGAAAAAGGCGAAAGCCCATTTATCATCCTGTGTGACGGCATTGAAGACCCACACAACCTGGGCGCAATTATCCGCAGTGCCTACCTTATGGGTGCCCACGGTGTTATTATTCCAAAACGCGGCGGTGTTTCTGTAACCAGCGTAGTGCACAAAACCAGTGCAGGTGCTTCAATGCGTCTGCCTGTTGCAAAAGTGGCAAACATTGCCCAGGCAGTAAGAAATCTGAAAGAAAACAATGTTTTTGTTTACTGTGCCGACCTTAATGCCCAGCCACTGTACAAACACAATCTGACAGGTGCCATTGCACTGGTTGTGGGCAGTGAAGGCAAAGGTGTTCAGCCACTGGTAAAAAGCCTGTGTGATGACGTGGTTTCCATTCCTATGCACAACGATGCATCCAGCGTAGACTCTTTCAATGCATCAGTTGCAGCCGGTATTATTATGTATGAAATCAGCCGCCAGAGAAATCTGGGTAAATAATTATTTTGAGTATTATGTAAAGGAGGGCTGGATTTGCCACAGTCAGATATTGATAAAATCCTGGCCGATATTAAAAAGCGCAAAGAGCAGTCACAGGCTTCTCAGCCGGTGACACAGCAAACCGCAGTTGCAGTTGCGGACAGACAGCCTGAAACAGAAACCGCACCTGTAAAAAACAACCGGATTTCTGAAAAAGATAAAGAAAAGCTGTCACAGTTCATCAATTCATCGCCGGCACCCAAAACATCTGAAACATTGCGGCCTGCCGAAGAAATTGAACTGGATACGCAGTTTGCAACAACAGATTATGTAAGCAAAAAAAGTGAAGATTACATAGATGAAAACTTTATGAATTTCTTCACACAGTCTGTTATTGTTACAAAGTCCCCGGAAGAAACACAACAGTTGCAGGTAAAACGCAAGAAAGGCGGTTTCTTCAAACGAAAATACATTACAGACAGCCTGTCACTTAATATAGAAACTCTGGAAGAAGAGGAAGAAAAGAAAAAGACAAAGAAATCACGCCGCAAAGAGGAAATCACCACAGATATGCCACTGGTGAAAACAGCGGGTGATGTCTATGCGCGGACTCTGGAAATAGAAAAACCGGAGGAAGATGTAAAAACTTATCCTGAAAAACAGCCTGTAAAGGAAGAAACAGAGAAAAAAGTTTACAAACCAAAGCAGGAAAGAGCCAGTCTCAGTGCTGTACTGGGTGATGACAAAGACCCTGAAAGTCTGGCAAAGCGCATTCTGCGGCAGAGAAAACAGGGGCAGTCACAGGAAAAATCCAAAGAAATTACAAAGGAAATTCCTGTAAAAGCTGAAGAAGAAATTACAAAAGAAATAGTAAAAGCTTCGCCATCTGTAAAACAGCCTGAAGAAACACAGGCTGATACAGTGGAAATAAAGCAGGAAAAGCCACAGGAAAATTCTATTATAGACAGTATCTACACTGCTGTTATCCAGGCACAGGCCCGGGATGCTCTGGCAGCTGACCAGATGACAGGCTATGTTCCTGAAATTGAAGATGAGGCAGAGGAAGAACTGCCACAGCATACAGTACAGATTATTCCTGAAGAAGAGGAAGAAACTGAAGAAGTATTTGAAGAATACATTGTTCAAAGCGAATTTTTCGATAAATCAGAGGATGAATCCACCGATATTGTGGAAGAACTGATGGAATTCCGCCAGACACTGTCTATGCGTATGGTAGTCGGTTTTGTCTGTGGCGGCATACTGTCCTGGTTCAATATGGCTTCTGCTGCAGGCTGGTTTGTGCCGTCTTTCATTGCACCGGACGCCCAGCCACTGCTGTTTTACATCGCATGCACAGTTGTTTATGGCATAGCATTTGTATGCTTCCTGCCCACTGTTATCAGCGGATTTACAGCTGTAAAAAATGCTCCCGCCCCTGACAGCCTTGTCAGTCTGGGTGCAGTAATGGCATTGCTGCAGTTACTGGTTATGGTGGTGTTCAGCAGCAAAATACCTGCCGGCATCACAATTTTTGGCGCATTTATCTGCCTTGCAATGGCTTTCAATGCAATGGGCAAAAAAATCGCCACCAGCACAATTATCAAAAACCTTACCCTTGCAAATGTGCCTGACGGCATCAATGCAGGTTATATTGTAAATGATGCCGATGCAGTAAAACGCCTTGCCCGAACACTGGATGAAAAAGTGCCAAAGATTCTGGTTTCCAGAAAAACAGGTGCCATCACCAACTTTGTGCAGGCAGGTTTTTCCATTCACAACAGTGATTACACCGCCAGAAAACTGGCCTTTGTCAGCTGGCTGATTACAGTGGTTTGTTTTGTACTGGGCTTTGTACAGTCAAAAGATTTTGTCACTGCCATATTCTGTGCTGCCGGTGCTGCCGCATTGCAGGCACCGTTGTCACAGACACTGGTAAACAGTGTTCCAAGTGCCCTTATGCAGAAAAATCTGGAAAAGGTTGGTGCATTGGTAAACGGCTGGCAGGGTATTGACCAGCTGTCAAAAACTACTCATGTAAACTTTGATGCAAAACACCTGTTCCCACGCGGTACAGTTATCCTTCATGGTATCAAAACCTTTGAAAAGGAAAGAATAGACCTGGCTATTATTTATGCAGCCAGTGTCCTTATTGAAAAATGTGATGTTATGCGTCCGGTATTTATGGAAGTTATTGAAGGAAAAACCGATATTCTCTATCCGCTGGACAGCTGTGAATACATCGAACGACAGGGTTATGTTTCCTGGATAAACAACAACCGTGTTATTGTGGGCAACCGCACACTTATGGAAAAATATGATGTAAATATGCCACCGCTTTCATTGGAAGCCAGATTTACCAAACAGGGTCGCAAACCTGTTTATCTTGCTGTAGGCGGCAAACTGTTCGGTATGTTTGTTGTAAGTTACCGCCCTGATGAAATAGTGGGGGACAACCTGAACAAACTTATTGAAAAAGGTGTAAGCATTATACTTTCTTCCAACGATTTCAATATTGACGAGCATCTGCTGGAAGAAGTTTACGGAATACCTGTGGATATGGTCAGCGTTCTCAACCGGAAAGAAGCCGCACTGCTGACACAGTTTACGGAATACACCCCGGAAAGCGAAGCCTGTATGGCACATCTGGACAGTCTGGCATCACTGGTTGCCGGCTTCTGCGGTGCAGAAAGTGCAAAATCTGCTGAAAGCATCTGCAGTATGATTCAGATAGCCAGTGTGGTTATCGGTGCTGTACTGGCACTGTTGTTCACCTGGTCACAGACAATTATGCACTTGCCACTGCTGTCTGTGCTGCTGCTCAGTTTTGGCTTTATGGGCCTTACAATGCTGGCAGCATTTGCAAAAAAATACTGATAACTGTTGCACCTGCCAGAAGCAGGTGCAATCTTATATTGAGGTGTAATTTATGACAAACAAGGAAATACTGGCCACAGCACTGAAACAGTCAGCTGTGGATTTTGGCTGTGAACCGCAGGATTTTCTGTCACAGGCTAACAAAGTGGTTTTATCACGCCCACATCCACGGGCCCGCAGTTATCTGCCACTGCCTTTCCGGTGTGATATGGTGTCCTATGGAAACAACATTGTGGCACAGACTGACGAACAGCTGTTTCCTGTGGCTGAAAAGTATATAAATACATATGATGCCCGGCATTGTTTTGAAACACCATATCTGCAGAAACTGGACGAAATGCTGGCACCTTTTGACCACAAAATATGCTTTATGGCAGAATACTTTTTGCCGGATATGGATTTTCTCAAATCACTGCCCTGTGGTTATGAAATAAAAATTCTGGAAAAAGGTCAGTTTGACCATCTGTATCTTCCACAGTGGTCAAATGCACTGTCGACTTTACGCCCGCATCTGGATATGCTGGTGGCAGTGGCTATGGATGGTGAAGAAATAATAGGTATGGCCGGGGCATCTGCTGACTGTGAAACTATGTGGCAGATTGGCATAGATGTGCTGCCGGATTATCGCAGGCAGGGTGTGGCATCCGCCTTGACCAGCCGCCTTGCCCTTGAAGTTATGGCCAGGGGAAAAGTTCCCTTTTACTGTGCGGCCTGGTGCAATATAAAATCAGTCAGAAATGCAATCCGCAGCGGTTTCAGACCACGGTGGGTGGAAATCACTGCCAGAAAAGCAGATTTTGTTGACCAGATGAATAAAGTATAAAAAACAACCGGCACTCTGATGAGTGCCGGTTTTATGTTGTTTAAATTTTTGCTTCTTCTACTGCGGTTTTGATTGTAGGAACAGTGGACTGTTTTGCGTGGTTGTCCACCTTCTGTGCGGCTTTAGGGCCTGCATGGGTCAGACAGCCTGCACCGTTTATACAACCGCCTTCACAAATCATACCTTCCACAAAGTTTTCTTTCAGTATGCCTTTTGCCAGTTTCAGCAGTGCGATTTTACATTCATCCACACCGCTGCAGGTTGCAGGTTTTACTTCAAAATCAATACCCTGTTCTTCCAGTGCTCTAGCGGCAGCACCTGTCAGACCACCTGAATGTGCAAATATTCTGCCATAGAATGATGCATCGTTCAGTTCATCTTCTTCCAGCTGGGTAATATCTATATCACGGCTGTCCAGCAGGGCCTGCAGTTCTTCAAATGTGATTACGCTGTCTACATAAGGGCGTGCAGCTTCTTTCTGCATTTCAGCTTTTTTTGCTGTGCAAGGTCCGATAAACACTGTTTTTGCAGTTGGGTCCAGCTCTTTTATATATTTGCCCAGTTCTACCATAGGTGAATAGTTGTGGGAAATATACTGTACTGCAGCAGGGTGGAATTTTTCAATGTATGAAACAAAGGCAGGGCAGCAGCTGCTGGTCAGTTTGCCTTTTTCAGCCAGTTCGGCAGCTTCTTTCAATGCAACCATATCAGCACCTAGGGCAACTTCTTTTACATCTGTAAATCCCAGTTCCTTGATGCCGCTGATTACCTGGCCCAGTTTTGCATAGCCGAACTGACTGGCGATGGCAGGTGCCACCATTGCATACAGTTTGTTGCCGTTGCGTTTTGATTCTTTGATCAGTTCCACTACATCCAGGATAAAGCTTTTGTCAACTATTGCACCAAATGGGCAACGGTATGTACAGGCGCCGCAGGCGATACATTTTTCGTCATCAATTTTAGCTGACTGGTCTTCGTTTATGGAAATAGCATTTACCTTGCATGCTGCCTGACAAGGACGGATGTTATTGCGGATTGCACTGAAAGGACAGGCCTGTGCACATTTGCCGCAGTTTATACATTTTTCTTTGTTGATAATGGCACGGTGTTCGCTGTCAAATGTAATTGCGCCCACAGGGCATACATCGCTGCATCGTTTGGAAATACAACCACGGCAGGAGTCAGATACCTGATATCCGCCTACAGGACATTCGTCGCAGGCTATACCGATAACTTCTATCACATTAGGGTTGTGTTTGTCGCCGCCCATGGCTATTTTCATACGTTCTGTAATAATAGCTCTTTCCTTGTATACACAGCAGCGCATGGTTGGCTCTTTGTTTGGCATAATGATTTTTGGAATTTCTGAAAAGTTTTCCAATAATGTATCATTAAAGGCATTTCTTGCCATTTCTCTCAAAACTTTGTATTTGAGATGCTGAACTCTTGTATCAAATTTCTGCATAGTATTCTCCGTTGTTATTCTTTCAATGATTCATTCAGCTTGTTGGAAAGTACGGCAAGGCTGGTGGCCATATTTTCATTTTGAACAATAATGTGTTTTGGAACAGTCAGCGAAGTAGGTGCAAAGTTCCATATAGCTTTTACACCGCCTTTTACCAGTCTGTCACAGGTTGCCTGGGCAAACTGTGCCGGTGTGGTGATAATGCCAATATCAATGTTCTGTTCTTTCACCAGTTCTTCAATTTTTTCGGCATTGTAGATTGGTTTGTTTTTAATCAATGTGCCGCAAATTTCAGGGTTGGTGTCAAAGGCGGCAACGATGTTCAGACCATAGCTCGTAAAACCGCCATAGCCCAGCAACGCTTTACCCAGGTCACCTGCACCTATGATAACAGCGTTTTTTGTGTTGTTGTAGTCCAGGAAGTTCTGCAGGTCGCTGATAAGCACCTTTGTTTCATAGCCTACTTTTGGTCTGCCGGCGCTGGAAGCACAGGACAGGTCTTTTCTTACCTGTACGTGGTTCAGATCCAGCAGGTTTGCTATTGTGGTGGCAGAAATATATTCCACACCTTCACGTTCCTTTTCCTGCAACAGTGACAGATAAACTGGCAGTCGGGACAGTGTCCGTTTGGATATCTGTTTATTCATATAATCTCTCCTGTTGTAATATTAATTGAAACTTTTTTATCGATAATTTATTTAATAATATACTATAACAAAAACATAACATTGTCAATGTTTTAGAGGTGAAAATATCTAGTTTTTTCGATATAAATGTAAAAAGTTTGTAAACTGTGAAAAATATAAGATAAATTGGTGTATAATATTGAAATTAAGCAATGAGGTATATTATAATCATAAATCGAAAAGGAGGTATATATGGTTACATTTACAGAAGTTAAGAATAATGAAGAAATTAAAACATATATCCGTATGGCAGATGAAACGCTGAAAAGTCTGAAATTTACAGAGCACAGTTTTGCCCATGTGGTGCGCTGTTCAGATGTGGCGGGGCAGATACTTTCACGCCTGGGCTATGATGAACGCACAGTGGAACTGGGGCAGATTGCCGGCTATATGCATGACATAGGCAATGTGGTAAACCGTATAGACCATGCCCAGTCAGGTGCTGTTATGGCTTTTCAGTTGCTGGACAAAATGGGTATGCAAGCCCATGAAATTGCAAAAATTGTGTGTGCCATAGGCAACCACGATGAATCCACAGCCTACCCTGTAAACGAACTGGCAGCGGCACTTATTATTGCAGATAAAAGTGATGTGCGCCGCAGCCGTGTAAGAGACAAGGCAGACCTGGATATAGATATTCACGACAGGGTGAACTATGCTGTTGAAAAATCAAAGCTGACTATATACCGGGAAGATAAAAAAATTGTTCTCAATTTACAGGTTGATGAATCCATCAGCCCTATTTCGGAATATTTTGAAATATTCCTGGGCAGAATGCTTTTGTGCCGTCGTGCTGCAGATTATTTTGATATGAAATTTGAAGTGAACATCAATGGTTCAAAAGTGATGTAACAACATATATAAAGGTGGCGAAAGCCACCTTTTGCTTTATGTAATATCACAGCAGGTGGCTGCTGCAAACCACAGACCGTTTAGCCAATTCAGGCTCGATTGTCCATGATGATATTGAACAATGCTCTGTTTTGATGTATAATATTGGAAAATTTGTCATATTATGGCATATATCAAAAATTTTGGAGGGAACCATCGTGGTAAACGCTTTGGCCAAATTATTTATAAAAGACGCTGACAATGTGCAAAGCCCTGCTGTGCGCGGTGCATACGGTACACTGTGCAGCATACTGGGCATTGCCCTGAATGTTCTGCTGTTTGCAGGCAAATTCTTTGCAGGTACTATCAGCAAATCTGTTTCAATTACAGCAGATGCTTTCAACAACCTGTCTGACGCAGGTTCATCTGTTATCACTCTTATCGGCTTTAAACTGGCAGGTAAAAAACCTGACCCGGACCACCCATTCGGTCACGGCAGAATGGAATATCTGTCCGGTCTGGCTGTTTCCGTTGCTATTCTGCTTATGGGTTGGGAACTGGCCACATCTTCAGTGGACAAAATCATACATCCGCAGCCTGTAGAATTCAGCCTGATTTCCACTGCTATTCTGGTGGTTTCCATTGCAGTGAAACTTTATATGGGTTCTTACAACAATGCCATAGGTGACAAAATAGATTCAGCAGCTATGAAAGCCACAGGTGCAGACTGTATGTCTGACAGTATCGCCACAGGTGTGGTACTGGCTGCTTCACTGGTAGGTCATTTTACAAATCTGGTTATTGACGGTTGGTGTGGTCTGCTGGTTTCTTTCTTTATTCTCCGCGCAGGCGTAGAGGCTGCAAAAGATACCATTGCACCGCTGCTGGGCCGGAAACCGGACGAAGACCTGGTAAAAGAAATCTTTTCAATAGTTATGGCACACCCTGAAGTTACAGGTGTTCACGACCTGGTGGTTCATGACTATGGCCCCGGCAGGCTTATGATTACACTTCACGCCGAAGTAAGCGCAGAAGAAGACATCCTTTATATCCACGACATTATTGACGATATTGAGGTGGAACTGAAAGAAACCCTTAACTGTGCTGCCACAATACATATGGACCCTGTGGCTGTAAACGATGAAAAGGTAAACAGTCTGAAAACAATGATTTACGAAAGAATGGTAAATCTTTTCGGTAAGGATGTAAATATCCACGATTTCCGCATCGTAGAAGGTCACACCCACACAAATGTTATTTTTGACATTATGGTTCCATTCGGTTTCAAATATACCGATGGTAAAATTGTTGAAATGATTGCAGAAGATGTGGCAAAAATTGAAGGCACAGAATACCGCAGTGTGGTTACAGTTGACCACGCTTATGTCTGATTCCGGTAACCTTTATGAGAACAATAAAAGTAAAGGTTTTACCCTATGACAAAAACTGGAAAGCTGATTTTGAAAAAATAAAGTCTGAAATAGAAAATGCCATAGGTAAAATGATTATAACTGTGGAGCATGTAGGCAGTACATCGGTGGAAGGTATGTCTGCAAAACCCTGTATAGACATTGATGTGGTAATAAAGGACTATTCAGTATTTGATAATGTTGTCAGCCACCTGGCAGATATAGGTTATATCTACGAAGGTGATCTGGGCATAAAAGACAGACACGCTTTTAAATATTCAGATAAAAATCATCTGCAGACACATCATCTCTATGTTTGTCCCTGGCATTCACGGGAGTTGCACCGACATATTACATTCAGGGATTATCTGAGAAATAATCCGGAAGCTGTGGTAAAATACAGCAGTGTAAAGGAAACTGCAGCTGGGCTGTTTCCTGATGATATTGATAAATATATGGAATACAAATCCGGTTGCATTCAGGAATTATATTCACTTTGCGGACTGGAATAATAATGTGATAATCAAAACCGACCTGTAAAACTGCAGGTCGGTTTATAGTTTTTATTGAAATATCATTATGGCTATTTCTGTTTTAAAGGATGATTGTATTTTTCATCGTTCACATTGCCGATAGCTTTGCAGGGGTTGCCCACAGCCACACTGTTGGAAGGAATGTCTTTTACTACCACACTGCCGGCACCTATAACACAGTTGTCACCAATGGTTACGCCCGGGCACACAGTTACACCGGCACCAAACCATACATTGCTTCCAACTGTTATTGGTCTGAATATCTGATAACCTGCCAGTCGTCTGTCGGGATTTACAGGATGGGCCGCTGTTACAAAGGCGCAGTCAGGCCCCACCAGCACATTGTCACCAAAGGTTATTTTCCCACCGTCCATCAATTTGCAGTTATAGTTGGCGAAAAATTTTTTTCCAAGGGTTATATATTCACCGTATTCACAGATAAATGGCGACTTTATATAGCAGCCCTCTTTTTTATCAGGTATCAGCCTGTCCAGTATTTCCTGCCTTTTTTCACTGTCAGCAGGGCTTGTGGCATTGTATTCAAAACACAGCATTTCAGCCCTGTCACGCTGTTTTTTCAGGTTTATGTCACCGCGTATAAATTCCATTCCAGCCAGGGCCTTTTCTCTTTCTGTCATATATCTTGTCTCTTTTCGTTGTTGTTGATTTAAGTTTATCATATAACAGTATACTTAAACAACATTGAAATATTAAAATTGTGTTTTTCTTAACAGAAAGATATGCCCCCATCACTTATCGAACTGACAATTCCCGTCTGCGAAGACAAAACAAAAAAGCACCCTGATGGGTGCTTTTTGTTTTGGTGGTCCTTCACAGACTCGAACTGTGGACCGTCCGGTTATGAGCCGGATGCTCTAACCAACTGAGCTAAAGGACCATATTAAATTATGCTTAAATATTATATAATAATTCACTTTACTTGTCAATGAATTTTTTGTCATATAAAATGTCTTTTTTCAATTCTTAAGATTTGATTAAGAAGACCTTAATTGTAATGCAAGCTACTTGATAATACACAGTAGTGGTTTTACAATAAAAATCAGAAAGGGGGCAGGCTATGAATACACAGTTCAAAAAAGGTGTGCTGGAACTGGTGGTACTGATGGCAATCAGTCAGAAAGACAAATATGGTTATCAGCTGGTCAGTGAAGTGGGGCAGACTATGGCAGTTAACGAAGGCACCATCTATCCACTGCTGAAACGTCTGGTAAATGACGGCTACTGCCAGACATATCTGTCGCGGTCTGCCGAAGGACCGGCCAGAAAATATTACCGCATCACTGCAACAGGCATTACTTATGTAACAATGCTGAAAAAACAATGGCTGGATTTTGCATACAGGGTGAACAAATTTATTGAGGAGAGTGATATAAATGACCAGGTTTGATTTTGCAAACAAACTGAACAGCAGGCTGTATCTGCTGAGTGAAGCCGAAAGGCGAGATATTATTGACGAATATATCGGTCATATTGACCAGAAAATGAAATCAGGGCAACTGGAAGCAGATGCAATAAAGGATTTCGGAGATATTGACGACCTGGCAGAAGAGATACTGGCGGCATATCATATAGACAGCTCAAAACTTGGCGGCAAAACTATAGATATATATATCAGACAGGTTTTTGATTATTTTGGCACGGTTACAGAAAAACTGCTGGGTTTTTCCACAGCACAGCTGGCACGCATATTTGTGGAGTTTGTGGTACTTCTTATAATGTTAAACTTGCTGCGATATCCGGTATCTTTTTGTGTGGGTATGTTTACACAGCTTTTCTCATGGCTGCCATACACTGTTTACCATATAATCGACAGGCTGTTTGATATAGCTGCAAATGTTTTCTGCATTTTTCTCAGCTTTGTGTTTATATATCAGTTTATCAACAAAAGAATTGTTCACGGGGATATAATTCCTGCTCCTCTGGAAGATTTGCAGGAAAAAACTGAAGAAAAAGTTTTTGACACGGAAAAGATAAAGACTGCAACTGCACGGAAAATGCAAGATACTGCAGAAAAGATAAAGGATACATCTGAAAAAATAAAGGAAAAAAGTGAAACCGCAGGCCGCAGTATTGTTGATGTGGCCGGGAAAACAGGCCGTGGCTTTGCCAGAGCTGTGGACAAAACAGGCGGAGCAATGAAAAAACTGGCAGGAAGTACAGGTGATTTTGTGATTAATCTTTCAATTATACTTATTAAAATAATGCTGTTTCTGTGTCTGTGGATACCTTCTGTTGCACTTACAATAGCAGGTATTGTGTGCACAGTGCTGGCGATAATAGTGTACCTTTCAACGGGCATAGGTTTTATCGGCGTATGTATTGCCGGTGTGGGCTGCTGCGTTATGGGCGGGGCTTTTACACTGTGGCTTAGTCAGATGCTGACGGGAGGTAAAGCGGAAAATGCGTAAACTGGTGGTATTTATTGCTGTGTTGACAGCGGCAATGGTAATTTATTGTAAAGGCAGGGACAGATATATATGACTATCAAAAAATTGTTATTGGCTTTTGTTGCAGGTGCTATGCTGGTGGGCATAGGTGCCGGTGTTACAGTGCTGGAAGTCAGCCGGTGGGACACACGGGACCACCCTGCATATCTGGAAAAACAGGCAGTACAGACTGTAGAAGAAATAGCGGACTATGATATAACTGAATTTGAAAAAATAAATGTTTATGCTACAGGCCGCCCTTATCGTTTCAGAGATGAGAAAATAATTGAAGTGGTGGAGGATAAAAACTGCAAAGACAGCTTTAAACTGGTAATAGAATATAAAGGCAAACTGCCATACTATGATGTTTATGATTGGAACAACCAGGATGAAAATGGCACAGTGACCAAACGACTGGATGTGGTGGTTCAGCCGGATTATAATTATTCTCTCCGTGAAATCAGGGAAATGGCTCAGGAAATGTTTGATACAAAGGTATTCTACACAGGTAATGCGGCATCACTGATAGAAAAGGTGACAGTGTATACAGCATATCCTGAAAAATTTGATGCCGACAGTCATTGATTTATAAGTTAAAACAAAAATGTCATTCAGAGCGTAAGCGATGAATGACATTTTTTATTTTAATGATATTGTTTTATTGAATTTTCAATCAGTATTTATTGTAATGCACTCTTTCAGCATCATATCTGTCCACAAATTTGTTGGCATTTTCGTCTTCTGGGTAACCGATTGCAATAACGGCAAAAGGTTTTACACTTTCAGGCAGAGAGAACATTTCAGTCAGGAATGTTTCTCTTTCTGTACCACGGCCAACACCCATCCATACAGCACCCAGCCCTTCGTATGCAGCCTGCAACAGCAGGTTCTGTGTGGCGGCACCCAGGTCCTGTTCTGTGAACAGCGGTGCACGCATGCCCTGTTTTTCCAGAACAATCACGCCCAGTGCGGCACCTGGCAGCATCTTGGCATAAGGGCTGAACTGTGCCAGTCTTGCCAGAGTTTCCTTATCGTCTATAACAATAAATTCCCATGGCTGCTGGTTGGTGGCAGATGGTGCCTGCATTGCTGCGCGCATCAGTCTTTCCACTTTGTCGGCTTCAATTTTCTTGTCTGTGTATTTACGCACACTTCTGCGGTTGAAAATAATATCCATAACATTACTCCTAAATAAATAATTCTATTTTAATTATACAGTTATATTGATGATTATCAACATCATTTCAATAAAATGTTGAATTAAAATCACTTTTGGGTTATCATTTAATTAAAATGAATCCGTACTACATAAAGGAGAATATATTATGGACTACAAACAGGTACTTGAACAGGCCCGCGGCAATATCGGCCCATACTGCAAAGCCTGCCCTGTGTGCAATGGCAAACGGTGCAAAAACCAGATTCCTGGCCCGGGCGCAAAAGGCAATGGTGATGTGGCTATCCGCAACTATGATAAATGGCAGGAAATCCGTATCAATATGGACACTCTGTGTGAAAATGTAACACCTGATACATCTGTTGAAATATTCGGCAAAAAATTTGACCTTCCTGTATTTGCAGGTCCTGTTGGTGCTGTAAAACTGCACTACGGCGAAAAATACACCGACGAAGAATACAACGATATAATCATCAGCGGTGCAAAGGATGCAGGCATTGCCGCATTTACAGGTGACGGCACAAACCCTGCCGTTATGCAGGCAGCGGCAAAAGCTATCACAAAATATGAAGGCTGTGGAGTTCCTACAATCAAACCTTGGAACATAGACACAATCAAAGAAAAATTTGACCTTATCAAAGACAGCGGCTGTTTTGCAGTGGCTATGGACGTTGACGCTGCAGGTCTGCCATTCCTTAAAAATATGACACCTCCTGCAGGCGGCAAAACAGTCCAGCAGATGAAAGAAATCGTTTCACTGTCACCTGCACCGTTTATCGTAAAAGGTGTTATGACTGTAAAAGGCGCACTGAAAGCAAAAGAAGCCGGTGCAGCTGCTATTGTTGTTTCAAACCACGGCGGCAGAGTTCTGGACGGCACACCATCCACAGCGGAAGTTCTGCCTGAAATTGTAAAAGCAGTTGGCGGAGAAATGAAAATCATCGTTGACGGCGGTATCCGCACTGGTCTGGATATTTTCAAAGCTCTGGCACTGGGTGCAGACGCAGTTATCATCGCACGCCCTTATGTTACAGCGGTTTATGGCGGTGCACAGGAAGGTGTCAAAGCCTATACAGACAAACTGAAAGCCGAACTGGCAGACATTATGTCTATGTGCGGTGCAAAAACAATCAAAGATATCAACGGCGATATGCTGTTTTAATTAAGGAGATATTATGGAAAGCAGAATCAAAGGCAAAATCGCAATAGTTACAGGTGCCACCAGCGGTATCGGCTGGGCATCAGCTATTGAACTGGCAAAACTTGGCGCAAATATCATTATTTCAGGCCGCAGACAGGAAAGACTGGATGCACTGGGCAAAGAACTGGATGCACTGGGCGTAAAACATTATCCACTGATTATGGACGTAAGCAAATCAGCGGATGTAAAGGAAAAAATGGCATCTCTTCCGGACGAATGGAAAGATATTGATATTCTTATCAACAACGCAGGTATGGCAGTTGGTACAGAAAAAGTTTTCGAAAGCGAAATGGAAGACTATGACGTGGTTATCGACACAAACGTTAAAGGCGTTTTGTATATGATAAAGGCTGTTGTGCCTCAAATGGTTGCCAGAAATGCCAAAGGTGTTGTGGTGAATATGGGCAGCGTTGCCGGCAATATCGCTTATGGCGGCGGCGCAGTTTACTGCGGCAGTAAAGCAGCTATCCGTTATATCACAGACGGCCTGCGTATAGACCTTATGGACACTCCAATCAGAGTAACCTGTATCGAACCTGGCCTTGTGGAAACAGAATTTTCAATTATCCGTTTCCGCGGTGATGAAGAAAAAGCAAAGGCTGTTTATACAGGTATCGATGCACTTACCGCAGATGATATCGGTGCTGCAGTTGCCTATGTATGTAATCTGCCTGAAAATGTGCAGATTCCGGAAATGATTCTCACCCCTGCAAACCAGGCAGACAGCATCAACAAATATTATCAGAAATAATTGTAAAACAGGCGGCGTTCCGCCTGTTTTTGCTTATGCAACCTATAGTTGTCGCCATAACATCCTGTTTTTTACTGTCAATCTGTACAAAACAGATGTTTTTCATTGGCATATAAGTACATTGTTATTTTTGTATCAAAATGATATACTTGTTATATTATTATTAACAGATATATGAAAGGGAGAATTATTATGATTCGTTTTGAATGCGACTATGCAGAAGGCGCAATACCTGAAGTATTGGATTTACTGGTAAAAACAAATATGGACCAGACACCAGGCTACAGCGTAGATGTTTACTGCGACAAAGCCAGAGAACTTATCAAAGCTGAATGTGATGCACCTGATGCAGATATTCATTTTATGGTTGGCGGCACACAGGTAAACAAAACTGTTATTCAGTCTGTCCTTCGTGCCCATCAGGGTGCAGTGGCAGCTTCCACAGGTCATATCAACACTCACGAAAGCGGCACTATTGAAGCCGGCGGTCACAAAGTACTGACTATACCAAGTGATGATGGCAAAATCACAGCACAGCAGGTGAAAGATCTGTTGGTTGGCCATTTTACAGACCCTACAATGGAACATACAGTTCAGCCAGGTATTGTTTATATTTCCAACCCTACTGAAAACGGCACAATGTATAACAAGGCAGAACTGGAAGCCCTGCGAGCAGTGTGTGATGAATATGATATTCCGCTTTTCCTGGATGGTGCCCGTATGGGTTACGGTCTTGCAGCACCTGGCAATGATATGACACTGGCAGACTATGCCCGTATCTGTAATGTTTTCTACATCGGTGCAACAAAAGTGGGCGCGCTGTTTGGCGAAGCTATAGTTATCAGCGACGACAAACTGAAAAAAGATTTCCGTTATCATATCAAACAGAATGGTGGTCTGCTGGCAAAAGGCAGATTGCTGGGCATACAGTTCCTTGGTCTGTTTGATGAAAGAAAACTTTATCATAAAGTTTCACAGCATGCCATCACACAGGCAATGAGAATCAAAAAAGCCTTCGAAGATGCTGGTTGCAGATTCCGTTATGATTCACCTACAAACCAGCAGTTCCCGATTCTTCCAAACGATATTATGGAAAAACTGGGTGAAAAATACGCTTTCAGTTTCTGGGAAAAAGTGGACGAAAACAACACATGTGTACGTTTCTGCACCAGCTGGGCAACAGATGAAAAAAATGTGGATAAACTGATAGAAGATATCAAAGCAGTTTTTTAGTATGAACGCAGGGGGCGGCCTCCCGGACGTCCCGTCAGATAAAATAAATAATAGGAGATTTTATTATGAAAGTTAAAGAAATGCATCAGATGGTTATGGATCTTGTTGGTCTGGAATTTATGCCAGAAGATTCCGGTATCGTTTTTGACAATGAAAAAGAAGTGAAAAAAGTTCTTGCCGGTATCGATATGGACAAAACAATGCTTATGCTGGCAAAACAGCTGGGCTTTGACTGTGTGGCACAGCACCACCCTGCAGGCATTATGGACCCAAATATTTCCGAACTTTTCGGCCGTGACCACATGAAAAAACTGATGGAATGTGGTGTTCCTGCAAACCATGCACACAAACTGGCATACGCAGGCAAAGTAAAAAGAAACCAGAGAATGCACTCACAGAACAGAACACAGATGTATGATGTTGCAAAACTGCTGGATATTTCTGACGTTGCCTACCACACACCTGCTGATATGCTGGCTGAAAGATATGTACAGGCAAGAATGGACAAACTGATGGAAGAAAAACCAATGTGCACTGTACAGGATATTATCGATAACCTTATGGAAATCAGAGAATATGCACAGGCACTGGAAGGTCAGCAGCCTGAAGTATGGGTTGGCACACCAAACAGCCCTGCAGGTAAAATCTATGTTGAAATGTACGGCGTAGGCGCACCAACTGCCGAAGAATACAACGCAGCTGCAGATGCAGGTATTGGCACATTTATCTGTATGCACGCAACACCTGAAGTTATCGAAGGCGTTCAGAAACATGGCAAAGCAAACCTTATCATTGCAGGTCACATGGCTTCTGACTCACTGGGCTTTAACCAGATTCTTGATGCATGGGAAAAAGCCGGTGTTGAAATCGTAAGAATCAGCGGTATAGTTTAAAAGTGAATTGTTTATATAATTATGTATATATAATAAAAGGCGGCTGATGCCGCCTTTTATTATATAAATTATTGCTTATGTGCGAATAGCACATAATGCCGTTTTGCCGTGAAAGGCAACTATGTTGCCGACCGCGCGCAAATGCGAGCCGTGCCCGAAGCGAGCAATGGCATAAAAAAGCAGATATTTCCACTAAACTATATAAATAATCAGCCGCTTGCGGCGTTCCTTATATATAATAAATCGTTTCAAGATTTATTACGCGGGATGGTCTCCGGACATCCGGATAATAAAAGCACAGACTGGTATGTTGTCATTCTGAACGAGTGAAACGAGTCGAAGAATCTTTGCACTTATAAAACATCAAAAGATGTTTTATCGTACTTTCTTTAAAGAAAGTACCAAAGAACGTGG
>JAFSCU010000053.1 GCA_017436575.1 Oscillospiraceae bacterium
AGCAAAGAAGACCAGTTTGAGTATTTAATGAACAAAAACGACCACGGAAAGGTTTGGTTTTTGGACCCGACAGGTATGCCAACAGCGGGTTGGGGATTATCTCTTTCAGCTTATGAAATGGCACAGATTGGATTCATGGTGCTTAATAACGGAATATATAACACTGCCCGTATTGTAAGTGAAAATTGGATTGAAATGATGACACAATCCTACATATCTACCGATGAGAAATTTGGAAACCAGGATTATGGTTTTTTGTGGTTGCTTCCCCACAGAACAACAGATATAATTGCTGCTATTGGTGACGGCGGTAATATCATATATGTTGATAGAAAAAATCAGATTGTAGTAGCCATAACTGCACATTTTAAACCTATGGTTTTTGACAGAGTAGAATATATTGAAAAAAATATTATAGACGCATTAACAGAGAGATAAATTCCGATTTTTCCAATTGATTATACATTATCTCAATAACCCACTATATGCAACAACAGGCACAGCGGTATGCTGTGCCTGTTAACTGTTTAATGTATTGTGCCCTTTATCAAAGGCTGTTTTTTAATAAGAATTACCTGCATCTGCACCATTAAGGATTTTGATAGCAGAAGATGTGCCCAGTCTGTCTGCGCCAAGTTCAATGAATTTTACCATATCTTCACGGCTGCGGATACCGCCGGCTGCTTTGATTTTGCATTTGCCTTCACAATGTTTTGCAAACAGTTCTATATCGTGGAAAGTAGCACCCGCTGTGGAGAAACCAGTGCTGGTTTTGATATAGTCTGCGCCTGCATCAGTTACACATTTGCACAGAGCGATTTTTTCTTCGTCAGTCAGAAGGCATGTTTCGATAATAACTTTCAGAATTTTGTCGCCAACAGCCTGTTTGATCTGTCTGATTTCTTCTGTAATGTATTCCCAGTCACCGTCTTTTGCACGGGAGATATTGATAACCATATCCACTTCCTGTGCACCTTTTTCGATGGCGTCTTTTGCTTCAAACACTTTTGCAGCTGTTGTCATAGCACCCAAAGGAAAACCGATAACAGTACATACAGGGATTTTGTCTCCCATAATACCAACAGCATATTCGATAAAACCAGGGTTTATACAGATGGATGCTGTATTGTTTGCCATAGCTTCTTCGCATATTTTTTTGATGTCAGCTTTCTTTGCATCAGCTTTCAACAGTGTATGGTCAACTCTTGCAAGGATTTCCCGATTTGTCATAATTACCTCCATAATAGCCATTTAAGGTTGTTTTAAGTTAATTTTATCACAAAAACAGCATTATGTAAATGATAACATATTTTTTATGAGATTCTTCGTCCGCTACTGTAAATGACATCAGTAATTAATATTGTTTATCAGTCTTGCAATATTTTCCACTGTAAAACGCAGATTATCTTTTGCATTTACCGCCGCTATTTCAAAAGGTACAGGCTGTGTATTGGTGGTAAAAACTGCTGTAACCCCCTGTGAATAAACAGAAGTAATATCATCTGCTACACTGCCAACAACAGCAATAACAGGCACACTGTGCTGCTGTGCTATGCGTGAAATACCTATAACCGCTTTACCGGAAAGAGACTGGCTGTCCAGCCTGCCCTCCCCTGTTATTATCAGGTCTGTATCTGACAGCTGTTTTTCAAAGTCAATGGTATCAAGGATAAGATTTACACCCGGTTTCAGACTGCCGCCAAGAAAGGCGCAAACACCAAAGCCCATTCCACCGGCTGCACCGGCACCATTTATATCATAATAATTGTTGCCTGTCCGTTTTTCCGTAAGATTGGCAATATATTTCAGCTTGTCATCCAGCTGTGCTACCATGGCTGAATCTGCACCTTTTTGCGGCGCAAATATATATGCAGCGCCATTTTTACCATAAAGAGGATTGTCTATATCGCACATTGCCACTATTTCTACATTTTCCAACAGCTTTTCTGATTTTTCAGTGCTATAGCGAGAAATCTTGTCAAGGGTTGCGCCTGTCGGTATAAACCTGTTTCCATTTTCATCAAAGAACTCTACACCAAGAGCTGCTGCCATACCTGTGCCGGCATCGTTGGTACAGCTGCCACCCAAACCCAGAATTATTTTTTCTGCCCCATTTTTTATAGCATGGGAAATGAGCTGACCTACACCATAAGTTGTGGTAGTGGCCGGATTTTCCCTGCCTTTTGCACTTGGAAGAGAGGCGCACATAGCCATTTCCATAACCGCAGTATTCCCTTTTACAGCATAATAACCTGTGATATCTTCCATAAAGGCATTTTTTACTGTTGCAGTTACTTTTGTATATCCAGCCATAGTCAAAAAGCAATTTGTGGTTCCTTCTCCACCATCAGCAAGTGGCAGTGATACTATTTCGGTATGCGGAAAATAGTTTTGCAGAATATCTGAAGAAATACGGCAGAACTCTTCCGCAGTTACTGTTCCTTTGAAAGAGTCTGGTATAAGGATTATTTTTTTCATATCGTCACACTTTTCATAATTTATTGATTCTATGGTACTACATTTGATGTGGTGACGTCAAATAAAAACACCCCAAAAGGGGTGTTTGAGAAAATTATGAAATTCTTGGTTTGCAGATAATATCGATAACCTTTGTTTCAAACAGGTTGTTGGAATGGCCTGGGATAAGTGTAAGTGCATAGTCTGCACCGTGACCGCAACCGCCAACTGCGATGATTTCTTCACCGTATGGAATAGCACCGTTATCCATAGCCATAAGTGAGATTTCTACGCCAACTTTCATACCCTGGCCCAGGAATTTAAGAGTATCAGCCATAAGGATAGCTGGTGTAACGCCGCCGTATCTGTTGGCAATGCCTCTTTCAGCGCCTGAAAGTGCATGTGTTGCTGTAATAACTGTAACGCCTTTGTCTGTAAGTTCTTTACGTTTTTCCAGGCTCATTTCGCACTGACCAGGACCCATATCGCCATAGCAATGTGTTACAGAAACAAATTTTACATTAACACCTGCTTTTGCAAATGTTTCCAAAAAAATATCAATTGTATAGCCTGTTTTTGATGCCAGAACAACATATTTAAGACCGTGTTCTTTGGCATATTCTGCTGCCAATTCAGCTGTTTTATATGTATTTTCCCAGCCCTTGTTTTCAAAAAGATAAACGCCCATAATATTTTCCTTTCGTTTTAAACGTGTATTGATTTAATATCAGTATACCATACTGGTTGATATAATTAAACCTGAATTTGTAAAAAATGTAAAAGATTTGTTAAAACTATTGCATTCGGAAAAATATAGGTCTATAATAATTAGCAGTCGATATAATAGATTGCTAATTATTGGAGGCGTAATTTATGGCAAAGAAACAATTTAAAGCCGAAAGCAAAAAACTGATGGATATGATGATTAATTCCATCTACACACACAAAGAAATCTTTTTAAGAGAACTCATTTCCAATGCCAGCGACGCACTGGATAAAATGTATTTCAAATCACTGACTGATGACAGTATTACACTGTCCAGAAGTGACTATCAGATTAAAATCAATGTTGACAGGGATATGCGCACACTGACAATCGAAGACAACGGTATCGGTATGAGCGAAAAAGAACTGGAAAACAATCTGGGTACAATCGCAAAAAGCGGCAGTCTGGATTTTAAAACAGAGAACAAAGCTGATGATATGAGCATTATCGGCCAGTTTGGTGTAGGTTTTTACTCTGCATTTATGGTAAGTGACAGTGTAACTGTACGCAGCCTTGCCCACGGAGAAGACCAAGCATACTGCTGGACATCCAAAGGTGTGGATGGCTATACCATTGAACCATGTATCAAAGATACAGTGGGTACAAAAATCACACTGCACATCAAAGATGATACAGAAGATGAACATTATTCCGATTTTCTGGAACAGTACACAATTATGGGACTGGTAAAGAAATATTCAGACTTTATCCGCTACCCTATCAGAATGATGTGGGAAACAAATCGTCTGAAAGAGGGCAGTGAAAACGAGTATGAAAAAGTGCTGGAAGAAAGAACACTTAACAGCATGATTCCATTGTGGAAAAAGAATAAAAGTGAAATTACAAAAGAAGAATTCAATTCATTCTACAAAGACCAGTTTGGCGACTGGCAGGAACCTGCAAAAGTTATTCACACAAAAGTGGAAGGCAATGCCACATACACTGCCTTGCTGTATGTTCCAAAACAGCCACCATTTGATTATTATTCAAAGAATTTTGAAAAAGGTTTGCAGCTGTATTCTTCCGGTGTGATGATTATGGAAAAATGTGCTGACCTGCTGCCCGACTATTTCAGCTTTGTAAAAGGTCTGGTAGACAGCGAAGATCTGTCGCTGAATATCAGCCGTGAAATGCTGCAGCACGACAGACAGCTGAAACTGATTGCCACAAACATTGAAAGAAAAGTAAGAAACGAACTGCTGGCAATGCTGAAAAATGACAGAGAAACCTATGAAGAATTTTTCAAAGCTTTTGGCACACAGCTGAAATTTGGCATGTACGAAGACTTTGGTGCCAATAAAGACAAACTGGCAGACTTGGTGCTGTTTACATCTTCTTACGAAAAGAAACCTGTTACACTGGCCGAATATGTGGACAGATGCAAGGAAGGACAGAATACAATTTACTATGCCTGCGGTGAAAGCGCAGACAAAATTGATATGCTGCCACAGGCTGAACTGATTAAAGACAACGGCTATGAAATCCTGTACCTGACAGACAATGTGGACGAATTTGCACTGCAGATTCTGGCAAGTTATAAAGATAAAACCTTTACAAATATCAGCACAGAAAATCTGAACCTGGATACAGAAGAAGAAAAACAGCAACTGGAAGCTATCAATGAAGAAAGCAAATCAATGCTGGAAACAATGAAAGAAACACTGGCTGGTGCAGTAACTGCTGTAAGATTTACAAACAGATTGAAAAGCCACCCTGTGTGCCTGGTAAGTGAAGGCGTACTGTCTTTGGAAATGGAAAAAGTACTCAGCCAGATGCCTAACGGCACTGATGCAAAAGCTGAAGTTGTGATGGAAATCAACAAAGACCATCCTATCAGCGAAAAGCTGAAACAGCTGGCAGAAACAGACGCAGATAAACTGGAAAAATACACAAAAATCCTGTATGCACAGGCAAGACTGATTGAAGGTCTGACTGTTGATAACCCAACAGAACTGAGCAATATGATTTGTGATTTGATGTTATAATACAAAAAGTGCATTGGTTATCCAATGCACTTTTTATTATTCTATCGGGATTTCAAACCAGAAACAAGCACCCTTATCCTTTGTGTTATAAACACCATAATTACCGTTGTGAGCCCTGATAACCGACTGTACTATAGACAGTCCTATACCCGTACCGGTTACACTGCGTTTATGGTTTTTATCGCTTTTGTAGTACCTTTGCCATACATATTGCATTTCGTTTTCTTCTACACCACTGCCTGTATCAGTTACTGAGACTTTTGCTTTACCTTCCCCGGAAGAAAGATTTACAAATATCTGTTTGTCTTCTCCTGTGTGGTTTACAGCATTAATAAGTATATTGTAAAAACACTGGGAAATACGCACCTGGTCTGCCACAACCATAACATTGCCTGTGGTTTCAAAATGTATTGTGTAACCATCCTGTTTTAGCAGCTGTTGCAGATTTGTTACTGTTTTTTCAAAACTTTCTGTCAGATTATACTGATGTTTTTCCATAGGTACTGCCCCGGACTGTATACGCGACATATCCAGCAAATCTGTAACAAGGGATGAAAGACGTTTTGTTTCGTCAATTATATACTGTGCATTTTCTGCATTGTTTTCCCCCGGAATATCACGCATAAGTTCTGCATAGCCACCAATAAGTGTAAGGGGTGTACGCAGGTCGTGGGATACATTTGCTATGAATTCCCTGCGCAATGTTTCCACTTTTCCCAGTTCTGCGGCTGTATGATTCAAAGCCCGGGTAAGCTGATTTATTTCCCCATAGCCACTGGCATCAAAAACAGTTTCATAATCTCCTGTTGCAAGACTGCCAACCTGACCAGACAGCTGTTCAATAGGCTGTGCCACCTTTCTGGAAATTATATTTGCAACAATAATTGCAAATAGCAGCATAACAACTGTGATAAATTTCAGACAGGATTCTATTGCCGTTACTGTGGCGGTAACAGGGCTGAGCCTGATATTCAGAATAATATACCCCAATTGTTTACCATTATCTGTAATCTGTTTGCAATAAACCATCGACTGCGGTACATTTTTCTGCCATTTATAGTCTGGGTCAGTAATCAGCATATCCGGATGGAATGGATTTGTCCGTGAATAAATCGCTTGCAACTGGCCACCATTTTCTTTTGTTGCAACGGTAATATTGACTATATCAAAATATGACAATTTATGCAGAACACAGTCTTTAAGTGTTTCAACTGAATACACTGTTCTGCCGTTTGTCGAAACAGCAATTACACAGGCTTCTGTTTCCCCTGCAATATCATCAATTCTGCTGTTATTCTGAGCTGTAACAATAATATTTTCTATTTTATCTGTTGCCTGTGTCATCTGGCGTATGCGGGTATTTATATAAATTCTGTCCAGAAATACCACCTGAAGCAGCCACAGTAGTATCAGCAGACTAAAACAAAACGTAGAAAGATATATAAATACCTTCCATTTGATTGGAATTGTGTCAAATTTATTTTTTAAGTTTTTCATTTTATCCTTCAAATCTGTAACCTGTACCGCGAAGCGTTACAATAAGATAACTGTAATCTCCCAGATGACGTCGGAGAAGTTTTATATGAGTATCAAGAGTACGATCATCACCATAAAAATCATACCCCCAAACATTTGTCAAAAGCTTTTCACGGGACAGCGCCACACCTCTGTTTTTTGCCATATAAAACAGCAGTTCATATTCTTTTGGTGACAGGTCAACAATTTTGCCATCGATTGTCACCTTTCTGGCGGTAAAATCAATTTCAAGATTATCCACTGTGAGAATATCATGAAGTGACCTGGTACCAGTGAGACGGCGCATAATTACATCTACACGCATCATAAGTTCCTTGGGAGAAAATGGTTTAACCACATAATCATCAGCACCCGTTTCAAACCCATGAAGTCTGTCGTATTCTTCACCGCGGGCAGACAACATTATAACAGGAACATCAGAAAACTTTCTGATCTCCTTTACTGCAGAAAAGCCATCCAGCACCGGCATCATTATATCCATAATTATAATATCCACATCGGTTTTACGGCATATATCCACCGCTGCCATACCATTTTCTGCTTCCAGCACAGTATGTCCTTCAAAAACAGCATATTTGCTGATAAGGGTTCTTATACCTTTTTCATCGTCGCATACAAGAATTTTATACATTATGGCACCTCTTGTTTAAATTTGCATTGCAGTTACAGCTATACAATTATATTATACAACCGGTTTATGTTGTAAATTTGTAAGCAATATGAACATCAGGTGAACAAAAAAGGCGATTTTTCAATCGCCTCTTTAACCTTACAGCACTTTGTCACATACTGTTTTTGGTATTGCCATACGGACTGTTCTTTCAGGGTCTACTACCTGACAGAACTGAAGATTGCCACAGGCTGACATAAGCATACCGGCTTCGTTAAGAGTGTAGCCAAGATGTTTCTGCAAAATACCGCACATGTCCTTTGTTGCTGTATAGATTGCTTTTTCAATATCTTCGCTGGAAGCAATTGTATAGATATTTTCTGCATCTTCCAGTCGCGGATTGTCTATGGAAACACCTTTGATAACTGTCAGACGAACTTTTACCACTGCGCCGATTTCAACGCCGGAAACCATGATTTCGCCGTCACCCATACAGGCGTGAACATCGCCACAACCAAAATATGCACCATCGTGAAAAACAGGCAGATAGAGTGTGGAGCCTTTTGCAATTTTTGTATTGTCCATATTGCCACCGTGTCTGCCAGGTGTACCACAAGGTACAGGAGTACCCTCTGGGGCAACACCTATAACACCAATCATAGGGTTAAGTGGCAATTCAAACTGATTGAAAATTGCTTTGCCATCTTTTATAGGAACTTTTTTCACCTGGTTTTCTGTAATATCACCGCCAAGAACGCCATTTTCAGGCAGGCAGCACATTGTGCCCATATCATCCAGAACAATATCCAGAATTTCTACTTTCAGAACATCGCCTTTTTCTGCACCTTCAACATACACAGGACCTGTAGCCGGGTTGATATGGTCCCAGTCCAGCACATCCATTACATAGTCTTCACTGGTAATCTGATTATTGAAACAGTCATTTGTATGAAATTCAATAATTTCACCCTGTGAAACTCTGACCGCTGCCTCCTTGTTTTCACCAAGAGCAAACACACACATATCTCTGATAATCATAAGTCTTCTCCTTTATTTCTTTTTATCGTACATTTTCATATAACCACAGGTCTGGCAGAGGGGTTCCACTGCCTTTCTGTGGGTAAAACCTGTATAAATCGCCTGGGCTCTTTCGCTTTCAAATATTTCCTGTAAAGAATTACTGTGAATGTTTCCAAGAATAATAATTCCTTCACTGTCAAGGCAACAAGGCACCACATCGCCGCTAGCAAGAACAGCTATCTGATTGCGCAGCCCGTAACAGAAGCCATCGCAATATCTTTCTGCTTTGGTTATATCTGGCCAGTCAAAGTGCTGTGCCATACCCAGAAAAATTCTGTCTTTCAGTCGAAAATTAAATTTACGGTTGTGGCTGGTTTCCATTTCGTCAAATTTTTCAGCCATAGCCTGTCTTAAATCAAAATCCAGCGAAAATTTTTCTTCCAGATAATCAACTATCTGGCCATTAAGCTGATTTTTGTCATATATGCTTTCCCTGTCAAAATTCCACAGGCGCAGTTCCACCGTAATGCCACTGCCAATGGATTTTTTGCAGAAATCCATAATCTTATCCAGATAGGCAATCATGTCTTTATTAAGGGAATTTGCCTCAAAGCTGTGCATTGAAACAGAAACGCTTCTTGGGGTATGTTCAATAATAGCATCCCCCACCCTGTCCAGCAAAGTGCCGTTGGTTGTGATGTTTACTTTCACATTGTTATCCCTTGCGATTTTTAAAAATTCTGCAAAGTGAGGATGTGCAGTTGGCTCACCCATTACATGAAAATAAAAATTTTCACCCTGATTTTTGGTTGCATTTATGATATGTGTAAATTCTTCCACTGTCATAAAATGAGCTTTTCTTTTTGTCTTCGGACAGAAAGAACAGGAAAGATTACATTGATTTGTAATTTCGATATATATTTTTCTGAATTTTTTCAAGGCAGTCCTCTGTTTTTATTGATATTGCGGGACGTCGAGAACGCCGTCCCCTACGCTATAAATATACTTTTATTTTATGCTATAAACAAAAGAAAAGCAAGGCTGATTTACAGCCTTGCTTTATATAATGATATACTATTTGATTCTTGCGATACCGAGACGGATAGCTTCGTCAGAAACTGCTTTTGCAACAACGTCTGCTACGCGTGGGTCAAATACGTCTGGGATGATGTATTCTGGGTTCAGTTCTTCGTCAGAAACTACGGAAGCGATAGCTTTTGCAGCTGCAACTTTCATAGATTCTGTGATAGCTGTTGCACGAACAGCAAGAGCACCTTTGAAGATACCTGGGAATACCAGAACGTTGTTAATCTGGTTAGGGAAGTCTGAACGGCCTGTACCTACGATGTAAGCACCTGCTTCGAGAGCAACATCAGGCATAATTTCTGGTGTTGGGTTAGCCATAGCAAGGATAACTGGGTTTTCGTTCATTGACTGTACCATTTCTGCGTTAACCAGATTACCTCTTGATACGCCGATAAATACGTCAGCACCTTTCATTGCATCTGCCAGTGTACCAGCCAGTTTTTCTTTGTTTGTAATTTTGGCCATTTCTCTCTGTGCGTCTGTGTTTGCAGGGCCGCCTTCATAGATTGTGCCGAAGATGTCACAAAGTGTCATATTTGTAAAGCCGATGTCGATAAGCAGCTTGGCAATGGAGATACCTGCAGCACCTGCGCCGTTGAGAACAACTTTCAGTTCGTGTGGCTGTTTGCCTTTAATTTTTGCTGCATTCAGCAGAGCTGCTGATACAACAATAGCTGTACCGTGCTGGTCATCGTGGAAAACAGGGATATCGCACATTTCTTTCAGTCTGCGTTCAACTTCAAAACATGTTGGAGCGCCGATGTCTTCCAGGTTGATACCGCCAAAGGATTTGGAAATTTTATAGATAACATTAACCAGTTCATCAGGGTCTTTGGAATCTACGCAGATTGGGAATGCATCAACACCTGCAAATTCTTTGAACAGTGCGCATTTGCCTTCCATAACAGGCATACCTGCTGCTGGGCCGATGTCACCAAGACCGAGAACAGCTGTGCCGTTTGTGATAACAGCAACAAGGTTACCTTTTCTTGTGTATTCATAAGCAAGGCTTTCGTCTTTCTGGATTTCAACACAAGGTTCAGCAACACCTGGTGTGTAAGCAACAGCCAGTTCTTCTCTGTTTGTTACTTTTGCTCTGGAAACAACTTCGATTTTACCTTTCCAGTCTCTGTGAGCCTGGAGAGCGAATTCTCTTTTATCCATTATAGTCTACCTTCTTTTAATAAAAATTATTTCTTTTCAAACTGACGTGCCAGTTTATCTGGGTTCAGCATTTCATCCAGCTGTTCCTGTGTAAGGCCGGCTGCAAGAGCGCCTTCAACGATTGGTGTGCCGTTTTTCAGGAAGTCTTTTGCGATTTCTGCAGATTTTTTGTAACCGAGAACTGGACACAGGGCTGTAACGAAACCTGTGGAGTTGTACAGCAGGTCGTGACATTTGTCTTCGTTTGCTACGATGCCTTTTACACAGTTGATGATAAATGTATCTACGCCATTGATAAGCATATTCATAGAATCGTAAATTCTGTCGAATACAACTGGTTCAAATGCGTTCAGTTCCAGCTGACCGGCTTCGCAAGCCATAGTAACTGTCATATCATTACCGATAACGCCAAAGCAGCACTGGTTGAGAACTTCTGGGATAACTGGGTTGATTTTACCTGGCATGATAGAAGAACCATTCTGTTTTGCAGGGATTGTGATTTCGCCAAGACCAGCTTTTGGACCACCGTTCATAAGACGGATATCGTTTGCCATTTTGGACAGTGCAATTGCCATTGTTTTCAGAGCGCCGGAAACAACAGAGAATGAATCGATATTCTGTGTGCCGTCAACCATATCGTCAGCCTGTTTAAGGTCGATGCCTGTAACTTCTGACAGGTCTTCTACAACATGGTGGAAGAAGTATTCACTTGTGTTAATACCTGTACCGATAGCTGTAGCAGCCATATTTACAGTTTTCATTTCTTCAAGAGCAGCAGCGATGATGCGTTTGCCGCGTTTTACTGCTGAAGCATAAGCTTTGAATTCCTGGCCAAGTGTGATTGGCACTGCGTCCATCAGCTGTGTACGGCCGATTTTCAGGATGTCTTTGAATTCGTCTGCTTTTTCCATCAGAGCAACATCCAGTTCATCCAGTTTAGCCAGCAGTTTCAGACCTGTTTTGTAGATAGCAAGTTTCAGTGCTGTTGGGTAAACGTCGTTTGTGGACTGTGCGTTGTTTACGTGGTCGTTTGGATGGCAGAACTGATAGTCGCCTTTTTCTTTGCCCAGTTTTTCCAGAGCAATATTTGCAACTACTTCATTTGCGTTCATGTTTGTGGATGTACCAGCACCACCCTGGATAGGGTCAGTGATAAACTGATCATGGAATTTACCAGTCAGGATATCATCACATGCAGCAATGATAGCATCAGCAATTTCTGCTGGAACATCATTTGCTTTTTTGTTTGTGATAGCACATGCTTTTTTGATTTCTGCCAGAGATTCAACAATAACTGCAGGCTGTTTTCTGCCTGTGATATTGAAGTTTTCAAATGCGCGGAGAGTCTGCACGCCATAATATGCGTCGATAGGTACCTGTTTTTCGCCTACTGAGTCGCTTTCTAAACGATAGTTCATAATTAATCCTCCATAAATTCATATAAAAAACTGCTCTTATCAAGAGACTATCTGTTATTTTTATTCTATCAAAGTATTGTCAAACTGTAAATACATTTTTGCAAATTAAGAAAAAAATAATAAAATTAACTTTCACGGATAATAAAATTACATTTTTAAAACATTATATTTATTTAATTAAAGAGCAGTCTTTAAACGCTTAATTTATTTAATATCATTTTGCACAAATATATAGATGTTTTTATAGTTAAGTTGCACAAATATAATTAACATTATAGTAGATTATTATAAAATTTGTTAAATAAAAATCAAAGTGTCTGTAATTGATTTAACTCATCACAGACACTTTTACAATATTGTAAATATCAGAATTTTATAGCTTCTGATTTTTTCTTTGTTTTCACAAATACATCCCTGTTATCTTCAATCATTTCGCGCACATCAAATTTACACTGATATACGCACTGACCACAACCTATGCATTTGTCATATTCAAACACAAGTTTTTTGGCATTCTTATCGTAGAAAGTTGCACCTGTAGGGCAAACTTTATCACATCTGCCGCAGCCTACACAACGGCTTTCATCTATCATCTTAGGGCTCGCATAAGCACGGGTAAAAATTTTGCTCATACCGCCTTCGTGATAACCTTTAAACAACAGACAACAGTCAGCACAGCAGTTACATATAAGCATTTCTTCCCTGTCAACGCTGTTTCCATAATGATATACACAATGAACTGCACCGCCATCATCATACATTTTCATTATGTCGCATGCTTCTTCAAAAGTGATTGCTCTGGCAACACCGGTAGAAACCATCTGCTCTGCAGTTGGTCCCAAAAGCATACAGCCTTCTTCAACAGGAAGATTAAGACGGCAACTGCCACCATGCTGAGTTTTATGTAAACGACAGAAACAGTGCATTATTGCCAGTTCATCTTTATAGCGTTCAAGAACAGAGTAAACACTGCCTGCCGGAAGAACTGCCTGCTGTGAAGTAAGCGGCTGGTTGAGCTGAATCTCTCTTACACCGTCAGCATGCTTTTCCCTGCTTTGAGTAATCATAGTGCGGAATCTTGGTGGCATACCTTTTTCCAGACGCTTCATATATTTCATTGTGTCCAGATAACGCATAGGGCCAACATTTATATCTTTGAGAGTATCCCAATACTCTACAAATTTATCAAGAATCTGTGATGAAACAGGTTCGTCGAGACCGGCAACTGACATTTCTATCCAGCCAGGAAACATGGAAACCATAGTATAATTGCTGCGATTATCTTTGCTTTCAGGCTGATAAAAACCACGGATAAGTGTGTTATTCCAATGATTTATCCAATCCTGTTCATTGCCGCCATACATTTCATGATATATTTTCTGCATTTCAGTTTTGGCAACCGGACCGGGACCAACAGCCAGCAGCCAGTCCAGCATTTTTTCATCCATTACCATATCCATAATTTCCAGGACAGGTTTCATTGCAGGCATTTTTGTTGACGAACGGCTGTTCATCATTTCAAGAACCTGTTTCAATTTATCTTTAGAAAGCATACATACCTCCAATATCAAAAGCCACATTATATAATAATAAAAACCACATATATTATATCACATAAGAATAATAAAAACAATATAAAATAAAAAACGTCACCTTACGATGACAGGTCTTTTGGCGGAGAAAGGGAAAACAACAAGCAAACGAGACAGGCTTTTGACTGTCGATGTGTGCGCCGATTGTTTTTCAGGGCTGGGATTTGTTCAAATCCCCATAAAACAAAAAAGAACCCGTCATCTTACGATGACAGGTCTTCTGGCGGAGAGAGGGGGATTAACGTCTTTGCCTTCGGCAAATACTAACTGGCTTTCGCTGCCGCTCAAGTTCTTTTTCCTGAAAACAGTCCACCGGACTGTTTTCTTTACGGAAAAACCCTCTCGGGTTCAAATCCCCTTCAATTATACAAAAAAATGATTACTACAAAATGTAGTAATCATTTCTCTGGCGGAGAGAGGGGGATTTGAACCCCCGGTGCGGAATTACCGCACACCCGCGTTCCAGGCGAGCACCTTAAACCACTCAGACATCTCTCCGTGTGTTTAACGCTCAATTAGTATACTACAGAAAAACAGTTTTGTCAACAACTTTTTTAAACTTTTCAAAAAAAATTCCCCCGGATATTTCCAGGGGAATACAGACTATTTATCAATATCAATCATTGACTGGATAGCGACACAGCGTGGTCCGCCCTGTGTTGTAAATGCAGGTGTAAGATCAACAACTTCCACACGGCAGGCTGGGAATTCTTTTGCCAGCATATCCTTTGCCTGATTTGCTTCTGTCAGGTTCATTGCATGGCTGATCATAATCATATGTTTTTCGCCAACACCAATTTTATGGAATGTTTCGATACATTTTTCCACTGCTTTACCAAAGCTGCGGCACAGACCTGCTTTTTCCAGCTGTCTGTCATCTGCTGTCTGTGTCATAAGAGGAACCAGACGCAACAGACTGCCAACCTTTGCAGCTGCCGGTGTAAGACGGCCGCCACGGCGCAGGTAGTCAAAGTCCTGTGGAATAAGGAAAGATTTGTCGTTATCTTTCAGGAATGTAAGCTGTGCCAGAATTTCATCAACTGTTGCACCAGCTTTTGCCATCTTAACAGCTTTTCTTACCATCATCCACTGTGGACCACAAAGTGAACCTGAATTGAAAACTGTTATGTATTCTTTGTTGTCCATCATTTCACGAACACCACAAGCAGACTGATAAGCACCTGAAAGGCCATCAGTAATTGTGATATGAATAACAGGGTTTTCTGCTGTTGCTGTTTCGTAAACTGCCATAAGGTCAGCTGGAGAAGGCTGTGATGATGTAGGCAGATGACCCTGGTTTATAATGTCAATAAATTCAGGGGTTTCGATTTCTTCCCTTTCACGGTATGTTTTACCTGCAATAGTAACCGTGAGTGGTGCAACAACAAAACCTTTTTCTTTACCCTGTGCAGGTGTGAACAATGATGATGTGTCTGTAAAAATTTTAACCATACTTTTTCTTCCTTTTTTAATACAATTTCAAATATCTTTTAATGCTATTTTCAATATAACATAAAAAGATAATTTTCGCAATTATATTAACAAATTTTTACAAAAAACGGCTCCGAATTGTCGCGGAGCCGTTTAATTCAATATAATTTATGTATTTAAGTTTACAGAACAGGGCTTGGGCACATCTGAACAGTGATACATTTTGGACCGCCCTGAACAGTGAATGCAGGTGTCAGTTCAAACAGATGATATTCTCTGCAGTTTGGATACATAGCTTTTGCTGTTTCCAGCATAAGCTGACCCTGTTCCGGATTGCCGGAATGAGCACAGATAATGATGCTGTCTTCATTGATACCATATTTAGGGAAAACACCAAGACCCATTTCACAGGCTTTTTTAACACCGCGTGCCAGACCTACTTTTGTCAGCTGTGTACCGTCGTCATCACGCTGTGACATTACAGGCACCATTTTCAGCAGACTTCCAACTGCTGCAGCTGTTGGTGAAAGACGACCACCACGGCGCAGGTAACCAAAGTCCATAGGAATAAGAATTGATTTATGACCCAGACGGATAACATCCAGGACTTTAATGATTTCTTCAACTGTTGCACCTTCATTAGCCATTTTCAGCGCAGATTTTACCATAATCCACTGTGGGCCACAAAGTGACTGTGAATTGTAAACATAGATATGTTCTTTGTTTTCCATTGTTTCACGAACACCGCAGGCTGATTTGTAAGCACCGGACAGGCCATCAGCAATAGTGATATGCAGAACAGGGTTTTCTGCTGTGGCTTTTTCGTATACTTCAATCAGGTCCGCAGGAGCAGGCTGTGATGATGTAGGAATATTGCCCTCATTAATCAGGTCGATAAATTCCTTTGTTTCAATTTCTTCTCTTTCACGATATGTTTTGCCAGCGATTGTAACAGTCAGCGGTGCCACATCAAAGCCCATCTGTCTGCCATCTTCAGGTGTGAACATTGAAGAAGTGTCTGTAAAAATTCTTACCATATTGTTTTCCTCATTTCAATTTATTTTGATTAATATAATTCATTTTTACTGTGATAATAAACAGCTATCTATCAGTAATAATTTCAAACAGTTAACATTTTATTTTTCTTGTTATCTTGTAGTTTTGAAAACCAAATGTTAAGTTTTATAATATCATATAATGAATTTTTAATCAATAGATAAATTGTTAATTTTCAAAAATCCGAAAATAAAAATGCGGTGAGAAATCTCACCGCATTAATTATGTATTCTGTTTATACTGTTGATTATTTAGCGTTAACAACATTCATTGTGTCACGAGCAATCATCAGTTCTTCGTTTGTAGCAACAACCAGAACTTTAACTTTAGAGTTAGGACCTGTGATATCGTTGATAGCCATACCACGTTTTTTGTTCTGTTCTTTGTCGATTTCTACGCCAAAGTAGCCCAGACCTTCACATACGCCTTCACGAACGTTTGCAGAGTTTTCGCCGATACCTGCTGTAAATACCATTACATCAAGACCGTTCATAGCTGCTGTGTAGCTGCCAACGAATTTCTGCAGCTGGTAGAAGTACATATCCAGAACCAGTTTAGCTTTTTCGTCGCCCTGTTCTGCTGCAACTTCGATGTCACGGCAGTCGCTGGAGATACCGGAAACACCCAGGAAGCCAGCTTTCTTTGTCAGGTAGTCTGTCAGGTCGTTGCCTTTGATACCTGTCAGTTCAGAGATGTAACCTACAACTGATGGGTCAAGGTCACCTGAACGTGAACCCATCATAAAGCCGCCAAGTGGTGTGAGACCCATAGATGTGTCTACAACTTTACCACCGTCAACAGCTGCCAGGGAAGCACCGTTACCAAGGTGAAGTGTGATCATTTTCAGTTCTTCTGGTTTTTTGCCCAGATATTCAGCAGCAGCTCTTGATACGAATTTGTGAGATGTGCCGTGGAAACCGTAACGACGGATAGCATGTTTTTCATAGAATTCGTATGGAACAGCGTACATGTATGCTTTAGGTGGCATTGTTGCATGGAAAGCTGTGTCGAATACTACAACGTTTGGTACTTCAGCACCAAATACTTCTTTAGCTGAACGCAGACCGATAGCATGTGCTTTGTTATGAGCTGGAGCCAGAACAGACAGGTCGTCGATTGTCTGGATAACTTCGTCTGTAACGAGACATGGTTCGCTGAATTTTTCAGCACCCTGCACGATGCGGTGGCCGATAGCGTCGATTTCGGATTTGCTTTCGATAACTTTGCCTTCGCCAACTGTCATCATTTCAACAACTTTGTTGAATGCTTCTTTATGTGTTGGGAAGTCAACTTCTACTTTCCATTCGCCGCCGTTTGCTTTATGTGTGATGAATGAACCGTCGATGCCAATTCTTTCACAGTTACCTTTACAGATAACGCTTTCGTCTGTCATATCAATCAGCTGATATTTCAGTGAACTGGAACCGCAGTTAATAACTAAGATTTTCATTGGTGTGTCCTCCAAATATTTTTTATTGTTTATTCAACATTTTTATTATATAATACCCTTGAGAATTTTTCAAGATTAAAGGAGAATTTTATGTCTAAATCTGTGGGAATTGTGTCAGAATATAACCCGTTTCATTCCGGACACAGGTATCAGATTGACTTTCTGAAAGAAAACGGATATGAAGAAATAATAGTTGCCATGAGTGGCAGCCGGGTTCAGCGCGGCAGTCTGGCCCTGCTGAACAAACACACAAGAGCGAAGATGGCACTGGAAAACGGTGTCAGCCTGGTGGCAGAAATTCCATATCCTTTTTCATCAATGAGTGCTGAAGGCTATGCTATGGCAGGTATGCAGACACTGAAAGCACTGGGAGTGGATGCAATATGTTTTGGCAGTGAAAGCGGTAATGGTGAAATGCTGAAACAGATTGCCGCATTTCTGCTGACAGAAGAATATGAAAATTCCCTGAAAAAATATCTTGAGCAGAATTTACCATTCCCTGCCGCCAGAGAAAAAGCTATTTTTGAAAAGTTTGGATTTAACAGAAATATGGCGACCGCATCAAATGATATTCTGGCTGTTGAGTATATAAAAGCCTGTATAAAACTGAACTGGCAGCCTGAAATAATTGCATTGAAACGCAAAGGTGCAGCATACAACCGGACAAAAGAAAAAGATGGTTTTGCATCTGCCAGCGGAATCAGAAAAATGATAAATGAATACCGTTTTGACAGTGCTTTGACCTTTATACCACAGGAAAGCATAAAAACATTTGAACAGGCTATTGACCGCGGCAGCTATTTTTCAGCTGATGTGCGGTGGGAAAAGGCTGTGCTGTTTAAACTGAGACAGTTTTCCAGAGAAAAATTTGAAACAATACCGGATTGCAACAGTGAACTGGCTGGCAGTTTTGAAAAAGCAGCAGCCATAAGCAACAGTTTTGAAATGCTGTTTGACAATCTGCCTACCAAAAGATATACAAGGGCAAGACTGAACAGGATTATACTGGCAGCTTTTCTGGATATAAAAGATGACATGCCAAAGGACATACAGTATATCCGTCTGCTTGGTTTTGACCACAAGGGAGAACAGTACCTGAAGGAAATTTCAAAGACCTGTCCCCTGCCTGTATCTCACTCGGTAAAAATATTAAGCGAAAAAAGTGAAGAATGCAGAAAAATAGCCGCTGCTGAAAGCCGTGCCTGCGATGCACAGGCAACATTCTGTAAGTTCAGCGGCGAGCCAAGACAGGATTTTATAAACAGATTGGTGAAATTATAATGAGCAGATTTATTTATATCACATCCGATTATCCACTTCTCCCCTGCCCTAACCCACATGAAAAAATGATGTCAGTCAATGAAGCAATTTCTGTTGGAGCAACCAATATTCCCGATATTCTGTTAAGTGATGACTTTGATAAAGACAAACCCAGTGTTATTATGGTCAGTGACAGAACTGTAAATATCAACATTGATACAGGAGTTATCGAAGATGGTGATTTTGATGATGATTTCAATATCTGGATACCTGATAACAGTCTTCCGCTGAAAAGCAACAAAAAATATTTTGCTGTGTTGGAATGGCACAGGCTAACCGAAGGACGTGCAGAAAACATTATAAAATATATTTCACAATCACTGGAAAACACTGATGAGATTGAATTGTGGCATATGTGGCTGGGAGCCGAGGACCAATATCACCATATAAAAAGCAAAGTATTTACAATAGATGAGTTTACACCAAAAGACATTATCGAGTTGGATAAAGCCAATTTATGGGGCGAAATTATAGCTGACGATGTTGAAACAGTGTACGATTACCGATATATTATTAAAAAGTAAATATTGTAAAATAAAAAGCACCCAATGGGTGCTTTTACTTTTTATTAATCAATCTTTTTTCTTTCTGAAAACCAGCAATTTTGAAAGTATGTAGTTACCCACAGTAACCAACACCTGTGAAACCAGTGTGGCGATAACATCCCAGATGCCCATTTTTGTAACCATAAGCCACATTACAAACATATCCAGAAACAGTGTAGCAACACGGGATGATGTAAACTGTACAAATTCTTTCAAAATATCTTTTCTTTTGCTTTTGAAAACAAATATTTTATTTGTTACATAGGCAAACAACACTCCGGAAACCCATTTAATTATGTTTGCTATCTGCAGTTCAAATGGATTGTTTGGGTCCAGAAATGTGCGTGTGCTGGCAAAATAAAAAATCAGACTGAAAATTGTGGTGCACACACCAACAATAAGATAATTGATAATTTCTTCGTGCTTTTTATAGATTGCCCATAATTTTTTCATTTATATAAACCTCGTGATTATTTGTATTTAACATTATAATTTTACATTTTATCACAGTAATAGTCAACTTTAAAAATTATCAAGCAAAAAACACGGGCAAATACCCGTGTTTTCAGTAAGTGGAACTATTCAACTTCTTCGATAATCTGTGCATCAACCACATTTTTCATTACGCTGAAAATGCCGTTTTTGCAGTTTGCTTTTGTAGTATAGGCTTCTGATACTGCAATAACTTCGCCATTTCTTGCTTTCAGACGGAAACGGAACTGCTGTGATTTATCTTTATACAGTTCAAATTTAGGATGTTTCTGTTCTTCAAAGCCTTCTACTGTCTGGTCTTCCAGATTTGCAACTGCACCATTGTTTATAACAGACTGTACACCATTTCTGCAACCTTCCAATTCTTTATAAACTTCACTGACAGCAATTGTTGCGCCATTGGCAGCTTTCACATGGAAATTAAAGCCTGTGTTGGTCTTTTTGATAACGATTTTGCCCATTGATATATCTCCTTTTTTCCTTTTTGTACGATTCTCGCGACAGTGTATAAATACACGCCAGCTTATTATTTTTATAATAACCTATTTATCGTTATTTGTAAAGAAAAAATAGCAAAATGATATAAAAAGTTGAAAAAAGACAGTTCTATTGACTATTAGAAAGCAAAGTAGTAAAATATGTAGGATCAGATATCGGGATGTGGCTCAATTTGGTACGGCCATCGCAATGGTTGTGCAAAACGCTACCCGAGCAATGCGAGGTCTGATGCGTTTTGCAGAGCACGCAGTGCTGTAAACAAAGGAATTGTGTTTTTCAAAATTTAAGCAAATGATATTAACGGGATGTGGCTCAGTTTGGTACGGCCATCGCAATGGTTGTGCAAAACGCTACCCGAGCAATACGAGGTCTGATGCGTTTTGCAGAGCACGCAGTGCTGTGAATAAAGGAATTATGTTTTTCAAAATTTAAGCAAATGATATTAACGGGATGTGGCTCAGTTTGGTAGAGCACTGCGTTCGGGACGCAGGGGTCGCGTGTTCGAATCACGTCATCCCGACCAACACAGCCAGAAATGGCTGTGTTCTATTTTGTAATCAATCGACAGATATTGAAATAAAACTTTTAATATGATAAAATATAAGGAATGATTTGGAGGTGTTAACATGAAAATTCAGGAATCAGGTGAAATGTATCTGGAAGCTATTTTAATGCTGAAAAAAGCAAATGCCCAGGTGCGTTCCATTGATATTGCCAATTATACAGGTTATTCCAAACCAAGTGTAAGCCGTGCTATGGGAATCCTTAAAAAAGGGGATTTTATTACTGTTGATGAAAATGGATATATCGATTTTACTGAAACAGGTCTTGCACATGCAACTATAATCAAAGAAAGACACGATGTTCTGACAAAAGTGTTTATGCTGCTGGGTGTAAGCGAAGAAAACGCTGCAGAGGATGCCTGTAAAATAGAGCACGTTATAAGCGATGAATCATTTGAAGCTATAAAAAAACATATCCGGCTTTACGAATTATAATATAACCGCCTGGTTGACTGATACCAGGCGGTTTATTTTTTTATTTTACAGGGTTATTCATATAATGTTCAATGGCACCCATCAAAACCTTTTTGTCGTTGTCAAAGCTGACATAGTCCACAGCTGAACTTACATCGACCCATTTAATCCGGCTGATTTCGCTTTCCTGACGGACAGCGGAACTGTCTGCCGGTGCGTGTGCGACAAAATATACCACATCTTTAACAACATCCTTTTTAGGACTGTAACTTACAATCTGGCGGTAACGGTTGTCGATAGCAACAGCCACACCTGTTTCCTCCAGAATTTCACGCAGGGCAGTCTGTTCTTCTGTCTCGCCTTTTTCCACGTGGCCCTTAGGAAAAGCCCAGTGACCGCCGTTTACATGGCGGATAAGCAATATTTCTGTCTTGTTTTCTTTTGTGCGGAATACTACTGCGCCGCAGGATTTTTCTGTTCTCATCGGTGACACCGTCCTTTTGCTGTATTCTATATTAAAATGTCATTTTTTCCATTCTGTCAAAGGCTTCTTTCAATTTATCAATGCCCAGGGTACAGGAAATGCGGATATGATATTCGCCGCTTTCACCAAAAGCACGGCCAGGAATTACACGGACATGACATTCGTTAAAAAGTTTCTGTGAAAACTGTGCACTGGTAAGACCTGTTTTTTTGATGGATGGAAAGATATAGAAACTGCCGCTTACAGGCAGAACATCTACCCAAGGAATTTCTGACAAACGTTTATGGGCATACTCTACCCTTTCGCGGAATACATTTACCACATCATCTTCAAATTCATCAAAATGATGCAGACCGTGAAGCGCCGCACGCTGTGAAATGGATGGCGCTGTATAAACCACATTTTCATTTATAGTCTGGATTACACGGATAATGTAATCAGGCGCAATGATGTTACCTACACGGAAACCTGTCATAATAAAGTTCTTTGAAAAACTGTTTATGGTTATTGTTCTTTCTTTCATGCCCGGAAAAGATGCAATAGGCATAAACTTTTCTTCTGTATATGTAAACGATGTGTAGATATCGTCAGCAGCCACTACAAGGTCGTGTTTAATTGCAAACTCTGCCAGTTTGCCCAGGGTTTCGTATGTATAACATATACCTGTAGGATTGTTAGGTGTATTGATGATGATACATTTGGTTTTATCTGTAACCGCTGCTTCCAGTGCATCAAAATCTATCTGGAAATTGTTTTCCATAGATGTTTTTACAAACACCGGAACACCACCTGCCATTTTTACCTGATCAGGATAAGGGAAAAAGTATGGCTCTATGATGATAACTTCATCACCTTCGTCAAGAATAGCCTGCATTGTGATGTACATAGCTACACTGCCTGCAGTGGAAACAAACACTTCTTCATCTTTTACATCCATATTATATCTGGATTTATAAAAATCGCAGATGGCAGCACGCAGTTCAGGATAGCCGCGGGAAGCTGTATATTTGGTGTGCCCATTACAGGCATCTTTGAAAGCCCGGTCTATAATAAGCTGCGGAGTATTAATGTCCGGGTCACCAATAGACAGGTTGATAAGGTCGTCATATTCCACAGGCACATCACCGCTGGTGGCCTGGTCAATAACACTGTTTCTGTATTTTGATGAAAGGAAGTTCAAATTCATACCTTTTCCTCTTTTCGTATCGTTTTAGTTTTCCAGTTTTTCACCCAGTATTGCCCATTCTTCATAAAGAGCATCAAGCTGTGTGTTGGCTGATTCCAGTTTCTGCCACAAATCTGCCATTTTGGCCGGGTCTGTGGTAATCTGTGGGTTTTGCATATCTGCATTGTATCCGTCGATTTCTTCCTGCAGACGCTCAATATCCCTTTCACATTCTCTCATGCGCAGGCGGTCAGCCGCTGCCTGACGGCGTGCTTCTTTCTGATTGGCAGAATAATTGTTTGGCTTGTCCTGTTTTTCAGTTTTTGACTGTGACTGTTTTGTGTTGAAACCTTCAGATTTATGCTTTGCCATAAATTCATCAAAGTTTTCGTAGAAAACACCTTTGCCGCCCTCTATATTCATAATGGGGCAGTCCAGCTGCTGCATAAGAAAACGGTCGTGGGTAACAACCAGAATAGTACCTTCGTATTTTGCCAGAGCTTCTGTAACTGCCCGGCGCATATAGATATCCAGATGGTTTGTAGGTTCGTCCAGGAACATAATGTTGGCACGGTCCAGGCTCATTTCGCAGAAACGCAGTCTTGCCCTTTCGCCGCCGGACAGAGTGTGACATTCTTTGAACACATCTTCACCGCGATAGCCAAAACGTGCCAGATAGGAACGGACTTCCAGCTGTGTCCATTTAGGACGTAAGGCCCAGATGGTTTCAATAACCGATGATGACCCAACAGTAATATGCTGGTCGAAAGTGGCCGGTACTGCCCCCTGCCCCAGCTTGATTCTGCCTGCTTTTGGACGGATTTTGCCTGTTATGGTGTTAATAAGTGTAGTTTTACCGCTGCCGTTGGCACCAGCAATTATAAGGCGCTGACTGCGGCGCACCACAACGTTCAAATCCTGTATAAGTGTGCGGTTGCCGGCAGCAACTGTAAGGTTTTCTATTGTAAGGATTTCATCATAAGGCTTTGTATCAAAGTCAAATGTAAATTTCAATGGCACGCGCAATGGTTTTGGCTTTTCTGTCATTTCCATTTTTTCCAGCTGTTTGCGGCGGCTCTGTGCCATTTTTGTGGTAGAAGCACGGACAAGGTTACGGTCTACATAGTCCTGCAGTTTGGCAGCTTTTTCCAGGTCTGCCTCATACTGTCTTTGCTGTACTTTCAGTTTTTCCTGTTTCTGAACATCAAAAGCAGAATAATTGCCTTTGTATTCAGTCAGCAATGTGTCTTCCACTTCCCAGATTTTCTTCACAACTTTGTCCAAGAAAAATCTGTCGTGGCTGACAGCGATTATTGCACCTTTATAGCTGATAAGATAATCTTCCAGCCATACAAGTGTGTCAAAATCAAGGTGGTTGGTAGGTTCGTCAAGAATAAGAATGTCAGGGTTTTCCAGAAGAAGTTTTGCAAGATTCAATCTGGTTCTTTCACCGCCGGAAAGAACTTTTACAACTTTTGTGTATTCTTCTTCCTTGAAACCCATGCCTCCCAGCATTTTTTTTATAAGAAAATCGGTGTTGTAGCCGTCTTTTGAGTATATTAAATTCTGTAAACTGTGGTGACGTTCTATAAGAGCGGAATCGTCAGGGGTGACAGTCAGTTGTTTTTCAATCTCTGCACATTCATTTATAGCGTCATAAACAGGCTGATATACGGTCTGCATTTCCTGATAAATGGTGTTTTCCAGGTTGAGACCGTCCATCTGGCGCAGATAGCCCACTGTAGCATTGTCATCAAAGATGATTTCGCCTTCATCATTTTCCAGCACACCCATCAGAAGATTCAACAGTGTGGTTTTGCCTGCACCATTTTCGCCGATGATGCCTATGCGGTCGCCCTCATTTACAACTGCATTGATTTTTTGCAGTATTACATCTATACCCCAGCTTTTTCCCACATTTTCCAGTGTTATAAGCATGGTTCCTCCTTGCAGATAAATTCCAGTTTTGCACGTGTAAGTTTTACCACGTCATCCAGACTGACCTGCACCTGTTTGCCGATTTTGCCGGCAGAAAATATGATTGAATCAAAATTTTCCCGGGATTTGTCGATAAATGTAGGGAAAAGTTTTTTCATACCGATAGGGCTGCAGCCACCTTTGATATAGCCTGTAGTGGCCAGCAAATCTTTCTGATGCAGCATTTCCACATATTTCTGACCGCTGACCTTGGCAGCCTTTTTCAAATCCAGTTCCTGTGCAACAGGTACAACAAACACACAGACGCCTTTGCTGCCGGTGGTAACCAGGGTTTTGAATACCTGTTCCACCGGTTTGTCTATGTAACCTGCAACTGTTACACCATCAGCAAATTCATCTGACGGATAGCTGTAACTCTGATGAGATATTTTTTTCTGGTCAAGGAATTTTTCTACTATTGTTTTCTGTACTTTCATATTAGTTATTAAAAATTGGAATTATTTTACCGTTGATTACATCAACCAGGCCTTTGTCTGTAATTTTTACATCCATTGAAACAGGCAGACAGGTTGTGGCAAGGCTCATTACAGGATTGTAATGAACATATCCGATACTTCTCATGGCTGCTTCCACATCTTCAATGGATTTTGCCACTTCGTAAGGGTCGCGTTCGCTCATAAGACCGCAAACTTCCAGCTGTGCCTGAGCGATAACTTTACCATTCTGCACAACAGCCAGACCGCCACAGTTGTCAATAACTGTGTTGGCGGCCAGTGCCATATCTTCGTCACTGCCCCCCAGCACCAACAGATTATGATGGTCGTGGGCATAGCTGGTGGCTACTGCGCCGTTTACAACACAGGCGCCTGTGGCAATAGTGCCGAACACATTGCCGTTTTTGCCGTGACGTTCCAGAACGATGATTTTGCCTGTTTTATCATCCAGCAACAGTTTGCCGTCTTTGGCTGTAAGAGTTTTTGTCACCTTTGGTGTGCGTGTAAAATCCGGCAGGACTTCCAGACCGTTTACACTGATTTCGCCATTTGCCACAGGAGTCTTGATTTCAAACACATCAGGTGTGACGTGTGGCAGTTTCATTGTTTTGTAAAAACTGTCCGGAAAGGCCTTTTCTGTTTCAAAGTTATTGCCCACTGATTTGTCAAATACCAGTATACCGTTTTTATAGGTCTGAACAGGTTTGATTTCATCCAGAGTATCCAGAATTGCAAAGTCAGCCAGAAGGCCCGGCATAATCTGGCCACGGTCATACAGTCTCATTCTGCGTGCAGGTGTGGCTGATGCACAGTAAACAGCCTTTTCAAAATCAAGACCGCACTTTACCATTTCCATTACAACTGCATTCAGATGACCGTGATTGATAAGGTTTGACGGTGTGGTGTCGTCTGTAACAAGAGCCACGTTTTCATACAATTCGTGTTCTTTGATAGCCTGTGCGATTTCAGGTTTGGCCATTTTGTCCTGAACCTGGAACAGCATACCGTTGAACACACGCTGCATAAAAGCATCAACATCGTGTTCTGTATGGTCCGAACCAATACCTGTATACACATACTGGTTCAGGTCACTGCCTACAATTCGAGGACAATGACCTTCCAGTGGCATATCAGGGCGGTTTTCTTTAAGATATTTTACAAACTGATTCTGTTTGTCATCAGGGTCAGTAAGTATTTTGTATGTATTCATAACTTCACCAAGACACACTACTTCCTTGTGCTTGATTAGTTCAATAAGCTGTGGCATATCAACCACATCACCCGTGGTTTCAAACTCAGCACTGGTTGACGGTACACTGCTTGGAACAGCGTAAAAAATATCCATAACTGCACCTTTGGCAGCATCTATCATAGCCAGAACACCGTCCATGCCTGTAACGTTGGCAATTTCGTGCGGTTCGCTGACTACAGTTGTGATACCGTTTTCAACCATCAGTTTTGCAAATGGACGTGGTGCCAGCATACTGCTTTCCACGTGCATATGACTGTCTATAAGACCAGGAATAACCCATTTGCCTTGCAGGTCAACAGCATTGCTGTATTCTATATCACTGCGAATATCACCGATACCTACGTGAAGTATCTTTTCGCCCTTTACTGAAAAGTAACCTTTGAAAAACTTTTTGAAAGGAGTATTGTAAATATATCCATTGTAAAAAATAGTATCTGCTTTCATAGCCATAGATTAATCCTCCACCTTTGAAACCAGCCAGTTCAGAACATCTGTGTAAACTTCATCCCTGTTGATTTCGTTCAGCATTTCGTGTCTGCCGCCGTCATAAATTTTTACCTGAACATCTGTGCAGCCTGCATCTTTGTAACAGTCAACCACCTGCATAACGCCAATGCCATAATTTCCCACAGGGTCCATAGAACCGGAAAAGATAAATACAGGCAGGTCTTTTGGTGTGTTTACAAAAGTTTCATCACTGCCGGAAAGTGCGATGATTTCCATCAGCGCCTCAAATCCATTGAGAGTAAAAACAAACTGACAATATTTGTCGTTAACATACTGCTGTACAATTTCTTTGTCTCTTGTAATCCAGTCACTTGGTGTATCAGGATTTTCGATTTTTTCCAGGTATTTGCCAAAAGCAATATTCTGCATATAATGGGAACGATGTTTATCTCCTTTAAACAGTTTCATCGCTTTTATAAGTTTGATTGCACCACCTGCTGCTTTGTTAGGTCCGCCTGTGCCTGAAATAAGCAGGCCGTCAATCAGTTCGCCGTGGGCTGCCGCAAAAGCACGGGCAAAGAAAGAACCCATACTGTGACCAAGAAGAAAAACCTTTAAATCCGGATTTTCTTCTTTTGCCATATTTACTACTGTAAGCAAGTCGCCAAGTGCGTGAATATAGCCATTTTCTGCAGCAAAGTAACCCAGCTGGTCATCGCTGTCTACACTGTGTTTATGACCGATGTGGTCGTGCATATATACTTTGAAACCATGACCTGCCAGGTATTCCATAAAATCAATATACCTGTCATAATGTTCCACCATGCCGTGAGAAATAACCATTACGGCTTTGTGCTGACAGTCTTCATCATAAACTTTTATGCCTCTGACTGTATTGATATTGTTGGAAGAGCGGAAAGAAAACTCATTTTTTAAGATTTTCATAATTTTCACCTAATATAATCATTTTTAACTGTGTAAAGTCCAGAGCTGTATATGTAGGCTGGATATTGGTGGTGTTTTCCGCATTGTTAAAGTTTACCCAGCATGTATCAAGACCGGCATTGATACCGCCCTTGATATCTGAATTAAGATTATCCCCTACTACCAGAACTTTCTTGTTGTTTTCCACACCCAGTGTTTTAAGGGCTCCGAAGAAAATTCTTTTGTCAGGCTTATTATAGCCCACTTTTTCACTGGTAAATACGCCATCTGCAAAATCAATTACTCTGCTGAGCTTAAGACGGTTCTGCTGTACAGCCTCAATACCGTTTGTAACAATGGCAATAGTACAATAGTCTTCAATATCTTCCAGAAATTCCATTGCACCGTCTATAAGCATTGCACTGTTTTTAAGATAGTTGAGATAATCTCGGTTCATGGCATCACCGCTGACACCTGTAAGACCAAATTTGCTGATAACTTTTTGAAATCTGGTTTTTTCTATATCTTTTTTCTTGATTTTTCCCTTTTCAAAATCTCTCCACAGTTTTTCATTTTCTCTGTGATAATAATCCAGATTTTCTTCAGTAACCGGGATATTGTATTTGTTGTATACTTTTGTAAGTGATATTCTTTCACTTTGTTCAAAAGAAACAAGTGTATCATCGAAATCCAAAAGCAGGCAGTTATAAGACATAAAGCACCTCTCGCATAGTTATCCTATTTTAATATATTTATTATATACTAATCTGAAGAATAAATAAAGGTATTTATTTTACAAAAAACTACACCGTATATGTATGGATTATTCAATATTATTATTTTTTACCATTTAATAAAATTCAACAACAATTATTTACTATTGTTAAAACAGATTGTCAGAGTTATAATTAAGCCATAGCAGAAAGACGCTAATCTATTAACCATAAACAAAGCCCCGGTATGTGCACTGTCCGGGGCTTGTTTATTTTTTTGATTTGGGTTATTATTGATACAGGTGATTTATATGAAAACTTACACAATCTGCGGCAGTATGCGTTTTGAAAAAGAAATGCAGAAAATTGCTCTGGAGCTGGAAACAAAGCACAATATCAATATTATACAATGTATATACAATACAGATAAATGTTTATTGTCAGATAACGATATAGCCGCTCTGACAGAATTACACTATAAAAAGATAGATATTTCTGATGGTATTTATGTGGTAGATATCGGCGGATATATAGGCGAAAGTGTTAAAAAGGAAATTGAATACGCCACACAGAACAACAAAGAAATAATTTATAACAGTAAATTTTTATTTTAAAGGATTAATTATGTCACGATTTTTATGCCCTGTATGCAAACAACCGTTAAGCAAACACGAAAAAGTATATGTATGTAAAAACAGACACAATTTTGATATTTCATCCAAAGGCTATGTAAATCTGCTGCCTGCAAACCAGAAGCGCTCTGCTTCACCCGGTGATGACAAAGGTATGGTAATTGCCAGAAACAACTTTTTGTCATTGGGCTATTACAGCCATCTGAAGGAAGCACTGGAAAAACTGTGCATAAAATACAGCGGAAAAGATGTAAATGTATTGGACTGTGGTTGCGGTGAAGGATACTACACTCAAGGCATTTACCAGCGGTTGACATGCAATGGTAAAAATGTGTCTGTCCAGGGAATAGATATTTCCAAAGATGCGGTTGCATTGGCAGCCAGAAGAGTGGCTGAAGGACAATTTGCCGTGGCATCATCTTTTCATCTGCCTGTACCAGACAAAAGTATTGACATATTGATAAACTGTTTTTCACCTCTTGCGATAAAGGAATTTGCCAGAGTAATGAAAAAAAAGGGTGTTTTCCTTTATGTGGTGCCCGGTCCAAAACATCTGTGGCAATTAAAAGAAGCTTTGTACGAAACTCCTTACGAAAACCCACTGAAAGAAGAACAGTATGAAGGATTTGAACTGATTGATACTGTAAAAACCGAAAAGGAAATATTTATAGATAGTAATGAAGATATAAACAACCTTTTTAAAATGACACCTTATGTGTACCGTAGCCCAAAAGAGGCACAGGAAATACTGCTGAAAGCTGAAAAGCTGACAGTAAATGCACATTTTATAATTTATCTTTACAGGAAGAAATAAAAATGCAGGTCGACTGACCTGCATTTTTTCATCACATTACAAGACTGCCAAAAAGCCAGGCAGGTCCTGTTTCATCATAATTCTTATTCATATTATAATATGCTGTGCACTTTTCTCCATTATTTTCAGTATGATACTGCACACTGATAATCGCATTTTCCTCTGTAATACTTTCCAAAGTAATTGTAGATACATCAAAAATCTTTTTATCGGGCTTTTCACATTGGTTGATGTCCAGCCATATTTTACCATTGTATTCGATAATATAAGGAAATTTTACTGACTCCGTTGTTAAATCTCGGTACAGATAGTACTCAGCCGGGTATTCAGCATAGTATTTATGAGTTTCATTTTTTAATAGTTCTGATGTTATGTACTCATCTTTCATTTGAAAATACTGTGTCTTTCCCGGATAAGGATTATCAGTTTCTGAAAGTTTTATATCGGTATTTACAATATCTCCATTTTTGAAACTGTGTGTAAACATATGTGCATCAATAATTATATCTGATGCAGATTTTATTATTTCAGTCTCGTATTTTTCTGCCAGAAGGTTTGTTATTTTACCTGTGGATATATCAACGGTAAAATCATCATAGACACCACTTTTGACCATAGTTGTCATATGCATCAGATTATCCCGCTGAAGATACATGTCCATATTCATATAACCAAACGGGGTGATTTTTACATCTATATCTGTATTAATATGTTTATAAAGTCTGCCATTAGCATCAAGAAGACCAACTTTATATGTATAATTATTATTGGAGTTAAAACTTATATCTATATCTGGATACCTTGCACCGGCATAATAAGGAACATCTGCAAATACTACAGTATATCCGAATGTTTGAGGGTCACGGCGTACTGCAAACAAATAACGGTAATCAATATTCTGTTCGTCCACTCTGCCAAGTGAAAAATTATCGCTCATTGTAAAAATTGGGTCTTTTACATTCAAGTCAGATGAAAAAACTGTAAATTCAGCTCTGCTGAAAATATAAATATCCCCATTTTTTAAAAATCCGAAATCATTGCCGCCACCATACATTCCACCGGGACATCCAAGATATTTCAACTGTCCTGTTGCATTGTCTTTTGCAACAAGTGCAGATACCCAGTAATCACCTCCGCCTGCAGAAGCACCGCCATGTAGTGTAATGCGGCCATCAGGTGATGTTTCGTATTCATAGGTCAATCTATCTTCAGTTATATTATATTTATCTGTCAGTGTTTTTCTGTCAAAATCTACAGTAAGGGTAAGCTGTGTAATGTCACAGTTTATCGTCATTATACGGCCATCAGAAGATAATTTATATTCTGATGGTTTATAATTACTATCTTCACTGGCAAATGCTTCATGAATATTTTTATTGTTACTGAAAAATAAATCAGTAACTTTATCCTGACTGTAAAGAACCGCAAAATGATTTTCTAAATCAGCGCTTCCGCCGGATTTTGTATAAAGTTCAAATTTTGTGTCACCATCATTATACTGACATTGCTTTTTATAGCAACCTGACAGCGATTTCGATAGACTGAAAATGTCCTCTTTACCAACAAAAATCAAATCATCTGAAAATATTCTGATTTTCTCTTTTCCTAAACTGTAAGGGGAATTGAAATTTAAATCAGAGTTATTCTGATATCCGTAGGAAGTGTTGTAACCGCTGTATTTTATTTGTTGCACTATATTACCATTGTTATCCAGAATAGCAAGACCCTTGTCTGTCTCGCTTTTAAAATACTGTGCAGCATATCCATCTTTGTATACAGTAGCACTTAACAGACGCAAATCTGGTATATCTGTAAATTTTATTGAATTTATAAGCTCTAACGTATCAGTGTTGTAATGCTCCAGTACAGAATAGTTTTTATCAAAATCATATCTGGCAACAACAATACCGCTATCTGATATATCTATATTTCCCCACTGGACATTTTCGTCAGCTATGGGAGTATAATATCCATCAGTGCGATAGATATATTCTGCCTTTACAGGTAATATCAGATTGGATACTCCATTATTTATCTTAATAGTAAAGCCTGCATAATATTCATCAATAATCTGTCTTTCTATTATTTCCACGGTAAGACCAGCTGAACTAAAGTCTTTATCATATCCATAATAAAAAAACTCAACTAAGTTTAAGTTATCCAGTGATGTTTTCAACAGTTCTTTTAGCGAAACTTCTTCACTAGAAGAAGTTTGTATTGATAATGACTCATACTGTTTTGAATCAGGTTGCATAACCGACTGATTAGCACTGCATGATGAAAACAAAAATACAATAATTAAAATGAAACCATATAAATATTTTTTCATCATATCACCTCTAAGGCATAGGGATTTACAATATTATGTATCTTTAATATAACAATAGTTATATTCTTTGTCTATTGAAATACTCTTATTTTCACAAATCTTTTACAGATAAAAATGCAGGTCGACTGACCTGCATTTTCCTTTTTATTATTCAACTGTTTCTTCCACAACTGTATCTTCAGCTGCTTTTTCTTCAGCTTCCGCAGCTTTTGCTGCTTCTTTTTCTGCTTTAGCAGCTTCTCTTGCAGCTGCTCTTTCAGCCTTTGCTGCTTCTTTTTCAGCTGCAATTTCTGCATTAAGTTTTTCAATATCAGCTTTTGCCTGTGCAATTGCATCCTGATGTGCCTTTGCAGACTGCAGAACAGGAAGAATATTTGGTTCTACTGTGCCACCATTTATAAAGAATTCATAATAGAATTCACCAATTCTTCTGATATCCATTGTGAAACCATTTTCACCGGCTGTAATTGCTGCATTGTAGTTTGACATCTCAATAGCATCTGCTGTCTTATCCTCAATAGTTTTAGCCATTTTGTTAAGTTTGTCTAAAAATGCCATAATGTAATCCTCCATTCATAATTTACGAACACATATTCTAATATAAATATATACTATAACACCTGAATATATCAATAGCTATTAATAATTTCTAATGAAAAATTTACATATTTAATCAAAATATCATTAATACTTGAATTATCTTATAATAATACAAAAGAAATAATGATACTGCCCTTTTACGCTAAAATTTCACATTTTCATATATTCCGCCTTTCAAGTTGGTAAAATGATATGTGTAATAACCTGAGTAAAATAAAAAGCCGGACATCAAGAATCAAGGGGTTATTACTCCCTTAATTCCCAATGTCCGGCTATTTGGTAACTCGTTGGGTGCATCAGCACCACGGATCCGTTGCTCGGTACAAAGTGTACACATATTCAATTTTAACAACTATCAGTTGTATTATACAAACAAAATCACAGTTTGTCAAGCGATTTTGATTAATGCCCAGGTAATACACCCTGAATATTCTCTTCAAAGGTAAAACCACCAACGGTGATTTTGCCTTTGGACTGCGTTCTGACAACATTTGTAATCTTGCCGCTTAACGGGTCTTTGTACTGTGACTTGGTTGTGGTAGTTTCGGCTGTACTGCCCAGCAGGCCGCCACCACCGGAAACAGATGTGGTGCGGTAAGTAGAGCGGTCTATAAGATTGCCGTCTCTGTCATAAACTTCGATAGAGCCTGTAGTCTGGCGTGCATCAATGCTTGGCAGGCCGGCAACAATCTGTCCCTTTGCCATATCCACAACATTGTCCAGTGTAACAAGGGCGCCTTCAATCTCCCTTAAGTTTTCAATTGTGTCATACAAGTCTTTCAGGCCGGCAACAGTTTTGTCCAGCTGACCAAGGCCGGGCAGACCGGCAAGGGTAGTGGATGCAACATTTTTGGATGTATTGCCTGTTTTAAAATCGTGTTCATAGATAACATCGTGGCCGAACGCACCGTAGCCGTAGCTAATGTTGCCGTCCTCTGTATAGCCGATATAAACCTGGATAGGACTGAATGGCGGGAAGCCCAGCTGATAGGAAGATGAACGCTGCTGCCGTTCTGCCTTTGCTTTTTCAAGGCGGGCACGCTCTACATTGGCCTGTGCCTGTTGGTTGGCAGATTCTATTTTTTTCTCTTCTGCCATTTCCAGTTTTCTGCGGCATCCGTTTATAGTGCCAGCATATTTGTTTACTTCCACAAGTTCCACACCTGATAAACTGAGAGGTGTTGTAATACCTTCGGTATTTATTGTCCACAGCACTCGTTTTTCAAAGTTTTTGCGTGCGGTGTCATTAGTCATATAACCAAGGATAGCGTTCATGCGCTGCCAGTATTCTTCAAGAATAGGTCGGGTAATCTGTTCATAACCACGCATTTTGGCTTCTTCCATCTTTTTCAGGTCGGTATGCCATATATTCTGCACCTCTGTGTAGGCGTTCAAAGTGATTTTGGTCATCTCTATCTGATATGGTTCCCAGTGTTCCATTGCCCATTTGCCTTCAGCCTGTGCCAATGCAACAACCTGGTCAGGGTCTTCTGTAAAAGGTGCCCCCATTGTACCCAGCACAAAACTGTAAGCAGCAATATAAAGTTCTTCCCACAGTGCAGCAATCTGTTCTTCTGCCGGTTCTATTATAGAGTTGGCCTTTTCATAAAACTGTGCTTCCAGTCTGTCATATTCTTCGCTAAACATTGCCATACTTGCACTGTTATTTTCAATCAGCCATTCATAATAAAAAATATGGAAGCGTGCTATAAAATGGTGTCGGTCATCATTACCGTTGGCATAGCCTTCGTAATGGCGGGCATCGTAATAAAGAGCCTTTATCTGCTGGTACAAAGCTTCCGCCTGGTCGGAATAGCTTTTTTCTGCTGTAAGGCAGGCAGAGGTCACAGGTGCCGGGAAAGGCAGTGAAATCTGTTCGGACAGTTTGTCGCGGCCGTCTGATGTGGTACCGTAGCTTACCGCCTCCATAAGAATATCAAGATGTTCTTTTGTAATAGGCATTTTATCATAGCGGTCAACATAGTCTGTCACATAATTAAATGCCAATCTGAAAAGTTTGGTATGCATGTCTGTCCAGCTGGCACGGGCAGATTTGAACAGTGATGTGATAAACTGGTCAAAAGTACCGCCGCCCTGTGCATAGATATAAGCCTTGATAAGATGAGGTATACCATAGTCTTCCTGACAGGCAATAGCCATATCGCAGTAAACCAGTGCCATACTGAAATCGCCCAGTTCGTAGCAACATTCTGCCATATTGGTAAGGATAAACACATTATGTGGATTTGCCCGGTCTGCCTGATAAAGCCAGGTAAGAGCTTCTTTGAACTGCCCGCGTTCCATAAGCAATGAGGCATAGTTGTTGATAAGGTATGTATTGGGGTAAATCATACAGGCTGCCGCCATGGCATTGACAAGATTGCCATCCACCTGACCGGATGCCAGCAGATTTGCGGCATAGTCTCCCATACTGATAAGGTAATCTGCCTTTTCTTCGCTGGTCAGCGGTGCCAGTTCATTGGCAAGATACAGCATATAGTATTCCACGCTGTTGGATGTAACCCTGTCGTCTTCCACCGGCAGTATATTAATCAGCGCTGTGGCGGTTTTATCACCCCGCACAGCATTAACAACACATTGGCCTGCCTCTCTGGCTGTAAAAGAAAAGTTCTTTTTGTTTTTCACCTTATAGTCAATCAGGCTTTCGTCAGAAACTGTAAATGTGGTTTCTTTGCCACTGATAAAAGGTGTCCAACTGTCTTCTTCATTTACTTCGAGAACAAAAAAGTAGTCATAGTCTTCTTCTTTAAGTTCATACTGTATTGCCGGTGCATCGTTTTTCAGTGTAGCCACCAGTTCTTTATTTGCACCTATGGATTTTTCATTCAGTTCGGCGAAAACAGTCTGCTGACTTTCATAAAAATCATCGGTGTCGGGGATAATATCCCCATTTTCCTGCTGTTTTACAGGCATATCATTTTCGCCAAGTACAGTATTTGGGATGGAATTGGTCTGAGGCGTATCGGAATTTTCTCCACTGCCGCCACAGGCGGTCAGCTGAAAAAGCATAACAAAGGAAAGCAACACTGATATAAGTTTTTTCATCTGCATTCCTCCTTTTAATTATAAATTATGATATTGCAGTGGGCGAATACAGTTCGCCCACTGTATATTTCTGTGATACTTAAAGTCTGTTTACCAGAACAGTGATTCTTCATCAGGTGAAATAATCAGCTGCATACAGTTTTCATCGCCGTCAAAGTTGTGGTAACAGCCAATCCAGTATTTATCGTTGTACTTGAAGTATGCCACATAGGAATCATCTTCTTCGCTGTAAACATATTCGTTCCATTCTTCACTTGGCAGGCCACGGAGATAGTCGATGTAATAGTCGTATGTTGCTCTGTCTACGCCCATATAATTAAAGTCATAGTGTATATAGGCAGCTTCATCAATAAAGCATCCGTTTTCAAAATCGTATTCAAAATCATATATTTCATTGAATTCTTCGTCATAGGCGTAAATCAGATAGTCATTTCCTTCGCCTTCAAACAGGCCCCATGTAGGCAGTTCGATACCTTCAAAGAACAGTGGGTAGTTGCTTTCCAGCACTGTCATATTACAATAGATAAAACAGTCGTATCCGTCACGGTCGCTTTCATCGATTGTGTAGTACAGATAGATTTCACCATCTGTTGTTTCCACATAAGTGCCCTGATATTTGTCTTCTGTCTTTTCGCCCAGGAAGCCGTTGTCAGCCAGTGCCTTTTCAAACTGTGCCAGCTGGTCATCTGTTGCGTCAAATTCCAGAATCCACTGTTCATATTCCCAGTCTTCAAAGTACATATTGCCAACTCTGGCGCCCATCCATCTGTCTTCACAGCCAAAGCCGAAATAGCGTGTCTGGTCCACTCTTACGCCAGGGATTTCCCGTGGGAAGTTTGCAGGCAGCACTTCGCTATCCCAGACTTTGTCAATATAACCGTGGCAGTCCTGCCATGTCCAGCCTTCAGGGCCCTGACCTTCCTGCGGAACCCAGTCGCTGATGTCGATTTCATAGTTAAGGGTTGCATATGTAAATGTCATAGACACTGCTGTGCCATCCTGCATATAACTGAACTGCACATTTTTGCCATTGTAGTCATACAGCCACATCACAGAGTAGAAATCGCCATAGCCTTCGTTTTCATTGGTATAGAAATCTGCAAAGTCTGTGTACTGTGTGCCTTTGGATATTGCAAAGGTATCCCAGTCGATTTCCTGTGCCCATACACCGCTGAGTTTAACAGCCTGATTGAAATATTTTTCTATTTCGGCCTGGCCGTCTGTGCCGGCTGGAATGGTAAACACAAGGTCTACATTGTTTACACCATTAGGGCTTTTTGCAGTTGTAACTGTCCAGCCGTCATCAATTATATCCAGGCCGAAATACTGTTTTACAATATCTTTGTAGTTGTCAGCAGAAATTGATGACAGTGATACGGCAGGGGCCTGACCGCCCTGCTGTGTGCCTGTCTGTGTACCGCCCTGCTGTGTCTGCCGGTTGCCCTGATTATCTGTGTTTGTGCCGCCTTCGCTGCCGCCACAGGCAACCAATGAAAACATCATAGAAACAGCAAGGAATAAAGCCAATATTTTTTTCATAATAAAATCTCCTTTCAAACTGTTTTATGTTTTATTCTGAAGCACTGTCAGAAGAACTGTTTGCTTCCAGACTGCCCAGTGCACCTATAAGCGCCTCGAAATCTATAGAGCCTTCTTCGCCGGTGAACTGTTCCAGAATACCATTGATTTGTTCCGTATCGATACCTTCAAGGTTAAGTTCGCCTTCGCCGCCAAGAATACCTGTAACGCTGTCAATAAGACCTGCCATATCTGCCAGTTCTTCCGGAAGCATACCTTTGTCTTCAAGAAAGTCCATAACAATTTCTGTGCTGATGCCGTTTTCCTTGATGGCCTGAACATCAATGCCTGCTTTTTCGATAGCCATATTCACCGCTGTTTTTACAGCAAATGTAACAGCAAAGGATATAGCCAGCATTACCACTACTGTGAGAACAGTTGCACGGGCATGATTGCGTTTGGATTTATTTTTGTTGATAAGTGCATTGAACAGACAGATTAGCCAGCCGATAACCGGTATGGCATAAAGGAAGGACATCCAGAAATAGAAACTGGTTTTAACTGTTTCAGACATATTGTCATCAGTTTTTTTATCAAAAAGCTTTCTTTTGGGCTGTTCTTCTTCTTTCTGTGCATAAACAGGCGGCTGTGGTGCAGGTTGCTGTATAGGCTGTACAGGCTGTGGCCGTGGTTCCGGCTGTGCATATACAGGTTTCTGCGGGGCCGGACGTGAAATTTCTTCCACCTGCTGTACTACTTTTGCACCGCATTCACCACAGAAAGTGGCATTTTCCTTTAATTCACTGCCGCATTGTCCGCAAAATTTTGCCATAATTTTCATCTCCTTTTATCCGTTTATATTGTCGAGATATGTCTGATAGGCTATATCTCTGGTGTAGCCGGAAAACATATACTGCATCCATTCACCATTTATACCAATCTGTATTTTACCGTCACGTTCTTTGCCGGAGTAATCAATGGTCACTGTTTCAGTTTCTCCGTCAAAATCCACTTCGGCTACAATGGTCTGCTCACCATCGTTATACATATAGGTCACAATACCTTCTTTATAAAATTCTGTATCCCACATTCCGTATGCAAAAACGGCTGTGTGACTGTCTGCCATATCTGTCAGGGCAAAACGGCCTTCGGCAGCGTTCCACCAGCATACAATTTCTGCCCACTGTTCATACATTGCGAAATCTGTTTCTTTGATTTCCGGTGTAGGCTGTGGTGTGGTTTGTGGTGTTGGCTGTGGTGTTGCAGACGGCTGTGATTCATCCTGTTTGTCTGTATCAGAATTTGTCTGTGGCAGTGAGGAGTTTTCCTCACTGCTGTTTGTTGGCTGTGTATTTTCCACAGGCTGTGATGAAGAATCGCCCTGTGGGGTAACATTGATTGTAATGCAGGCTGTCATAGACAAAGCCAGCACAACTGTAAATGCAAATAAAATTAATCGTTTCATATATCCACCTTAATTACCGCTCATGTCCAGCACTGTATAGCCGGACGGAATATTGAACAGACTGTCGTCAACATCTGCGGAATAATCCAGTATTTTTATAACAGCTTCCCCTGTACCCGGGTCAGAAATAATATAGGCCAGTTTATTGCCGTCAAAGCACATTGTAACTTTGTCGCCGTCCATTACCCAGCTTTCTGTATCATATTTTTTGCCGTCAATTTCACGGCTGCCCTTTTCAAGCTGTGTCATATCCACATCATTTTCGGTGATAACCTTGCTGGCAACTGTCATAAGGTCGTTCTGCAGAGCCATTTTGATAATAAGTTTGCTGGAATGTTCGATAACATACATATCCTTGCCGTCTATAACTGAACAGCCTGTGGCCTCTCCGTTCAGATAGTTTTCCATATAAGCTTTGTCACCCTTTGTAGCTGTAACCATACGTGTAAGCTGTCCGTCAATTACAAGCTCATAATCCATTTTGATTGCGCCGGATGTGAAAACAGAATAGAATCTGCCTGTTTTTGTACCCACAAAGTCAGAAACAGAAACCTGCGGGGTATTATCTTTTTCATCAGCCGGCTTTGCTGTTGGTGAAGGCTGTGGTTTGTCTGCTTTTGGTGTAGCTTCAGGTGTCCGGGCAGGTGTTAGCTGTGGGTTTATACTGGCTGTACCGTCATTAAGCTGCACACGTTCATCCCATGTAAGACTGCTCAGTTCACCTTTTTCAAATATCTGGAATGTCATAACTGCTGCTATTTTACCATTTGCTGTAAAAAGCATATCATAGTATCCAGGCTGTAAGTTATCGTCTGTATAATCTGCACCCCAGTAGCTATCTGGATCTTTTGGATTGTGCAGTTCCAAGAAAAAATCACAATCTGAATCTGCCCATTCAGCATCGCGTTTGCTGTAATCCAGTGTTTCATCGTGGTACAGGTAATATACATTAAATGAGTCTGCATCACTAACTGGATAAAACCACAAAAATTCTCCACACTCAAAAATACTGCAAATGCCTGTTGTGGCCCGCTGGCGGTCATTCAGACTGCCACCATTATCGCTTTCAATTCTCAGGGCGGTAATTGCTGATTTGTCAAATATCTGCAGTGTACCCAGCTGTACATTCTGTGGCTGTGGTTTGTCTGTTTCAGGAGACTGTGCTGGCACCTGTGCATCTGAAACATCCACCCACATTGCAGGGCGGATAGCGTAAGCACCAGAGTAGCCATAGCTGCCGTTGTAGTCAATTTCACCGCTGCTGTCCTGTATAATCATTGCAAAGTAGCTTTCTTCTCCGCCTGCTGTACGCAGATACTGGCCAACAGGGCTGCCCTGTGCATCATAAACTACGCGGTCCTGTGGATTTTCAAAGTATTTTTCCACTTCTTCTGTGCTGAGCAGGAACAGCCTGTCTGTTGTATCATTGCCTGAAGAAACGCCTGTTTTTGGGTTTGCAGGGTTTGATACAGCTGTTTTGAGAATAAATTCCTGTTCCCGTGGTGTAAACATAACATCCAAATTCGGCTGAAAATTAAGATATTCTCTTACCTGACTGTTTTCCCATGTATGCACTTCATCGTCTGCAAACATATACATAGTGTCAATATAGCCGTCCATAATCAGCAGCGCTTTGCTGTTTTCTGTGTCAACATCAAGCACCAGCCATTTGTATGGATTTTCCCGTTTGTCTCTGCCAAAGCCTGACAGATTGATAACCTGTGAAACCAGTTTTTCTTTTTCTGACTGTGTCAGCTGTCCGGTCTGCTGTGTGCCGCCCTGCTGTGTCTGCCGGCTGTCAGGTGCAGAGTTGTCGCCCTGTGAAGTTTCACCCGACGTACTGCAGGCTACCATAGACAGCACCATAGCAAAAGTGAGCAATAAAGCCAATAATTTTTTCATATAATTCAACTCCTTTTGTAAAGAAATAATTTACTATATAAGTGTCAGTCTTCCGTCTATTTCACGATCAAGATGCTGATGAGTGGTAAGATATTCTTCTATTACATCTTTTTCGGATGTGGAAACCACTGTGATTTTCCTGTTTGCCTCCACCTCTGCCAGAGGTATGCCAAGAAATTCTTCAAAATTTACAAAATGATATTTTTCCAGACCGATTTTAAACAGCCGGCTGTCTGTTATCGGTATGCCATTGAAAGAAAATTCCAGCAGCTGTTTTTTCTGCCTGTCATAAACCACTTTCAGACCTTTTGAAAGCTGATAGAATTCTGTATGAGCACCCTGCCATACTTCGTCACGCAGCACATACAGCATCATCTTTTTCAGCTGACTGCCTGTGACTGTAAGCATATATACCGGGTCATCATAAGGCAGGCACCGGGTAAAATCTGCAAATGTAACCAGCGGACCCATTTCTTTCAGTCGTATGCCGCCGCTGCCCATCAGCATAATATCCAGCCCCAGGCTTTCCTGCAGTATGTCTGACAGCAGACCACCCAGCTCTGTCTCCCTGTATCTGTCCGGGTGGGTAAGCCGTCTGTTGAAACGGGTAATAACCCTGCCGTATTTTTTGTCAGTTTCAGATTTATACCTGTTCAGAACCTTTTCAATTTCCGGGTCGGGCACGCAGTTGTGTTCATTTATTTCAACAGACTGCCAGTTATAGCTATCAATACAGTTTTCCTGTGTGTCAACCACTATATCAAAACGACCTATACAGTCTGTGCCTGTACCTGCCTGTACTATTGGAATACCATTTACAATTTCCGGTTTTTCAAGGAAGGTGTGGGAATGTCCGCCGATAATAATATCCACACCCCAGTTACTGTCCAGTATTGCAGCCAGCTGTTTGTCTTCTTCAAAGCCGATATGGGTAAGCAGCACCGTAAAGTCAATATCAGTGGAATTATAGGCATTGCATATTCTGCCTATTTCTGCCGCTGCCTCATGTATATCCACAAAGGAACCAATCAGCTCATCTTTTTTCGCCTGTGCAATTACTTCCTCGGTGATAATACCGATAAACAGTATTTTCATACCGTCAATTTCAATTATTTTGTAAGGGTTAAACAGACGGGTAAAATTTGACTTTATGTACAGATTTGCGTTTATAATCGGAAACTTTGCACATTTTTCAAGAAACAGCAGATGTGAAAGGCCATAGTCGATTTCGTGGTTGCCCAGAGTAACCACATCAGGCGAAATGGCGTTCATAATCTCAATGGTACTGATGCCCTTGTAGTCAGAATCTATTACTGACCCGCGGAACATATCCCCTGCTATGCAGTAAACTGTATTTTTTTCTTCTTTTCTCACTCTGCTGATATAGCCTGACAACAGACTGACGCCACCTGTCAGCTTTTCGTCGACTGTTTCTGCAGTAAAATCCCCGTGCATATCATTGGAATGCAATAGGGTTATTTTTTTATATCTCTCCATACTCTCTCCTGTATAATCAGTAAGACATTGACACTAAGCCAAAGCTTAAATCTGTTTTTGTTTCACTGCTCCACTGGCTGCCAAGATATCCTTCGTGGATACCGCTTCCCTTTGTATAAGTGGTAGTCTGTCCGCCTGTAATACCGCCCAAAGAGCCGCTTATGCTTTCTTCCCTTATGGTAGTAACATCTTTCAGCCTGCCAAATTCATCATAGGTGTAGGTTTTGCCTTCACCCTTTGTTCTGTCAAAGGATGGTATAGCACCAACCGGATTCAGCTTGCCGTCAATAAAATCCTTTATGCTGGTGGCATCTGCCACATCTTTTAAATCACCGATAAAACCGCTGAGTTCTCCCAGACCTGCAGGCAGTACAGATGAACGTGTAATAATTGTTTCGCTGAACATACCTGTATACATATCACGTTCTTTGATAATTTCTGTACCGAATGCACCGTATGCAAAGAAGTATTTATCTCCATTATTGCCGAATTTTACATAAATTGGGCTGAATGGCGGAATTGTAATATTGATGTCTGCAGGGCGCCAGTCGCTTTCTTTATCAGGCTTATAATCTGACAGTTGTCCGTTTTCGGTTTTATTTGCCATAATTCTGGCATCGTTGCGCTTTGCCTTGTTCAGTTCATCCTTGTAGTATTCCATACCAAGACTTTTTCTGTGCATATTGGCAACTTCCAGGCATTCATCACCTGTACTGATATATGCACCGGCATGATACAGAGGGTTTACGTAGGCTTCACGGTTTATTACCGCCAGCAGTTTTGTACCATACATCTCCCTTACATGTTCATTGGACACATAGCCCAGCATGGCATTCATTTTCAGCCAGTATTCCTCCAGCAGCGGACGCATATTTTCTTCATACAGTTCCATTCTGCGTGTGGAATATGCAATATGTGCCCGGTCTGCAGGACCAACCAGTTTGTATTCGCACTCCATTTTTGCACGGATTTCATCTTTCAAAGATTTTGCATTGTCTATGGCGTCATACATAACCTGATGGTGCTGTTCACTGATGTTCCAGTAGTTCACCAGAATTTTCTGCAGCCGGTCATCAGCATCCCACTGCAGATTTGACAGTGTATATTCTTCAAAGTCTTTGTCATAACCGCTTTCGCCTGTTTCTTCAAAAGTAACACCCCTGTACATAACGTCATACAGCTGATAGATTTTGTATTCGTAATAGGTGTGCAGGAAAGCAAGACACCACGCCTGACGTTCTTCCATATCTGCGCCGCCTACTGTATAGCCTTTTGTAGCTTTCAGCATTTCTTCCACTTCTTTGTCTACAGCAGATGCCGCTGAATCCCACATATCATCACCCAGCACAGCATCGGCAGGGTTTGCAGGATATGGCAGGGAAATCCGATTGGCCGGTATATCCTGCCCGTTGGATATAACCCCTGCGGCAGCTGCTTCGAACAGCAGTTCAATGTGGTAATCCGTCAGCACCATTTCCCCCAATTCAAAACTGATGTAGGTGTCCATACCTTTTACCATTTTTTCATAGCTGGTTGAATCTGTAAGGCCGGCTTTTGTTCTTACCTGTCGGTATAAATTCCTCAATAAATCAGAAGTGGTTTCTGTATAAGTGGAACGCATTGACTTGAACAATGTTTCTATTGCCAGCATATCATCGCCGTTCTGCAGATGAACACAGGTCATAACAAGGTGTGCCAGCCCGTAACCGGGGTCTGCTGCCACAGCTTTGCCAGCCCATTCCATAGCACCGGTGTAATCCCCCAGTTCATAATAGCAAATAGCCAGATTTGTGTATAAAACAGCATTTGGCTCGTTTGCTTTTACACCTATCTCCAGCCAGTTGGCAGCATAGCGGTATTCCAGTGCACCCATAAGAACTGCCGCAAGATTGTTTATCATATATGTAGTAGGGTATATCATAGCCGCTGCCTGTCCCATATTTATCATATTCCAGTCAAACTCACCTGACACAAGGGACAGAGCCATATAGTCAGCTATTGAATTGAAATATTCTATCTGGTCAGCCTCACTCCAGCCGGCCAGTTCAGTTTCAAAATAGTTCAGCCAACCCAGGACTTTGCCGTCTGTGGAGGCTGTTTCAATATATTGGTCTCTGACAGTTATAGTCACTGTCATCTCTTTTCCGTTACATTTTGCAGCAGCTGCAGTCTGCCCCGCTTTAAGTGCAGTAAATGTGGCGGTGTTCTCTTCTGATTTAACAGAAACTATATCTTCATCTGAAACAGAAAATTCCGTGTTTTCATCAAAAGGTGACCATATTCTGCTTCCACCAACAAACATAATCATTTCGTCTGTCTGCACAAGGGAAATAACCCCAGGTGTTAGCTGTGGCTGTTTTACCGGCTGTGATGTAGTTTCTGTTTTTGTACTGTTGCCCTGAGAAGATGCATCTGTATCTCCATTTACGCCACAGGCAACAAGAGAAAAAAGCATTGACAAAGAAAGTACAATACATATTATCTTTTTCATTAATGCCTCCCCCTTAATAAACATTTTCCGTAAACACACAGGGTCGGTCGGCTGTAACGCCAACCGACCCTGCAGGTTAGTGTAAGTCGTTATACTTGTCTGATATTTATAAAACTATTTACCGAAAAGACTTTTGAAATTTTTAAAGCCTTCTTTCAGCTCTTCCAGTTCTTTTTTCTTTTCATCGCCCTTTTTATAGTAGAATCCGCCTGTTGGTTCCTGTTCGTTGAAATACAGGCTTACAGTATCGCTGTCTCCGTCAAAAGCGTGTTCAAGATCTACATGGTAACATACACCGTCAACCATTTTGTACAGCTGGCCTTCGTTCGGATACTGACCGGCAGTTACAAATCCGTCTTCTTTAAGTGCCAGCGTATACTGCTTAACTGCATTTACTGCCGCAAAAGATGTATGGAAAGTAGCCATAAATCTTATGTACTCTCCTTCATTTTCAAGGTAGAAATCCTTACCGCCCTGTGTCCATTTTGTGTAATGTGGCATATATTCATCCCACAGTGCCATTGCAGAGTCCTGTTTGGACTGTGCTGCCTGGTCTTCTGCTACTGCTGATGGCAGTTTTGTGCCACAATCAGAACAGAATTTTGTGCCAATATCATTCTGCTTACCGCAGTTTGGACATTTTGCTCCTTCTGCCAATGTCTGCTCCGGCATTTTTGTGCCGCAGTTTGGACAGAATTTTTTATCTGCATCCACTGGCTCACCACAGCCTGGGCAAACTTTATACTTTTCGCTCATTTCAGTTGCATAGTCCTGTGCCATTCCTGCAAGACTGGCAAACGCAGATTTCAGCTGGTTCATATCAACATTCTGTGACCGGGCTGCTGCTTCTGCCACAGCTTCACCTGTTTCGGCTGCAGCCTGTTTTGCATTTGCCCTTGCCAGTTCAGTCTGTTTTTCAACTTCTTCCATTTTCTTTTCCGCAAAGTCTTCCATTTTCATTGCTGCCTTATTGGCAAGATTTGTAGCTGCAGGTTCCACTGCTTCTTTTACAGCTTTGCTTACCGCATCATTTATTCCTTTACTGATACTGTTTTTTAATGCTCTTTTAAGAAAACTCATAATCAAACCTCCATTTTGTATCCGCAGTCACCGCAGAATTTTGTACCCGGGTCAACAGCTGCACCACAGGACGGACAGATATTTGCCTCTGCCACCACAGCTGTGTTTTCAGCATCTGCTTCCGGTTCACCTTCTGCATATTCAGGTGTTCCGGTTTCAGCCAGCGGCACCGGTGTTTCTGCAGCAGGCTCTTCATCAACAACAGCTTCCTCTGCATTTTCTGTTTCAGCAAGGCGGGCAGCTTCCTTTTCTGCTTTTGCAGCTTCTCTTGCAGCTGCTCTTTCAGCTTTTGCAGCCTCTCTTTCAGCAGCATTTTCTGCATTGATTCTTTCAATTTCAGATTTTGCTTCAGCTATAGCTTCCTTATGTGCTTTTGCAGACTGCAGGACAGGCAGGATGTTTGGCTCTACCTGACCTCCATTGATAAAGAAATCATAATAGAATTCACCTATCTTTTTGATATCGCTGTTGAAACCATGTTCTGAAGATGTGATAGTTGCGCTGTGTTTTGAAAGTTCAATAGCGTCACCTGTCTTGTCTTCAATATTTTTTGCCAGTTTGTTCAGTTTGTCCAGTAATGCCATAGTTTACCCTCCTTTTAGTCAGCCAGCTTACGGTATTTTATTAAAAACTGTCGTCTGCTGGATACATTAAGTTTTTTATAAATATTTTTACAGTGAAAGTGAACAGCAGATTCGGATATAAACAAATCTTCAGCAATATGGTTCAGCGTTTTATCTGATAAAAGCTGTTCAAATATTTCCAGTTCTCTTGTGGAAAGATTTATCAATTCCGGATACTGCTGTGTCAGCAAATCAAACCGTTCCCTTGCCAGCTTCATATATCCGAAATAGCTTAATTTACTGCTATCCATATCTGCTCCTCCTTTACAGTTGTTTATGTATAATTATAAATTCAATTCTTTTTTTCAACCACTGACTGTATTGACTGTTTTTCTGTCTTTATAGATAGTTTTACTATGCTTAAACACAGTTTTATTATTTACATAATTATTTTTATAGATTATAATTTGTTCATCAAAGCTAATTTGTGAAAATTAATTTCAATACAATTGTATAATTACCAGGCCGGATTTGGTATCCCTTATTCAAGGGGTTTTAATAAAACCTGCCCTTGTTTACAGAATTATTACACTGTGCAACAGCAAAACTGTCTGAAAGGAGAATAATATGCATCACTATATTTTGTCTTTAAACCGGTCAAAACGACAAACAGTACCAATATTTATAATTGTATGCTTTTCTATGTTTAATGCCTGGCAGATGGGTTTTATCTATTTTATGAATCCGTCACTGTCAGTTACAGGCCATTCACCTTTGCCTATATCAATGGATAATGTTACAATTCTTATGGCACTGGGTTACATACTTGCAATAGGGTATATGATTATTCTTCCACATTTTGTTGTATGGGCCGAAAGAGTCAGCACTGTTGCTTCTTTGATTACAATATTGATTATGTTCTTTCCTCTGACAGACAGTGCAATGCTTCTAATAATATATATACATATATTCTTCTGCTGTTTTATGATAGGTTTTGAATCATTTATAATGATGAATTTCTTTTCTGAAAAAAGTGCAATAATCTATCTCACTCTTGGTTACGGCATTGCAACCTTAATAATTTCCCTTGTCCAGAACGAAATTATCCCCGTCAGCTTTTCAGGGTTCAGGCTGGCTGTGGTATTTATGTTGACAATGCTTCTCGTCTTTACGTTTTATATGTCAACCGATAAAAATGCATGCCCTGTATATGTAAAGAAAACCGACAATCTGATAATGCCAAAGCATCTTTTTACCGGTATTTTTGCCATTGCTTTTGTAAGCTGTCTGATGATGCTGTGCGGTCCGGCAGCAGCAGGCACAATTCCTCATGGTATTTCTCTGGCGTATCTTGCTGATGCTGCAGGCAGCATCATTTTGTACCTGGGATATAAAAACAATAATTTTCATCCTTTACGTATAGTGTCACTTATGATGACTGTATCAGCAATAGGATTTCTGGCACTGTATATCTCTATTTTTGCCCCTGCATTCAGATATCCTGCATGTATCCTTATAGGTTTCGGGTTTGCTCCTTGTCAGTTTCTTCCTCTGTATGGTCTGACGCTTATGAAATCCTACCCTTCCAGATATATATGTCCAAGCATTATACTGATTGCCGTTATTACTGTAGTGCTACAGAGTGGGATTACAGAAGTTTTTGGCGCTGATTCCAACACCTTGCATCTTGTATATATGGCAATGATGGTAGTGCTTACATTGATTTATAACCAGTGGGAGCCATATCTGATGCATACCCTTGTCCGCAAAGTTCCGGCTGTGAAACAGACTGTAGCTACAGAAAAATCACAGGAAGCAAACGAAGTTATTATTGAAAACAATAATACTTCAAACTTACTGTCCGCACTGACCAAAAGAGAAAAAGAAGTTCTTGACTTAATCGGCTGTGGATATTCAAATACTGATATCGCTAAAATACTCGTTATATCACCTCATACCGTAAATGATTACACTAAAAAGATTTACCGCAAATTAAACGTCAATAACCGACATGCCGCAGCAAGAATTGTAAATCAATATGAAAGTATAGAAAAATCAGGTGTTAATGAAGAACAACCGTAAAGTTAATGTATAAATAAATGTAATAAAAGCCCTGACAGGAATAAAACCTATCAGGGCTTAAGTTATTGTAATATATAAAAAACAAAACCGAATCTATCACCAATTGGTGTAAGATTCGGATTAGTTTGTTTTGGCTCCCCAAGTTGGACTCGAACCAACGACATCGTGATTAACAGTCACGCGCTCTACCGACTGAGCTATTGGGGAATATACAAAAGCCAGCACCTC
>JAFSCU010000054.1 GCA_017436575.1 Oscillospiraceae bacterium
CAAGATTGAAATGCTTGAAAACGAAATACAGAATCAAGAAGATCAAGCGGAGAATGTTGATAGGTTTATCCGACAGGCAAAGAAGTACCTGTACTTGGAAAAGCTGACACCCACTATTCTGAACGATATGGTCAACGCCGTATATGTTCATGCACCCGATAAGTCCAGCGGACATCGAGTGCAGGATGTGACCATCAGCTACAACTATATCGGCATACTTCCCGCCAATTTACTCTATGACGTTATGAACGGAAAAGCGGCATGATTACTCATGCCGCCTTCCCGAAAACATTATTATACTGTTTTATTGGACCGCTCCCCAAGGATACACTCTTTTTTATTTTACCAATAATTGCCAAGGCCTACTGTATACAGTAACAACACAACAATAACTAAAATTGTACTACTGATACGTCGGCTGGTTTTACCCCATCCGCTCATCTGGGCTTTGTCGGCATTGCGGATTTCAAAAGACAGCCCCCAGTGGAACAGTTCTTTTTCAAACATCATCAATACTATATTAAGCAGAAGTAATGCTGTGCCGTAAAACCATGCCTGCCAATCGCCTTTATGTGTCAGAGTCGGCTGATGTGTCAGTTCCAGTATTGTACCGGCAGATGGCGCCAGCCTGTCCACAGGATTGCCGTCAGTATCCCTTTCCACGCCATCACTGTCTACATAATAGATATCAAAACCATCAATATCTCCATTTTCATTATATAGCCAGATGATTTTTTCTCCGCCAAACGATTCAAAAAAACCACCGCGGAAAAAGATTTCTTCACCGTTACGGATTTCCACCCCTGTCAGTTTCCTGGAGTTGTCTTCTATATTTGCCACTGCGGTTTCATCATAGATAACAGTATAAGGACCATAACTTTTATGGTCATAATCAAATATAACTGTTTTATCATCTGTAACTGTTACATCCAGACTGTGCCCGAAAACTTCACCTGTGTAGACTGTGGTGTTGTTTTCTTTTACCGGCACCAATATGGCATCATTGAATGCATACCCAACTTTTGCCACTGTAATGTGATATAAGAAAGCAAATACAATGACCATTACCAGTGAAAGCACCGCAAGCACTTTATAGTATTTATCCATCTTTTTTATTCTTTCCATATATACAGCTCTATTCCTCTACAAACTCAAAGCGCTGAAAAATTTTTCCATCGCGTTCCACTGTTTCCAGAAACATATTCCGTGGGCGCACCCACAGGCCCATTTCGCCATAAAGAGCCTGATAAACCACCATTTCTTCCATAGTTTCACTGTGGCGTGCTGTGCCTATTACTCTGTACATATTGCCTTTAAAATGGCGGTAAAGCCCCGGTTTTACAGTCATAACCATTCTCCTTTAACCTATGTTCATATTGATTTTTTCCGGCGAATATTCCGACACTGCCTGGCTGTTGTATTCAACTGTATAATTCGCACTGGCATCGGAAATCATTTTTTCAAATTCTTCATCCCTTATAAGGTTTATTACGTCCTGTTTAAGATACATGTATTCCACCTGTGTGTCACTGAGAGGAATTTTGTGACAGATGTAGTAGCAATCATCCAGAGTGTAGTAAACACATTCGCCCACAGGCAAAGTAAAGAAATCTGCCATAAAGTCGTATACCAGATTTATATTTGAACTGCTGATATATGCAGTGGATACGAAATCTGCACCTTTTGAAAAGTCTGCGTCGCTGCCCAGAACAGGACCAGCCTGTGTAAGGGCAACAGATGCCGCATCAGAAATGGCTGTACCGTCATTAATCCGTTTTACAGCATCATTTACAATAGCTTCCAGCTGTGCAATCTGTTCATCATTTACAGGTGAGCCGTCATCATTTACCCTTGCCACCTTGAACAGTGACACTCTGCAAAGATTTTTGCCCAGATATTCTTCAACTTCCCAGTCAGTAACAGGGTTTTCACTGCTGTTTACAAATATGTCATTGAACAGCAGCTGTTCTTTGTACAGATTTTTCAGATAGTCCACATAGTGTTCCATTTTCAGGCCGTTGTTTGTATAGATATATTTTACATTTTCCCAGCCTTCTTCCGCAAATATTTTGATAAAATCTTCGGCCTGGGAGGCGAATTTCAGGTTTCTTTTTTCAAATTCTGCATTAATAAAATGATTTCTTTTAAGTTTATCTATTGTATGGGCATCAATCCAGTGACCGCTGTCTTCCCCATCAATTGTGCTGTGCAACAGGTTGGTTCCATCTTCAGCCAACGGCCATGCTTCGGCATAGGCCTGCAGCTGTGCAGCCACATAGGTATGGGGGTCTATCATCTGGTCCTCTATTTTTACGACCCAGTCATATTTCCTGTCAGTGCAGCCAGAAAACGCCAAAAGCAGCAATGCAGGCAACAACAGTCGTTTTATCATAATAAACCTCCGGCAAACAAATTTCCTACTTTAAATGATACATTGCAAATGTGTTGATTTATTGTATTTTATAATAATTATGGAATGTTTTTTATAAAGGAACATAAATCTGACACAGCAAAAAATTATTCCGTGGCCTGCGCAAATACTTCATACAGTGCTTTTGCCACAGCTGTCATTGCAGTTGTATCAGTTTTAATCACCTGTCTGTCATAAGTGGCAAGACCGTTGGTTTCGTCTTCCACATCGCTGACCTGTGTAAGAATGGCGGCGTTGAGCCCTTTGCTGATGGCAGGCACAATGTCTTTATAATACATTTCGCAAAGACCTTTTGTCAGTTCTTCGCCTGATTTGAACTTTTTGTATCCATATTCTTCATCCAGATTGAAGGAGTGGTTTTCCACTTTCCAGGAATAGCCGCCAAACTCTGACAGTATCAGAGGTCTTTCCCGTCTTGCTTTCAGCTTTATACGTCTGAAATAGATATGGTGGCTGTCCACATCACTTTCTTTTTCAATAAACCAGCCGGATGTGGCATCCCACACTCTGGTGGGGTCGTAATCTTTCAGTTCCCTGTAAATTCTGTCAGCATCATACTGGCCCCAGCCTTCGTTGAATATGGTGTAATAAACCACAGACGGATGGTTGTACAGTAAATCAACAAGGATGCGGCATTCCTTTTCAAAAAATTCTTTTCTTCTTTCGGTAGGTTTATGGGTTACACCCTTTTTCATGCCTATGGTAGGCAAAACAGTGTCGATAATATAGTTGTACTTGCCGGCATTCATCATATCCTGGAACACCAGCATACCGTATTTGTCACAGTAATAGTAGAACAGGTCCGGCTCTACTTTGATATGTTTTCGCAGTGTGTTGAAGCCCAGTTTTTTCATTTCAAGAATATCCCATACAAAACCCGCCGGTGTAGCCGGTGTATAAATACCATCTGAATAATAGCCCTGGTCCAACAGGCCGTGGAAAAAGTAAGGTTTGCCGTTAAGACAGATATAGCTCTGCCCTTTTGCCTTTTCTATTGTAACTGTACGCAGTGCAAAATAAGACTGCACCTTTTCGCTGTCACAGATAATTTCAAAATGATAAAGATACGGATTTTCAGGCGACCAATGCTGTGGATTGGTAATTGGAATAGTGGTTTTATTACCTGTAAACAGATGGGTGGTAACGCCTCTGTCCGTATTTATAAGTATGGTTTTTTCTTCGCTGCCGCCTGTGATTTCTATTGTCACGCTGTCCAGTGCAGGTGTAATGCGGATATTTTCTATATAGTTTTCAGGCACGCTTTCAAGCCATACAGGCTGCCATATACCGCTGATTGGGGTGTACCACATACCACCGCGGTCTTTGCGCTGTTTGCCATAGGCAAGGTCAATATCCAGTGTGTCTTCCACCTCTACTGTGATGGTATTTTCCCCTGCTTTTACGCAGTGCGTAATATCCAGTGTAAAAGGCAGATAACCGCCACGGTGTGTGCCGGCCAGCTGACCGTTTATCATAACAACAGCATTGGTATCCACCGCACCGAAATGAAGCAATACTTTGTCTTTTATAAAACTTTCAGCCAATGTGAACTGTCTGGTGTACAGATATGTTTCATCTTCTTCCAGTTGTCTTTCTATGCCTGAAATCCTGCTTTCCGGTGGGTATGGAACTGTTATTTCACCCAGCTGTGACAGATTGAAATTGCCTGTTTCGTATTCGAAATGTCCTTCTGCAAAACGGCTGTATGTCCGGATTTTAACTTCGTATTTTTTTACTGCAAACTGCCAGGTTCCGCACAGGGAAAGATAGCTGTCTCGTTTCAGCTGTGGACGCGGGTAATCCTGCCAGGAAAACTGTGTGTCATTCTCAAATGGAGTAGTAAGCCGACAGGTGCGTGGTGTTGTTTTCGCCATAATAAAAAGCCTTTCATTTATTTATAATTATATTTTACCATAATTATGAAAAACAGCAACTCTGCACATTGTACAGAGTTGCTGTTTTTATTCGTATTTTTTGCCTATAAAATATATAGGTATAACCAATGTGAAAACCAGAAATACCAGAGTAAAACCTGTTGTGGCCATATTTATTGCTGTATCGGCATACAGGCCTATTTCAAACATAACATCAATAATTACATCCAGACACAGAATAAAAACAACTGGCATAAACAGCATACACAAAATGCACCACAGGCGGATATATCCCACTATATTGGGCCAGTTGGAATTATTAAAAGCTATACCGGGTACATTCATTCTTAATACGCCATCTGAAATAAAATTTATTCTGTTTTCGTCATAAAAATCCGGCAATTTCTTTCTTGCAAAAAGGCAGAAATACGCCCCGAAAATCACAGACAGCATATGTGGTATAAGCATATTCATCATCAGCATATCAAAAGCAACGATATATCTGAAATAATACATCTGGATAAGGGCAATTATCCCACAGATGCTGTAAGGAACAATCCACCTTTTATTTATTGTTCTTTTTTCACTGTCTTTATATGAAACCGCTTTTTTTACTATTGTTTCCACATCTTCAACAGATATATGATGTGGTGCTTCCATTTTTCTGCATTCCAGTAATTCTGTAACCGTAACGCCCAGTGACTCTGCCAGTGGTATCAGCAGGTCAACTGTGGGTATACTCTGCCCTGTCTCCCATTTTGAAACCGCTTTGTCAGAAACAAACAGTTGTGTGGCAAGTTCTTTCTGTGTCAATCCCTTTTCTTTTCGCAGCATGCTGACAAACCTGCCGAATTCAGCTTTATCTATATTTTGCATTCCAAACCTTCTTTCGCCTTTCATTTATGCTTTTATTGTAAGAAAAACACATCGAAAATACAACCGATTGTCAGTAGAGTTACGCAATCGCAGCGGATATCAACAAAAAAGGCACCCAATGGGTGCCTTTCAGTTTAGTTTTCTGTTTTAACCTGTACACGCATAAGTTCGCGTTTTACTCTGATTTTTGCACGGGCGATTGATTTTTCGTCCTTTGCATCAGCCAGTTCCTTTTTGCGTCTTTCCAGCTGCTGCTGGGCACGTTCCAGGTCAATGTCTTCTTTCCATTCAAATGTGGCAGCCAGAACCTGAACATCATTTTTTGTAACATTCAGCAGACCACGGTTACAAACACCTATGCGTTTTTCGCCGTCAATCACAACTGTGCATCTGCCCACATCCAGTGCGGTAACTGTGTTTGAGTGGTTTGGCCAGATAGAAACATCACCTGTAACTGTACGCAGTGTGATAGCCTCTGCTGCACCTTCATAATGAACGCCGTAAGGTGAGAAAATTTTAAGGTTGAATGTTGCCATTAACTATTCCCCCTTTTTAGCTCTTTCAATTACGTCCTCGATAGCGCCTGCGAAAAGGAATGCTGATTCAGGCAGATTGTCATGTTTGCCTTCCAGAATTTCTTTGAATGAACGGATAGTGTCAGCCAGCGGTACATATTTACCCTGCATACCTGTAAACTGTTCAGCAACAGAGAATGGCTGGGAAAGGAAACGCTGGATTTTTCTTGCACGGTTAACAATAAGTTTGTCTTCTTCAGACAGTTCGTCCATACCCATGATAGCGATAATGTCCTGCAGTTCTTTATATCTCTGCAGAATGTTCTGTACACCGCGGGCAACATTGTAATGTTCTTCGCCTACGATAGCCGGTGTCAGCACACGGGAAGTGGAGTCCAGTGGGTCAACCGCTGGGTACAGACCCAGGGATGCGATACTTCTGGACAGTGTGGTAGTTGCGTCCAGATGAGCAAATGTTGTGGCTGGAGCAGGGTCAGTAAGGTCATCAGCAGGCACATAAACAGCCTGGATAGATGTGATGGAACCTTTCTTTGTAGATGTAATTCTTTCCTGCAGTGCACCCATTTCTGTGGCAAGTGTTGGCTGGTAACCTACAGCTGATGGCATACGGCCCAGCAGAGCAGAAACTTCACTACCTGCCTGTGTAAAACGGAAAATATTGTCGATAAACAGCAGAACATCCTGATTTTCTTCATCACGGAAGTATTCAGCCATTGTAAGTGCAGACAGTGCAACACGCATACGGGCTCCTGGTGGTTCGTTCATCTGACCATATACCAGGGCTGTTTTGTTGATAACGCCACTGTCAATCATTTCGTTATAAAGGTCATTGCCTTCACGGGTTCTTTCACCAACACCGGCAAATACAGAAATACCGCCGTGTTCGTTGGCAACGTTGGAAATAAGTTCCTGAATAAGAACTGTCTTGCCAACGCCGGCACCGCCGAACAGACCGATTTTACCACCCTTTGTATACGGGCAGATAAGGTCAATAACTTTGATACCTGTTTCCAGGATTTCAGCAGATGTGGCCTGTTCTTCATAAGAAGGTGCCTTTGCGTGGATAGGCATTCTTTTTTCTGTTTCAGGCCGTGGTTTGTTGTCAACAGGCTGCCCCAGAACGTTGAAAATTCTGCCCAGAGTGCCCTGACCAACAGGTACTGTAATGGTGCTGCCTGTGTCCACAGCTTTTGCACCACGAACCAGACCGTCTGTGGATGACATGGCAATACATCTTACTACGTCATCACCCAGATGCTGGGCAACTTCAACAACCAGTTTTTCATCGCCGTGTTCTACTTCAATAGCATTGAGCAAGGCTGGCAGGTGACCGTTTTCAAAACGAACGTCAATTACGGCACCCATAACCTGAACTACCTTGCCTATATTTGACTGGCTCATTTATTTTCTCCTTTGTAGAATTAAAATTGGAATTTATCAGCCTTCACCGGCACCGGCAACAATTTCAGTAATTTCCTGAGTGATTGCAGCCTGACGGGCACGGTTGTACTGAAGTGACAGACCGGACACCATTTCCTGTGCATTTTTGGATGCGGCATCCATGGCTGTGCGGCGGGCAGCAAGTTCGCTGGCCCAGCATTCAGTTACTGCACCGTACACCATACCTGTGATAAACTGTGGCACCAGCATGTGGAACAGTTCTTCAGGGTCCGGTTCGTATTCGGTGATAGTATTGCGCTGATAATTGTCAGCATTTACGCTGATAAGAGGCAGAACCTGAATGATTTCAGGGCTCTGTGACAACATTGAAACAAATGTTGTATAGCAGATGAAAACTTCATCTATTTCGCCTTTTTCAAAACTTTCTGCCAGCAGGTCGCCCATATCTGTACAGTCAGCTGATGAAAGGTCTTCAACCAGGGAATATTCCTCTGTAAAAATTTCAATGTTTCTTCTTTTGCAAAATTCAACTGCTTTTTTCCCCACAGGGATTACCACCGCATCTTTACCTTCAGAATGGGCAGTAAACAGTTTAAACATATTGTTGTTATAACCCCCTGCCAGGCCTCTGTCACCTGCTATCAGCACATAGGCTGATTTTTTTACAGGGCGCTTAACCAGGAATGGGGAAGAAAAGTCAACAGTGTAAGCCGCAATATCACTGAGTGTGTTGAAAAGTGTCATAAAGTAAGGTCTGGCACTTTCCATTCTTTCGCGGGCTTTTCTCAGTTTGGAAGAAGCAACAAGTTCCATGGCTTTTGTAATTTGCATAGTGTTTTCAACACTTTTAATACGCAGTTTAATGTCTTTCATTGAACCGCCTGCCATAGTATCACACCTTCCTTTCTGTTATTTTGTTGGTACAAATTTTGCTTTGAAGTCGTTGATTGCAGTAATGATAGACTGTTCGATTTCCGGTGTCAGGTCTTTTGTTTCTTTGATGCCGGAAATAATTTCAGGTCTCTGTGTTTCAACAAAGTCAAACAGTTCTCTTTCAAACTGTGCAATGTCTTCAACTGCAATATCTTTCAGGTAGTCTTTTGTAACTGCATAGATAATGATTACCTGCAGTGCTACGTCTACCGGTTTTGTCTGTGGCTGTTTCAGAACTTCCACAATACGTGCACCCTGGTCCAGACGGGCCTTTGTATCGGCATCCAGGTCAGAGCCAAACTGTGAGAAGCTCTTCAGTTCGATATACTGGGAATACAGCAGTTTCAGCTGACCTGCAACCTTTTTCATAGCCTTAATCTGGGCAGAACCGCCAACACGGCTAACAGAGATACCAGGGTTAACAGCAGGGCGGATACCTGCGTTGAACAGTTCTGTTTCAAGGAACAGCTGGCCGTCTGTGATAGAAATAACGTTTGTAGGAATATAAGCGGAAACGTCGCCTGCCTGTGTTTCGATGATAGGCAGTGCTGTAATGGAACCACCGCCGTATTCAGGTGCTACACGGGCTGCGCGTTCCAGCAGACGTGAGTGCAGATAGAATACGTCACCAGGATAAGCTTCACGGCCTGGTGGACGGCGGATAAGCAGTGACAGCGCACGGTAGGCAACGGCGTGTTTGGACAGGTCATCATAAACGATAAGAACATCTTTGCCCTGGTCCATAAAATATTCACCCATTGTTACACCGGAGTATGGTGCAATGTACTGCAGTGGTGCCAGTTCGCTGGCTGTGGATGCAACAACGATTGTGTAGTCCATAGCGCCTGCAACTGTAAGGGTTTCAACCAGCTGTGCAACAGTAGATGCTTTCTGACCGATGGCAACATAGATACAGATAACATCCTGACCTTTCTGGTTGATGATTGTGTCAGTAGCGATAGTTGTTTTACCTGTCTGACGGTCGCCGATGATAAGTTCACGCTGGCCACGGCCGATAGGAATCATACTGTCGATAGCTTTGATACCTGTCTGAAGTGGCACAGAAACAGATTTTCTTTCGATAATACCACGGGCAGGAGCTTCGATAGGGCGTGTTTCGCTGGCTTCGATAGGGCCTTTGCCGTCAATAGGTGCGCCAAGGCTGTTTACAACACGGCCGATAAGACCATCGCCTACAGGAACAGAAACAACTTTGCCTGTACGTTTTACAAGGTCACCTTCCTTGATGCCGTCATCTTTACCCAGGATAACCAGTGATACACTGTTTTCTTCCAGGTTCATGGCCATGCCATATTCGCCATCAGGGAACTGTACCAATTCGTTGGCCATACAGTTTTCCAGACCGTAAGCTTTGGCAATACCGTCGCCTACCTGGATAACTGTACCAGTTTCGCTCTGCTCAATTTTATTGTCATAATTTTTGATTTGCTCTTTGATAATCTTGCTGATATCTTCAGGTTTGAGCTGCATTGATACACCTGCTTTCTTTCAAATTTCGGTATAAACCGATGATGTATTTAAAGTTGGTTAGTTTGCTTTAAGCTGATTTCTCAGAATTTCCAGTTTGCCGGCTACGGAGTCGTTGTACTGTACATCTGCAAACTGCAGAATAACGCCGCCGATGCAGGCAGGGTCCACAATATTTGTCAGCACCACATTTTTGCCTGTAAGTGCGTTCAGCTTTGCCACCAGTTTTGCCTTCTGTTCATCAGACATAGGTACAGCTGTTGTGGCAGTGGCTTTTTCAATATTGTTGTGTTTGTTGTACAGTTTTTCAAAGTCTGCAAAACTGGCATTGATTTCCTGTGTATCCTTGCGTTCTACCATAACCTTGATAAAATTCAGCAAACTTTTATTGATTTTACCGGAAAAAACTTTGTCCACCAGGTCTGTTTTTTCTTCTTTTGTCACTGTCGGTGCATTAAGAAGTTTTACAAATTCCGGGTTGGCAGCCATAATTTCTGCCAGCTGGGCAGACTGCTGCATAATTTCTTCCAGTGAGTTTTCTTCTATACAAATTTCATAAAGAGCGTCTGCGTAAGCACGGGAAATATTACTCATTACGCTTCACCCACATTCTCGATAAATTGGCTGATAAGGGCCTCGTGGTCTGCAGCTGTGATTTCACGGCCAACCATTTTGCCTGCAATTGTAACAGAAATATCAGAAATTTCTTCTTTGATTTCCTGATATGCCTTTTTGCGTTCCTGTGCGATTTGTGTTTCTGCTCTTCTTGTCATTGCGGCCACCTGCTGGTGGGCGGACTCAATGATTTCTTTTTCTCTTTTCTGTGCTGTCAGTGTAGCCTGTTTGATAATTTCGCCGGCTTCATCGCGGGCCTGTGCCATTTTTTCACTGTATTCTTTTTCCAGATTAACAGCTTTTTCATTAGCCTGATTTGCATCATCATAAATCTTTTTGATTTCTGCATCGCGCTGGTCCAGAATATTGCTTACAGGTTTGAAAAGAATCTTTTTCACCAGTGTGAAAAGAATAAACATATTCACCCATGTAAAGATAATAGTCCACACGTCAACGGAAAAGAATCCGAGATACTGATCCACTAATTGCGCCTCCTTTCATAGCAATCTGTTAAGAATTTTTGTAAAGGATTTGCATTACAGCATATTTACAAGTGGATTCATAAACAGGAGAATCAGTGCAACAACCAGTGAGTAGATACCTGTTGTTTCTGCGATAGCACAACCAAGAATCATTGTGGACTGAATTTTGCCCTGTGCTTCTGGCTGACGACCGATAGCAGCACATGCCTGACCTACTGCATAACCTTCACCGATACCAGGGCCAAGACCTGCGATCATAGCAAGACCAACACCGATTGCTGAAGCTGCCAAAATAATTGCTCTTTCCATCATAATAAATAAACCTCCAAAATATTTTTGATGTTTTGATTTTTAAATTAATTTATACTAATCTGCTGTGCCGGCTATGTTAGCCATAGTCAACATAACAAAAATGTACGCCTGAATTGCACTTGAGAACAAGTCGAAATAAATAGACAGTACTGCCGGCAGACCAATCTGCATAATAGGTATGCTGGCTATAAATGTGTTTGGTATCCAACCAAGGACAAATCCTGACAGTGCTGTGAGAGCACCGTAAACCAGTGTGGTGATAATTGCACCTGATGCAATGTTGCCAAAATGACGCAAAGCCAATGACAACGGTGTTGCCACTTCACTGACAAGGTTCATAGGTGTCATTACAATTATCGGTTCAGTAAGACGTTTGAAAAAGCCAAAGAAACCTTTGTTTTTGAAATAGTAATATTCTATCAGCACAAAAGTTACCAGAGCCATAGCCAATGTTACCGAAAAATCTGCAGTAGGGCTGCGCAAACCTGTAACGCTCAATACACTGGACACAAAGCTGAATGCAAACAGTGTACCGATATATGGCACAAAATGTGCCCACCGGCTGCCCATATTGCTGTCTACAAGACCACGCACCATCAAAACCAGTTTTTCAGCTATAATCTGTTTTTTGCCTGGATTTTGAACTGACAAATCTTTTGTCAGCCACAGGCAGGCACCAACAATCAAAGCCATAACCAGCCATGCGTGCACCACAGATTCTGTGATATTTATGCCTCCCAGCACCGGCAGAGTAAAGAGTATTTTAGGGCCATTAATGGAAACATCCATTATTGATTTTCCTCCTCTCTTTTAAAATTGATAAACATTATTGAAATACGTGTGAACAGCAATGGTATCATTGCCGCAAAAGCATTGAGGAATGGCAGTTTTATGGCAATAAGCAATCCCACCGCCATCATAATGGTACGGTATGTCCGGGATGCCTTTATGCTTTTCTGCGCCATATCCGGGTCAGCATAGCTGAGCGCTTTTGGCACTGACACACATATCGAATAAAAAAACATTGTAGTTATGCCAAGTCCTAAAAGAGAGCCCAGCAAAACTGTGTAATCCCAATGACCGAAAACAAGAAAACCTATATTTTCAATCACTGTGAGAATTATGTTGATTTTTGAAACTTTGTAAAAATTTTCATCAATTCTGTGTTTGTCCATACTGTCTGCACTCCCTATCTGAATTTGTCTTCATATTCCTGCTGCTGGCGGCGACCTTCGTCAAGAAATCTTTTCATATATCCCCAGACACTGTTGAACCCGCTGGCAACACCCAGCAGCAACCCAACCAGTATAATCCAGTCACCCATTGCGTATTTGTTTTTCAGCCACATACAAACAACAACCATAAGCAGAATAGGAGTAAGCATTGAAATAGCCAGTTGACTTATCAGCCCCAGATACTTCCACGGGCTGGAATTGTTTTTGCCCAATATAATGCCCCCCTGCTTAATAATACAATTATTATACCGCATTTTGATTATAAATATCAATTATATAACTCAACAAATATCCACAATATAATCGATAAGTTTTTATCGTTTTTACAGAAAAATAATTATGTTGCGAAATTGTTTTTATAATTTGTATAAATAACTTTTATCAACGGGTACAAAGCATGCTATACCGGACAATACACTGAATAATTGTTTAACTATAATTATACCTTATTAAATGTTAAAATAGTGTAAAAAATTAATAAAATTATCAATTAATACAACAATTATTCCCTGAATATACTTTAAAAAAATATCATATTCCATCCTTTCAGTCAATATCTTGCGCACAAGTGTACGCATCACAAATACAAAAGCGGCATTTTAATACCGCCTTTGAAACTTATTCTTTTTTGCCGTAACTTTCCACTGACAGGCTTTTCTCGCCACGTATATACATTGCCACCAAACCGACAATCACTGATACTGATGCCACAGTAAATGAAACAGGATATACTTTGTTATACATAAACAGGGCTATGGCCTCACCGGCAGTACCGCCTATAACAATAGCAATTATAAAAGGAATAACAGGTATAAACCCGGTAAAAAATGCAAATAACATTGCACCGCCATAAATTTTATTAAGTACATTGTAGAGTTTTTCTTTCATAGCTGTCCCCCCCCTATATTCCAAATATCGGCAGCATGCCAAGAAGTGTTGTTACAGACAGAATATAATGCGCTGCTACCCATATCATACAGTTGACAAGTGTCGGTTTCAATTCGGATTCTGCTATTCCCATGGCAGTGTAAACACAGGCACAGTATGGAGGCGTAACACCATGCATTGCGCCACATATACACGGCAGCATGGCACACACCAGCAGAGGGTCACCGCCTGCAGCAACCATAACCGAAATTATAATTCCACCGAATATTTTAACCTGTGTGGAACCTGGAATAAGCATGCCCAACACCGCTGTAAACAATGGCAGCACCAATGCCAGTGCCATATAAGGCAGATTCATATTGCTGATAAACTGACCGATGGCAGGGCCTACATTTACAGTTTCGAATACATTGCTTACAAAATATGAAAACATTACCAGTGCCGATGTTGGTACAACAGTAGTCATGCTTTCACAGACCACATCATACATATTTTTTATTGTCATTTTATGACGTGTTTCTTTTTCTGACAGAAAAATTCCCATAACAACTATCAGAGAAGGGATAAACAGTAATATACTGCTTGAAAACGCTGATGCACCTGCACCAAGACGTGCATCAAAGAATTCTCCATAATTATTGGTCAGGAAAAATGGAAGAAAAACTATTACAGGCAAAAATACCGATTTCCAGCCTTTTTTCAAAGATTCTTTAAGGCTGGGGACATCAGCTTTGTTCATAGGTTCAACCTTATAATACAGACACATTATATAAAGAGTAATAATACGCTGTATTACAAATATAATTGCAATACTCCACAGCACCATCCAATACTGTGACATTGTGTATTTTCCCGGATACATACCATCCAATACTGCAAAAGCGACAGCAATCATTCCCGCAGGGGGTATCATATTGCCCATAGTGGAGGCATGAGCCTCAACATTGGCGGCAAGATGAGGCGGGAAGCCGGATTTTTTCATTGCCGGAATAGTGAAAACACCAGTGGTAGCCACATTGCCCGGACCGCTGCCGGAAAGGGACCCCATATATGTACTGCCGATAATCGCCACAAAACCTGCGCCACCGCGCAACCTGCCAAAAACAGACAGTATAATCTCGATACAGTCATCAATAATGGTGGTTTCTCCCAGCAAAGTTGCAGAAGTTACAAATACAATAATTACATACAGGCTGGATTCGTTCATGGCATCCCATATAAAACTGCCGACATCAGCCCATGTGCCTGTAACTGCCACAAGGGCAACAAAAGAAGCAAGCATACATTCATATAAAGGGCGTTTCAGAACCGAAAAACCAATTATGGCAACTACAAAAACAACACCCAGATAAATAAGCTCAACAGGCATAACGTTCTCCTTTCATATTTTACTATATTTATTATATATGTATTCTTCATTTCAAACAATCGGATAATGTATATTTTCACAGGCTTTTAACATATTTGTAACAAATTATTACACAAAAGTCGCATAAATATGTAATTTCTGTGAAATACAAAATCAATATTGCTATGTATTGACAAATTGATACTACAAGTGTAGTATAGAAATAGATACTACATGTGTAGGAGGATATTATGTATAAACTGACAGACAGCGAATGGCAGGTGCTGGAAACACTGTGGCAGGCAGACAGCCTGTTGCTGGGTGAAGTGGTGGACAGCCTTTATGATACTACAAAATGGAGCCGCAACACAGTTCACACCTATCTGACCAGAATGGAGAAAAAAGGACTGGTAAAAATAACCCGTGACAGCGAACCGCACAGATATTCACGGCTGGTGACACGTGACGACTGCTCAAAAAAAGAGAGGGAAAATCTGCTGCACAAAGTTTATGGCGGCAGTGTAGGCGACCTGGTGGCTGCTTTTCTGAAAGAAAGCAAAATCACACCTGAAGAAAAAGCAAAACTGAATAAACTGCTGGACGATATGGAGGTATAGTATGGGCAATATATGGGGCTTTTTAACCCAGACCATATATGTTTCTTCCATGTCAGTGCTGATTTTACTGATTAAAATGCTGATGAAAGACAAACTGCCTGCCCGCTGGCAGTATGGTATATGGATTGTGCTGGCAGCCTGTCTGTTCATCCCAGCAGGCAGTGTGGGCGGATATATAATCCCCCAGTTGCACATATTGCTGGAAACGGCAAAATATTATGTGGAAACAGGTCTGAACTCTGCATACACAGTTGCTGATGTTTCTGTTTACAATCGTCATATACTGCCTGTTATCAGTGGCAGACCGGCCAGCATTACAGATATGCTGTTTGTTGCATATCTGTGTGGTATAGCTGTTACGCTGATAAAATACCTGTATGAGTATATACGACTGGCAAAAATAATTGCCCACAGCCCACAGGCTGACAGCTGTGTACAGCAATCTGTAAAAGACGTGGCAGAAAATTACAGTCTGCCTGTATGTGATGTGAAAGCAATCGATGGGCTGCCATCAGCCTTTGTTTTCGGAATCGTAAAACCTGTTCTGGTACTGCCACTTGGAAAAGGAACAGATGACAAAGTGATATTGCATGAACTTTTGCACCTTAAATACAAAGACCTGTGGCAAAATATTTTCTGGTCAGTTATGAAAGCATTGCACTGGCCAAACCCATTTTTAAGGTATGTTTTCAAAAGCATAAACAACGATATGGAAAGCCTGCGGGATTACAGGGTTATGGAACTGCTGAAGGGAGAGCAGCGCAGAGAATACGGCAGAATACTGCTGTCTATGACCAATGAAAAATATCCGTCAGCTTTTGGCACTACATCAATTTCCAACGGCAGCCGTTTTATAAATGAAAGGATAGAAGCCATAGCCAGATTCAAACTTTATCCCAAAGGAATGGGATTGGTGGCATTGTGTATTATTGCACTGTTGGCACCGCTTACAGTGACCAATGGAGAAATAAAAAACTTTCCACCGGGCAACTATAACCACAATCCTGATACTTTTACATATAATTATCAGCACTCACGGGCGAGAATGACAAACTGTAAAACTGTGGCCGGAGCTATAGACACCTATGCAAAAGCCCTGCTGACAGGAAATGAACTGTACAGCCTTGCTGTAAAGCCGGGCAATGTGGAAATCAAAGAATATCATCTGGCTGACAAGGTGGATATCAGCGGCAGTTCAGATATGTATTATGTGGTGGACCTGGAGAAAACAGACAGCAAGACATACATTGCAAATCTGCTGTTCCGTGACTACACCACCAATCTGGAAACACCCGGCGGTGGCGGCAATAAACTGGGATACAGCAATATAACTGTACCTATAAAAATAGTAAAAGAAAATGGCTGGAAAGTTTATCAGACAGGAAACATTGCATCAAATCTTTCCATAAGAATTATTGGTGACCGGGAATACACCGCCATTGATGTGGATGGACATAAACCCGGGGACAGATATGAATATATTGCACCTGCCGGTGTGGTAGATATTACTGTGCACAAGGTAAACACTATATCCAATTCATCTGTGCAGTCAGGGTTTATGTTTTCACAGACAGTGTTTGACCACACACCAAAACCCCACGGGCAATTTGATAACGGATATTATGCGGTAGATATATGCTATACCCCTGCTGATGTTGAAGGTGTAAAAATTGTAAATTTAAGAGTAAGTACAACAGACAAATCCGCCTCTGCTACTACCCGTCTGACAGAGTATGGCGGCAGTGGCGCAGGTCCTGACAGGCGGCACCGGTATGTAAATATAAATGCAAATACAGTGAAAGCTACTATCGAACATACTACCTCTGCCGAAAATACTGCGTTTACCGAAATGCAGAAAGAGACAATAGCCAATACACTGAATAAATACCATCTGCCTTTTGCCCAGCTGAAATTTACAAAAGACAACTTTGCTTCATTGAAAAAGACAGATAAACTTTATATATCTGTAATGGAAAATGGCAGAAAGGTATGTGATGCAACAATAAATCTGAAAGAGGGTAAATTATATGACCAGACAGTTTGACAATGTTATAAGCACTATTGCCTGGGCTTACGTTATCCTTTGTTTTGATATAAATATAGCCAGGGTAAATCTGTTGCCAAACTGGGTGGCATATATGATGATTTTTGACACTTTGCCTTATATAGCTGAAAAACAGCGCAGTGCCGGTCTGTTGAAAAACTTTATAATCTTTCTGGGTGCCACAGATGCTTTGAAATGGCTGCTGAAAATATTTGATGTCAGCTTTGATATGTATTTTGCCAGCATTTTTCTGACAGTTGTTTATGTATATACTCATTTTCAGCTGTTGACTAATCTGGCTGATATTGCAGCAGAACAAAGCAGGATATACCACAAAACTATCACCAATGGCCGTAACGTTGCATTGGTGGCATATACAGCAACGATAATTATAAATCAGTTTTTACCGCTTACCTTTGCTGGTTATGCCGCTGCAACAGTAAATATTACGGCACAGATTTATCTGGCTTATCATCTGTTTCTGTTTGCAGCCGAACTGGCAGACGAAGAAAACAGCACAGTTATAGAAAATATGGAGGTGTAATATGACCAATATATGGAGTTTTGCAGTACAGACAGCAGAAGTCAGTGTTATGGCGGCTATAATACTGCTTCTGAAAACCATAATGAAAGACAAACTGTCACCACGATGGCAGTATGGTGTGTGGTTGTGCCTGGGGCGGAGAATACTGATACCTGTAGGCAGTGGCAACCGCTATATATTCCGATATATACAGGTGTATCTGCAGGCATGTAAGACACTGGCAGAACAAAAACTGCATTCCGCCTTTACTGATGCCGGTAAAGTGGTGCACAGCACATCCATCTTCCCTGCCCGGACAGGCAAACCTTACAGCATAACCGACTGGATGTTTGTAATTTATATCGCGGGAGTAATTATACTTCTGGCAAAATATATTATCAGTTATTTTTCACTGCAAAATATAATTGTAAAAGCCAATAACGCCCCCGAAGAAACTGTGCAACAGATAAATTGTGTTGCACAGAATTACAGTTTGAAAAGCTGTGAAGCAAGAACAGTAAAGGGGCTGACCTCTGCATTTGTGTTCGGTATAGCAAAACCTGTACTGGTTCTGCCGGAAGGCATACGGACAGATGACAAGGTAATTCTTCACGAACTTTTACATCTGAAATACAGGGATTTATGGCAAAAAGTAATTTGGTCGCTGCTGCGTGTAATTCACTGGCCAAACCTGTTTTTGCAGTATTGCTTTGGGATTATAAACAATGATATGGAAAGCCTGCGGGATTACAGGGTTATGGAACTGCTGAAGGGTGAACAGCGCAGAGAATACGGCAGAATACTGCTGTCTATGACCAATGAAAAATATCCGTCCGCTTTTGGCACCACATCTGTTTCCAACGGCAGCCGTTTTATCAGCGAAAGAATAAAAACAATTGCCCGTTTCAAAAAATATCCGCAGGGTATGGGTGTGGTCTCCGTGTGTATCATATTTATGATGACACCGCTGATTGCCCGCGGCCGGGGTTCACCTGAAAAAATAAATCATATAAACCTTGCCAGACAGGGTGTTACAGGCCAGATGCAGTATGAAGAATACCGAATGGCACAGCTGTCCACACCGGCGGCCGCAATAGATGCCTGGGCAAAAATGATTACCGGCTGTGGTGAAGATGCCATAAAACTGGCGGTTACCCCTTATGATATAAAAGCAGAAAACTATGCCCTGCCGGATATGGATAAAATACATCTTTTTGAAAGCGAAATGCTGTATTTTGTAGTGGATTTTCAGCAAAACAGCCACAATACCTGCACTGCAAAACTGATGCTGAAAGATTATTACCACGGCAAAAACAAAGAAGATTATGGCACAAATTTTTATCTGATACCAATTACCCTGACTTATCAGGACGGCTGGAAGGTTTATCAGTCAGGAGATTTTACCCATCACAAGCTTGAAGGTATTATAGACAACACCTGCAGCCCACCGCCAACCGATGATTACACCGGCGGTGTACAGGTGGAATATACCACTGACTATGGCACTGTAAAGATAAATGCCGACAACATCAGCTGGAATGATACTGTGGACAACAATATGTATGTTTATCCTTATACCCGGTTTTCGTCATCAAGACTGGATATTCTGACCACATTTACAATGAACGAAAACTGTGACAGTCACCCCAATATTGCCGTCACTGTGGCGGGGCTGGAAAACAGCGCAGACTATAATGATTATGACAATGAAATTAAACAGTATCTGGGTCAGGGCGAAATAAGCGGCAGCAGTACAGGCGACTATGGCGGTTACAGCTTTGTAAATGTGCCTATGGACAGAGCCACCACTTCCTACGGAAGAATTATCCGCAACAGCCTTGCAAGAGAAACAGAAGATTTCCGGCTGCCGGGTGCCCTGCAGATAGATATATGGCTGGGGAACCAAAAAGCAGACAGCCGGGTGGTAAATTTAAAAACAGGTGATATACATGACAAATGATTATTCAAAAGCTGTGAAACATGTGGCATGGGCCATGCTGCTGGGTACATTTCACATAACTGTGTCCGGTCTGGATTTCTTGCCTGACTGGGTGGGCTATATTATGATTTACAAAGCTTTGACCCCCATCAGCAGATACCGGCCAACTGCAAATCTGCTGAAACCGTTTGCCGCTGTGCTGGTGGTTTTTGAACTTGTAAACCGGGTTATGAAACTGTTTGGAATGTCTGTAGCTTTGTATGCTATAAACCTGATAATTGCAGTTGTTTATATTTATCTCAACTTTCAGCTGATGACAGACATTTATCACACTGCACAATTATTCAATATGAACAGCGGTCACTTTATACCTGTATTGAGAAATATAACCACCGTGACATACGCAATGGTATTTGTGGTAAGCAATGCAGGCGGTCACCAATATGTAATAATAGCTGCCGCTGCGGTGAATATAGTGATGAAACTGGCACTGATTGTTCATCTGCTGGGCCACAGCAACGATGCCGGGCAGAGAGATATGAAAATGCAATAAAAAATACGGAATGGTTTTTCCCATTCCGTATATATTTTTATCTTATTACTTTTCTGCGTAATATTTGCAGCAATCTTTCATCATCTGCACAAACAGTGGCTGGTCAACGTCCATAGCTACCCAACAGTTTGGCTGTTTACCTTCTTTGCCTTCAAAATCGATAACTGTTTCGCCCACATTTTCAATTTCTCTGGCTTCAACCCATACATAGTGTTTTTCATATTTAACCACATCAGGATTGATTTCAGATGCAATAGCCAGTGCATCGTGGATAACATTGTTGTCTTCGCCTCTGCCAAAGCTGTTTTCTTTGGAGAAGCTTGTCAGTTTGTTCAGGAACTGTGCAGCTTTATTGTCTGCTTTGGCTGTGATTTCCAGCATTTCATCAAAGTCTTTTTCTTCAACTGCAGCAGCGTGTGTGGCGTTAAGACCAACCATATACACTTCCAGTTTTTCAAACACTTCTTTTGCTGCCAGTGGGTCAACCCAGATGTTGAACTCTGCCTTTGCTCCTGTTGCAGTTACATTGCCGAATGTGCCGCCACCCATGATAACAAATTTTTTCAGATATTTTGGCAGGTCAGGATGTTTGCGCAGTGCAGTTGCAATATTTGTCAGAGGACCAACAGCAAATAACACCAGTTCACCATTGTACTTAACTGCTTCGTCATAAATCAGGTCCCAGGCGGCCTTTTCTTCAGGCTGTTTCTGTGGCTGTGGGAACTGAATACCGCCCACACCGCCTTCACCGTGAGTAACTGATTCTTCACGGAAATATGGTCTTTCCAGCGGAACTGTGGCACCATAGGCAACCTTTGCACCGATGTCAAAAGTTTCGTCCAGGCACAGGCAGTTGTGGCGTGTCAGCACTGCCGGTACATTTCCTTCAACAGCTGTAAGTGCCACTATTTCAAACTCCGGATGTGAATTGGCCAGAGCAATTGCATAGCTGTCATCTACACCTGGGTCACAGTCTATGATAATAGGAATTTTTTTCATTTGCGGATACCTCACTTCAAATAATTCTATAATTAATATATCAAATATATAGTTATTTTTCAACAAAAAGGGGCGTTTTTTTAACGCCCCGATATATTATGCAAATATAAATGAGTACAGATAGAACAGTACAAAACTGTAAACAGCCAGACAAGGTATAAGTTTGGAATATTCCTTGTAAACAGGACCATTGCCACAGCCAACGTGTTTTACAGTCAGCAGCTGACACATATGCAGTGGTGAGAAGAAATAGCCCAGAAAACTCCATACATAAATGAAGAAGCAGTAAACCAGTTTCATTTCTGCAGTCAGCGGCAGATTGTTAACCAGTGGCAGAATAATGCCCAGTGGCACCATTGACAGACCTGTTGTCAGACCAAACAGAACTGCAGCAGCGGCGATAACCAACAGGATGCTGAAACCTGAAGCATTGTTGAACAGTGTTGTAAATCCGTTCATAACCTGGTCCAGACTTTTGATTGTGTTCTGCACAAAATAAACACCAACCAGCATTGTAAATGTGCTTACACTGATGCCTTTATATGCAACCTGTGCATATTCCTTTACATTCTTCATACCCCACAGCAGAAGAATCAGCACCAGTGAAAGAATGGCACTTATATACATTTCAATACCGAATACCCCATTGAACACTACAACCATATAGATTGGTGACAGGTAAACCAGCAGATTTAACAGGGCTTTGCCCTTGTTCTGTGATGTTTCGCTTTTGATGTCATCATACTTTCTTACATACAGGAAATATGATGTAGCCTGCATCAGCAGTACAAAACCCAGATTCATACCGATAAGTCCGTACAGATTTACATCAGGCAGTACTGTGGTAACCATAATGATGCTGGTGCTGGTAGGCAGCAGAAACATTGCAATATGGCGGAAAGACAGGTTGATAACACTGCGTGTCTGGCCGGACATACCCATGTCTTCGCCAATTTTATCCACAAATGGGATAGACAGTGATGCACCGCCAGGAACAGACAGCAGACCGATAACAGCAGGCAGAACAGTGATGATAGCCTTTGAACTGCTGATAAGTTCTTTCAGTGTTTCAACTATTTTATCAAGAATACCATAGTGTTTCATCAGGCTGCCCAGCATACCAACGATAACAACAATGATTATTGTTTTCAGTGTGGATGGTGTAGTGAACACAGCCAGGAAATTATTTACCATTGTCATAGGTGCCACACCTGCAACAAGGCTGAGAATAACCCCTGTAATCAACAGCATAGGACCAAAGCCCAGCTTTTTCTTTGTCCAGAAAGGCATCAGTGAAAACGCAATGGCAATAGCTAAGAATTGTCTTATCATTATATATCTCCTTCTTTTTACTCTGTATTATATAATACATTATTTTCTCTTTTTACTCAATACTATATTTTAATAAGCATACGTTTTGCAAAATAAAGTTTTTGTGAAAAATATTCAATTTTATCGATTAAAATTTTAGTGGTATATATGTAAATATATTGTGATATTATACAAATTATATTGATAAATGTGGAAAATTATGGTATAATATCGTAAAATTAATATATATTTATTTATCGAAAATAAAATATCTGATGCAAAGGAGAACAACTATGGCTAATCACGACAAACCTTTATTGCTGGTTGACGACAACAACATTCTCAGCATTATCAACGAGGGCGAATTCAAAGTATATAATCTTACTTTTGAAGAAGTAAAGGCTATGCTGGATACATACCCTGAAGATGCCGTTGCCAAATGTTTCTCCAGCTATGAACTGGAAGAAAACGTATTCGAATTTATTGGCGCAGAAAGAAAAAATTATTTACAGCTGTGTATGACAAACCTGCAGGTAGACCAGTATGCCATCGCTTTCAAGCTGTACAGAAAACCTTCAGAATCACAGCCTGAACTGATTACAATAAACGGTGCTCACGCCAAAAAAGTTCAGAATGTATATGTATACTGCCAACTTATCTTAAGAACTAAATAAATCATTCCCCAAAAAACAGCAGGCATTGTGCCTGCTGTTTTTTGTTGTCTAAATATTGTTTTAAAATAAACTTGTTGTTGAATTGGGCGGTGTATGTGCTATAATTATACACAAATAACAGATGTGTTTATCTGTCTGTGATTTGCTTGTCACGGCAGATATCCTTGAATCAGAGGAGGATTTTTATGTTTGGCGCTATGGTCATTATGGCTATGCTGATACCGGCTGCACTTGTGATTTATGGCATATTTTTCAACGGCTTTGCATATATTGCTGCTGCCGTGCTGGCATTTATCGGGGATGACAATCTGGAAAAAATCCGGTTTGGCTGGCGTGTCTTTGAAATAATATGTGTTATACGGTGCGTCATTATGTTTATAATTGCAATATTTTTTGCCAACTGAAAAAACGGATTATTGAAAAGAGGATATAATGATGAAATGTTCAAAATGCGGCTATGAAAACCTGCTGAAAGCCAACTATTGCTATAAATGCGGCAACCAGTTCACTCAACAGGAAAAGGATGCCGCCAAAGAAAAAGCACTTATCGGCAAAATCGAAAAAGCAGAAGAAGCCAAAGGAAAATTTGATAAAATAAAAGACATACTGACTTTAAGTTTTATCACAGACAACCTGTATGTAAAAATTGCGCTGATTATCCTGCCTCTTGTTATAAGTCTGCTGTTTGGCGGCGGCCCGAAGAGTAATGATATAATGATTTTAAACAGCGATGGATACGATATTTATTACAACACCGACACCGATGAATATTTTCTGGATTTATCAGGAGAATCTGCCCAGCTGAAAGTATCCGTTCCATCTGATACAATGTATATTGTCTTTTCATACATATCACCTTATGGCTATACAGATGTGGACTCCTATGAATTAAATGAAAACATAGTTGTTCAGTATCAGTCCAGCGGTAAATATGAACTGAAGGCTGTTACAAAAACTGGGGATGCCTATCTGACATTCTGCACAGTTTAAGGAGGTGCTGTTATGGAAAACAAAAACGTATATTGCATCCTTTGCGGTGCTGAAAACAATCCGCAGGCAAAATTCTGCACAAAATGTGGTCAGCCTATGGAGCAGAAAGATAATGACATTGCTACCTATCTTTCAGATAAAGCCAAAGAAAAAGTAAAAGAAACTGTTACCGACAAAGCGCAAAATGCTTTTCTGGCTTTACTTGAAAAGTTTGTAAATTCATACCTTTATGGTGTTGTACTTTCCATATCAATAGTTATGGCCGCCACAACAGTTTTTGCAGGCGGTGGCTCATCGGATATTACAGAGTTTGACAATTCCAACCTGCTGTTTGAGCCAAATATGGAAGTAATCCGCATAGATACAGATCTGATGAGACTGAGCGCCAGTTACTATTATGGTGTTGCATACGATGAAAACCAGAATATTATAGGCTCATATGTATGTGAAAACTGGCCAGGACAGCATGACTACTCCCCGTATCAGGTGAGAATATATGATGAAAACGACAATTTGATTGCTGATGAAACAGATATGGATGAACAGATGAGATGTATTCCACTTAAAAATCTGAATTGTCGTGTAGAAATATCTGAACCATATGTGGATTACATTCAGCGCACAGTAACCACATTCTATCCTACCGGTGAAGTAAAAAACCAGGCAACTTACTATGGCGAAGATAATATACACAATGAAATTTACTATAAATCAGGAGCAATAAAAGAAAAAAGTAATACTGTGAAAACCGTTTCAGGAGATATAGAATTTGATTCATCCACTTATAACGAAAACGGTGAGCTGACAGGTATGTATTCTGAAGTCAACGGTAAACCTGACCGGCGCAGGGAAATAGTATATGGCGCTAATTACGAATACACATATATGTACGATTATGATGAATCCGGTGCAGAATTTATGACCAATCAGTATGTGATTGAATATGATGAAAACGGCAGAGAAATCAAACGTGGCTGGCTTAATGCCGATGGCTCTCCTGATGAAGTCTCTTATATGACATACTATGACAGCGGTGCGATAAAAACATCTGACTCATATTCTGGCGAAATACTGACACATCACAGAGATTATGCTGAAGATGGAAGCAATACACTATATTATTATAGCGCTGGTGAAGTATATCACATTATATATTATGATGCTAACGGCAGTATAATAAAAGAAGAAATAATCAATTAAAAAGAAAACAGCAGTCTTACAACTGCTGTTTTCTTTTTATATTAATATTATTTTTTAGGCGCTATTGCACGTGGCTGTACACCCTGTGGTATAGGACAGATATAGCCATCGCCAATACGCATTTTATGTTCTTCCTTTGCCTGTGCAATCAGCTGTGGGTTTTCCATCAGTTTTATTGCAGCTGTTGCCATTACTTTGCCTGCATACAGCATACCTTTGTGGGCAGGGTCCAGTTTACCCTGGGCTACCAGCTGCCAGGAATGGCCCGGTGTGTCTGCTGCATAACAGGCAACATTTATCTGTGCTGTCGGACACCCCCAGCTTACATCGCCTACATCAGATGAGCCCGGCATTGCAGCTTCACTTGGAATATATGGCATAACTCTGTCAATCAGGGCTTTGTCTGCCAGGGCCAGCATTTCTTTTTTATTGTCCGCACCTGATACCTTTTCTGCATAACTGCCGGCCGTACCACCTTTATTTGGTGAAGTAGCCCTGAATTTTTCGGCCAGTTCAATTTCATCCTGTGTGTATTCAGGATGTGGTATTTCCCTTAATGTTTCGTCAAACAGTTTTTCCAGTACATTGTTGGGAATAATGTTGGAGCATGCTTTGATAAAATCTATTTCCAGTTCTGTTTCTGTCATAAGACTGGCACCCTGTGCAATTTTGTTTATTCGTTTGTAAATTTCCTGTACCTGTGCATTTTTAGGTGCACGGATAAGATACAGCACTTCAGCCTCTGCCTGTACCACATTAGGTGAAAAACCGCCTGTATTTGTTACCGCATAGTGCATTCTGGCCTCTGGGATAACATGCTCGCGCAGATAGTTCACACCAACATTCATCAGTTCCACTGCATCCAGTGCGCTTCTACCCAGATGTGGCACTGCTGCTGCGTGGGCTGCAACACCTTTAAATTTATAACTTACCTGTACATTTGCCAAAGTGCTGCCGCTCCAGGCATTTGTAGTGGCATCAGGATGCCAGGACAGTGCACAGTCCAGACTGTCAAAAATACCTTCACGGGCCATAAATGCCTTGCCACTGCCACCTTCTTCACCGGGGCAGCCAAAGAAAACAACTGTGCCCTGTCTGCCTGTGGTTTCAAGATAATCTTTTATTGCTATGGCGGCAGCTACACCTGCTGTACCCAGCAAATGATGGCCGCATCCGTGGCCGTTGGCACCGGGAACAAGAGGCTGTTTTTCAGCAACTGCCGAAACCTGGCTTAAACCGGACAGTGCATCAAATTCACCCAGTATACCGATAACAGGTTTGCCGCTGCCGAAACTGCCTGTAAAAGCAGTAGGCACACCGCCCACGCCCTTTTCCACTGTAAAGCCTTCGCTTTCAAGGGCATCACACAGCAATTCAACAGAATTAAACTCTGTAAAAGCTGTTTCAGGGCAGTCCCATATACTGTCTGCCAATGTAATAAGTTTATCTTTTTTGCTGTCAATTACATCAATGATTCTACTGTTCATAATAATTCTCCGTATCAAGTATGTACTGATTTTATTATATCATTTTAACAGAATAAGGCAAACAAAAAATATGTGTCGGATATTGTTTGCAGATAATCATACAGCCGTATACTCAAAATGATTTCAAAACAGATTGCAGTTACCCCCCTGTACATATCTGCAACAAAAAAGCCGCCCTGAAATACAGGACAGCTTTCTGTTATATTATATTATTTTTTTGCGCCGTAGAGTTCGTAGTATGCATCGATAGCTGATTTGATTGTGTCATCGATAATAACTTTGCCGTTAACTTCTTTGTTCCACAGGGCTTCAACTACATCGTCCATATCAACGATAGCTGCTGTTTTAAAGCCGTACAGGTCTTTTACTTCGTCCAGAGCGTATTTTTCGCCGCCTTTGCCAACTTCCATACGGTTGAGGGAAACCATAAGACCAACGATTTCAACATCTGCTGCACCTTTTACTTTTGGAACTGTTTCTTCCATGGATTTGCCGGATGTTGTAACGTCTTCAATCATGATAACTCTGTCGCCGTCTTTCAGTGGGCTGCCCAGGAAAGAACCTTTGTCTGCACCGTGGTCTTTTTCTTCTTTACGGTCAGAGCAGTAACGAACTTCTTTGCCATACAGTTCGCTGTATGCCATAGCTGTTACAACTGCCAGAGGAATACCTTTGTAAGCTGGTCCAAACAGAACATCAAAGTCATCGCCGTATGTATTGTGGATAGCTTTTGCATAGTATTCGCCCAGTTTTTTCAGCTGGGAACCTGTTACATAAGCACCTGCATTCATAAAGAATGGTGATTTACGACCGCTTTTCAGTGTGAATTCACCGAATTTGAGAACATTGCAGTCTACCATAAACTGGATAAATTCGCTTTTATACTGTTCCATAATATATTTCTCCTTTTATTGCAGGGCGATTTATAAACCGCCCTGGATAATATAATTCTGATTATTCAGCAAAATCTGCCATGCAGCGACGGTATGCAGCCACTGGGTCTTCTGCTTTTGTGATTGGACGACCTACAACAATGTAGTCTGTGCCGATTTCTTTTGCTTTTGCTGGTGTTGTTACGCGAACCTGATCGCCTACATCGCCGTCTGCAAAACGAACGCCTGGTGTAACTGTCAGGAAATCTTTGCCAACTGCTTCTTTAACCATACCTGCTTCCAGTGGGGAGCAAACGATACCGTCAAGGCCTGCTTCTTTGGCATTTTTAGCATAGTGAACAATTGTTTCATTGATACCTGCATTGATAAGCAGTTCTTTCTGCATTCTTTCTTCGCTTGTTGATGTCAGCTGTGTAACAGCGATAACCAGTGGGCGTGTGCCGTCTTCTCTCATAACGCCTTCCAGAGCAGCTTTCATCATATCGATTGTGCCTGCTGCGTGAACGTTAACGATATCTGCGCCCAGACCGGACAGGCTGCGCATGCCGCCTTTAACTGTGTTTGGAATATCGTGAAGTTTCAGGTCAAGGAACACATTGTGTCCTCTTGCTTTGATTTCTTTAACAATAGAAGGACCTGCAGCATAGAACAGTTCCATACCGATTTTTACAAATGGTTTTTCTTCTGTGAACTTGTCAAGGAATGCAAGAGCAGTTTCTGCATCTTTAAAGTCCAGAGCAATAATTACATCTCTTTTCATTGGTGTAGTCTCCTTTTAGATATGTATTTAAGCGATACCGATGATATCGTTAAGGTCTTTGATACCGTATTTTTCCATTACCTTTGGAAGATTTTCGATAATTTCTTTACATGCGTAAGGGTTAACCAGGTTTGCAGCTCCAACCTGTACGGCTGTTGCACCGGCCATCATCATTTCGATTACATCTTCAGCTGATGAAACGCCGCCCATGCCGATAACAGGAATATTTACTGCATGTGCTACCTGATAAACCATTCTCAGTGCAACAGGGAAAATTGCAGGACCGGAGAAACCGCCCATTTTGTTGGCGATAACAGGTTTCTTTGTTTTCAGGTCAATTCTCATACCCAGCAGAGTATTGATAAGGCTGATACCGTCTGCACCTGCTGCTTCTGCAGCTTTTGCAATTTCAACAATGTCTGTTACATTTGGAGAAAGTTTTACATAAACAGGTTTTGTTGTAACAGCTTTTACTGCTTTTGTAACTTCGTATACATTTTTAGGGTCTGTGCCGAAAGCCATGCCGCCGCCGTGTACGTTAGGGCAGGAAACGTTTACTTCGATAATGCCCACCTGGTCTTCTTTATCAATCAGCTGGCAGCAGTAAACATATTCGTCAACAGAGTAACCGGAAATGTTGGCAATTACTTTTTTGTTGAAGATTTTTTTCAGTTCTGGCAGTTCGTGTTCGATAACTGCGTGGATACCTGGGTTCTGCAGGCCAACAGAGTTAATCATACCCATTGGTGTTTCTGCGATACGAGGTGTAGGGTTGCCAAAGCGTGGTTCTCTTGTAGTGCCTTTGAAAGAGAATGTGCCCAGCATATTGATATCATAGAAATCAGCAAACTCTTTGCCGAAGTTGAATGTGCCGGATGCAGGAATAACAGGATTGTCCAGTTCCCAGCCGGAGAGTGTTACTTTAGTGTTTACCATATAATTTCCTCCTTCAGCAGTACAGGACCTTCTGTACAGATACGTTTGTTGCCTGTGAGAGTTTTGCAGCTGCAACCCATGCAACCGCCGAAACCGCAGCCCATTCTTTCTTCAAAGGACAGCTGACCTGAACATTCTGTAGCCATAGCAACTGCTTTCAGCATTGGCAGAGGACCACATGTGTAGAAATAGTCATAGCCTTTCAGGTTTTTGATAACATCTGTTACAAAACCTTTTGTACCGTAGCTGCCGTCGTTTGTTGTAACATAAACATCACAGCCCAAAGCTTTGAATTCTTCTTCATAGAACACATCATCTTTGCTGGTGAAACCCAGAATAACTGTAGGTTTCAGGCCTTTTTCAACCAGATGTTTTGCCACACCGTACATTGGAGGTGCGCCAACACCACCGCCGATAACCAGTGGTTTTTCACTGCCAGGCTGTGCTGTAAAGCCATTGCCGAGGCCTGTGAGGATATCCAGTTTTTTGCCGGCTGTCATTTCAGCCATAGCTTCTGTGCCTTTGCCTACTACTTTGTAGATGATTGTGATTGTTTTATCGTCCCAGTCGCAGATGGAAATAGGACGGCGGAGGTAGAAGCCTTCTACCAGGATGTTGATAAACTGTCCAGGTGCTGTGATGTATTTTGTATCACCTTCCAGAACCATCAGGAAAACATCTTTTGCAATTTTCTTGTTTTCCAGAACAGTATACATGTCGCGTTTATACATTTGGCTCTCCTTTATATTTTCCGGCTGCCGTAAAGACAGCCGGTATTCTGTTTTGTAGTTTAGATTCTCTGTTCAGCGTCGATTGTAGAAACAGGCATTGTGATTTCTTCCAGAACATTCAGCAGAGCATTTACTGTTGAAAGGCTGGTCAGCAGTGCAACGTTGTTTTCTACAGAGTAACGGCGGATAAGGAAGCCGTCTTTTTCAGCGTCACCAGTCATATCCTGAGTATTGATTACATAGTTTACATGGCCTTTTGTCAGTGAGTCGATGATGTTCTGGCCGCCTTCGCTGATTTTTGCCATTGTTCTTGTTTTAATACCGTTGCGTTTCAGGAATGCTGCTGTACCGGCTGTAGCTTCGATGTTGAAGCCCAGGTTGTAGAAACGTCTTACCAGTGGCAGTGCGCGCTGTTTGTCTTTGTCAGCCAGTGTTACAAATACTGTGCCGAAATTCTGCACTTTGATACCGGAAGCCTGCAGTGCTTTGTACAGTGCACGGTTCAGGGATTTATCGTAACCGATTGCTTCACCAGTGGATTTCATTTCAGGTGACAGGTAAGCGTCAAGACCACGGATTTTTGAGAATGAGAATGTAGGTGCTTTTACATAGTAGCGTTTTGCAGGTTCCTGCATATATGTGCCGTAGCCCAGTTCTTTCAGGCTGTAGCCCAGCATTACTTTAGTAGCAATGTTGGCCATTGGTACGCCTGTTGCTTTGGACAGGAATGGTACTGTTCTGGAAGAACGAGGGTTAACTTCGATTACATATACATTGTTGAATTCGTCAACGATGAACTGAATGTTGAACAGACCTTTAATGCCGATGCCCAGACCCAGACGAACTGTGTAGTCGATGATTGTCTGTTTTACAGATTCAGGTACTGTGTATGCTGGGTATACAGAGATAGAGTCACCGGAGTGAACGCCTGTTTCTTCAACGTGTTCCATAATACCTGGGATAAATACATCTTTGCCGTCGCAGATAGCATCTGTTTCCAGTTCTTTACCGATGATGTATTTGTCAACCAGAACAGGCTGGTCTTCGTCTACCAGTACAGCTGTCTGCAGGTATTTTTTCAGGTCTTCATCAGAGTGAACAATCTGCATTGCACGGCCGCCCAGAACATAGGAAGGACGAACAAGCACAGGATAACCGATTCTGTTTGCAACTTTGATACCGTCAGGAATGTTTGTAACAGCCTGTCCTTCTGGTTCAGGAATGCCCAGTGTGTGCATGATTTTTTCAAAGCTGTCACGGTTTTCTGCTCTTTCGATAGCATCAACGTCTGTACCAACAATGGTTACACCCAGTTCTTTCAGGTCGTTTGCCAGGTTGATAGCTGTCTGACCGCCCAGTGAAACGATAACACCATCCGGTTTTTCCATGTCGATAACGTTCATTACATCTTCAACTGTCAGTGGTTCAAAGTACAGTTTGTCAGCTGTTGTATAGTCTGTGGAAACTGTTTCTGGGTTGTTGTTGATGATAATAGCTTCGTAGCCTGCTTCTTTGATAGCCCATACAGCGTGAACTGTGGAGTAGTCAAATTCAACACCCTGGCCGATTCTGATTGGGCCTGAACCCAGAACAAGAATCTTTTTCTTGTCTGTGATAATGCTTTCGTTTTCGCCGTGGTAGCAGGAGTAGAAGTATGGCACATAATCCTGCTGATGTTCCACATTGTCAACGATGCGGTAGATTGGCATTACGCCGTTTTCTTTTCTGAAGCGGTACAGGTCAAGTTTGCTCATGCCCCATACTCTTGCGATGTAGCTGTCAGAGAAGCCCATATCTTTTGCTTTTCTGAGGACTTCAACGTCTTTTACATTTTCAGCCAGAACTGTTTCGTATTCTACAACTTCACGCAGCATCTGTACAAATTCGATAACGATTTTTGTAGAATCTGCGATTTCTTCATTTGTTGCACCTTTTCTGATAGCTTCGCACAGGGCGAACAGTCTTTCATCTGTTGGTGTAGCGATTTCAGTAATAAGGTTTTCCAGTGACCAGTCTTTGAATTTTTTCATTTCAAAGTGGTCAACACCGATTTCCAGACCGCGAACAGCTTTCAGCATAATTTCCTGTACAGACTGGCCCAGGGACATAACTTCACCTGTAGCTTTCATCTGTGTGGACAGCTGTTTGGAAGCGGATGTGAATTTATCAAATGGGAAGCGGGCAACTTTTGCAACTTTGTAGTCGATAGCTGGTTCGTGGATAGCTGGGATGCCGCTGATGTCGATTTCGTCAAGTGTAAGGCCGACTGCAATTTTTGCTGTTACGCGTGCAATTGGATATGCTGTAGCTTTGGAAGCCAGAGCAGATGAACGGGATACACGTGGGTTGATTTCGATAAGGTAGTATTCCATTGTGCCTGGTTTCAGGGCAAACTGTACGTTACAGCCGCCTGCGATTTCCAGGTGACGGAGAATTTTCAGTGCGGATGCTTTCAGCATTGCTTTCTGTTCTTCGCTGATTGTCTGGCAAGGTGCGAAAACAATAGAGTCGCCTGTATGAACGCCAACAGGGTCAAAGTTTTCCATGTCACAGATAGCGATAGCGTTGTCAGCTGCGTCACGCATTACTTCAAATTCGATTTCCTGATAGCCCTTTACTGATTTTTCAACCAGAACCTGATGAACAGGTGAGAGTGAAAGTGCGTGTTCGATTTTTACCAGGAATTCTTCTTCGTTGTCAGCAAAGCCGCCGCCTGTGCCGCCCAGTGTGAATGCAGGACGGAGAACTACAGGGTAACCGATAGTTTTTGCAGCTTCCACACCTGCTTCAATAGAAGTTACGATTTCTGATGGAATAACAGGTTCGCCCAGTTCTTCACACATATTTTTGAACAGTTCTCTGTCTTCAGCTTTTTTGATGGATTCGATTTTTGTACCCAGTACTTCAACCTGACATTCATCCAGAACACCTTTTTCACCCAGCTGTACGCACAGGTTCAGACCAGTCTGGCCGCCAAGACCAGGAACGATAGCGTCAGGTCTTTCATAACGGATGATTCTGGCCACATATTCCAGTGTCAGTGGTTCCATATAAACTTTGTCTGCCATTTTTGTATCAGTCATGATAGTGGCAGGGTTAGAGTTGATAAGTACAACTTCGTAACCTTCTTCTTTCAGTGCAAGACAAGCCTGTGTACCGGCATAGTCAAACTCTGCAGCCTGGCCAATAACGATTGGACCAGAACCGATTACAAGAATTTTTTTGATATCTTTTCTCTTTGGCATAGTTTTTGTCAGCGTGTTAAACGCGCCTTTCCTCCCATTTATATCAATTTAATTTAAAACAAGTTGTTGTACACCGGTTTGCCGTCATGTACTGTCAGCACTACGTCACCGGTAAGTGTCACACCTTCAAAAGGTGTGTATTTGCCTGCGGAAACAAAATTCCGTGGGTCTACTGTCCACACTTTGTTTCTGTCTACCACAGTAAAGTCAGCTTTGGCGCCAACTTTGATGCCTGCATCAATTCCGAAGATTTTTCTTGGATTGATAGCCATAATTTCAACCAGCTTTTCAAAGCTGATATGGCCGGCATTTACCATATATGTGTTGATGGCTGCAAAGCTGGTTTCCAGACCGACAACACCCATATTGGATTTTTCCAGACCTTTTGTCTTTTCTTCCATTGAATGTGGTGCGTGGTCGGTGGCGATAACTTCGATAGTGCCATCTTTTATACCTGCTATCAGGGCATCTCTGTCTTCTGCGCTTCTGATAGGTGGGTTCATTTTCCATCTGCCTTCTTCCTGCAGGTCCATATCGCAGAAAGCAAGGTAGTGTGGGCCTGTTTCACAGGTTACAGGCAGGCCTTTTGCCTTTGCCTGTCTTACAATATCCACTGTTTCCTTTGTGGAGATATGGCACACATGGTACTGCACGCCTGTTTCTTCCACCAGTTTCACATCTCTGGCTACCTGGCCCCATTCACTTTCTGAACAGATACCGCGGTGACCGTGAAGGCGTGCATATTCACCATCATGGATATAACCGCCAAACAGCAGGCTTTCATCTTCACAGTGGGCAACAATCGGTTTGTTCACTGCTTTGGCTTTTACCATAGCCTCTTTCATCATTTCTTCTTTCTGCACGCCTTTGCCATCATCAGAGAAAGCAAAGCTTTTGTCCGCCAGTGCGTCAAAGTCCACCAGCTGGCCGCCTTTCTGGCCTTTTGTAATGGCTGCGTAAGGCAACACTGTTATCACAGCATCAGAGTCGATGATATCCTGTTCCTGTTTCAGTGTTTCCACATCATCAGGTACAGGGTTCAGGTTTGGCATGCTGCACACCAGTGTGAAGCCGCCGCGGGCTGCTGCCGCAGTGCCGGACGCAATGGTTTCTTTATAAGAAAAGCCAGGCTCACGCAGGTGTACATGTACATCTGCGAACCCTGGCAATATATCCAATTTTTCAGCGTCAACAACAGGAATATCGCATACCGCGATATTTTCACTAATCTGGGCAACTATACCGTCTTTTATAAGAACGTCAGCCTTTTTCAAGCCGCCGTCTATGTAAACTGTACCGTTTTTCAACAAAAGATTAAGCATAGTTTTTTCCTTTCTGTTATCTTAACTAAAACACACCAAAACCACTGCCGCCTACTTTTATGTAAAAACAACAGTTTTGCTGTATTTTTTTATAAAATTACAAGGATAAAATAGATATTATCTTATCCATAATATTTTAACACAAATAGTCATTATTGACTACTGTATTATAGTAAAAAATATAGTAAAAATTTACATTATTTTTTTGTAAACTGTACCTATATTTTTTCATAACAAAGGGCAAAATTTCTTTTGCCCTTTTTATATAATACTATTAGCCTTTAAGAGCTCTTTCAACAACAGCCATTCTTACGAATACACCGTTTGACATCTGTTTGAAAATTCTGCTCTTTGCACATTCCACACAGTCATCATTAATTTCAACACCACGGTTGAATGGTGCCGGGTGCATAATGATAGCATGGTCTTTCATAGCTGCAACTCTTTCAGCGTTGAGACCAAACTGTTTGTTGTAGTCTTCTTTTGTCATAACCATTTCGCTGGACAGTCTTTCGTGCTGGATTCTCAACAGCATGATAACATCCATTTCTTTTACAGCTGTGTCAAAGTCGATGTAGTTCAGACCATCTTCTTTGAATTCATCCGGACCGGATGTGTAAACCTGCATACCCAGTCTTTCCATAACTTCGATATTTGTATGTGCAACACGGCTGTGGATAACGTCGCCAACGATGCAGATTTTCAGACCTTCGAATTTGCCGAATTCCTGTTTGATTGTCAGCAGGTCCAGCAGGGACTGTGTTGGGTGGTTGCCTGTGCCGTCACCGCCGGACATAATCGGCATATTGATGCCTTCCAGCTGTTTGTAGTATTCGTTTTCGCTGTGGCGGATGATAGCGCCGTCCATACCCAGTGCTTCAAAGCATTTTACTGTGTCGTAGAAAGATTCACCCTTTTTCATAGAGGAAACCGCTGTGTTGAATGTGATAACCTGGCCACCCAGACGCATTACAGCTGTTGTAAAGGAGTTCTGTGTTCTTGTGGATGGTTCAAAGAACAGGCTGGCGATGATTTTGCCTTTAGCGATGTCGCTTGTTTCGCCGTCAGCAAACTGCTGTGCGCGGTCCAGAATAGCATTGATTTCTTCTACTGAAAGGCTGGAAAGATTAAAAAGATTTTTCACTTTGGTTACCTCCTGAAATATATATGATTTAATTATAACACAAAAATAGGCACACTGCCAAGAGCAGTATGCCGGTGCCGTCTTGGCATCTCGATTAATTATATCAAAGGTTATATCAATTTGCAAGGAAAAATTTCGACCGGTTTTTACAGAATTTTTGGATAAGTTATACAAACAGTTGTTTTTCTTTCACAGACATTTCATCCTGCCGATATTTACAGCAGTTTTTTGTTACTGTATAATAAAATTAAAGAAAGAGGTGCTGATATGGATAAGGAAAAATTATTGAAAAAATTTATAGCAAAGTTTGTTTTGGGACAGACACTGGCAAGCTCATTTATATTTTTATGGGTATTTGTCCATGAGTACGGTTTTATAGACAAAGGGCAGTTTATTAAATCCGGGCTGGTCATCCTGGCCTTTGCCATAGCATTTGGAATAATCGACTATATTCTTTTCAATAAGAAAAGGAAAAAGGAAAGGCTGGCAATTATGCCGCTGATAATCAGCATACACGATACAGAAGAAAAGCTGAAAAAGCAGAAAACAGTTCTTAATGTGTTGTATTTTATATTCTTTGTCATAGGGCTGACATTCCGCGATTTATCTGTCATTTTTATTATTATGTTTGCTGTTTCCCCTTGTTTTTCCTCTATGGCCAATCTTGTTAATGACAAGATAAAATACCTTGAAAACAAACCCGAAGGTTTGAATTTTTAAAATATTTGTGAATATTTCCCGGTATGTATTGTGCCGGGAATATTTTTATGCTACTATTATGTTAGACGATATATCGCGACACATAATAGTTGAATTTTATATCGCCTCCTTGTCAAAGGGAGGCTATCAATCACCAGGAAAGGAGGCCGTATATGCCAACACAGGGACCAATGACCGAAGCCGCATACTACATACTGCTGGCACTGACAAAACCGGGCCACGGCTATGGTATGATGCAAAGAATAAAAGAGCTGTCCGGCGGCCGAATAGCCATGGGGCCGGGCACGCTGTACGGCGTACTGACCAGAATGAACAAAGACGGCTGGATAGAGCTGACCGAAAATGACGGCCGCCGCAAAAACTACGCTATTACCGACAAAGGCCGACAGACTTTGCAAAGTGAATACGACCGTCTGAAAATGCTGGTAAATGACGGAAGAATATTAGAGGAGGGAGAAATATGAAAAGAAAATTCACCTTTCATCCAAAGGACTACGCCATTGGTCAGATAGAAAAATACTATTCCGATATGGCGGCAAAAGGCTGGCATCTGGAACACAGAAATATATTTACCAGCAGCTTTTTGCAGGGCGAGCCAAAGGATATGAAATACCGCGTGGAAGTGGCGTCTCCAAAGGCTTTTGACAGCACACGGTTGCCGGAAGAACAGGTGGCAGTTTACGAAGACTGCGGCTGGGAATATGTGTGGGGCCACGGATTTATACATATTTTCCGTGCACCGGCTGACAGCGATACAGAAGAATTTTATCTAGACCCTGCACAACAGGCAACCACACTGAAAAAGCTGAGAAAAGATATATTTTTCAGAGCCCGGTGGATACCGTTTTATTTTTTCTTTTTCAACTTTTTACTGGATACAATCAGCGGGACAAATGTTATTGCCAATATATACCGCGCCTGGATAAGCCTGACCGGTATGATGGTATGGTCCACCCTGTTTATCGGAATAATTTTTGCAGAAAGCCTGTACGGAGCAATACAGATAAACAGACTTTATAAAGATCTAAAAAAAGGCAAACCGCTGGACCACCGACCAAAACAGCAGTCCAAACTGCCTGCTATAATCAAAAACTGTTTGCTGGTGTTAAGTTTTGCCTTGCTTATTCACTCTACAACTATGGAAAATGAATACCCTATGCCAGTTGAAAGTGACGGAATGTATGTTACATTAAGCGAATATGGCATTTCCGGCGAAAGAAGCACGGCACAGGAAAGTGAAGTGGGCAGTTATGCATCCCCATTCTGTCAGTGGTGGGAATGCCATGAAGTATTGGCACAGCCTAACACCTGGCTGTACCAGACAGTTTATGTTATGAAAAGCGAAAATCAGACTGCAAATATGGCGCGCTGTCTGATGGATACATCCACATTTGCACAGAAATCAGAAAATTTCAGCGAAATGACTGTTGAAGGTTTTGACAAAGTTTATTACAACAGCCATCTGGAACTGGTGGTAATAAAAGGCAGATATGTAGGCCGTTTCAACAGTATTTTTACAGATGAAAGCCGAGATAATCTGTTGACCGTTCTAAACCAAAAATGGAATTAACAAAACAGGCGGTAACTCGCCTGTTTTTTCTTGCAGTACCTCACTATTTTTGCTACACTGTAATAAAAGGGGCGATTTTATGAAAGATTTTATCTATTGCCAGCGAGATATTCCAAAAGAACAGTGGCGCTATGGTCTGCGCAGCAGTGCCGCCACAGGCTGTGGGTGGATAGCCTGCTATAATGCACTGAAAATGATGGGTTACAGGGCAAAACCTGAAAGACTGATAAAATATTTTGAAAAACAGCTGCCGCTTTTAAACGGCAACACAGGCACATTTGTACTGGGGCCGGCAATGTTTTTTAAAAAGTTTGGTTTTAAAGCCACCACAACTGCCAACCGCAAAAAATTTGATGAAATTGCAAAACAGTCTGATGCCTGCATTATATATTTCTGGTGGAAAAACAAATATAAAATAGGCGCGCATTTTGTGGCGTTTCATCACACTGACCGGGGCTTTGTGGGGTACAACACATACCGCCGTTCCACAGGACCTGACAACTATGGCAACAGCATTGATGAATTTCTGAAAAAAAGAGGCTATTTCGGTGCTGTGCTGACAGGGATAACCGACAAAAGAAAATAAAAAAACATATATAACGGAGGAAGCAATATGAAACCTATCGCAACATTCTATATGGCAAACGGAAGTAAAATTGTTATTGAACTGCTGCCTGATGCCGCACCCAATACTGTAGCCAGCTTTGTAAGCTGTGTACAGAAAGGTGCCCTGGACGGCCACGCCATCGAAAGAATTGTACCTGGCAAATGGGTGGACTTTTCTTACACTGCATTTCACAGTGAAGATTGCCGTTACCTGATACCGCGAGAAGCCGACCTGCACCCTGAAATAACACCACTGGACAGCCACCCGGGCTGTGTATGTATGGGCGGTTACGGTGAAAAGGGCAACGCAGGCTGTGAACCGTTTTTCCCATTGAAAGACTGCCCGGAACACAAAGGCATCTACCCTGTTTTCGGCAAAATCATCGAAGGTATGGAAGAAATTTACCGTCTGGAAAAAGTGGAAACTGCCCCTGTTCAGACAGCTATTGAAGGCTATGTGGTGGATACCCCTGTAAACCCACAGGTGATTGAAAAAGTGACTGTGGAACTGAACGGATATGTGGCACCACCGGTGGTAAAAATGGAACACGACTGGATTCCACCGACATGGAAATAAAAGAAATTCAAAAGGCGAGGGTTTCCCCTCGCCTTTTTATTTGTATAACCGATTAAAATTCTTTCAGCATCATTTTTGCTGCTTTGTAAATATCGCCACAGCCCAGTGTGATTACCAGATCGCCTGGCTGTACATTTTCTTTTACATAGTTTACCACACCATCAAAGCCTTCAAACCATACACTGCCCGGAATTAATTCTGCCAGGTCTTTTGTGTATATGCCGATTGTATTTACTTCACGGCTACCCATGATTTCAGTCATAACTACCTTGTCAGCCAGCTGCAGACTGATGGCAAATTCCTTCAGCAGCATTTTTGTACGGGAATATGTGAATGGCTGGAACACTGCCCACACACGTTTAAAGCCCATATCGTTTGCCGCATTGAGTGTGGCTGTGATTTCTTCCGGATGATGTGCGTAGTCATCAGCAATTGTAACACCGTTTACTGTACCCAGAATTTCAAATCTTCTGCCGGCACCGCCAAAAGCATTGATACCTTTCACAATATCCTGTGGTTCAACACCGCTGATATGACAGGCTGCAAATGCTGCCAGTGAGTTGTAGATGTTGTGTCTGCCCGGAATTGACAGATGAACTGTTGCCAGAATTTCACCTTTGTATTCCACATCATAGCTGTAAAAACTCTGGTGCTCTTTTCTGATGTTCACACCGCGGTAATCTCTGCCTTCTTCCAGACCAAATGTAGTGATAGGCACCTGCATATCCTTTATAACGGATGTGGTGTTTTCGTCATCGCCGTTGATGATAATGCCGCCTGTTGCCAGTGCTGTAAAGCGTTTGAATGTGTTTTTCAGATTTTCAAATGTTTTGAAAAATTCCAGATGGTCGTGGTCAATGTTGAGAACAACAGCCAGATAAGGTGTCAGTTCCAGGAATGTATAGCTGTATTCACAGGCTTCAATAACCACATTTTCACCTTTGCCGTCACGGCCGTAACCGTTGATAAGAGGCAGTTTGCCACCTATTACACAGGCAGGGTCTTTACCTGCCATAATCATAATCTGGCTGATAAGGCTGGTTGTGGTTGTTTTGCCGTGTGTGCCGCTGACACAGATAGATTTTTCAAAAAATCTGCTTACTTCGCCCAGCATAATACTGCGTTCGATACATGGGATACCCAGTTCTTTTGCTCTTGCCAGTTCGCAGTTATCTTTGAAAATAGCAGCAGAATAAACCACCAGGTCTGCACCTTCAACAGCGCCGGCTTCATGTGGGATGTTTATTTTAATCCCCATTGCCCTTTCATAGTTGATGATGTCGCCTTCGTTTACATCACTGCCTGTGATGGTATAGCCGCGACCTGCCAGAATCTGTACTATTGGGTACATACCGCTGCCGCCGATACCAACAAAATGTATATTTTTCTTACCGTCTAAAATGCTCATATTATCTCTCCATTTACTTGATTATAAATGTATATTCTATAGTTATTTTTATTTTACCACAAAATTTCCGTTTGCAATAGTATTTTTAAAAAATTTATGAAAACTATTGACAAAACTGTTATTACTGTGTATATTGAATATACACAGTATATACTGCGAGGTACCTATGAACATAATTATTTCCAACGGATCCAACGATCCTATCTACACACAGATTGAGCAGCAGATAAAAGCCGCCATTGTCAGCGGACAGCTGAAAGAAGGCGATATGCTGCCATCCATGAGAGTGCTGGCAAAAGAACTGCACATCAGTATACTCACCACCAAACGTGCATACGAAGAGCTGGAACGTGGTGGTTTTATCCAGACAGTAGCCGGTAAAGGCTGTTTTGTGGCACCGAAAAATCTGGAATTTGTACGTGAAATGCATCTGCAGGAACTGGAGGACGCTCTGGCAAAAGCTGCAGAACTGGCAAAGATGTGTAATATTCCGGACCGGGAAGTCCACACTATGCTGGATATGTTTTTAAAAGGAGATTTATATGAATAATGCCATAGAGATAAAAAATCTGTGCAAAAATTATCCTGCCTTTAATCTGAAAAATGTAAACATCACCCTGCCAAAAGGATATATAATGGGCTTTATAGGCGCAAATGGCGCCGGGAAAAGCACCACTATTTCTTCCCTGCTGGGTCTTGTAAACACCGACGGCGGTGTATGCTTGATAGACGGCAAAGAAATGAGATATATGAATAAGGCTGAAAAAGCACAGGTGGGTGTAGTGCTGGACGAGTGCAATTTTCCTGAAGTGCTGAACTGGAAACAGGTGGATAAATTTATGAAAAAAATCTATTCCACATGGGACAGCGAAAGTTTTTCCGACAGATGCAAAAACTGGGGACTGCCTGAAAAAACTATTGTAAGCAAGTATTCCAAAGGTATGAAAATGAAACTGGCCATTGCCGCCGCCATGTGCCATGGTGCAAAACTGCTGGTACTGGATGAAGCCACCAGCGGTCTGGACCCGGTGGTAAGAAGCGAGATACTGGATATACTGATGGAGTTTGTACAGAATGAAGAGCACAGTGTATTTATATCCAGCCATATTATTTCCGACCTGGAAAAAATATGCGACTATATTACATTTATAAAAAATGGCGAAATAATTTTCACAGCAGAAAAAGATTCGCTGACTGAAAAATACGGTATTCTGCGCTGTTCCAACAGTGATTTTGAAGCTGTGGACAAAAATGCAGTAATTGCTTACAACCGGAATTCCTTTGCTGTAGACGCACTGGTGGACCGCAGTAAAATCAGCGGTGATTACATCATCGATAAAGCCAGCGTGGAAGATATTATGCTGTATTATATGAAGGAGGGCAAAATATGACCGGACTTGTATATAAAGACCTGATGGTTATGAAAAAAACATTGCTGATATATGTGATTATCGGTGCATTTTACGGCTATCTGGATATTTCCAATGGCCGGACCGGTATGATGTTTGCAATGTTGCTGATTACATCCACTATGATACCTATTTCTGCCATTGCTTATGATGAGCGCTGTAAATGGGACAAAATCGTAAACACAGCCCCCGTTTCAAGAAAAGAAGTGATAACAGCCAAATATCTGCTGGCACTGGTACTGACAGCGATTTCTGCTGTGATGGTATTCATCGTATATCTTTTCAAACCCGGAATGACAATCAGCGAAAATCTGGCCACTGTTGCAGTAATGTCACTGATGGCAATGGTTTATCAGGCGTTTTTACTGCCTACAATCATAAAATTCGGCAGTGAAAAAGGCAGAATGATTATGATGATAATTCTGTTTGCACCGATAGTACTTATAGGTGTTTTGGCAAAACAGGAAATTATCAATCTGTCTGTTTTAAGCGATTTTCTGGAATCAAACAGCCATCTGCTGCCATATATCACAGTTGCTGTTGTAGCGGTAATTTATCTGATTTCAATTATGGTGTCAGTAAAAATCTATGAAAGTAAAGATTTATAAGTAAAACAATCCCATTTTAAACAGGAATAAACAGTGCCAGCCAGACTGCAAAAGCAGTCTGGCTGGTATCGTTATTTGTGCTATATGCCCTGTCTGTTAGGAAAAATGGGTTTTATCGAACTGTTTGACATATCGTAATTTGTTATCAAGAGCAATATCAAGTATCTTTTCTGCTGCTGCCCTACTTCCTCCACATTTTGAAAAACTAACGCTTATTTCACTCGCTTGTTTTTTATACTCTACTCGTTGCAAAAGTTCTTTAACCGCCATTTGAATATCTGATACAGAATCTCTTATTAAATATATTCCTGCCCCGAGCTCATTTATACGAAATGCAACACCTTTTTGTTCATTCGTTTGTGGATACATTACAAGGGGGACCTTAAAATACAGTGCTTCACTTACACTATTCATCCCGCAATGCGTAATAAACACATCTGCTTTCTCAAGCACTGCAATCTGATCTACCCAAGTTAACACATGAAACTGCGCAGTACTCTCTAATTTTGTTACATATTCTTCTAAATACTTGATATCAACTTGACTACCAACAGAGAGTACCACTTGATAATTGCTATCTTTAAATGCATCTATACAGTTTTTGTAAAAGATAGTCATATCGTTGTTTACTGTCCCCATCGATATATAGACAAGTTTTTCTCTTGTCTTTTCGAACACATTATTTGTCGGACGAATAGATGGTCCAACAAATACATATTTATCAGAAAACGTATCGGAATATGGTTGAAACTCTGGAGACGTATATACAATCGTATTCGTATCATTATCATTTTGGATAATCTCGATTACATTTTTTATATCATAACCGTTTTCTTGTAGTCGTTTAATGTGTTTCTTGGCTTTTACCATTTGAATTAAAACTTTAACCAAGTCTTTTAGACTACCCTGCATCACTTTTGCAGAATCTTTATTAAATGCAAAAGTTGTGGTAGAAGAAACAAATGGAATATTAAGTTTCTTGGCTATAAGTTTTCCCCATAATGCCATAGAATCTGCTACGATACAATCTGGACTCCACTGCTTTATCTGCTCTAAAAGAGCTTCGTCCATTGCAAGTGTTGAATTCACTAAGACTTCAATTGCAAAAGACATATCTTCCGCAATACGTTTTCCATCTGCTGGAGTCAGTTTTTGTTCAAAATCATAATCATCACAAGAAATATACTCCGCTCCTGTAGACTCTATCTTTTTTCTCATACATTCATAAGAAAAATATCTTACCTCATGTCCCTGATGAATGAGTTCTTTTACCACTTCTAATGTTGGATTTGTATGACCATGTGCCGGAATGCAAAAGAATGCTATCCTACTCGTATTGTTCGCCTTCTTTCTTTACTTCATTTATCATATTCAAAAAAATTGATTCTTTGATTAGTGCTATCCCTTGATATTCATCCCCCAGAACGATAAATCTATCTCCACTTTGAACCTGGAAAATTTTCCTTGCTTTGTGTGGTATCACTATCTGACCTTTATCTCCAACTGTTACCACACCAAATACATGCTTACCCTTTGGCGGTACAGTAAGACCCATTTCATCTTTTGTATAGTTCACTAAATCATCTATAGTTACATTATAAAGCTCTGCCAGCAATATACATTTTTCTATATCTGGCATAGTTTCTCCACTTTCCCATTTTGCAAGAGCCTGTCTACTAACACCTACTCTCTCAGACACTTCTTCTTGTGTCAACTGATGTAACTTTCTTAATGAATATAAGTTATCGCCAATCATCTTTTTTCCACCTTTGTTATGTTTAATTACATTATATCTGTGCCTGCCTTTGTTTACAATCAACCAAACTTACCATTTTGCAAGAATAATGTTATCATTTGTTGCATTATTTAAGGTCGCTAGATTTCTAGCGACCTTTTGCTTACATATATAAAACAATTTTTATCATGTGAATACATTACATCAAATGCCTTGACAACTTCTTATTTATCTGTTCGTCAAATTCAAATTTATCCAACTGATTATTTCCATTTTATCACACAGATAAAAGTTATACAACAACAGGCACAGCGTTATGCTGTGCCTGTTTGCATACTATCAGTATCACCTATATAATGATATTTTACTATTCTTCAATTTTACATTCGCGCAGTATATTCAGCACATCATTCATAACCTGCAGTGGCTGTTTTGACTGTGGAATAGTCGCCTGGATAAATGGTTTGTTGGTTGAATTTATACCGATTTTGTACGGCACTTCCTTGAGGAATTTCATCATATCAATATCGCCGAATCTGTCGCCATAGAAAACAATGTTTTCTTTGCGCTGTACAATTTCTGTAATGCCCAGTGATGCTGCCAGCACGCGAAGCAGAGATATATCAATCAAGCCCATAACGCTGTCCGGCACATCGCCATAGCGGTCCACCAGTTCGTCAATCAGGTCGTCTACATCGTCCGGTGTTTCCAGTGAAGCAATACGTTTATAGGCTTCGATTCTGTTGGCAGTGGAAGAAATAAAACTGTCCGGAATAAAGGCATCCACAGAAATATCAATAACACAGTCACTTTTTTCTGTTTTTACTTTTTCCCCTCTTTCCACAGCTATGGCCTGGTTCAGCAGTTTGATGTACAGGTCATAGCCAATAGACATCATAAATCCGGACTGTGTTTTACCCAGAATACTGCCTGCGCCACGAATCTGCAAATCTCGCATAGCGATTTTGAAGCCCGAGCCGAAAGATGTAAACTCTTTGATTGCATTCAGACGTTTAACAGCAATTTCATTCAGCACCTTGTCTTTTCTGAAAGTGAAATAAGCATAGGCTTTGCGGGTGGAACGGCCTACACGGCCACGAATCTGATACAGCTGTGCCAGACCCATATAGTCAGCATCTTCAATAACAAGAGTGTTGGCATTGGAAACATCGATACCGGTTTCGATAATTGTGGTACACACCAGTATATCAATTTCACCGTTCATCAGCTGCTGCCACACTGCTGACAGGCTGGCTTCGTCCATTTTGCCGTGGGCAACGCCGATTCTGGCTTCCGGTGCCATTTTCTGCACACGCTGAACACACAGGTCTATGGTTTCCACACGGTTGTGCAGATAATAACACTGGCCACCGCGGTTAAGTTCCCTGTTCAGTGCTGCGGCTATAATGCTTTCGTTGTATTCACTTACATAGGTTTCGATAGGTATTCTGTCCACCGGTGGCTGTTCAATAGTAGACATATCTCGTATGCCGTTAAGCGCCATCGACAGAGTACGCGGAATAGGTGTGGCCGACAGTGTCAGCACGTCCACACCGGTAAACCCTTCCACCAGTTTTTCTTTATGGGCAACACCAAAACGCTGTTCTTCGTCAATGATAACCAGCCCCAGATTTTTAAACTTTACACTTTTCTGTATAAGGGCATGGGTGCCGATAACAATATCTGCCACACCGTCGTTGATATCGCGGATAGTGGCCTGGCGCTGTTTTGGTGTGCGGAATCGGGACAACAACTGTATGTTCATAGGGAAACTTTCCATACGCTGTATAAATGTATTGTAATGCTGCCATGCCAGCACTGTAGTAGGTACCAGTACAGCCACCTGTTTGCCGCTCATAACAGCTTTGAAAGCAGCACGCAGAGCAACCTCAGTTTTACCTACACCAACGTCACCGCACAAAAGGCGTTCCATAGGATGTGTGGATTCCATATCCCTTTTTATTTCAGATATGGCACGCAGCTGATCGTCTGTTTCTTCATAAATAAATCTTGCTTCAAAGTCACGCTGCCACTCGCTGTCAGGGTCGTGGGCAAAGCCTTTTGCCCTTTCGCGCTTGGCATACAGCTCAATAAGCTCTTTTGCCATTTCTTCGGTGGCTTTTCTGGCTTTCTGCTTGGTTTTGTTCCAGCTTTCACCGCCCAGTTTTGACAGGGAAACCTTTTCGTCATCTTTTGCATAGGTGTAACGGCTGATAAGGTCCAGCTGGGTTACAGGCACATAAAGGCTGTCTTTACCGGCAAATTTAATCAGCAGATAGTCTTTTGTAACCCCCTGCATACTTACATTGTGTATACCGTCATAAATGCCGATACCATAGTTCTGATGCACCACATAGTCACCTTTTGAAATCTGGTCGATAGATGTAATGGCATCTTTGTTTTTCTTTTTAGGTTTGGCGGTGGCAACATTCTGTTTGTGACCGGTGATAAGCCGTATTTTCTGCATCGGCAGGTCAAAACCCTGATGGGTGCGGCCGTAGGTTACAGCAACGGTACCGGGCTGCAACAGGCTGTCTTTTTCAGTAAAATAGGCATTGAAACCCATATCCTGCAAATCGCCGGCCAGTGTCTGTGCAGATTTTTTGGTGCCTGCCAGCACCATGATTTTGTATTTCTGGTTTACAAGTGAGGTTATATCCTCGCTTAAAACCTTATACTCTCCATTCCAGCCATTAAGGGCGTGGCAGGAAATGGACACCATCTGTGACAGTGAAAAATCTGCTGTTGTACGGACAAAATCTTCTGCAATAACAGTAGGATATTTTTTGCATTTGTTTACAAGATAGCTGTCCGGGGCATAGTATTCTTCCATACCTTTGGAGATAATACCCTCTGTCAGCAATTGCTCAATATCTTTGTTGTGTTGCCACATTGTGGCAGAATAGCTTTCCTTTACACTGCTCCAGTCATCCAGAAAAACAATAGGATTTTCCAAATAGTCAAACAGCGTTGCCCTTTCACTGTAACAGACAGAGATATATTTATCCATGCTCCGTGGCATTATGCCGTTTTCAAGGGTAACAATATCCTTTTCGCTGGCTGTGTCAAACTGTGTGCGCTGTCTTGGGGTAAGTGTTTTTCTGAAATCGTGAATAGCCTGCAGTGCCAGTTCACAGTCGGTGAACAGCACTTCCTTTACCGGAGAGATATGCACCTTTTTAATCTGTTCCATACGTCGTTGTGTTTCAGTGTCAAAGGTGTTGATACGGTCGATTTCATCGCCCCAAAATTCTATACGGACAGGGCTGGCCATATCAGGGGTGTACAGGTCCACAATATCACCACGGACAGAAAACTGGCCGGGGCCTTCCACCATTTCACGGCGGATATAGCCGGCATTTACCAGATTCTGCACCAGAGTATCCCTTTTTACCATATCGCTGTCTTTGATTGTCAGTGTATTTTCAAGAAAGCGGGACTTTGGCATTGTATACATCAGCGCGGCATCCACAGGCGAAATAATTATTTTTGCACTGCCGCCAACCAGATTGCCCAGTGTACGGATACGGCGATATTCATACTCACGGGAAAAACTTTCCAGCGGGCGCAAGGTCAGGTCGCGGGGTGAAAACACCTGGGCGCCTGTGGTGAAAAAGGATGTATCGTCCAGCAGGCGGCTGGCACTGCGCTCGTCCTTTGTCAGAACCAGAACATGGCGGCCTGTCGCCTGCTGTATGGCAGACAGAAAGGCTGCGCGAGCAGTGCGGGACAGACCAAACAGCGCAATAGGTTGGCTGTAACTGTTTATTTCATTTATCAGTCGGGCAAATTCCCCGGTGTTTATAATTTCTTTTAAAAGCATAGTTTAACCTTTTATCTATTATTTGGATAAGTCGGATTTCAGATCAATCCACTCATCCCTTGAAATAGCAAATACTTTTGTGATTTCGTTTACATCATCTTCAAATTCACTGACCTGTCTGAATCCACAGGCCATTGCAGTTTTGTATGAGGGAACATTGGTGTGTTTCATATATGAATAAATCATATTGAATGGTGTGTTGGTAAATGTCCAGTCCCTTACGGCAGCTGCTGCTTCTGTAGCGTAACCTTTTCTTTGTTTGTCAGCTCTGATATGATAACCGATTTCAGGCTTTATTTCTCCGTCTATAATCTGCATGGTCAGACCGCAGTCACCTATCATTTCCCTTGTTTCTTTCAGACAGACTGCCCACAGACCAAAACCGAAGATTCGGTATCTTTCCATATTTCGGCTTATCCAGTTTTTTACTCTGGTCCGGTCAAATACATATGGGTAATGCTGCATAATGGACTGGTCTGACAGCACTTTGTTCAGCGCATCAAAATCATTCTCTGTCATTTCTCGCAGATATAGGCGCTCTGCTTCAATAATCATTCCTGTATTCCTCCGTATTCAGTGTATTTGACCGCTGTATTTATTTCACACAGCAAGATATGCCGTGTAATACCCTGATAGGGGGTATCACACGGCTGTGTTTATCTGTTATATAAATTCATGGCTTTATCAGACTGACCGTCAATCATCAACTGCACAGCCTGATATGCGCTGTCAAATTTTTCTGACAACAGTTTTCGGTCGCCATCGGTAAATTTGCCCAAAACCCAGTCGGCAAGGTCGTATTCCGGGTGTGGTTTTTCGCCCACGCCCAGTTTGATGCGCGGAAACGCGTCCCCCATGTGGGATATAATACTTTTGATTCCGTTGTGACCGCCTGCGCTGCCTTTAAGGCGGATGCGCATTTTGCCCACAGCCATGGATACATCATCATATATTATAACCACATTTTCAGGTGGAATTTTGTAAAACCTTGCGGCTGCGCCTACTGCTTCACCAGACAGATTCATAAAAGTCTGTGGTTTAAGGATTATAATCTTTTTATCCTTGTATTTCCAAGTGCCGTAAAGCGCTTTGAACTTGGCCTTGTCCAGTTTCACTCCTGTTTTGTCACAGATGTAGTCAACACAGGCAAATCCTATATTGTGGCGTGTATTGTCATACTTGGCACCTGGGTTGCCCAGGCCAACTATCATATAATCAGCGCCTTGTGTATTTTTAAAAAACATAGTCAGATATTACAGGTTGAACAGTGTGGAAACAGACTGGTCAGCATAGATTCTCTGAATTGCCTGTGCAAACAGTGGAGCAACTGTTTCAACTTTGATTTTGCCCAGTTTTTTGTCTTCAGCAAGTGGAATAGTATCCAGAAGGATCAGTTCTTCCAGAGCACTGTCTCTGATTCTTTCGATTGCAGGGCCGGACAGGATGCCGTGTGTTGCACATGCACGAACTGATTTTGCACCGCGTTCTTTCAGTGCGTTTGCAGCGTTGCACAGTGTACCGGCTGTGTCGATAATATCGTCGATGATAAGCAGGTTTTTGTCTTTGATGTCGCCGATGATGTTCATAATTTCAGAAACATTTGGTTTTGGACGGCGTTTGTCGATAATAGCGATTGGCACATCAAGTCTGTTTGCAATTTTTCTTGCACGGTTAACGCTGCCCAGGTCGGGTGAAACGATAACCAGGTCATCCAGTTCTTTTCTTTCGATGTACTGAGACAGGATTGGCATACCTTCCAGATGGTCCAGAGGAATGTTGAAAAAGCCCTGAATCTGTGCTGCATGCAGGTCCATTGTAAGAACTCTGTCTGCGCCTGCTGCGGAAATAAGGTCAGCAACCAGTTTTGCACTGATAGGGTCACGGGATTTGCTCTTTCTATCCTGACGGGCATAGCCAAAATATGGGATAACAGCTGTGATACGGCCTGCAGAAGCACGTTTCATTGCGTCAATCATAATCAGCAGTTCCATAAGGTTGTCGTTAACAGGTGTGCATGTTGACTGGATGATGAAAACATCGCTGCCGCGAACTGTTTCACCGATGGAAACATTGATTTCACCGTCAGAGAATGTACCTACTGTACATTTGCTCAGTGGCAGACCCAGCTGTGCAGCAATTTTTTCTGCCAGTGGAATGTTTGAGTTACATGCGAAAAGTTTGATGTCTTTGCCATGAATATTCATCTCATTTACCTCTTACTCATTTTTTGTAGCCAGATAATGACAAAATATATGTAAAATCTGATTTTATTTACATATTATTATAATTATATCATACCGCATTTATAGTTTTTTTCAAGTGTCAGTGGCTCTTTTCTACAAAAATTGTATATATTTATCAAAATTTTCCACTGTTTTCAATTATTTTTGCACTTAATGTTAACAACTTTATGTAAAGCCTGATTGTCAGGTGATAAAACCTGTATGATTTTTAAAAATACTGTTGTAAAAACCAGTATTAAGTAGTAAAATGTATGGGTTGTAATCAACACATAAAATAACAAACGGAGAAAACAAAATGGGACTTATTAAAAAATACAATCTTACATTGTTTTTTGTAATATATTTTAGCTATACATTTGTGTCCAACTTTGTACACCCTGTTACACCTGCATTTCTGCAGATGATAAACTGTTCCAACAGCATGTTCGGTTTCGCTTTTGCCGCAATGGCATTGGGTCAGTTTCTGGTAAGTGCGCTGTGGGGCAAAGTTGGTGACAGAATGGGCTATGCAAAAGCAACAGCTTTCGGCTTTATCGGCTATGGTTTGTCTGCCATCATTTTTTCAATGGCAACCAGCTGGCACCTGGTAGTGCTGGGCAGATTTATCGGTGGTATCGCCCTGGCCAGTGTACAGGTAAACAGCATGGCATATATTGCTGCACTGCCGGCCCCGGCTGAAGACAGAAACAGACTGCTGGTTATCTATTCATCAATGATGGGTATCGGCGGTGCTTTCGGCTTCCTGGTGGGCGGTCTTATCGGCGACATCAACCTGTATTATTCTTTCTATGCACAGAGTGGTGTGCTGATGTGTATGGCAGCCATTACATATTTCTGTATAAAAGAACATTCCAACTTTGAAAAGAAAACAGACAAGCTGGCTTTCAGTGATGTAAACCCATTTACATCCATTGCCGCCAGTGCAAAAATGCTGAACGTGACTATTGCAGTTTTCCTGGCCAGTGCTTTGCTGACATTTTTTGCCTCCACAGGCTTTGACCAGAACTTCAATTACTTCCTGCGTGCAAAATTCAACTTTGCACCATCTTCATCAGGTATGTTCAAAGCTGTTGTAGGTACAATTTCACTTACAATGAATATGACAATCAATATGTGGATTGTAAAAAGATTCAATATTTCAAAGGCAATGTGTGTAACAATTATGCTGGCAGGTGCATCTTTGGTGGGTGTGGTAATGGCACCAAACCAGACAGTGGTAATGGCATTTGCACTGATGTACTATGCATTTTACGCAATCTACACACCACTGCAGCAGGCAGTAATGCTGAAAAATGACGATGATTCATCAAAAGGTGCTGTTGCAGGTCTGTTCAACACCAGCCGCAGTATTGGTATGATGGCAGGGCCTACATTTGCCGGTCTGATTTTTGATGTAAACCCTAACTATGCATTTATTGCCTTTGCAATGGCACTGATGCTGGCAGCAGTTGTAGGCTGGAAAAACTATCTGCAGCTGAAAGAAAAAGGCGTTTACGACAGATAATTTTACACAAATCGTTATATTCCTGTTTAAATTTACAATTTGTAAATAAACAACACCGCAGATTATAAAATCTGCGGTGTTATTTATAAATTAAACCATATTTCTGATGTATCAAATTTTTCCGGATATGCAGTGTAAATAATTATTTTTTCTACTGCCAGTGGCTGGCTGTATTCCAGGTTTATGCGGTGTTTATACATATATGCAACATCCTGTGGGGTCAGTTCATAGTCATAATCCTGTGGCCAGATATTTATATCGTGAAGATAAATATCATTTTCTTCCATTTCCCACTCATTGTTGTGAATATAAATTTCTGCCTCTTTGCCTTTGTAAAGGATTTCCACTTTATAGCTGTCTGTAAGGCTGTCAGCCTTTACCAGTTCCAGACAGTCTTTGACCCTGAAGCCGCTGCCCGCCACATTGAAATCGCCACGCAGCACAATGCTGTCCTGTGAATAGTCGCAGTCCACTGTTTCGCTGACAGTCTGCACAGACCAGTCAAGGATATATGGCGGGTAAGGATAAATATCAAAATCCTGTGTGTAATCATCATCTGCCAGGTCGCAGACAGCGGAAAGCGCCACAGAAACCGCCATGGTAATCAATATGGTTCTGTATCTTATTTTACCCAGCTTTTTATTGAAGGTAATCCTGAGAAACAGGAATGAAAAGCCAAAGGCGAAGACCGCAAGGCCAAGACCCCCCAGAATATATTGTGTGGGAAAAACAGCGTATCTGGCAAACCAGTAAATCTGTATCATCTGCTGCCACAGAATATAGCCGGACACCAGAAAAAACATAATTCCCAGCGGACCGGTATAAATAATTTTTAAAAGCATACCGATTGTTTTAAACACAGCTTTTACCAGCTGCGGAAAAGTTTTCTGATTGTCTATAGATGATTCCTTTCTTTAATAGCAGTATATCATATATGGTACAATAAATCTATAAAAAGCGGAACCGTGAACCCGATTCCGCTTTTTATGTTTTTAAATTCTGCTGTGTGAATTTTTGGATTTGCGTTTTGGTGCCGTCTTTGCTGTCCGCATATTGAATTCCATCCGCTGATATTTATCCAGCAATATCTTGCATCTGGAGTAATATGTAGCGATATAGTTTATCTGGCCATTTTCTTTCTTTACGATATTTTCTGGTTTTTTCTGATAGCCGTTTGTTTTGTTATACATTAAATCTATGTAATATTTATATTTGGCTATAAATCCATCCACTGCGGCTTTCTTTTCAGCCTGTGCCTGTACCAGTGGACCATATGGTCTTTTCATTCTGATAAACAGGAATACCGATACAGCAAAAATCAAACCAAACTGACCTAAACCGAAATTTTTAAACATTGCCAGAACAGCAGGCACAACGGCAGGCAGCAACAGTATTGCCCCTATAACAAAAGGTTTACTGCGTGTGAAACCTGGTTTTGGGTCCGGCTTCGCAAGAATGGCCTCTACGTTGTTTACATCATTATTGTTGAGCATACCTACAAAACGATTTTCATTTACAGCTTTGGCATAAAATTTATCTGCCTCATTGGATATATGGAAATATTCTTTTCTGTAACTGGTAATCAATACTTTCTCATAGGTTTCTATATCCGGCTTTGAAAGAAAGCTTTTATAACAGGTATAGCCGACGTTTTCTCTTTGTTCCAAAGAATAATCCTTCTGTTTTTTCAGCAGCTGTGGGAAAGGGATTTCGGCTTCTGCATCATATGGGGGTTCCCCTATTACCGAAATTCTTTCTTCCAGTGTGCCACTGCCTGTGCGCAGTCTGTCCTCGTATTCTTTTTGCGCAGTTGTGTCACCACGTGCCGCAGCATCTTTGTACCACTGGAAAGCTTCACTATAAACTCTTTTCAGTTCGGGTACATTGCTTCTTCTGTCGTAGTCCATGGCGTAATCTATGGCCGGTTTATATCCCTGCTGTGCAGACCGCAGCAAAAGTCTGACGCCTTCTTTCAAATCCATCTTCAGATATTCATTATCGGTAAGATAATAATCTGCCAGGTTGTACTGGGCCACTTTTCCGCCCTGTTCGGCAGCTTTTTTAAACAGTTCTATGGCTTTTCTTACATCCTTTTCTACACCCTGGCCTTTAGTGTATAAAACAGCCAGATTGTTCATCGCCTTAGTATTATCCTGCCGGGCGGCCAATGTATACCAATGTGCCGCTTTTTCATAGTCCTGTCTGACACCATTGCCATTATGATACCATGACCCCAGCTTCGCCTGTGCAATATCATTACCTTGTTCAGCCAGACTTAATGTAGCATCCAGGTCATCAAAGTACATCATCATTATTTCATTCAGTGCTTTTTCAGAATCTGATACTCTGTTCAGCCGTTCCAACCGTTCTTTTGTATCTTTATTTTCCATAATTCATTCTCCGGATATAACATTTTTCAGAATAGTATCAGAAATCACACACATGCTATGGGTGCTTTACAGTCTGTTATTTAAGTTCCAGCTGTGTTGCCAGTACAACATCTTTTGTAGGGATAGAGTCAGCAGCACCTGGCTGTGAAACAGCAATAGCAGATGCTTTTGCTGCCAGTGACATAATTTCCAGTGGCTGCAGTCCTTCCAGCAGACCATTAAGGAAATAGCCGGTGAATGTATCGCCTGCAGCTGTGGTGTCAACAGCTTTTACACTGTAAATGCCGTGACGCCAGATTTTTTCGCCGTCAAAGAACATAGAACCGTCACCGCCCATTGTGATAACAATTTTGGACTGTGGATATTTTTCACGGAGAACATCAAAGGCTTCTGTTACATCTGACTTGCCGCTGATTCTTGCTGCTTCAACTTCATTCATAATAAAGTATGTAACTTTTGACAGGTCGCTGTTCATCAGTGCATCATCAATAGGTGATGGATTAAGGGCAACCAGCATACCTTTTGCGTGTGCCTGGTCAATGATATATTCCATTGCATTGATTTCGTTCTGCATCAGGATGATATCACCTGCGGAAAAGTCTGCCAGAACTTCGTCAATTTCTTCTTTTGTGATAGCTCTGTTTGTGCCGCCGTAAGTGATGATACAGTTCTGGCCGTTTGTGTCAACCTGGATGATTGCGTGACCGGACATCATATCTTCATCGATGAAAACGTGTTTTGTGGAAACGTCTGCATCTTTCAGTTCAGCCAGCAGGAAAGCACCGTCTTTACCGATTTTACCAGCCATATAAACATCGCTGCCTGCTTTTTTGCAAGCGATAGCCTGGTTAAGACCTTTACCGCCAGAGAATGTGCCAACGTCCAGGGATGAAAGTGTTTCGCCTGGCTGTACAAAGTGGTCTACAATGTATCTGCGGTCAATATTAAGGGAACCAAATACCAAAATTTTCATATTATTCTCCTGACCAGGGCAATGCCCTGAATTTATTTCTACTATTAATTTTAACTTTATTAAATTAAACTGTCAACTTATAAATCAATCATTGGACTGTTTTATAAAACCTTTGTTGTATGCCTGTATCAGCTGGCGCAGGTCCAGGATAAGGTCCTTTATTGCTTTGCCTTCATCAGTATCTTCCACCAGCATACGGTTTGACATTGTTTCAAAAACATTTACCTTGCTCTGGATATCGGTGTTGCGGAAAACTACATCCTGCAGACTGGTAAACGGCTGGTGAGCACGCAGTGAAACACCACGTGAAGAATAAACCATTGTATACCCTGCGATGCCTGTTTTACTGTGGTAAGCACGGGAGAAACCGCCGTCAATAACTATAATCTTGCCACCTGCTTTGATAGGGTCTTCACCGCTGATAACCTTTACTGGCACGTGGCCATTGATAATGCGGCATTTTGAACCCGACAGGCCAAAGTCTGCCAGTATGGCATCAGCCACAATGCTGTCTTCCTGGTAAAGATAATATGGGTCTTTGCCTTCCACTTTCAGTTCTTTTTCATTCAGCAGTACATTTTCAAATGTAGTCATTTTACTGCGGCCAAACATAGGGCTGTTTTTACCACACCACAGGTACCACAGAATATCCTGCCCCATTCGTTTCATCAGACTGCCGTCGTCACCAAAATATGCAATGCGGCACATATAATCCACATAGTCCATAAGTTCCTTGCCTTTATATCCACGACCACCAAAGCTGACTGTGCGGAAAGAGCCGTCTTCATTAAGTGGAATAACACCGTGATACATCAGGATGCCGTTTTCAACTTTGTATGCAGAACCATGGGAATAAAGGAAACGTGTATGGTCCTGAAGGCGTGAAGACTGTGTAAAGCCCTGACAAAGTTTTGTGATAACTTCAATTTCTTCATCTGTAAGTTTTGCAGGGTTGTCCGGGTCAACTGTAGGAAAATCCTTGTCTTTCAGCTCATAGTCTTTGCTATCTATATTCACTGTGCCTTTTTTGAAATCTGTTTTCAGCATCATCCGACGGTCAGCCATATCAAAGTTTGGATTTCGTGCAATAACCTGACATTCCAGTTTGTACATAATAACTGAAATAGCCTTGTGGATTTTTGCCACTGCAATTTCGTCATCTGTCACATAGCCTATGGCCTTTCTTGGTTTCCATACAGAACAGTCACCATAGGTTTTCTGTGCAAAGCGGGACAGTGGGCGCAGGTTGATGCCATAGCCGTCTTCCAGTGCTTCCAGATTATTGTATGCAGCACAGATACGAACCACACTGGCAACCCCCAGAGGCGAGCCGGTGGCACCGCACATCCACAATACATCGTGGTTACCCCACTGAATATCCACTGCGTGATGATTAATCAGTTTGTCAATCACCAGGTCCGGGCGGGCACCACGGTCAAACAGGTCCCCCACAATATGCAGTTTATGTACAGCCAGGCGTTTTATAACCACACTGATAGCCTCTATAAAACTGTCTGCCATACCGTTGTTCACAATAGCTGATATAAACTGATTGTAATATTCCTCTTTGTTATGGTCTTCAAAATGGGCGTGCAGCAGTTCATCTATAATAAATTCGTATCCTTTTGGTATGGCCTGGCGCACTGACCGGCGTGTATTTTTGCTGGCCACATGGCGGCATACATCTATCAGACGGTAAAGTGTAACACGATACCAGCCATCCATATTTCTTTCGCTCTGCTTGATTTCTGCCAGTTTTTCCTTTGGATAATAAACAAGGCTGGCATAAATGGCACGCTGTTCTTCTGTGGTGTTGCCAGCCAGGGCAACATCTATTTTTTCCCTGATAACACCTGAGGCATTGTTCATCATATGGCTGAAAGCCCGGTCTTCGCCGTGAATGTCAGACATATACATTTCTGTGCCTTTTGGCAGTTTCAGCTGTGCCTGCAGACTGACTATTTCAGCCGCTGCAGCCTGGGCATCAGGATAATCCTTTGCAAGAAGTGAAAGATATTTAAGATTGTCTTCTATACGTTTCTGTTCCATTTATCTCACCTGAAAACATAATTATTCATAATATATAATTTTAACATAATCTCCAGTTTTTTACAACTATTATCCATAATGATAATTTAAAATTACAAATTTTACACCTGTAATATTGACAATGAAAATTTGTAGCAGTAATATTATGTTAATTATAATCAACGGAGGGCAATATAATGAAAAAGATAATTGCTTTGTTTATTTGTTGTGCAATGATGTTTGTACTGATTGCCTGTGGCAGTGGTGACACACGGCAAAATAATTTTCCGGACAGCAACACAGAAAATTCAGCAGATGCAGGGGATGAAAACACTGCCGGCGATGACAATATATCTGTTGGTGATAGCTATAACGGCGACCAGATTTATGCCCGGGATTACGGCGGATTGACTTATCAGGAAACATATGTTTCCATGTCTGAAGAAGATTTCAACACCGCTGTGGCAAACAGTCTTATTTGTGTGCACACCAACGGCGGCGGTGAATTTAAATTTTATCTGGATTACGATTTGAATGTTCTGGCACTGCATTGTGCAGACTGGCGTGCCGTGGCCGTGATGGACAATCTGGAATATATAGACCTGGATATGGATATTGCACAGGCCGCACAGGAAGTATTCCTGCGTATGTACGATATTTTCCCTCCGGACGACTGGAATGTGCCTATGGACATTGTAATAACCTGTGAAATGGGTACTGAAGGACTGAACAAAATAAAAGGCCCTATCGTTGACGGCATATTAGATATTACAAATTATCTGTGCATATTCCCTCAAACATATATACATTACAATTAAAAACTATAATTCACATTTGATGCAGGTGACAGTATGAAAAAATACATTTATGAATATGTACGAGTTGAAATGCCACAGGCTGTTTTAAAATTTCCCACTATGGAAGAACACAGGCAGATAATATCTGAATACGGCAACAAAGGCTGGAGATATGTGGGCAATATCCGTATACGACAGACAAATGACGGTGAATCTTTGGGTTATGACCTGATTTTTGAAAAGGAAACTGAAGAATAAAAATAAGGGGACTCTCAGGAGTCCCCTTTCTGTTGTTCAATTATCCAACTGTGTATTTATCATCTTCCACTTTGTTCAGCTTCATTCCATAGAATGCTGTACAGATTCTGATAAAGTCTTCTGTGTCTTTTACACCTGCTGTTTCCCATGCAGAGTGCATGGCCAGCTGTGGCAGACCGATATCAACTGTGTTCAGTGCAACTCTTGTGTTTGAAATGTTGCCCAGTGTGCCGCCGCCCATAATGTCACTGCGGTTTGCAAATGTCTGGAAAGAAATTTCCAGGTCGTTCAGCAGACCTTTGAACACTGCTGCGGAAATGGCATCTGTTGTGTATCTCTGGTTTGCGTTGTATTTGATAACCACACCTTTGTTGATTGCAGGGCGATTAGTAGGGTCAGCAATACCAGGCTGATTTGGATGCACAGCGTGGGCATTGTCTGCACTTATCATAAAGCTGTGTGCCAATGCTTTGCGGTATGTGTTTTCGTCGCCGCCCAGTTCTTTCACAACTCTTGTCAGTGTGTCAAACAGGAATGTGGATGCTGCACCCTGTTTTGTGCTGCTGCCAACTTCTTCGTTGTCAAATACAGCCAGAACAGACATTGCCTTTACATCTTCCTGTGCGATAAAGCCTTTCATGGATGCAAATGCGCACTGCAGGTCATCCAACTTTGCGCTGCATACAAATTCGTTGTTTGCACCAAGAACAGTGCCTTTCTGTCTGTTGTACAGGAACAGGTCGTGACCGATTACATCTTCTTCTTTCACGCCTGCTTCTTTTGCAACCATTGCAATAAAGCCCTGTGTATCGTCTTTCAGGCCGTAAAGAGGCAGCATATCAACCTGTGGATTGAATTTTTTGCCGTCATTCATATTTCTGTCCATGTGGATAGCCAGGTTAGGAATAACCAGCAGGTCGCGGTCGATATTAACCAGTTTCTGTGTATATGTGTTGCCTTCCCTTACAATCAGTCGACCGGCAACAGACAGTGGTCTGTCCATCCAGGTGGACATAATCATACCGCCATAGCGTTCTGTATTCAGGGTGATGTATGGGCCTGTGGTAATCTGTGGATTTTCTTTGATTTTAAATGTTGGGCTGTCACAATGGCTGGCAACAATGTTGAAAGCCTGCACACCTGTTTCCGGAATTCTGAAAGCCAATACGGAAGAATAGTTGCGGCATACATAGTAGCCTTTGCCTTTTTCCAGTTTCCAGTCATCCTGTTCGTACAGGCGTGTAAAACCTGCATTGTCCAGTCTGTCGCTGATAGTTTCTACAGCGTGAAATGGTGATGGGCTGTTTTCAATGAAAGTCAACAATTCATTTATATTCTGCATAATAATTCTCCTGTGAAAATTTATTTCTCATTTTATGATATAATACTGACTTTTCTTTGTCAATAAACAGATGACAGATAGACAAACGATGATATTTAATTTATAATAAAATCAGGAATCTCAATTAATGCCTCACAAATATTAATTGGAGAAATGATTATGAAAGATTTTAGTTTGATAGCGCCATTTTTAGATGAAAGCGGCAGACTGAAAAGCTATCCCACAAAGCAAAAGAAAAAACTGGCGGCACTGGAATATCTGGCAACAAAGCTGGAACCGGACAAGGTTTACACCGAAAAAGAAATAAACCGGTTGATAAACAGCTGGTGCCTGTTCCGTGACCCCGCCACTTTGCGACGTGAAATGTACAACAATCATCTGCTGGACAGAACACAGGACTGTTCCAGCTATTGGGCAGAAAAGACAGAATAACTCATCGAAAGGAGAATTCATTATGACAAAACAGCAATTTCCACCTTATGAACCTGTAAAAATCAGCGAAAAATTCTGGGCTATCGAACAGGGCGGCGTGCGCTGCTATCTGTTTGAAGGGGATGATATGGCACTGCTGGTCGATGCCGGCTTTGGAGGCGATTTGAAATCAGTGTGTGAAAAACTGACAGATAAGCCGATACAGCTGCTGATTACCCACGCTGACGGTGACCATATGGGCGCGGCAGGTCAGTTTGGCCCATATTATATGCATCCGTCAGAATTCTCTTATTATCACACAAGAAACGGCAAACAGCCTGATGCCATTGCAATATGGGAAGGCGAAAAAATTGACCTGGGAAATTTCTGCTTTGAAATTGTGTTTATTCCAGGGCACACTCCAGGCAGCATTGCCCTGCTGGAAAGAAACCAGAGATTTATACTGACAGGCGACACTGTTGGCAATGTGCCTGTATATATGTTTGGAACAGGCAGAAACCTGCCTGCATATCTGGCATCAATCAAAAAGCTGAAAGAAATACAGGATTCCTTTGACGAAATATGGCCAGCCCACGGAAAACGGCCACTGCCAAAGGCAATACTGAAAGATTTGTGCCAGCTGGCTGGAGAAATAACAACCGGCAAATGGCCTGCCCCACAGCCTGCACCTGCACACATGCCTGAAAGTGTAAAAGTGTATGGTAAAAACGGAGTAGGTTTTTATCTGGAGAAGTAAAAAACCAATATTAAAAGGGCGGCCACCGCCCTTTTTTATTAGGTAAATTATAGTTTAGCGCACCAGCGGTGCTCTAAACGCGTAGGGGATGGCGTCCCCGACATCCCGTGTAATAAATCGTAAAACGATTTATTACATATAAGGAATGCCGCAAGCGGCTGATTATTTATATAGTTTAGTGGAAATATCTGATTTTTTATGCCATTGCTCGCTTCGGGCGCGGCTCGCATTTGCGCGCGGTCGGCAACATAGTTGCCTTCCACGGCAAAACGGCATTATGTGCTATTCGCACATAAACTACAATTTACCACTACTATTTTTTACCATTATCCCATCAACACTTTCTTATTGACTTTTTTGCATTTTATTATTATAATTTTAGAATAGAGATTCTGGATACAGAGCTGTTTAAGCAGAGATTTGCGCCACCGGCTGAAAGCGCAATTAAACACAGTATTCAGGGAACACTCTGAAAGCATCATCTTAAAGAGAGCCCTTGTCACCGGCTGAAAGCAGGGCAGATGATATCATCGTGACATTAAACCGGAAAATCAAATACTAAAGTGGGTGTGCTTTTACACACCAATGCGGGTGGCACCGCGGGTTTATATACAGGCCGGATATGGTTTGTGGCTGTATTTTAATTACTGATTGCAATTTGAAACTTTTAACTTGATATTTGTAATAATTATGCTGCACAAACTTATATATCCACAAAGGCCCGACATCAACAAAACTCGTCCCGGAAATTTTTTGACAAGAGAATTTCCGGGATTTTTTATTTTTTTCAGGAGGAAAAAGAGTATGTTAAGAACACATACATGTAACGAAGTTCGCAAAGAACACATCGGCCAGGCTGTTACAGTAGCCGGCTGGGTTAACACTATCCGTGACCACGGCGGTGTTATCTTTATTGACCTGCGCGACCATTTCGGTATGACACAGGTTGTTTTCCACGATGCAGAAATGCTGAAAAACGTGCATAAAGAAACTGTTATCCAGGTAAAAGGTGCTGTTGTTGCAAGAGATGCAGAAACAGTTAACCCTAAACTGGAAACTGGTGAAGTAGAAATTCACGTTGAAGAAATGACAATTCTTGGCCCAAGCAGAAACATGCTGCCATTTGAAATTGAAGCTTCCAAAGAAACAAGAGAAGATGTAAGACTGAAATACAGATATCTTGACCTGAGAAACCCTGCACTGCACAAAAACATTGTGTTCCGTTCACAGGTTATCAGCTATTTGCGCCGCCAGATGGAAGACCTGGGCTTTATGGATTTCCAGACACCAATTCTTACATCATCTTCACCGGAAGGTGCCCGTGACTATCTGGTACCAAGCCGCAAACACCCGGGCAAATTCTATGCTCTGCCACAGAGCCCACAGCAGTTCAAACAGTTGCTGATGGTATCCGGCTTTGACAAATATTACCAGATCGCACCATGTTTCCGTGATGAAGACGCCCGTGGCGACCGCTCACCTGGCGAATTCTATCAGCTGGACTTTGAAATGGCTTTCGCAGAACAGGAAGACGTATTCAAAGTAGGCGAAACAGTTCTGTACAACACATTCAAAAAATTCTCAAACAAAGAAGTTAGCCCTGCTCCATTCAGACGCATCAAATTTGAAGAAGCAATGCTGAAATATGGTTCAGATAAACCTGACCTGCGCAACCCTCTGATCATTGAAGACCTGACAGAATTCTTTGCAGATGTAAACTTTGCAGCATTCAAAGGCAAACCTGTAAGAGGTATTGTTGCACCATGTGCAAACCAGTCCAAAAAATTCTACGAAGACAGCCTGAAACACGCTATGTCCATCGGTATGAAAGGTCTTGGCTACCTGATGCTGAAAGACGGCAAATTCAAAGGCCCTATCGACAAATTCCTGACAGAAGAACAGAGAAGCCACCTTATCGAAATGTGCGGCATGAAAGACGGCGACACAATCTTCTTTATCTCTGACAACAAAAATCTTGTTAACGGTCTGGCTGGCGGCATCAGAAAATGGCTGGGCGAAACACTGAATCTGATTGACAAAGACAGATTTGAATTCTGCTATATCGTTGACTTCCCAATGTACGAATGGAACGAAGACGAAAAGAAAATCGACTTTACACACAACCCATTCTCTATGCCACAGGGCGGTCTGGAAGCTCTGGAAACAATGGACCCACTGGATATCTACGCTTACCAGTACGATATCGTATGTAACGGTGTTGAACTTTCATCCGGTGCTGTAAGAAACCACAACCCAGACATTATGAGAAAAGCATTTGAAATTGCAGGTTACGGTGAAGAAGAAGTGGCTGCCAAATTCGGCGCACTTTACACAGCATTCCAGTTCGGCGCACCACCACATGCCGGTATGGCACCTGGTATCGACAGAATGGTAATGCTGCTGGCTGAAGAAGACACAATCCGCGATGTTATCGCATTCCCTCTCAACGGTGCAGCACAGGACCTGATGATGAACGCACCAAGCGTGGTTACAGACCAGCAGCTGGACGATGTTCATATCGTAGTAAAAGAAAAGGAAGAAATTTAATTTATTCCTATATAAAACTATCCCCACAGGAAACTGTGGGGATTTTTTATAAGGTTTTTATATAACAAAATAGACGGGCTGTAATAGCCCGTCTTTAACTATCAGTTATAAAAGATTATTCAGCGTCTTCAGCTTTTTCTTCTTTTACTGGTGGTTCCATTGTCTGTTTGATAGACAGTGAAACACGTTTTGCTTCAAGGTCAACACCGATAAGTTTAACCTGAACTTCCTGACCTACTTTCAGAACTGCTGCTGGGTCTTCTACTCTTTCGTAAGAGATTTCAGAAATGTGAACCAGACCATCAACACCTGGGAGGATTTTTACAAATGCACCAAATTTTGTAAGAGATGCAACTGTACCTGCCATTACTGTGCCGATTGGGTATTCTGTTTCAAATTTTGCCCATGGATTGTCTTCTTCTTTTTTGTGGCCCAGGGAGATATTGCCGTTTTCTCTGTCAAGAGATTTTACGAACACTTCGATTTCCTGACCAACTTTCAGGATTTCTGCTGGGTGTTTGATTTTTTCCCATGTCAGTTCAGACATATGAACCAGACCGTCAACGCCGCCAAGGTCAACAAATGCGCCATAGCGTGTAAGGCTCTTTACAACACCGTTGTAAACTTTGCCTTCTTCAACGTCTGCCCAGAATTTTTCTTTCAGTTCGTTGGATTTTTCTTCTTTAACAGCACGGATAGAGCCGATAACTTTTCTTCTGTTGCCGTCTTTTGAAGATTCGATGATTTTGATTTCCTGTTTTGTTTTTACCAGAGCTTCCAGAGATTCATTTCTGCCTGCTGCAAGTGATGCAGGGATAAATACACGCACGCCGTTAACGAAAGCAACAAGACCACCTTTAACAGCTTCAACGATATTTGCAACCAGAACTTCGCCTGTTTCAGCAGCTTTAGCTACTGCGTCAGCGCCTTCCTGTGCATCATATCTTTTCTTGGAAAGTTCAACTGTACCTTCAGCGTCGTTA